>NZ_JAERJM010000005.1:0-359771 GCF_018257655.1 Pantoea sp. JGM49 | reverse complement strand
AGGAGATTTCTTCAATGATTCTAATAATCCTGTGTTAAAGATGGTAGGAAACATTGCTTTTAAGAAAAGCTAAGCCATAAAACCACCAAATGATCGGTGGTTTTTAATAAATAAATGATTTGCAGCAGTTTAAGAGTTAAATATCAAATATCATCGGTATAATCCCAATAGCCAGTCTTTTTCACTGCTGCTTCATCATTTTTATAATAAGGCTCTGTTAAGCTTAAATGAGGACGCTCCCAAGCGATATGCTTTCTAGTTATCTTTGCAGGGATTCCGGCTACGATACAGTTGTTAGGAAATTTCTTTTTAACGATAGAACCTATGCCTACAATCGAACCATTGCCTACTACTGAGCCACCAAGTATTACGGCACGTTCACCGATCCAGACATGATTACCAATAACCACATCTCTTGCTGGGTTAACACGTTTCCCAGTGCGAACATCAAATATTGGGTGGGAATCATCTGACCTAATAATGACAGACGTTGAAATCATGCAATCATCACCGATGCTGATTTTAGCGCCCTCTACGGCACTAATATAAACTGGACTGGAGGTGACATTTTTTCCAATTATAACCTGTGCATCCTCACCAACTCTGATGGTTCCTTTTAAAGGAATAGAAACTGCATCATGGCTACCAATAAAGACAGAAGAATTATTACAATCTAAATGTATAACTAGATTTGATAGCTTAGCACCATCATCAACATGAACTTTATTATTCCCCCCTTTGAAAACCACAGTGCAATCTTCGTAAATAGCTTTGGACTGTACTGAGTTACCTTTAGCGTCATTATAGTTTTCAATCTTATTAAGCTTAACCATAAGTTAAATCAAAGCCTCAAAATTATCATTTAGGTATTGCAAAGCTCAGTCATTAAAAATCCATATTGAGAATATCAATAACAAAACCAATAAATATTCAAAACTTAATACAATCACCCTCACTTATTCTATCAAAATCAATTTTTTTAAAGACTGGGAGACAGTAACAATTTGAATATCTTATTTCAACCTCATAATAAACCGCATTAACCTGCGTATTCTCCAGCAAATACCCCCTAAACTGCTTAAACAACTTCATATCCGGCTTAAACCCTGCCTGCCAGAACTGGTGCAAATGCCCTTGATACGTCAGTCCCTTGATGTCGTAGAGGGCATTGCCCATCACCTTCAGTGGCTTATTGTGAATCAGCGCTGAGATCCCTGCCGTACTGTTGATCGTGACCACGGCCTTAGCATGTGTCAGTAATTCCGGCATCGGCAAATCGTGCACATAGATCACACGGTCACTCACACCAAACTCTTTCCCCAAGCGCTTAATCAGCGGCCCATATAAACGATGACCGCGATCCATCGGATGGTGCTTGATAACCAAATGGCTATCTTTCGGTGCTTTGCGCGCAAAGGAATACATCACGTCATTAATATAATCACGCACATCGTCATAGCGGCTGTGGTTCCGGATCTGGCTGTCGTTGTACACCTGCAAGATCGCAAGGAAATAGCGCTGATCCAATTCTGACTGCAAACGCGGTAACACCTTACGCTGCATTACACCGTAGAGCTGTTTGCGACAGTAAGCACGAATCCAACATTGCGCTTCATACCAGGGTGAGAAGGATTTGTGATGGCGATATTTATGGAACTCATGACGGTAGCGCCAGCCGACCAGATAATACCAGGTCGCATGGCCAATGCGCTTCATCGCAGAAGGTTTCAGGTGCTCCACCTGCGCAGCAGGAATCTCTGGCAATTGACGATAGAAATCAGGGTCGCGCGGCAGTGAGGAGTGTGCATTCACCCCGCCCTCTTCCACCGTAATGAAGTGCGGACGCAGATACCCCTCTTCAAAGGCGAGGAAGCGAATACCTTTGGATTTTGCCCAACGACCTGCAGCCTGATGCAATGGCCGGCAATCGCCAAAGCACAGAATCGTATCGAAGTCGTAGCTGGCATGAGTGTCGCGCAGCCAGCCTGGAAATTCCTTCGGCGTCTGTTCAAACGTCAGATATTCACGCTGGCGACAGTAAAACCGATCGCCACCGTTGAATACGACATTCACCGCTTCACGTCCCAATGATTCCAGCCAAACCGCCACATCATTGAAAAACGGTCCCATCGGTCCCTGAAGTAGCAGGTATTTTTTCCCAGACAGCAAAATGGTCAATGCATTACTGTGCATATTCAACCTTCATGGTTATTCATTATTGTCCGTAACCGGCTATCTTCAGCCGAACCTGACCTTAATAAACATCAGTAACTTGCGGTAATGACGGATAATCCGTCCCGCTTTCTTTTTTGTAATAAACATCTGTCTGCGTGGCGTATGAATGAGGTATTCAGCCGCTTCTTCCGCCGCAATCGGCTCAAGGCGCAGAGGATGGATGTAACTCGGATAAACAATAAATGCCTGATAGATCAGGTCTGATAGCAGCAAACGGCGACTACGACGACGGCAGCTGTGCTCATCCGTGGTGAGTCCCCAACCTGCATAAAATGGCAGGCCATAACAAAATACTTTCTTGCCGTGCAGCAGCGCTTCAAAACCCGAAAGCGACGTGAGCGTATGCAATTCGTCCGCAATCTGGATGCATTGAATGATGTCGGCGTCCAGCGCCTGGTAGTCAGCGAACTGTGCAACCTGTTCGGCAGGAATGTCGCCCTTGCGATTACCCACCAGCACATCAGGATGTGGCTTGTAGATCACGAAGGCATCAGGATTGCGCTCACGTACGGTGCACAGCAGGCCGAGATTGGTATTAATGGAAACTGTGCCTGTAAGAATCGAAGCATCATCTTCAACCTGTCCCGGCACCAGAATCACTGTTTTACCCTGCGCGACAGCGGGCAACGTAAAGTCCGCGCCAAGGTTGTATTTACTCAGCTTACTGTCCACCAGGCGCTGCTGAAGCTTTTCAGCACGTAGCTGTTGAGCCAGCGTGAGTTGGCTGTGGTTCAGCAAAACTTCCAGGTCGCTTGGGCGGGTTGCATCGTAATAGATGCCGCGCTTATCCAGCACCAGTGAAAGTGGTGGCAGCAAATCGGAGCCCAGGCCAGATGACCGCAAGAAGCCATCTTCCATCCGCCACATCGGCAGCAAGCGCCTGTAAGCTTCTTCCTGCCAGCGTTGCTCCCCTTTCACACCCCATACAACGCACGCCGTAGCTGCAGAACAGCGGCGTGAGAAACTCACTTTATTCGCAGTGGTGCGTAAGAAAGGTTTGAGGATGGTGGATTTCCACAGCGTTAAGCCCGGCGCCCATAAATGCCCGTTACGCTGCTGCTGATGCCGACGTTGTAACTGCATCCAACGCAGCACAGTAAACAAGTCGCTTGCCGCGCCAGTTTGCGGATCGATATAACGGCAGTAACGCAGATACGCTGCGGCAAACAGTTCCAACAATGATGCGTTACCACGGCGCATTGCCAGTTCTTGAGCTTTCGGATGACGATCGTCAGTCAATCCCCAACCGGCGTACCACGGTTGACCAAAACAGGTCACATGTTTGCCCGCGATTAGTGCTTCAAAACCGTACTGCGAGGTCATCACATAAACACGTGAAACGTGGCGTAACAGAGACTGCGGACTCACGTTGTCAGCCATCAGGTGCACGCGATGCGTTGACTGGAGATTGGCGTAATAGCCTGCCTTCTTGCCCTGTAGGACATCAGGATGCACTTTGACCCAAATAATCGCCTGCGGATTTTCTTTGATCGCTGCATCCAGCATCGCCGTGAAATCATCGGCACCGGCATTGCCATAGGTGACAGACATATCGTTGAAGGTCTGATCGACCACCAACACCAGCTCAGGATTGAGGGCATCACCTGCGACAAAAGCCGGAGCCTGATTATATTTCGACAGGTCCTCGGTCACGATGGTTTGCATCGCTTCACGCGCCGGTTCAGCTAAAACCGCATTACCGGCTTTATCCTGAATCAGTTTTTCCAGTGCACTTGGCTGGTTGGCATCGTAATAGATACCGCAATCGTCCATTACGATGGAGAGAGGCGGTGCACCGTTTACGCCGAGATCCAGTGAGCGGATAAAACCGTCTTCCAGACGGAGAACGGGTTTACCGGCAGCCTGAGCCAGCGCAACCGGTTTGGCGGCGCTGGGGCGATGTCCCCATACAGCTACCGTATCTATCTCCTGCGGGATCGGGCGCAGTGCAGAAAGTTTCTGACACGGTTGTGCCAAAAAATTTTCCAGCTGCGGAATGCGCCAGATACCGGAAGAGAAGATGCCAATCATGCGGTTTCCGCAAGCTCCTGTGCCATCAGCTTACGAACTTTGTCGAGGCAGGCTGGCGTATCAACGCCCGGCCCGGTTGCCGCGACTTCAAAAGCGCGAATCGCGATGCCCGCATTCATTAAACGCAGCTGCTCCAGTGACTCCGCCTGTTCCGGCATGGCTTCTGGTAGTTGGCTGTAGTTTTGCAGCACATCACGGCGATAGGCGTAAATCCCGACATGTTTTAGATAACGGGCTTTATCGGCATTACGCGGATAAGGAATCGGTGAACGGCTAAAGTAGAGTGCATCGCGGCGCGTATTCACCACCACTTTTACTGTGCTGGCTTCCAGCGCTTCTTCTGCAGAGATCGGGTGGCATAAGGTTGCCACTGGCAAGGCTGCGTCATCACGCATGCCCTGTACCAGATGCGCGACATCCTGTGGACGAATCATCGGTTCATCGCCCTGCAGATTGATGTAGATATCCGCGTCAACCTTCTGCATCACTTCTACCAGACGGTCAGTGCCCGATTCATGGTCATCGCGCGTCATGATCGCCTTACCGCCGAAATCGGCGACGGCCTGCATCACACGTTCATCATCGGTCGCTACCCACACTTCGTCCACGCCCACCACTTGCAGCGCACGCTCATAGACGTGCTGAATCATCGGTTTGCCGACGATATCCAGCAAAGGTTTGCCCGGCAGACGCGAGGAGCCAAAACGAGCGGGGATCACAATCACTGCTTTGTTCATATCCATTCCTTAGATCGACAGAATCACTTTCGCACCCACCGCCAGCTGGTAGAGGATGGTGGAGATACCGCGTGTGACTTCGATGTTCTTCGATTCGTACTTCGGCAGCACCATCAGCTCGTCGCCTGGGTTCAGCGTGTCAACATCTTCACCGTTCTCGGCTGCCCCGTTCTGACGAATCACCACAATCTTGGCGTTACCCGATTTCTGCGTCAGACCACCACATTTCTCGATGTAATCTTTCGGGCTCATGCCTTTTTCCCAGCTCACTGCGTTCGGGAACAGCACTTCGCCATGCACCATAACCAGCGAGGTTTTCTGCGGGATGTTAATCACGTCGCCATCTTCCAGCAGAATCGAATCGAGGTTCTTCTCGTTGAGGATCACTTCACCCTTCGGCACCACGTTGCGCGCTTTGTTGACGAAGCGGCTGATCAGCTGAGCTTCCTGCATGCGCAGGCTGGCTTCTTCTTTGGTGGAGGACTGGGCAGAGAGCGAGGCCTCTTCCAGTTTCTGCAGGGACAGATCCAGCATTTCTTTCTGACGCTGCGCCACAGAAGGACGGTAAAGCTGGATAGCACTCATTTCAGACATGCTGTTGGTGCGGATCTTCGCTAACACCGCACGCATGCTCGAACCGTATGGCAGCACCATCGCGTGTTCGCCAGAGTGCGCACCTTCGACGCGAACCTGAATGGTGCCGGCATAGCGATCGGTGCTGACAATCAGCGTATCGCCATCCTGCAACATGCGGCCCGGCGCAGAACTGATCGGGTAATACTCACTACGTTTCTGCAAGCCCTGCTGGCGGATAATAGTGATGTTAGTGGCGCCTGGCTTAGCACGCGCCCAGCTCAGCGCTTCCGTCACCGGAATGCTGCTGTCGCGGAATTCAAAGTCATAGCTGTTGAACACATCGCCCTGCACGCTAAAGGTATGCTGACGCGGCCCCACCACGATGGTGTCACCATCGGCAAACTGTGACAGACCCAGCTTGCCGTTGAGCAGGAAGTCATACAGGTTAATGCTGGAACGCACGCGGTTGCCACGCTTCACCACGATATCGACATAACTGCCGCGATCGGGATCGACGCCGCCCGCTTTAATCAGGTAGTTGAGCAGGGAATCAGAGGTCACACCGCCATATAGTCCAGGGCTGCGCACAAAACCGGTCACGTAAACCTTCACCGGCTGCGCCTGCAGCAGCGAGGCGTACACACTGACGTTAGCCTGATAAACCTCTTTGACTTTGCTGGTCACTAACGCATTCAGCTGACTGTTGCTCACGCCCGCGACTTTTACCGGCCCCACATTCGGCAGGAAGATATTGCCTTTCGGATCAACCTGCAGAGCGCCATCAAAAGTGAACGCGCCCCACAAGCGTACCTGAATGCTGTCGCCGGGATTGAGCACATAGCCGGGGTTAAAGCCAACGGTTGCGCCGCTATCGGCGCTGGTGCCGTTAAACAGCTGTGCGCCGAACATACGGCTCATCATTGCAGGCGCAACCGGGCGCGGGGTGTTATCAAACCCATCGCTGCTCTGCACCTGACTACTCTGCTGGCCAGTGAGGAACGAAGGCAGCGGTGCCGCACCGGTCAGATTCGGATCGGCATTAATATCGACGGCCGCGCTGGCGGAGGTGGCTTGCCAGACGGCAAGCAGTAACAGTGACTTCAATAATTTCATGACGAACTCAATTAATCCCGGTGATCTTCAATAACGGCTAACAGCAATTTCAGCGTGCCGAACAATAAGCAGCACACCAGCAACCAGCAGGCGATCAAATAAGGGGTATTGGGGGATGTGGATTCCTGCGGCTGCTGCGGTGAACTGATCACCGACAAGACTTTCAGCTTACGTGCCGCTTCCACGCGGGTTTTCTCAATCGAAGTCAGCGCCAGCTTGTACAGCTCGGTATCAAACGCCACCTTCGATTTAATCTCTTCAAAATCCACCGCCATACGGTTCAGCTTGTGGCCCTGCGGCGCGGTGATTTTGCTTTTTTCAGCGTCAATCTGCGCTTGTAAGGAGGAGATCGCGTTTTGCGCACTCACCACCTGCGGCGCGTCATCACGCAGATAGGTCAGCAGGTTACGCAGATCGGCTTCCATCTGGATCTTTTGACCCATCAGGGTATTGACCAGGGTGCTGGCGGCAAGAGCCTGCGCTTCCGGGTCCAGCACGTTGTTGCTGTTCTGGTAAGCGAGCAATTCACTTTTGCTGGCATCCAGTCGAACGCGTGCTTTCTCCATTTCCGCTTCAGCAAACGAGAGCTGATCGCGTGCAATCCGGTGCGACAGTTCGTTGATAAAGCGCTCGGATTCTTTCAACACGGCCTGGTTAAACTTCAGCGCAAATTCTGGGCTGAAGCCTTGCGTCTGGATATCCAGCAGGCCGGTTTTGTCGTCGTAAGCAATGCTGATACGGTCGCGGTAATACTGCAGGAAGCGTTCGGCAGTCTCTTCCTTCGCCAGATGGTTGAGGAAATCCAACCCGCTATGGCTAAAGGCTTCATGGAAGTCGAGTTGCTTATCCAGCACCCGGAGCATGTCCGGTGAATTGATGTACTCCTTGAGGTAGAGCGCATCTTCGGCGGAACTGGGATTAGAGGCACCCAGCAACAAGCCAAAATTAAGACTACTGCTGGTGAGATCGTCCGAACGTTTTATCGCGACTTTGGATTCGCTCATATAGCGCGGCTGGCTGAAGATCACGAGATAGATCAGCAGCAGCGCCATCGGCAGCAGAATGATAATTTTCGCCAGGTGCTTCTGGATTTCCGCCAGTGAAATGGCAGGAAAACGCGAACGCATCGTGGATGCGGCGGACTTCACTTTCATCAACATGGAACTATCATCAAATTTTATTGGGGTGCTCAGGCACGTGTTGAGGTACGACTTGCGGCTCACCGCGCGACACACCCATTCATGTCCGGCTAGTCGAAAATTCGTACCAATCCGGTGATCTTATTGAGTTTATTGGTAACTAAAAGCGCAGAAACGCGATGCTTTTGCATCTTTTCCTCTGCTTCAAAAATCATGGTTTCTTCTGGCAGCGTCAGCGGCTGACGCGTCATCATCTGTTCAGCCGTGGCAGATGCCAGCGCATCCTCTTTTTCCATAAAGCGGCGCAGGTCACCGTCAGTGATAATGCCTGCCAGATTTCCCGCTGCGTCCTCGACCACCACCATGCCCTGACAGCCACTGGTGATTTTCTGAATGACCGTTTTGAAAGGTGCGTCGATATTTACTGTCGGCACATCACGCTGCATCACATCCACTACGCGCGTCAGTAAACGACGCCCCAGCGAACCGCCTGGGTGGTAACGGGCAAAGTCATCAGGCATGAATTTACGTTGGTGAATCATCGCCACCGCCAACGCATCGCCTATTGCCATAGTCAGGGTGGTGGAGGTCGTCGGCGCGAGATTATTGGGGCAGCTTTCGCTTTCCATGTTGAGTTCCAGCACCGCATCAGCGTTCTTAGCCAGAGTGGAGTCACCGTTATTGGTAATCGCCACAATGCGGTTGCCGAAGTTTTTCAGCGAGGGCACTAACTTGAGGATTTCATCGGTTTCGCCACTGGCGGAGATCAAAATCAACAGGTCATAAGGGGTAATCATCCCGAGATCGCCATGGAAGGCTTCAGCAGGATGAATAAAGAAGCTGGGTGTTCCGGTAGAGGCTAACGTGGCAGACATCTTGCGGCCGACATGCCCTGACTTGCCCATACCGGAGAGGATTACGTGGCCTTTGCAGTTCATGATCAGGTGCAGCGCATTTTGATATTGCTGGCTATCAAGTTGCTGCGAAAGGTTGCTCAGCGCGGCACCTTGTTCGGCCAGAGTTTTACGCACTGAGTCGATTAACAGCGGCTCAATGAATCCACTGTGCTGCTCCTGAAAAACAACCTGCTTCATGTCAGTTCCTTTGCATGGGGTGTTTAGCAAATGCTATCGCCGCACTCCCAAAATCGTGGAAGCATGACGGCTAATTTTGTTAACGTTTCTGTTCTATCCCACCTGAATCCAGGCGGTTTATCTCGCTGCGTGACAAGTTAAGGCGTGCGCATAGGCATCCGTTTAACGGGTAGTGAGGTAAGCTCTTTTTATTATTTTTCACTGCGACGCTCACGGAAAAATCTGAAGTGAGCAAGGGATAGAAATTCGACACTCTATGTAACATACAGCAACAGGCGGCACAAGAATTTTAAGCATATTCTTATTGAGCCCTTACCTATTCAGCGGTCAATTCTTAACCACAAAAAAGCACATACTGGTATAAAACGCTTTAATTCATCTAGTTAACGAAAGTTTAAGTCAAATCCCCAACACGCTTCACTAATTCGCACTAAAATTTTCTAAAAATGTCAAAAAGCTTCCAGTAATTACCATTGCAACCCATCAGGTCAAAGAAAACCGAGAAAACTCCCTGAGAATGGCCTTGGTTAGCTGCATCCTTTCAGCATTAGATTTGGCGAACAGGTTAGCGCTGATACTGGATAAAAAATGACATCGTCTTGCAAAATGGCACCGGTTCACACACTAATAAAACATCAATTTCCTTTAAGTCACCTGACTAACTGACACAAAAAAGCCGCCGTTGACTCCTCAACGGCGGCCCTTAAACATCGAGATTGTGCGATTAACGTTCGCGCATCGCCTCTTTGGCTTTATTAAACGGTTTCACCAGATAATCCATGATGGTCTTCTCGCCGGTCTTGATATCGACAGTAGAAACCATCCCCGGACTGATCGAGTAGCGCTTACCGGCTTTGTTCTGCACGTAGTCGTTATCAGTGCGGATAAACACGCGATAGTAGTAAATCTCCGGCTTCACCTCATCCTGGATAGTATCCGGTGAAATGCTTTCCACCACGCCGTTCATGCCACCATAAATCGCGTAGTCATAGGCCGAGATCTTCACCACCGCACGCTGGCCGGGATGGATAAAAGCAATATCTCGCGGTGACAGGCGCGCCTCAATCAGCAGACGGTCGTTGAGTGGCACGATGTTCATCAGTTCGCCATTGGGAGGAATCACCCCGCCGACCGTGGAGACTTTGATGTTTTTCACGATGCCATTCATCGGCGCACGGATGGTCAGGCGTGTCACCGTATCTTCACGCCCTTTGATCACCTCAGCCAGGCTGTCCGCTTCGGCACTGGCTTTTGCCAGCTCCTCACGCGCCTGCACATAGTATTGCGAGCGCATGTCGGTGAGTTTCAGCTCCAGATCCAATTTATCGCGCTGCAAACGCAACACTTCAACGCTACTGGCGGCGCCGGTTTTCGCCAGTCGCTGTGTGATCGCTAACTCTTTGTTTGCCAACGCCAGCGACTCTTTGAACTGCTTTGTCGAGTCATTAAGCTGGGCGCGTTTGGTTTTATACAACCGCGTCTCGGAGGCAATCAAATCAGGATAAGCCTTGAGCTCATTGGGGAACGTAAGGGGATCGTCGTTGACCTCGGCTCTCAGGCGCGAGGCCGCTGCCAGTGCCGCACGATAACGCGCCGCACTTTCACCCACGCTGGATTGCGAGCGCGTGGCATCAAGACGCGCCACCACCTGCCCCGCTTTCACCCGATCGCCTTCGTGCACATAAAGCTCGGTAAGGATGCCGCCTTCTAAGGATTGCAGCACCTGGTCACGTGAGCTCGGAATCACTTTGCCCGTGCCGGTTGAGACTTCATCCAGTACGCCAAACCAGGCCCACACCAGCGATATCAGGATCAACGCGGCGCTGATGGTGATCAGCCTAACCGCACCGGTGTAGTGAGTCTCAGATTTGAGTTCCCCCAATAGATCGTCAGAGGAATTGACTTCTGCTGCGGTGACTAGTCGCAGTTTGCCGGGGAGTTGCTTCATCATGAGTGCACCTCCGGTGGATTACCACCCGCACGCGGTGGCGGCAGCGCGTTTTCTTTCGGGCTGTCCATCACCAGTTGCCCATCTTTGAGTACCAACACGCGATCCACTAATGCAAGGATCGCTGCACGGTGAGTCGCAACGATTAAGGTGCGGCCATTGAGCCAAGCCCCTAAACGCTCGATAAACTCTTTCTCGGTATGATCATCGAGCGCAGCGGTCGGTTCATCGAGCAGAATGATGTTCGGATCGCGCAGCAACATGCGCGCCAGCAGCAGTGATTGCCGTTGCCCTCCCGATAACCCCACGCCACCTTCCATGATGGGATGATCCAGCCCCAGCGGCAGACGACGGATAAAGTCAGCACCACCGCTGACGGTTAATGCACCGAAAATGGCGTCATCGGTGGCGTGTGCCGCGCCCATTGTCAGGTTTTCACGCAGCGTGCCGTGGAACAGGCGTGCGTTTTGCGTCATTAAACCCACGTTGCGGCGCACATCCGACACATCAATATGCGGCAAGCTGAGGTTATCCATACGCAGTTCACCGCCCACCAGATCCATGCCGCCGATCATCGCTTGCAACAAGGTTGACTTGCCCGAACCGTTGCGACCCAGCACGGCAATACGTTCACCCGGTTTGATCGTCAGGCTTTTAATACGCAGTGCGACGGTGAGTGAATCACTGTAATAGCGGAACATCGCATCATTGAACTGGTAATGGCCAAACAGCACCGGGCAATGGATACGTGTTTCATCTTTGCTGTTTTCCACCGGCAGATTCATCAACGCATCCAGACCGATTTTGGCGGCTTTCACCTGCTGCCAGCGCGCCAGCACTCCACACAGTGTTGCCATGGGGGCAATCATACGAGAGGAAAGCAGGGATGCCGCCACAATCGCACCGGTAGAGATATCGCCATTGATCACCATTGGCGCACCCACTACGATGACACTGGCATACACCAGACCTTGTACCGTCACACCCCAACTGACCAACGAATGCATGACTTTTCGCATCTCAACGCCGGATTGCGCGGTAATGCGAATGTAGCTGTTCCACTGCTGCAAGAAGCGATCTTCTGCCTGCATCAGCTTGATATCCTCCAGCCCCTGCACGCTCTCCACCAGCACCGCATTACGCAGCGTGGACTCTTTCATCGCCTGCTGTGCCAGCTTCGCCAGTTTTTTCTGGCTGAACAGGCCTGGCAGCACCATCAAAATCACCGCGATGGGCGCTATCCATGCCAGCTGGGGAGCGATAATCGCCATCACCAGCAGGAACAGCAGGAAGAACGGCATATCGACGATGGCGGAGACGGTGGTTGAAGTCACCATCTCACGGATCGATTCCAGCTCGCGCAGCTGCGAAATAAAGGTACCAGTCGAACGCGGCACCGCACTGTTTCGCAGCCGCAGCGCATGGCCAAACACGCGATCCGATACACGCATGTCAGCGCGCTTACCCAGTAAGTCGGTGACGTGATCGCGGCCGACTCGCAATATGTAGGTGAACACCACCGAGATAATGACGCCGATATAGAGCACATACAGCGTGGGATAAGATTGCGCGGGGATCACGCGGTCATACACCTGCATGGAGAAGATAATGCCGACCAGCGCCATCAGATTGATCAGGAAGGAGGCCAGCATGACATGGCCGTAAGGCCGCATATCGTGCAGCACCAGCTTCATCAGCCAGTTGGGTTTTACGGTTGCCAGATAACGATCGACACGGCTGTCTTTGGCGGCCGTTACCGGGCGTAATGCGGCGGCGAAGCGGATTTCAGGCAGCAACGTTGCCAGCGCGACGGGGGTGGGTTGTTCATCTCCGGAGAAATGTACGCGCACTTCATCATCACCGTCAAAACTGGTGATAACACCGACTTGCCCATCGTTCAGTTCTACCGCCAGCGGCAAACGCCAGCTGGTGATTTCCCATTTATTCTCTTCATAAAGCTGTAGCGATAAACCAGCCTGACGCGCCAGATGGCGCAACGCTTTGTCACGCGTCTGTTTACCCTGCCATTCGGCGGCGGCCATAATCATGCCCGGAGAACAGGGCAAACGATAATGTGTGGCGATCTGAATGATCGCCGTCGCCCATCCATTTAACGGAACGTGACCGTCGGCACCACTGCTGGTATCACCATTCGGGGCATCGGGAATTTGTAATTGGGTCATGGCTGGATCTCCACATTCTGGATCCGCTGATTATTCAAAGCGAACGCCGATCGGATATGCCCGGTGCTGTATAAGCAGTCGAGTTGCAACGATCGTAATTGACTGATGGTTTGCTGCAGGGTGAAACGGGTCTGGAATACTTCCTGCTCGGCGTTAAGCACGTCCAGCAGCGGACGGGTGCCGAGTTGCAGATACTGATCCTGATAGAGCTGCTGGGTTTTCTCACCCAGCCTCTGTTGCCGCCCCATAATCGCCAGACTCTGCGACAAGCTAAGGGCTGCACTTTGCGATTCACTGAGTTGCTGCCGTGCTTTCAGGCGCGCGGAGTTGACGGCCGCGTTGGCCGCTTGCAAGGCGTTGGCAGCGGCGTCACGCGCGGCAGTGATCCCGCCTCCCTGATAGATCGGCATCTCCACTTTGACGAAAGCCTGATACTGAGTGCGATCGAGCGTTTCACTGCCGGAGTAGTGATTGTTGAGGTAGTGCGTGACCTGGGGTTCCAGCGAAATCGTTGGCAGGTTCTGCGCGTTAGCATTATCCAGTTTTGCCTGTGCCTGATTGGCCTGTGCCCATGCCGACAGCACTGCCGGGTTGAGTTTGTCATCCGCTTTACCCACCGCGCAGGAGCGCGTCAGGTTCACCGGAAAGTCCTCATTCACTTTCTTCACCAGCGGCCAACCGAGATAGGTCGCCAACGTGGCACGCCAGCGATCGAGGTTGGCCTGATACTGAATCAGCGTGGTGCGCGCCCCTTCAATACGCGCATCAGTTTGCGTGGCATCGGAGAGCGAAGCCGCGCCTTCATCATTTCGCTGACGGGCCAGATCGCCAATTTTGCTCAGTGCATCGAGCTGCTGCTGGGCAATTTTCACCAGTTGCTGATAGCCCTGCACTTCCACCAGCGCGGAAGCCGTGTCATGTGCCACCGTATCAATACTCACCAGCACGTTGGCTTGTTCCATCGCCACGCCAGCTTCAGCGGATCGCACCGAACTGCTGACTTTGCCAAAGTCATACAGCATCTGCGAAACCGACAATACGAACGATGGGCTAAAGCCCTTCTCGGTATAAGCATTGCTGTAGCCGTTGTTCATCCCGCCGCTGATCTGCGGATAATATTTGGCTTTCGCCACATCCACCTGATTGGCCTGTTCCAGCATTTTCCCCACCGCCTGCGCGATATCCGGATGCCACTGAATGGCACGCTGTACGGCCTGGTTAATCGTGAGTGAATCCGGGACGTGAGCCAATGCGGGTTCGGCCACTTCACCGGTTAATGACGGCAGATCCTGCTGCTGTTGCGCCAGGCCTGCGGAGGTGATTCGGCTGGCCGAGTTGAGCGCATCACTGGCAGCCATAAGTTGAGAACAATGAAATAAAGCGATGCCCGCACAGAAGACGCTGAGCTTAGAATAACGGCGAGTTGGAGCGCCTGATTGCATCAAATCCATCGATAATCCACCAGTCAGTAACAAAGAAAGGGGCACATCCCTGTGCCCATACTGCTTCCCTGCTTGATTTACACCGTTAAGCCGTGGTGTTTTGGTGCGGTTGTTGCAGCAGTTCCTCCAGAGATACGTTGACGCCTTCCAGCGTGACCAGTTGAGTACTGCTGTACGCCGTACCTGTACCATCACGGTCAATTGAGAGCACGGTATTGCCATCAGAAGTATGATCTACTTTGACGAAATCATTAATATTACTTGTTGAATCATTCCAGCCAATGAGCAAGTTACTGATGTCAACTTTGTCGCCTTGCGCAACATTAAAGTCGGTCCAGGTATCGTGCCCGTTACCACCAGTGGCATCCGCAGTCGCCAGCAGGTGGTATACCAGCGTGTCTGCGCCGGCACCGGTGGTGATGGTGTCGTCGTAGGCACCGCCGGTGATGGTGTCAGCGCCTGTCGTACCCGTGATGGTCGGGTGTAGATCGATGGTGAACGAGTGGGTGGTGATGGTGCCATCGGTTGCTGCCAGCGTGTAAGTGAATACCTCTTTATGCAGAATGTTTTGCCCCTCGACATTCGCATTCAGGTTATAGGTGTAGCTACCATTGGCGGCAATAGTGAGCACACCGTACTCGCCCGCAACCGAGGTGGTACCCGTACTGCTCACGGTAGTAAGATCGCCATTTTCATTAGTGAAACTTAAGGTTCCGGTATGCGTGGCAGAGGAATCACCATAAATACTGCCGCTGGCGTCATGCTCTGCAGAGGTGGTTTCAGCAACCAGAGTGCTCACGGTGATCGACGTTGCCGCACCGTTATGCAGAGTCACGGTCAAGGTGGCAGAGGTGACTGCACCACTCGCATCCCTCACCGAGTAAGTGAAGGTATCGGCTGTTGGCAAGGTATCAATGTTCAGACCCGCCTTCAGGGTATAGGTATAATCACCATGATAATCAATAGTTAAGGTACCGTAGGTGGTATTAATAACAGTGTTTCCACTTGAGGAAACTGCGCTACCTGAGACGGCGGTTACCGTGGTGCCAGTGGGTATCGTTCCTGCAATCGAACTGGTGTCATTCGTTAACAGGTTCCCGGTGACCGTCGCCGCAACCGTCACCGCCAGCGTAGTGATATCCGATACTGTGCTGATAGTGGTGGTCGGCAACACGCCCACACTCACGTTTGAACCGATAACTACTGCATAGTTGCCCGTGCCCAAATTGCTGTAGGTGATGTTGGCACCGGTTTGTGTACCCAGTGAAATCAATCCCGTTGACAGATAACTGCCGTTAGTTTGGATCAACAACCAGGTCCCATCCGTCTGCTGCTCGTACAGATACAGAGAGTAAGTTGAAATCAGACTGATGCCGCCCACAGAACCGTTCAACGTGATGGTGCGGGTATCTTCCGGCCCTACCGAGAACACATAGGCGTTACCGTTCGACAAGACAGTCGCATTCAACACGCTTCCTAAACCGACATTGGCGAGCGCCACATGCGAAACACTGGTCGTGCCATTATTGATGGTGCCTTGTGTGGTACTGTAATCCACCTCATTGGTGTCGTTTGTGGCAACTACACGAATGGCACCGACCAACGGTGTGCTGGTTGAAACGTTACCTGCCCGATCCGTCTGAGTCACTGACAGGGTAGCTCCGGTGATTTGCGCAGTAGTGAGTGAGACTGACCATGTGCCGCCCGTACCTACGGTCGCTGTTCCTATAGCTGCACCGCCTGCATCACGGACGGTGACGGTAGCGCCCACTTCACCGCTACCCGTCACCACCGTACCCGCGGTGTTAATCGCCAGACCCGATACGGCCGCAGGGGCGACGGTATCAACATTGACCGTTGCCGTGGTATTCCCTGTACTGACGTTCCCTGCAGTGTCGGTCACCGTGGTGCTCAGGGTATGAGCACCATTACTTAGTGCCGCGGGGGTGAATGTCCAGGTGCCCCCTGCCCCTACCGTGACCGAACCCAGCGCCGTTGCGCCATCAAAGATAGTCACAACTGCACCGACTTCTGCTGTGCCACTCAGTACTGGCGTGGTATCACGGGTATACGCGCCATTAGCCAGGGTGACCGGCGTTGTACCGGCATCATCAATAATCGTGAGCGTACTGGCTGATGGGGCCACAGTGTCAACAAGCAGCGTGGTTGAGGCTGCCGGACTCACGTTGCCCGCTGCATCGGTCTGAGTCACGCTCAACGTATGCGTACCGTTGCTTAAGGTGCCAGTGACAAAGCTCCAGCTTCCGTTGCTGGCAACCGTCGCAGTACCCAGCAGCGTAGTGCCTTCATAGACGCTGATGCGCGCACCCGCCTCACCGGTTCCGCTCAACAGTGGTGTACTGTCGTTGGTGACACCATTGTTTGGAATCGTGACGGGTGTATTGCCATTGTTGTTACTGGCAATCAGGCTCACAGCAGAGGGTGCCGTGGTGTCCACGATGACTGTGGCACTGGTGGTGCCACTGACATTCCCTGCTGCATCCGTCACGGTTGCGGTCAACGGATGGCTGCCCGTACCGAGCACTGCTGTGGTGAAGGTCCAGGCTCCGTTGGTACCCGCCGTCGTGGTACCAAGAAGAACCCCGTTATCATAAATGCTGACACGACTGCCCGCCTCTGCCACACCGCTCAGGGTTGGTGTGGTGTCATTGGTTAAACCGCCTGTCGGTACTACCACACCGGTAATATCATTGGTAATCACCAGCGTGGTGGCGGTTGGTGCGATGGTGTCCACAATCACCGTGTAGATGCCAGAGGCTGGGCTGACGTTGCCCGCGGCATCTTTCACCGTCACGCTTAGAGCATGGCTACCGTTGGTCAGGGCAGTAGCCGGTGTGAAACTCCAGGCTCCGGATCCATTGGCAGTAGTCGAACCCAGTACCGTGTTGCCGTCATACACCGTCACAATCGCATCCGCTTCCGAGGTGCCGCTGAGCACTGGCGTACTATCGTTGGTTGACCCGCCACTGGACACGGTAACATTAGGCGTCACGCTGTCGTTGGTCACTGTCAGGTTGGAGGCCGCGACCGGCACGCCTGTATCAATGGTCAATGTGATAGGGGTTGGCGTACTGACATTGCCCGCCGCATCCGTTGCCGTGACGCTCAGGTTATGCGTGCCGTCAGTCAGTGTGGCGCTGGTGAGGCTCCATGCTCCACTGCTGCTCGCCGTCGTTGATCCTAGCACCGTGTTGCCTTCACGTACGATAACGATACTACCCGCCTCTGCAGTGCCGCTCAGCGCTGGCGTGTTGTCATTGGTGCTGCCGCCGTTGGAGATGGCAATCGGTGTTGAGCCATTGTTGTTGCTGGCTGCAACCGTGACGGCGCCCGGTGCGGTGGTATCAATGGTGACCGTCGCCGCCGTTGAGCCGCTGACGTTACCTGCCGCATCGGTCACGGTCGCTGTGAGCGGATGGCTGCCTGCGCCGAGTGCCGCAGTCGTGAAACTCCATGCACCGTTGGTGCCCGCAGTGGCGGTTCCCAGCAAGACCCCGTTGTCATAAATGCTGATACGGCTGCCCGCTTCCGCCACCCCGCTTAAGGTTGGCGTGGTGTCATTGGTTGCCCCGCCCGCTGGCACAACCATCCCCGTGGTGTCATTGGTGACCACCAGCGTTGTAGCGGTCGGTGCGACGGTATCGACGATGAGAGGGAAGTTGGTTGCGCTGCTGGTATTCCCTGCGGCATCCGTCACGGTGACACTCAATGAATGCGCGCCGTTAGTGAGGGTTGCGGTGGTAAATGTCCAGGCGCCATCGGCCCCGGCAATCACGGTACCCAACACTGTGGTGCTATCGTAAACAGTGACGACATTACCGGCTACACCGGCAGTACCTGACAAGGTTGGCGTGCTGTCATTGGTGGTCGCACCACTGGTCAACTGCCCCGTCACCGGCGCCACGTCATCTGTCACAATCAGGTCCGTCACTGGCGCAGGTCCCGTCAGGGAGACGTTGACTGTCACGGTCGCCGCTGTACTCACGTTTCCTGCCAGATCCGTTGCGGTCACACTAAAGGTATGTTGCCCTTCAGCGAGAGCAGCACTGATATAACTCCATGACCCGGTGCTACTGGCGGTAACTGAACCCACCACGACGTTATTCTCACGAATAATCACCAGGCTGCCAGGATCGGTGGTGCCGCTCAGTGCCGGGGTGGCATCATTCGTGATGCCATTGTTGGCGATCGGGATGGCGGTAGGACCATTATTATTGCTTAGAGCAAGGGTCAGAGCCGGAGGAAGGGTATCAACAATCACGGTAGCGGTAGCAGATGCACCACTGACGTTACCTGCGGCATCCGTGACACGGACACTAAGCACATGTGTCCCCTCCCCAAGCTCTGGGCTGTAAGACCAATTACCGCTGCCATTAGCAATGACCGTGCCTAACACGGTGGTACCATCATAAATCGTAACGGTGCTGTTGGCTTCCGCAAGACCGCTGAGTAACGGGGTGCTGTCATTGGTTGAGCCACCGTTTGGTATGACCGTATTTGGCGTGGCGTCATTGTTGGTGACCACGAGATTGGTCGCCGCCGCTGGTGCGAGGGTATCCACGATGAAATTCACTGAGGTTGACGCCGGACTGATGTTGCCAGCCAGGTCAGTCACCGTAACACTCAGGGCATGCGCTCCGTTGGTCAACGTTGACGTGGTGAAACTCCACAAGCCTTCCGTATCTACGGTAGTAGTGCCAATGATGTTCGCACCATCGTAAACGGTGATAATTGCGCCTGCTTCCGCTGTGCCTGTCAGTTGCGGCGTGCTGTCATTCGTTGACGTTCCTTCACCAATGACGACTGGCGTTGAACCGTTGTTGTTATTGACAACAAGATTAACCACCGCATCGGGTGCAATACTGTCCACGTTGATCGTAACAGGACCTGCTCCTGTCCCATCATTGCCTTGCGCATCCACAACGGTCACTGAAAGAACATGCTCACCCTGGTCTAACGCAGGGGTGAAGGTCCACTGACCGTCAGCGGATGCAGTGACTGAACCCAATACGTCTGAACCATCCAGGATAGTGACCACGGCATTGGCTGTTGTTAACCCTGTCAGTACCGGGCTGGTGTCCCTGGTGTAATCGCCGTCAGTCAGCGCCACCAATGTTGAACCACTGTCATCGGTGATTTGCAGCGTGCTGGTCGCCGGAGGCAAATCTGCCTGAATGTTTAACTCAAAAGCAGGCTGTGGAGCCGCAGGGCTGACGTTGCCCGCCGCATCGGTTGCCGTGGCGGTGAAGTTGTGCAGGCCGTTACTTAATGCATCGGGCGAGAACGTCCATGCCCCTGTTGTTGCGTCAGCAATGACGGTGCCTAATAAGGCGGTGCCGTCATAAACCGAAACAATGCTGCCCGGTTCCGCGGTTCCGCCGAACGCAGGCGAATTGTCATCGGTGGTCGCGCCGCTCAGAAGATCGCCGGTTGTATCGCCGACATTATCTGTCACGGTAAGACCCGCAGGCGCCTCTGGGGCGAGGGTGTCCACGCTCAGTGTATAGGTGGATGCTGCAGAGTTGTTCCCGGCGGCATCAGTGGCCGTTACGGAAAGCGTTTGTGGACCTTCACTCAGTACACTGGTCACTACACTCCACGTACCGTCTTCAGCGACCACCGCTGATCCTACCAAGATATCACCGGAATAAACGGCGATGATGGCACCGGCTTCACTTCCGGTTCCGCGCAGTTCGGGCGTGCTGTCATTTGTGGTCGTGTTCACGGGGATGCCGACAGGATTGGCACCGTTGTTGTTGCTGACGGTGAACGTCCCGACATCCGGTGCGGTATTATCAATGGTGAGCGTAAAGTTGGTGGAAGCACTTGCATTGCCCGCATTATCGGTGGCCACAATCCCCAGATTGTAAGTTCCCTCAGCCCAGGCGGTGGTGGTGGTGTAAACCCAGGCCCCTGTCACCGCATCAGCCACTGCCGTGCCCAATATTTCACCCGTTGCGGTGTTAATAATGGATACAGTGCTACCCGGTTCTGCATTGCCACTGATCGCAGGGGTCGTATCGTTTGTCGCACCACCGTTAGTCAGGGTTACAGGGGCGTCAGGATCGGCATCATTTTGTACCAGCAGAGCGCTAACAGGCTCTGGCGCCGTGATATCCACACTGATTGTAAAGCTGGTTGAAGGGCTGCTGACATTACCAATTTCATCGGTCACCGTTGCCGTCAGGGTATGCGCTCCCTCTGACAAAATTGGCGACTGGAAGCTCCATGTGCCGTCATCCAGAGCAATCGTTGAACCCAGGGCCAACTGATTGGCATCATAAATGATGACAAGGCTGCCTGCTTCTGCCGTACCGCTCAGCAGTGGGGTATTGTCATTGGTGGAACCGCCTGCCTGCACTTCAACATTGGTCGTACCGTCATTATTGAAAACCTGCAAAGTGGCGACTGGGGGAACGTCGGTATCCACGGTGAAAGTGATCTCAGTTGCAGGGCTGAGGTTACCCGCAGCGTCCACAACGCGCACGGAAAGCGTATAAGTATCATCCGTCAAATTTGGCAGAGTGAAGGTCCATGCCCCATCACTGCCTACCGTCGTGGTGCCCAGTAACGTGTCACCGTTATAAACGTTGATAATACTACCTGCTGTCGCAGAGCCTGATAGCAGCGGTGTGCTATCGCTGGTGAATGTGCCCTCAGCATTGGTGACAGGCGCTGTGCCGTTATCGGTGCTCAGGATGATGCCTGTAGCCGCAGGCAAAGGTGTGGTATCTACTTCGACACTGAGCGTATAAGGGTCGCTGGTATTACCGGCAGGATCCCGTGCCGTGATATTTATCGTGTGCGGACCCTCTGATAGTGCGCTGGTGACAGCAATACTCCAGTTGCCCGTCGCGTCCACCGTGATCTGGCCCAATACCGTCGTGCCTTCGGTGAGGGTAATGACCGTGCCTTCCTCAGCGGACCCGCTGACCACGGGCGTGCTGTCATTGGTCAGTCCGCCGCTGGGGATAGCCACAGGCGTATCGCCCTGATCATTGCTTAACGCCAGGTTAGTGATGGACGGCGCCACGGTGTCAATAGTGACCGTGACCGGTGCACTTGCCACGCTGGTATTGCCCGCCGCATCCGTCACTGTGACAGACAAGCTGTGAGCCCCATCAGTGAGTGCAGGCGTGAAGCTCCAGTCACCATTTGCATCAGCGGTCGTTGTGCCGAGAAGGGTATCGCCGTCTGAGACCGTGATCGTGCTGTTCGCCTCAGCGGTTCCGGTCAGCAGCGGGGTATTGTCGTTCGTTACGCCACCCGCAGCAACTGGGATGGCAGTGCCGCTGGAATCGTTTGCCAGAGCGAGATTAAGAGCCGCATCCGGCACCTCTGTATCGACACTAAACGTTATCGGTGCAGAGGGCTCACTGCGGTTACCTGAGGGATCGGTGACCACGGTCGTCAGGCTATGATCGGTGCCAGAATCCAGCGCTGGCAGGGTATAACTCCAGTTGCCATTCGCGCCCACCGCCACTGAACCCAACACGTTGCTCCCATCCGATATGGTCACCACACTGCCTGCCAATGCACTCCCACTCAATACAGGCGTAGTGTCATTGGTCGCGCCGCCGTTAGTGATCGTTACCGGCGTGGTGCCCTGATCATTCGTAAGCTGAAGATTGATGGCCGTGTCTGGCGCCGTGGTATCTATGATAAGGGTAACAGGAGCGGATTCCGGACCAATATTTCCGGCAAGATCGGTGACGGTCGTGGTGAAACGATGTTCTCCCGTTTCCAGTGGCGTATCTGAAGTAAAGGTCCAGGTACCGTTATCACCCACAATGGTACTGCCCTGTTCTACGCCATCAGCGTAAACGGTCACCGTCGCACCTGCCTCAGCGGTGCCGCTTAATACTGGCGTAGTGTCGTTAGTGGTGCCATTCGTTATCGCCACCGGCGCACCGCTCTGATCGCTGCTCAATACCAAATCCGACGCGGCGTCAGGTAAAACTGTATCCACGATAAAGCCAATTGCTACAGAGGGTTCACTGACGTTGCCAGCAGGGTCTGTGACGGTAGTGGTCAGGCTATGGGCACCGTCGCTTAACGTTGGAAGCGTAAAACTCCAGCTACCATCGGCACCCACAACTGCGGTACCTAACACGTTCAGACCGTCCGATACCGTGATGACACTGTTTGCTTCCGCGCTACCCGCAGCACCGTTCAATACCGGTGAGCTGTCGTTCGTTGCGCCCCCTGCAGGAATCGCCGTGCCCCCGTCGTTCGCCAGGGTAATCGCTGTCGCCGCGTCTGGCGCAGTCAGGTCGACAGAGAAAGCAAAGGATTCAGACGGATCACTAACGTTACCTGCCGGATCGGTTAAGGTGACGGTTAGACTGTGCTCACCCGCATCCAGCGCTGGCAAAGTGAAGCTCCAGCTTCCATCTGCTGCGACTGTCGTGGTGCCCAGAGGCGTCACAGCATCATTATCATAAACCGTGACAATGCTGCCCGGTTCGGCGCTGCCCGCTGCACCGCTCAACACTGGCGTGGTGTCATTGGTCGCACCACCATTGACAATAGCAACTGATGCACCGCCCTCATTGTTGCTGAGTTGAAGATTGATCGCCGCATCCGGAGCCGTAGTATCAATGGTGAAGTTGATTGCCGAGGAGGCTGGACCGGTGTTGCCTGCGGGATCGGTCACGGTGACGCTCAGACTGTGTTCGCCTGCCGCCAATGCTGGCTCAAAGCTGAAGGTCCAGTTGCCATCTTCTCCAACCGTCGCTGTGCCGATTATCGTGGTGCCATCCAATACATTCACCGTACTGCCTGGCTCAGCGCTACCACTCAACACCGGCGTGGTGTCGTTGGTCGCACCGCCGACGACAATGGCATCGCCATCGTCATTTGCCAATGAGACATCCGTTGCGGCCAGAGGCGCTGTCACGTCAATGATAATGGCGACAGGCGCGGAGGCCGGACTGGTATTACCGGCCAGGTCTGTCACCGTTGTGGTCAGGGAGTGGGTCCCTTCCGCCAGCGCAGAGGTGGTGTAACTCCAGCTCCCATCGGGACGGACACTGACTGAACCCAATACGGTGTTGCCATCCGATATCGTCACGGTGCTGCCCGGTTCAGCCCGACCACTTATTACCGGGGTACTGTCGTTGGTAGTCTCACCCGTAATCAGTACGGCAGTTCCTGACTGATCATTACTCAGTTGGATATCAAAGGCCGCCTCAGGTGCAGTGGTATCAACATTGACGTTGATCGGCGCTGAAGCAGAACTGGTATTCCCCGCGGGATCGGTCACGACCGTGGTCAGGCTATGATCGCCCGGTGTCAGCGTTGGGGTATAGCTCCAGTTCCCATTCGTATCGACCGTGACGGTACCCAGCAGCGTGCCGTTGTCAGAAATGGTCACCGTACTACCCGCTTCAGCAGTACCGCTCAACACCGGTGTGGTGTCGTTAGTTGCCCCTGTCGTGACAGGAACAAGCGTACCGCTTAGATCGCTACTCAGTTGGACATTCTCCGCGGCCGCAGGGGGCAGCGTATCAATAACAACGGCAATAGGATCGGATGCCGGGCTGGTATTACCTGCCGGATCAGTCACGGTGGTGGTAATGTTATGTGGACCATCGGTCAAAGGAGGCAGGGTGTAAGTCCATGTGCCATCCTCACCGACCGTTGTGGTGCCTAATACCGTTGTGCCGTCTGAGACAGTAACGGTACTGCCCGGTTCGGCATTGCCATTAAGTTGTGGTGTGGTGTCGTTGGTTGAGCCACCGTCTGCGATCGGAACGTCGGCATCATTGCGAAGCTCGATGCCCGATGCGGGTAAAGGCGCAACGGTATCAATGGTGACAGTAATGACATCAGATTCAATGGTGTTACCCGTGGCATTGACATAGCTGGACTGGAAGGCATGCGGACCATCAGGCAAAGCATCCGGCGTAAAGGTCCATTGCCCATCACTATCGGCTATCACGGAACCCAGTACGGTGCTCCCGTCGATTAAGGTCACTACCGCCCCGGCAACGGCCAAACCACTCAATACCGGAGTGGTATCTTGCGTACTGGCGCCATCAGCCAAAGCCACCAGGGTGTTTCCACTATCATCGGTCACCTCCAGCGTAAGGGTTGCTGGAGGTAAATCCGCTTCAACATTGACTTCAAATGGCGGGGGAGCTTGGCTGACATTACCTGCTGCGTCGGTAACGGTGACGGTCAGGCTATGACTACCATTGGTCAACGGCGCAGTAGTGAAATTCCATGAACCTCCTACGCCTGTGGTAACAGAACCTAGCAGAGTTAAGCCATCGTAAATGCGAACGACAGAACCCTCCTCTGCCTGGCCTGAGAGATCCAGTGTATTGTCATCGGTGGTCTCTCCTGAAGCCAGGGGGCCCGTCGCCTCACCGACATTATCTGTGACCACTAACTCACTGGCTGCCGCGGGTGCCACCGTATCCACGCTGAAGGTCAGTGGCTCTGAAGCAGGGCTGACGTTACCCGCACGGTCAGTCACGGTGGCAGTCAGACTGTGCGCGCCATCCGTCAGCGTTGGGCTGGTGAAAGTCCAACTGCCATTGCCGCCGACGGTGACTGAACCGAGTACGGTATCGCCATCACGCACGGTGACCACGCTACCGGGCTCTGCGGTCCCGCTAAGGGATGGGGTGCTATCGTTGGTCGCGTCGCCGGGAACAATCGGCACAAGGGTGCTTCCGTCATTATTATCCAATGCCAAATTTGTTGCGGTATCAGGGACAACGGTATCAATGTTGATGGTGATAGTGACAGAAGAAGTACTATTCCCTGTGGCATCGGTAATAGTGGCATGAATGGCGTGTGAACCGTCAGCCAGTGCGGCGGGCGTGAAGACCCATTGCCCATCCGTACCCGCTACCACGCTGCCCAGCACGACTGCACCGTCATACAGGGTAACCACGGCTCCCGCGGTGGTAAGCCCACTTAGCACCGGAGTGTTGTCATTGGTGTAAGCACCATTGGTCAGCGGAACCAGCGCAGGACCGTTATCATCGTTGATTTCCAACGTGGAGGTTGCTGGAGGCAGATCCGCCGTCACGCTGAAGTTAAACGGATCTGTGGCTGCACTCACATTGCCCGCCGTATCGGTAACCGTCACAGTCAGGCTGTGCGCGCCATTACTCAAGGCTGGCGTGGTGAAACTCCAGGTGCCGTCCGCCCCAACGGTAGCGGTGCCCAGCAGTGTGGCGCCGTCATACACGCTAACGTAGGTGCCCGGCTCAGCAGTACCGCTGATAGTCGGGGTATTGTCATCGGTAGTCGAGCCAGCGGTTAATGGGCCTTGCGTACCGCCAACATCATCACTGACCACCAGACCAGCAGCCGCAACTGGTGCAACGGTATCCACGATAAACGTGATCGGATCGCTGGAGCCGCTGGTATTGCCGGCCGCATCCGTCACCGTGGTGGTAAAGCTATGCTGGCCTTCAGCCAACGCAGGCGAAGTGAAGCTCCAGTTGCCATCAGCTCCCACCACGACGGTTCCAAGCAGTGTGCTGCCATCGTAAATACTGACCGTAGCACCCGCTTCTGCGGTGCCGGTCAGCGTCGGAGTATTGTCGTCAGTGGTGACGCCGTTAACAATCGCGCCCTGAATCGCGCCAACATTGTCGGTAAGCGTTAAGTTGGTCGCAGCAGTCGGTGCAGTAGTGTCACCACCACCATTGTTGCCACCGCCGTTATTACCCCCACCGTTGTTGCCGCCGCCGTTATTCCCGCCGCCATTGTCGCCGCCGCCGGTATTTCCATCATCGACCGCTGCATTACCGCCGCCGCCGCCCGATGAACCAGCAAACATCGCACCCAAGCCCGCCAGCGCCGCACCACCGATACCGAAGGCGGCAATCGTGCCGTCATTGGTGGTGTTTTCAGCTAACAGCCCTTCGGTACTGTCGATGTTGACGTACTGGAAGCCATCAGTGCCCGGATCTTCGACCCACCACAGCGCGCCTTTGTCGTCCTGCAGCACCAAATCGCTATCGCCAGCTGCGGTGTAAAAGTTATGAATAACAACGACTTCACCAGACTTTGTGGTGACGACCAAATCATTACCATTGCGTGTGAAAGACTTAATATCTGATTGATTAAGGTGAAGTTTAACTACGCTTGGCGCAGTTAAATTGACTTGAGAGCCGCTAACTTCAGAGGCTACTGTCCCACCTTTAGGAGTGATAGAGATATTATTCATTTTATCGAAATCCCGCGCAGTTATTAAATTCCATAAAAACGCCCGGTATCCGCAGATACCGGCTTCAATGGCGAATAATCCAGATGACTATTCACTTCTTCTCTTGGTCGATTTCATACAAACTCATGATGAAATCGCGCTGAGCCGAGTTAAGCCTCCATCCTGGGAATGGGCTGGGTTTATTTTTCAGCGGAACAAAGGGGGAAATGCCTTTATTTTCCATTGGGCGAGCACAAATCAAATTGAATGCAATGAACCCATTTTTAGACTTTTTTTCTACCCCGATTGTAGTGGCCGAACCCGCACAAACTCAGGATTGCTTAAGAAAATCATTTAGATAGACACTCTGCCAGTGATAGCCCTGCATACCGTAGATCGCTTTATGCGCCAGCAAATCGAGGTGTGATTGGCTTACAACACCTTCAACAATTACGCCTTTGCATAATTGGTTGAGGTGGCTGAGCAGCGTGTCAAAAATGTGACCGTCGCCAAATTGCCAAAAAAACTTTTCGTCAATCTTGACGATTTCAAATATTCCGCTGTGGAGCATGGTCAGGTTGGAATAACCCGGACCAAAGTCATCAAGCCATAAAGGGGCTGGTGTCACTTTCGCGACACCTTTTAATATCATCAGGTCTGCGCTGTTAAACCGCGCGGTAAAGAAGGCGGATATCTCTAAACGCAACAACGTTAGTTTCGCCAGTTTTTGTTGTATTTCAGCATCTTCAAAAATACCGGCGACGATATCTTTATCCACATTTACACTGACTACCTGATCAAACCCTTTCTGGTATAGCTGAATAAGTTTTCCGATCTGGTGGAGGAATAACTGCCATTTCTCGTCAGCAGGAAGCCGACTGAAGAACCCCTCATCCCTGCAAGGGTTACGTTTATTATTAATATCTGCATCATCTGAGAATCGGGTTAACAATTCCCATGCAATCAACTCGCCGGCTTTACCATGAACGGGTTCCAGCAAGAAAATGTATTCAGGTTGATTGCTCATTTCACAGTCCCTTCCGCAACTTACTGATACTCCTGAGCTGTCAGGATTACTAATGTGAGATGTAAGGGAAACATCGATAAAACTTAACGCGTTAACTGAAGCCTAACGTAGGATTTACACTTTGCAAAATAGATTTCAGTAAAGATCCAACCACACTTTAATCGTTTAAATCTATCAATATTGATATTAAACTTATTTTACTTTCACAAAATTATCGGATAATTCCTGGGAAAATTTAAGTTAATACCAGCCTTGACGGATGCAAAAACAAATAACGCATTGAATTTATTGTATAAAATTTTCTTAATTTTTCTGATAAAGATAATTACATCGCAAAATTCATTTTTTCCGTTCTGGAATACATGGTTCCAAAAGACGTCAAAAAATGTAGTTTCTTGGCGGGACTATTCAATCCTTAATGTTTAAATTTTTATTATACATCGATAAGAAAACATAACAGATTAACTATCCAATCCTTACAAAATCAGTAGCTAATGCAGGGATATTCGGGATTGAAGCGAAGCGGTTATTTAGCTTTGTGAATAAAAATGAAGGGGATAGAAAACACGTATTTTAGGCGCGAGTTATAAATGGATGATTAACATTTATTGAGAGTGATCTTCATCACACTTCGAATAAAAGAATAGAGGAATAAGAAAATAGAATGGCAGGTAAATAAAAACGGGCCCTGTACAGGGCCCGCTATGCGTATTAACCGTTACTCATCTTCAAGATAGGTGTAACCATATAAGCCACTTTCAAACTCTTCAAGGAACTGTGCACGCAGCTCTTCGTCGATGTCTTTCTGCTGTGTCACCTGATCGCGGAACAGCGTCATCAAATCGTTAGGGTTCAGCTGCACATACTCCAGCATGTCTGCCACGGTATCGCCTTCATCTGACAATTGCACTTCAACGCTGCCATCCGGGAAAGCGAATACGTCAACCGCTTCGGTATCGCCAAACAGGTTGTGCATGTTGCCGAGGATTTCCTGATACGCGCCAACCATAAAGAAGCCCAGCATTGGCGGATTATCAATGTCGTACTCTGGCATCGGCATGGTGGTGGCAATACCGTCGCCATCTACGTAGTGATCGATGGTGCCATCGGAGTCACAGGTAATGTCGAGTAACACCGCACGACGCTGAGGGATCTTGTTCAATCCTTCCAGCGGCAGCACCGGGAACAGCTGATCGATACCCCACGCATCCGGCATTGACTGGAACAGCGAGAAGTTGACGTAAATCTTATCCGCCATGCGCTCCTGCAGCTCATCAATGATAGGACGGTGCGCACGGTTGCTTGGATCCAGATGCTGCTGGATATAGTGACAGATGCTTAAATAAAGCTGCTCTGCCCAGGCGCGCTGGCCGAGATCGTAGGTGCCGGAAGAGTAACCGGTATGGATATCGAACAGATCCATCTGGCTATCGTGCAGCCATTCACGCAGCGAACGACGGACGTTCGGCTCATGCATCTCCTGCCAGGTATCCCACAGGCTCTGAATCGGACGTGGTGAATCGACATCTGGCGCCACTGGCGTACTGAATTCGTTGCGCTCTACACCAATGATGTTGGAGACCAGCACGGTATGGTGCGCGGTAACCGCACGACCGGATTCGGTGATGACGGTTGGATGCTCCAGACCGTGCTCTTCACAAGCATCACCAATTGCCCAAATCACGTTGTTGGCATATTCGTTCAGGCCGTAGTTCACCGAGCAGTCAGATTGCGAACGCGTACCTTCATAATCCACGCCCAAACCGCCGCCGACATCAAAGCATTTGATGTTCACGCCGAGCTTCGCCAGCTCAACGTAGAAACGCGCCGACTCACGTACACCGGTGGCGATGTCGCGAATGTTGGACATCTGCGAGCCAAGATGGAAATGCAGCAGTTGCAGGCTGTCGAGACGACCGGCTTTGCGCATGATATCCACCAGCTGCAATACTTGTGACGCCGCCAGACCGAACTTAGATTTCTCACCACCGCTCGACTGCCATTTACCGGAGCCTTGCGAAGCCAGACGCGCGCGAATCCCCAAACGTGGGATCACGTTCAGGCGCTCGGCCTCTTCCAGCACCAGGCGCACTTCGGTCATTTTCTCGATCACCAGGTAAACCTTGTGACCGAGTTTCTCGCCAATCAGCGCCAGACGAATGTACTCGCGGTCTTTATAGCCATTGCAGACAATCACTGAACGGGTTTTACCCGCGTGCGCGATCACCGCCATCAGCTCGGCTTTCGAACCGGCTTCCAGGCCCAGCGGTTCACCGGAGTTGACCAGTGATTCAATCACGCGCTTATGCTGGTTAACCTTAATTGGGTAAACCAGAAAGTAGTCACCCTTGTAGCCGTAGGATTCGCGCGCACGTTTAAAGGCGGCGTTAATTGAACGCAGGCGATGCTGTAAAATCTGCGGGAAGCAGAACAGCGCAGGCAGACGCTGGCCATCGGCTTCACGCTCTTTGACCAGTTTCGCCAGGTCAACGCGCACTTCCGGCTGATCCGGATCCGGACACACGCTGATGTGCCCCAGCTCGTTGACGTCATAATAGTTATTACCCCACCAGGCAATATTGTAGGTACGCAGCATTCTGCTCGCTTCCTGGTCGTTCATCGCCACCTCCTGCATGGAGCGGAGTACACCCTGTTCGCCAGCTGACGAACCCTTGATATTCTTCATGTCGTCAGACATCGCGAACCTCAATTTTCCGTTGAAATATGAAACAGTTGCCGGGTCTTGCTGTTGTGAGTCCGGGTAAACATTTCCCCATCCTGCTGAGCTCCGATTATCGGGTTGCCGTGCACGTTGCTGACTCTAAGTGTAAAACACCACGCTGTAGTCAGTAAAAAACGGGCCAAAAGCCAACGCTTTTCACCGCCTAAGACGAGTGAAACACAGCGACAGAAATGAGGGAATAGCTTAGCCGGCGCTCGTGTCGGGATAATTACCGCAACGTGCAAAACTTCGACGAGAGAAAAGAATAAGACTGGATTGGGAAAGGATTGCCAGTGCGCCCATTGAGCGCAGTGAACCGAAAAGAAGAGAAGTGTGGTTCATTACTTTTATCACCTCCAACGCCTGCAAACAGCAAACGAGAAACGGCCTGGGTGAAAATCAGAGAACAGCTCTGACGGCGCGACGCGCGGTGGCGTCATCCTTTTGTACTGTGGTCGACAGCAGCGGCGTTTTATACAGTTTGCAGGGTGAAAAAGCAAAATCTTTGTCTGGGATCTGTGGAAGGTGTCAGGAATTTCTTCCATCTGCTCACTTGCGTAAACGTGCGGAATCAGAAAAAGCACTGGAAAAGTGCTCACTGTGTAACCTAGAATAGCCGTCCAGATGGTTTTCCATCTAAACTGGTTAACATCCAGGCGGTGTCGGCGATTACGCCAATACTCCCTACTGCTCGCGGCTTTGCCTGAAGGGGCGTCGAGTCGGCCTGGTCCACTTACGCTATGCAGTCGAATTCAAACCATTTGTAAGGTAAAGAACAGAATGGCTAAACACCTATTTACATCTGAGTCCGTATCAGAAGGACATCCTGATAAAATCGCTGACCAAATTTCCGATGCCGTGTTAGATGCGATCCTTGAACAGGATCCAAAAGCACGCGTGGCCTGCGAAACTTACGTTAAGACCGGTATGGTGCTGGTTGGCGGTGAAATCACCACCAGCGCATGGGTGGATATCGAAGAGATCACCCGTAATACCGTACGTGAAATCGGCTATGTCCATTCCGATATGGGCTTTGATGCGAACTCTTGCGCCGTGCTGAGCGCGATTGGTAAGCAGTCTCCTGACATCAACCAGGGTGTTGACCGTACCGATCCGCTGGAACAGGGCGCGGGCGACCAGGGCCTGATGTTCGGCTACGCCACCAACGAAACCGACGTGCTGATGCCTGCTCCGGTAACCTACGCCCACCGTCTGGTGCAGCGTCAGGCTGAAGTGCGTAAAAGCGGCTCACTGCCGTGGTTGCGTCCGGATGCGAAAAGCCAGATCACTTTCCAGTACGATGGCGGCAAAATTGTCGGTATCGATGCGGTTGTCCTGTCGACTCAGCACGCTGAAGAAATTTCGACAGCCGATCTGCGTGAAGCGGTGATGGAAGAGATCATCAAGCCGGTACTGCCTGCAGAGTGGGTGAATGCCAGTACCAAATACCATATCAACCCAACCGGTCGCTTCGTGATCGGCGGCCCAATGGGCGACTGCGGTCTGACTGGTCGTAAAATCATCGTTGATACTTACGGCGGTATGGCGCGTCACGGTGGCGGTGCGTTCTCTGGTAAAGACCCGTCTAAAGTTGACCGTTCTGCTGCTTACGCTGCACGCTATGTCGCGAAAAATATCGTCGCGGCTGGTCTGGCTGACCGTTGCGAAATCCAGGTTTCTTACGCGATTGGCGTGGCTGAGCCAACCTCCATCATGGTGGAAACTTTCGGTACTGAGAAAGTCCCTACCGAGCAGTTGACCCTGCTGGTGCGCGAGTTCTTCGACCTGCGTCCTTACGGCCTGATTCAGATGATGGATCTGCTGAAACCTATCTACAAAGAGACCGCTGCTTACGGTCACTTTGGTCGCGAACACTTCCCGTGGGAGCAGACTGATAAAGCTGCTCAACTGCGCGAGGCTGCGGGCCTGTAATCTTACCGTCCTGCAAAAACGAGCCCGTTTATTGCGGGCTTTTTTATGCCCGCTAACCAGCCTGCACATTTTTTCCCGCCGTCTACACTTCATTTTCGATGTTTACAACAAAGTGTTAACGATTACATTTTGAAAACCTTTTGTAATCTGTCATTTAGAGAATTTTCAGCGTAGTTATTCGTATGAAAATGCGTTATTTTCAGCGTCGTCTGATAGCCGATATTTAGAGAGATGTCAGAAACTTAAAGGGTGCTATACCTTACTGGTTACGTAACTATTTCAGGCGGAAAATGCTGGATTGCAGGGTTTCAGTGTGTGTAACCGATTACACTGGTGTGATCGCCCTCACTTTTTTCCGTCGGCAGGTTTCATAACATTGATAAAAACAATGATAGATAAACTTCGGAGGCATTATGCCTGGTAATACTCATAAGAGCAGAACGTCGAACAAGATGATGACCATGTTTGTCTGCTTCTTAGCGGCTCTGGCCGGCCTGCTGTTTGGTCTGGATATCGGCGTTATCGCTGGTGCCCTGCCCTTCATCGCCAAAGATTTCAACGTGACTGCACATGAGCAAGAGTGGATTGTCAGCTCAATGATGTTCGGTGCGGCTGTCGGTGCGATTGGTAGCGGCTGGATGTCTTCACATCTCGGCCGTAAAAAGAGCCTGATGGCGGGTGCAATTCTGTTCGTGATCGGTTCACTGTGGTCAGCCATGGCGGTTAGCCCGGATATGCTGATTGCTGCACGTGTAGTACTCGGTCTGGCTGTGGGTGTCGCGTCTTACACTGCTCCTCTGTATCTTTCTGAAATCGCACCGGAAAAGATTCGTGGTAGCATGATTTCTCTGTATCAGCTGATGATCACCATCGGTATCCTGGGCGCGTATCTGTCTGACACTGCATTTAGTGACGCAGGCGCATGGCGCTGGATGCTGGGTATCATCACCATTCCGGCCGTGCTGCTGCTGGTAGGCGTATTCTTCCTACCAAACAGTCCACGCTGGCTGGCGGCGAAAGGCGATTTCCGCAGTGCAGAACGCGTGCTGGCTCGTCTGCGTGATACCAGCGAACAAGCTAAACGTGAACTGGATGAGATTCGTGAAAGCCTGAAGATCAAACAGTCTGGCTGGCAGCTGTTCCAGAGCAACAGCAACTTCCGCCGTGCGGTGTTCCTGGGCGTGCTGTTGCAGGTGATGCAGCAGTTCACCGGTATGAACGTCATCATGTATTACGCGCCAAAAATCTTTGAGATTGCGGGCTTCGCCAATACCACTCAGCAGATGTGGGGCACGGTCATTGTCGGTCTGGTCAACGTACTGGCGACCTTTATTGCGATTGGCCTGGTGGATCGCTGGGGCCGTAAACCGACGCTGGTGCTGGGCTTCATCGTGATGGCTGCCGGTATGGGTATCCTCGGTACCATGCTGCACATCGGCATCAACTCCGCTTCCGCACAATACTTTGCTGTCGCCATGCTGCTGATGTTCATCGTTGGTTTTGCGATGTCTGCCGGTCCGTTGATCTGGGTACTGTGTTCAGAAATTCAGCCGCTGAAAGGCCGCGATTTTGGTATCACCGTGTCGACCGCAACCAACTGGATTGCCAACATGATCGTCGGTGCCACCTTCCTGACCATGCTGAACACGCTGGGCAACGCGCCGACCTTCTGGGTATACGCAGGTCTGAATGTGTTCTTTATCCTGCTGACCGTGGCGCTGATTCCAGAGACCAAAAACGTCTCGCTGGAACACATCGAGCGCAACCTGATGCAAGGCAAAAAACTGCGCGATATCGGACAGCAATAAGGTCGATAAGCGATACGAAGGGCTGCCGATTGGCGGCCCTTTTTTTGTGTGTTTCGTCAGGTGCGCATTTGTGCGTACCAGGTTATCCTGCCCGGCATGAAAACACCTCGCCTTCCCATTGCCCTGCAACAAGCCGTGATGCGCTCGTTGCGTCACCATTTGCAGCTCGCCAATGAAAAGCTGGAGCGTCACTATGACGAGCCGAAGCTGGTGTATCAGCAGCGCGGCACCGCTGCCGGTACCGCCTGGCTGGAGAAATGGGAGATTCGCATCAACCCGGTGCTATTGCTTGAGAATCAGCAGGCCTTTGTGGACGAGGTGGTGCCGCACGAACTGGCGCACCTGCTGGTATGGAAAACCTTTGGCCGCGTGCCGCCGCACGGCAAAGAGTGGAAGTGGATGATGGAGAGCGTGCTCGGCGTTCCCGCGCGTCGCACCCATCAGTTCGAAATCGCTTCGGTGCGTAGCAATACCTTCCCCTATCGCTGCCGCTGTCAGCAACATCAGCTCACCGTACGCCGCCACAATCGCGTGTTACGGGGTGAAAGTGAATACCGCTGCGTACATTGCGGTACATTGCTGCAACCCGGTGAATTTTCAGCAGCTTAATCCGTTTATCTGATATCCCACCCTGCGCCATTCTGTTACCCTGCCGCCTTTTTACGCATTAGGTAATTTTTGGAATATGTCTCGCAAAACGCTGTTGTTACTCTCCTTATTAGTTGCCCCTATTAGCGCCTTCAGCCTCAGCATCACCCACTACAATCAAAACAACTTCCAGCAGGCCAAAGTGGTCGCCGCGCAGATCAATGCCGATGCCCCGGCAGAATTTTACTGCGGCTGCAAAATCAGCTGGCACGGCAAAAAGGGCGTCCCTGACCTCAGCAGCTGTGGCTACAGCGTGCGTAAAAATGCCAACCGCGCTGAACGTATTGAGTGGGAACATGTGATGCCCGCATGGGAGTTCGGCCATCAGCGCCAGTGCTGGCAAAATGGCGGACGCAAAAATTGCAGTAAAGATGCCGATTACCGCCGCATTGAAAGCGACCTGCACAATCTGCAACCGGCGATTGGTGAAGTGAATGGCGATCGCAATAACTTCCAGTACAGCCAGTGGAACGGCGGCGACGCGCAATATGGTCAGTGCGCAATGAAAGTCGATTTCAAGCAGAAGCTGGCGCAGCCACCCGAGCGTGCACGCGGTGCCATCGCCCGCACTTACTTCTACATGCGTGACCAGTATCAGTTGCGTCTGTCACGCCAGCAGACCCAGCTGTTCACCGCCTGGAACAAGCAATATCCGGTAAGCCAATGGGAGTGTGAACGCGACAACCGCATCGCGCAGGTCCAGGGAAATCACAATCCCTATGTACAACAGGCTTGCCAGCGCTAAAAGCGCTACCCTACACTAGCTTTTTTCCGATTGGGCCGTGTCCGAAGACACGGCATAACGCTGGCAGGAACCGCATGCGCATACCTCGCATTTATCATCCCGAACCTCTTGAAGTTAACAGTGAAGTCTTCCTCGACGAAGATGCCGCTAACCACGTCGGGCGCGTGCTGCGCATGACCGCCGGTCAACAAATTGAGCTGTTTGATGGCAGTAATCTGACTTTTAACGCCGAAATCACCCAGGCTGATAAAAAGCGTGTAAAAGTAAGGGTCCTTGCCAGTCAGCCTGATGACCGTGAATCTCCGCTCCATCTCCATCTTGGGCAGGTGATGTCGCGCGGCGAAAAGATGGAATTCACCATCCAGAAATCGATCGAACTCGGCGTGAACGTAATTACACCCTTGTTTTCGGAGCGCTGCGGCGTAAAGCTGGATGCTGAACGACTGGCGAAGAAGATTCAGCAATGGCAAAAAATTGCGATTGCCGCCTGTGAACAGTGCGGCCGTAATCGTGTGCCGGAAATCCGTGAAGCGATGACGCTGGAAGCCTGGTGTGCCGAGCAGGAAAGCGGTTTAAAGCTCAATCTGCATCCGCGTGCCAGCCACAGTATTAACACTCTGCCGCAGCCGGTTGAACGTGTACGCCTGCTGATTGGTCCGGAAGGCGGCTTATCCGCAGACGAAATTGCCATGACCGCGCAGCAAGGTTTCACCGATATTTTGTTGGGCCCACGCGTGTTGCGTACAGAAACTACCGCACTGACGGCCATTACGGCACTTCAGGTGAGGTTTGGTGACCTGGGTTAAGGGATACTTTTAGGGTTTTAAAACTACGCACGTGAAAAGCCGCAGCGCTGTCACGGAACGGGGCAATAAATTCCCCCTTTGAGGAGAGAATAATGATTAAGCTTGGCATCGTTATGGACCCAATTTCGTCCATCAACATTAAAAAAGACACCAGCTTCGCCATGTTGCTGGAAGCACAGCGCCGTGGTTACGAAATTCATTACATGGAGATGGGCGATCTCTCACTGCGCGGTGGCGTGACCTACGCCCGCACGCGCCTGCTGAGCGTGGAGCAGGACTACGACAAATGGTACGAGTTCGGCAGTGAGCAGGTAATCCCGCTGGCCGATCTCAACGTGGTGCTGATGCGTAAAGATCCGCCGTTCGATACCGAATTCATCTATGCCACCTACCTGCTGGAGCGCGCGGAAGAGCAAGGTACGCTGATCGTCAACAAACCGCAGAGCCTGCGTGACTGTAACGAGAAACTGTACACCGCGTGGTTCGCCGACCTGACGCCAGACACGCTGGTGACCCGCAATAAAGAGCAGCTGCGTGCCTTCTGGCAGGAGCACGGTGATGTGATCCTTAAGCCGCTGGACGGCATGGGCGGCGCCTCCATCTTCCGCGTGAAGCAGGACGACCCGAACTTTGGTGTCATCACCGAAACCCTGACCAATCACGGCCAGAACTTCTGCATGGCGCAAAACTACCTGCCGGCGATCAAAGAGGGCGATAAGCGCGTGCTGGTGGTGGATGGCGAGCCGGTGCCTTACTGCCTGGCGCGTATCCCACAGGGTGGCGAAACCCGTGGTAACCTTGCAGCTGGTGGCCGCGGTGAAGCACGCCCGTTGAGTGACAGCGATTGGGAAATCGCCCGTCGCGTGGGTCCAACGCTGAAAGCTAAAGGGCTGATTTTTGTCGGTCTGGACATCATTGGTGATAAACTCACCGAAGTTAACGTAACCAGCCCAACCTGCGTGCGTGAAATCGAGGCTGCATTCCCGATCTCGATCACCGGCATGCTGATGGATGCCATTGAGAAACGCCTGGGCTGATGTCAACGGCGTGTAAGCGCCGTGAGAACCCAAAACCGACGTGGCTGCGGCCGCGCCGGTTATTTTTGGTATACGAGTGAGAATGAATTTACAGCACCATTTTTTGATTGCGATGCCGTCGCTGCAGGACCCGCTGTTCAAACGCTCGGTGGTGTATATCTGCGAGCACAATGAAGATGGCGCCATGGGCTTGATCGTGAATAAGCCGATGGAAAACCTGACGGTCGAAGGCATTCTGAAGAAACTTAAAATCAGCCCATCAGAGCGTGATCCTGCCATTAAGCTGGACAAACCGGTGTTTGCCGGCGGCCCGCTGGCGGAAGATCGCGGCTTTATCCTGCACTCGGCCCAGAAAATTTACTCTTCCAGCATCCGTATCTCTGATAACACCGTGATCACCACTTCACGGGATGTGCTGGAAGCGATCGGTACCTCAGAACAGCCTGATAATGTGCTGGTAGCGTTAGGTTATTGCGCCTGGGAAAAAGATCAGCTGGAGAACGAGCTGCTGGAAAATGCCTGGCTAACCACACCCGCGAACAGCAATATTCTGTTCCAGACGCCAATCGCCGAGCGCTGGCGCGAAGCCGCACGCAGCATGGGCATTGATATTCATAATATGACCAGCGATGCAGGGCACGCCTGATGGCCAGTGAAACCTTGCTTGGCTTCGATTTCGGCACCAAAAGCATCGGTGTGGCGGTCGGTCAACAGTTAACCGGCACCGCTCGCGCTCTGACCGCGCTTAAAGCGCAAGATGGCACGCCAGACTGGAAGCTGATCGAGAAGCTGCTGAAAGAGTGGCAGCCTGATTACGTGGTGGTGGGCTTGCCGTTGAACATGGACGGCACCGAGCAGCCGTTAACCGATCGCGCCCGTAAGTTCGCCAATCGCATTCATGGCCGATTCGGCGTGCGCGTTGAGCTGCAGGACGAGCGGTTAAGCACCGTGGAAGCGCGCGCCGACCTGTTCGAACGCGGTGGCTTCCGTGCATTGCAAAAAGGTCAGGTCGATTCGCAATCGGCGGTGATCATTCTGGAAGATTGGTTCGATACGCACTGATTGAAATCCAGGTGCGCGTGAATGCGCACCTGACAAATTGCGGCAACAGCTTGCTTGTTATTCGCTCGGCTATAGTGCTCCCGCCATTTACGGCAACCTGCAAACACGCCAATCAATTCTGCCACTTGTATTGACTCACAGGCGCGCAAATCATGCCCCGCCCTTTTGTAACGACTCGCAGGCATTAAAATCATCCCCGCCTCTTTGTATCAACTCGCAGGCACTCAAATCATGCCCACTCCCTTGTATCGACTTGCAAGCATTCAAATCATGCCCCGCCCTTTAGTAGCAACTCGCAGGCACGCAAATCATGCCCGCCCTTTTGAATCGACTCGCAAATTCTCAAATCAATCCCGCCTGTTGTCGCGCCTGTTCGCTCTGCGCGAACGTCTGCATCCCTGACTGCGCGCCGGTTTGCAGCACGCCAGGCAGTTGATGCATCTTGCCCTCGCGGATTAAATTGGTCACCGCAGGCGTGGCCACCAACACCTCGAACAAGCCAATTCGCCCGCCGTTTTTTGCCGGCACCAAACGCTGCGCCAGCACCGCTTTCAAACTGCCCGCCAACTGAGTGCGCACCAGGTTTTTTTCCTCGGCAGGAAACACATCCACCAGCCGATCCACCGCTTGCGTGGCACCTCGCGTGTGCAATGTTGCCAGTACAAGATGCCCGGTCTCTGCCGCCGTCAGCGCCAGCCGAATGGTCTCGCTGTCACGTAGCTCACCCAACAGAATCACATCCGGGTCTTCGCGCAGCGCCGCTTTCAATCCTTGCTGGAATGACACCGTGTGTGCGCCCACTTCCCGCTGCTGTATCAACGAGCGCTGGCTGTGATGCAAAAATTCAATCGGATCTTCCAGCGTAATAATGTGGCGTGCCTGTTCGCGATTGAGGCTGTCCACCATCGCTGCCAGCGTGGTGGATTTACCGCTGCCGGTGGCACCCGTAATTAAGATCATCCCCTCCTCCAACTGCAACAACTGCTGTACTACGTCGGGCAGCTGTAATTGGTTGATATCGGGTGCTTGGCTGGCAATCAAGCGCAACGCCAGCGATAAACCGTGGCGCTGCATAAACAGGTTGGCACGCAAACGCACGCCGCTTTTCAGGGTGATGGCAAAATCAACGTGCCCGCTCGCTTCCAGCTCATCATGCTGTACGCCGCTGAGCCACTGTTGCAAAAAGGTTTCCAGCCAGTCGCCATCCAGTGCGGTTTGTTGTGGGATCGGCTCCAGCCCCCCCTGCCGTCGCCAGTGCGGTAAATGTCCGCTGCAAAGGTGCAGATCGGCGGCGTTATGCTTTACACTAAGGGCCACAACTTCATCCAAATCCATTTAACTTCTCCTGACTATGACTTCCATTGAGCACAACCTACAGCAAGTGCGTGAGCGTATCGCCACTGCCGCTGCACGCTGCGGCCGCGCGCCAGAAGAAATTACCCTGCTTGCAGTGAGCAAAACCAAACCTGCGAGCGCAGTCGCAGAAGCGATTGCTGCGGGTCAGCAGGCATTCGGTGAAAATTACGTACAGGAAGGGGTTGAAAAGGTGGCTGAGCTGGCCGCACATCCTGATCTGCAGTGGCACTTTATCGGGCCGCTGCAATCCAATAAAAGCCGCCTGGTGGCGGAGAATTTTGCCTGGTGTCACACCGTGGATCGTGAACGCATTGCACAACGCCTCAACGATCAGCGTCCGGAAGCGTTGCCACCGCTTAACGTGTTAATTCAGGTAAATATCAGTGACGAGAACAGCAAATCTGGCATCATGCTGGAGGCGATTCCGGCGCTGGCAGCGCAGATAGCCGCATTGCCGCGTCTGCGCTTGCGCGGATTGATGGCGATCCCGGCGCCGGAGTCAGATTACGATCGACAGTTCGCGGTATGTCAGCAGATGGCTGACGCGTTTAACGCTCTAAAACAGGATTACCCTAACGTCGATACGCTTTCTCTGGGAATGAGCGACGACATGGATGCGGCAATCGCCGCAGGCAGCACCATGGTGCGCATTGGCACCGCCGTATTTGGCGCGCGGGATTATGCGCGACCTTCACAACAATAATTGAGGAACCTCATGTTAACAATGACGTTTTTAGTCAAAACGCTGATCGACCTGTACGTGATGGTATTGCTGCTACGCATCTGGATGCAGTGGTCACGCTGTGATTTCTACAACCCGCTGTCACAGTTTGTGGTGAAGATTACACAGCCGATTATCAAGCCGCTGCGCCGCGTGCTGCCAGCGATAGGCCCGATTGACACAGCCTCTCTGGTGCTGGCCTTTGTGCTGACCACCCTGAAATATCCGGTGCTACTGTTAATTCAGGTTGGCGTGTTCTCAGTGGATCCCACCAATCTGTTAGTCGGCCTGTTGTCACTGGTGAAATCCGCCGGTTATCTGGTGTTCTGGGTGATTATCATTCGTTCACTGATGAGCTGGATCAGCCAGGGACGTGGCCCGATTGATTACGTGTTGATTCAGCTGACTGAACCGCTGATGGCACCGATTCGCCGTATTCTGCCTGCGATGGGCGGCATCGATTTCTCTGCCATGATTGTGATTCTGGTGCTGTACGCGCTGAACTTCCTCGGCATGGACCTGTTCCCGGGTCTCTGGTATTTGCTGTAATTCGTTAATCTGGAACTGTTATGCAAAAAGTCGTACTCGCCACCGGTAATCCGGGCAAAGTTCGTGAACTGGCCGATCTGTTAGCGGCCTTCGGCCTCGATATCGTGGCGCAAACCGAGCTGGGCGTTGAGTCAGCGGAAGAAACCGGTCTGACCTTTATTGAAAATGCCATTCTTAAGGCCCGTCATGCGGCGCAGATCACCGGCTTGCCAGCGATTGCCGATGACTCTGGTCTGGCGGTGGATGCGCTCGGCGGCGCGCCAGGCATCTACTCTGCGCGCTATGCCGGAGAAGACGCCAGCGATCAGCAAAATCTCGATAAGCTGCTGGTGGCGCTGGAAAACGTGCCGGAGGGCGAGCGTCAGGCGCAGTTCCATTGCGTGCTGGTTTATGTGCGTCATGCTGAAGATCCGACACCGCTGGTGTTCCACGGCAGCTGGGCGGGTGAAATCACCCGTGCAGCCGCAGGTGAAGGCGGCTTTGGTTACGACCCGATTTTCTATGTTCCTGAACTGGGCAAAACCGCAGCAGAGCTGAGTAAAGATGAAAAGCGTGCTGTTTCCCACCGTGGCAAAGCATTGACGCTGTTACTGGATGCGATGCGCAATGCCTGAGTTACCTCCGTTAAGCCTGTACATCCACATTCCGTGGTGTGTGCAGAAGTGTCCGTACTGTGATTTCAACTCCCACGCGTTAAAAGGCGAGGTGCCGCACATCGAGTATGTGCAGCATCTGCTCAGCGACCTTGAACAGGATCTACCGCTTACCGCTGGCCGCGAAGTGCGCACCATCTTCATTGGAGGCGGCACACCGAGTCTGCTCAGCAGCAATGCCATGCAAATGTTGATGGATGGCGTGCGTGCGCGCCTGCCGCTGGCGGCCGATGCAGAGGTCACCATGGAAGCCAATCCGGGCACCGTGGAAGCGGATCGCTTCAGCGGCTACCAGAAAGCCGGTATTAACCGTATTTCGATTGGCGTGCAGAGTTTTAGCCCGCAGAAGTTGGAGCGCTTAGGGCGCATTCACGGCCCTGATGAAGCGGTACGTGCCGCCCATCTCGCCGCCGGTCTTGGTCTGCGCAGCTTTAATCTCGATCTGATGCACGGCTTGCCCGATCAGTCACTGGAAGAGGCACTGGACGATTTGCGTCAGGCGATTGCGCTGAATCCGCCGCACCTGTCGTGGTATCAGCTGACCATCGAGCCGAACACGATGTTCAGCTCGCGTCCGCCGGTGTTGCCGGATGACGATGCGCTGTGGGACATCTACGAACAAGGCCATGAGTTGCTGAGTGCCGCTGGTTATCAGCAGTACGAGACTTCAGCCTATGCCAAGCCGGGTTATCGCTGCGAGCACAACCTCAACTACTGGCGCTTCGGTGATTACCTCGGTATCGGCTGTGGTGCGCACGGCAAGCTGACGCAGCCGGATGGCAGAATTGTGCGTACGGTGAAAACCCGTCATCCGCGCGGCTTTATGCAAGGTAATTACCTCGACAAGCAGCACGATGTGGAGAACGAAGACAAGCCGTTTGAGTTCTTTATGAACCGCTTCCGTCTGCTGGAAGCCGCACCGCGTGCAGATTTCAGCCGCTATACCGGGCTGGATGAACAAGTGATTCGTGCACAGATGAATGCAGCGATCGAGGCAGGTTACGTGGTGGAAACCGCAGAGCAGTGGCAGATAACCGAAAAAGGGAAGTTGTTCCTGAATTCGCTGCTTGAACTGTTTATGTAGGCCAAACAGTCATATAACCCAGCGGCACGCTACTTCGTCCCGCTGGTTTTTTTAACCTTTAACGCCCTGCACTAACGCTTTGCGCTGCCCTTCCAGATCCGTCACGCGATTACACACCTCATGACCGAAGTTCTGGAAATCCTGTTCCTGCTTATTCCATTCTGCCTGAACCGCCTGCTGCAGACCGCCGAGGTTGCCCATGATCGCATGCAGTGGATTACTGCCGCTGCCGGCCTGGCTGCTGCCCATCTCGTTCAGGCTGTCCTGCATAATGCCGCCCAGCGTGCTCTGCACCAGCTTTTCGCCTTCAGCGCGCACCTGGTCAATCGCCTGATGGTGGAAGGTCAAACCATCCGGGCGATGCTCAATGATACGGTTCATCTGCTGCTTCAGCTGTCCATCCAGCTTGGTCAGGCGATTGCGCACGTTGCTGTTGGCACCGAGCTTTTCCACAATCACTTTATCCAGCGCCACACGGCTGCGTTCCAGACGCGTCGAGGCCCCGTTATCTACCCACGGCAAATCCCGACGTAACGCATTCTGATAGTCGATGGCTTTCTGTCGCGTGGCGTTATCCACGTTGGCTTTCTGCCCGTTAAAGGTCACATCGCCCTGCGGTGAGATTTCAAGATTACCGTTGGTGCCGACCACCTGCACGCTCTGCGGTTTAATGATCACATCATCCTGAGGATTAACGCTGCACTGATAATCAGCCTGCGCCTGTGTCGCTGCGGCCAGCAGCAGTACGGTAAGAAGCGCCTTACGAACCATGAAATCTCCCTAAAATGAAAAGCCGCCCACGCCTTTGCAGTTAGTACAAGTCAGGCGTAAGCGGCGCAGCGAATTTGGTGACGGCCAACGCACAGCAACCGGAGCGTACTAAAGTACGTGAGGATGACTCGCGTTGCTCGCCCCTTTCGGGGCCGCCCTTTGGGCGTTCAAGTCGCTAATGCAACTTGTGCGAGCACTGCCTGGCGCCAAAAGCGCAAGTGAGCTAGCCTGAAGCGATATCTCAGGCCAGTAGAGTACTTAGTCCCACCAGACGTCAAAGAGTTCAGTTACCTGAACATCCGACAGCTCGCGTTTCTCCAGCCATTTGCGCACCAGCTCACGGTGCTCATCGGTGCACTTACCGGTTTCCTGCAGGCAAACCAGACCTTCCCACACCAGATAACCGCTGCCGTCATACGCCAGGCCATTGGGATCGATCACTTCAGTAATAAACTGATCCAGCGTGGCATCAATCTGCTCCTCGGTGGTGCCTTCGGCAAAACGCCAGGCCACAGAGAAACCTAACTCCTGAAACTCATCGATATGCAGTTTTTTACGTAAACGACGGCTACGCTGTACGGCCATTATTTAATCCTCTCAAACATCAGATCCCAAACGCCATGGCCCAGTCGCTGCCCGCGCTGCTCAAATTTCGTTAACGGACGCGTTTCCGGACGCGGCACGTAATCGTTAGCTTCTGACAGGTTTTTATACCCATCCACGCTGTTCATGATTTCCAGCATGTGTGTCGCGTAATCTTCCCAGTCAGTGGCCATATGGAACACGCCGCCCAGTTTCAGCTTACGCATCACCAGCTCGGCAAAAGGTACCTGCACAATGCGACGTTTATTGTGGCGCGCTTTATGCCATGGATCCGGGAAGAACAGCTGAACCATGCGCAGTGAGTTATCCGGAATCATCTGCTGCAACACTTCTACTGCGTCGTGACACATCACACGCAGGTTTTCCACGCCTGCCTCTTTGGCAGAAGCCAGACAGGCTCCCACGCCCGGCGCATGCACTTCAAGACCGAGGAAGTTCTGGTGAGAATTATTTTGCGCCATGGTCACCAGTGAGGCGCCCATGCCAAAACCGATTTCCAGCACCACTGGCGCTTCACGGCCAAACAGTGCTGCCAAATCCAGCGGCTCCTGCTGGAACTCGACGCCCATCTCCGGCCAGTAATTATCGAGCGCGAGCTGCTGTCCTTTCGTTAAGCGCCCCTGGCGGCGCACAAAACTGCGGATACGGCGTAATGGCCGCCCGTTCTCATCAAATTCCGGGGTGATGACGTCATTAATCATGTTGAAGCCTGCTGGTTAGCCTTTTCTGGGAAACGGGCATTATGCAAAGTTAGATAGCAGAAGCAAGCCTTTGCAATCTTCCGGTTTACACCCCGATGTCTCTGTGCTGGAATTCCTGCCTGATTGTAGAGCAAACACGGAATATTTCCTCAAATGATGCAAGCGCCGCAGTTCGCGCAACAGGTGCTGGAGTGGTATCAGCGCTTCGGCCGCAAAACCCTGCCGTGGCAGCAGGAGAAGACACCTTATAAAGTGTGGCTCTCCGAAGTGATGCTGCAGCAGACGCAAGTTGCCACCGTTATCCCTTACTTTGATCGCTTTATGGCGCGCTTCCCGACGATTGCCGATCTGGCCGCTGCACCGCTGGACGAAGTACTGCATCTGTGGACCGGACTCGGCTACTACGCCCGTGCGCGCAACCTGCATAAAGCGGCGAAGCAGGTGGTGGATAAGCACGGTGGCGAGTTCCCGCGCAATTTCGATGATGTGGCCGCGCTGCCCGGCGTTGGACGCTCCACCGCGGGTGCAGTGCTGTCCTTATCGCTAGGCCTGCATTTCCCGATTCTGGATGGCAACGTCAAGCGCGTGCTGGCCCGGTGTTATGCAGTTGGCGGTTGGCCGGGCAAAAAAGACGTTGAGAAACGTTTATGGCAGATTAGCGAAGAAGTAACACCTGCCGAAGGCGTAAGCCAGTTTAATCAGGCGATGATGGACCTCGGTGCGTTAGTGTGTACTCGCTCACGTCCTAAGTGTGAAATTTGCCCGGTCAGCAACGGTTGTGTAGCGTATGCCAACAATAGTTGGGCCGAATATCCGGGTAAGAAACCCAAAGTGACGATTCCAGAGCGCACCGGCTGGTTCCTGATGATTCAGCACGGCGACGACGTATTCCTGGAGCAACGTCCGCCGGTGGGATTATGGGGCGGTTTGTTCTGCTTCCCACAGTTCACCAGTGAGCAAGCGCTAACTGACTGGCTGGCCGAACGCGGCATTCACGCCAAACCACAGCAGCTGACGGCTTTTCGTCATACCTTTAGTCATTTCCACTTAGACATTGTGCCTATGTGGCTGGCGTGGCCTTCTGCCGGGTCGCTGATGGATGAAGCGAGCGGTCTCTGGTATAACTTAGCGCAACCACCGTCAGTGGGTTTGGCAGCGCCCGTAGAGCGTTTACTGCACGAATTGCGCCATCCCCAGCAACTGGCACTGCACACGCGCGTGATCCAAGAGGAAGAGTAATGAGCCGCACCATTTTTTGTACGTTTCTGCAACGCGACGCTGAAGGGCAGGATTTCCAGCTCTATCCAGGCGAGATCGGTAAGCGCATCTACAATGAGATTTCCAAAGAAGCCTGGCAGCAGTGGATGTCCAAGCAGACCATGTTGATCAACGAGAAAAAGCTCAACATGATGAACCCGGAAGATCGCAAAGTGCTGGAAAAGGAGATGATCAATTTCCTGTTCGAAGGCAAAGATGTGCACATCGAAGGTTTCACCCCGCCAGAAAAATAATCGTTCAGGGCCTCCCTTTGAGGCCCTCTTTTTGAATCAGGCACGCATTTACAATGAATAAAAAACTGATAGCGCTGTTAGTGATTGCTCCACTTTTGGTTTCCTGCTCCGGACAAAAAAAATCGCAGTATCACGAAGAGTGGGTTAAGGACACCAACGGTTTCGACATCCTGATGGGGCAGTTCGCCGCCAACATTGAAAATATTTGGGGTATCAATGAGGTTCTGATCGCCGGACCGAAGGATTACGTCAAATATAGCGACAGCTATTACACCCGCAGTCACATCAACTTCGACAGCGGTAGCATCACCATTGAGACCATTGCTGGCACCGATCCGATGGCCAGCCTGCGCCAGGCGATCATCACCACGCTGTTGATTGGTGACGATCCGGGTAATGTCGATCTCTACTCCGATGCCAATGATATTCAGATCAGTAAAGAGCCGCTGCTTTACGGCCAGGTGCTGGATAACACCGGTCAGCCGATTCGCTGGCAGGGACGCGCGGCCAATTTCGCCGATTATCTGATTCAGAACAAACTACAAAAACGCACTTCTGGCCTGCATGTCATCTGGTCGGTCACCATTCCGATGGTGCCAAACCACCTCGACAAACGTGCGCACAAATATCTGCCGCTAGTGCGTAAAGCCGCTGAAGAGTACGGCGTAGATGCATCCCTGATTCTGGCAATTATGCAGACCGAATCGAGCTTCAACCCCTATGCGGTCAGCAACTCCGATGCGCTGGGCTTGATGCAGGTGGTTCAGCATACCGCTGGCGTGGATGTATTCCGCATGAAAGGCAAATGGGGCAAACCAAGCCGTAGCTATCTGCTCGATCCGGCCAATAACATCGATGCGGGTACCGCCTATCTGTCGCTGTTGCAGAAGAGTTATTTAGGCGGAATTCAGGATCCAGTGTCACGCCGTTACGCGGTGATTACTGCTTACAATGGCGGCGCGGGCAGCGTACTGCGCGTGTTCTCCAGCGATAAAGATCGCGCCTTCGCGAAGATTAACGACATGTCGCCGAATGAAGTTTATCAGACGCTGACCACCAGCCATCCATCTGGCGAGTCACGCCGTTATCTGTATAAAGTGAATCAGGCACAGCGTAGTTATCATCGGTATTAATCATCAACTGATGAGTTAATGCATTAGTTATTTTAGGGGCAGACAGAGAGAAAAAGATTGACTCTGACTGCCTCTTTTTTAATTACCCTCGCAGGGATATATCCCGTCGATAAATTTCGCCTGACCTCACAAAAATAAGAAATCAATAGGGTGAAACTTCGCCCATCGCAGCGACTTGTTTTTACTAGCACACGCACGACCTGCCGAACATATATATTCTATATTCTTTCGTTTTCTTCCCATCTTACATTCCCGCCCTGATTGACCCTTTTTTCAATAAGGTGCAATGATTATTTCACGTCTCCACAGATAAATTAACAACGTCCCACATCGCTCTATAAATAATTTCTTGCATTGATTTAAATAATTAAAATATCGATGAAGATCACACTTCATCGCGGAAAATAACATCGTATCGGGCATATCAACATTATTTCATCAACACGGATGCTTGCATCCCGTGGGATATCCAATGTCATGCCTGAATTGCTAAGAGGAAATGTATGAGCCATTCACCCGCAAAACAGGATTCGTTAGGCGACGGCCTTTCAGATCGACAGGTTGGTATGATCTCCATCGCTGGCATTATTGGTGCCGGGTTATTTGTCGGCTCCGCGAATGCCATCGCCACGGCGGGCCCGGCCGTATTGCTCTCCTACGCGATGACCGGCGTGCTGGTGCTTCTGGTAATGCGCATGCTGGGTGAAATGGCCGTGCTGCAACCCGATTCGGGGTCCTTTTCCACCTACGCGGCGAAAGCCATTGGTCTGTGGGCCGGTTTCACTATCGGCTGGTTATACTGGTGGTTTTGGGTATTACTGATTCCGGTTGAAGCGATTGCCGGTGCCGATATTCTGCATGCTTATTTCCCTTCCATTGCCTCGTGGCAATTTACCACCGCGATTATCCTGCTGCTCACTGTCACTAACCTTTTTAGCGTTAAAAACTTTGGCGCCTTTGAGTTCTGGTTCGCCATCATCAAAGTGGTAGCGATTATTGGATTTATTGGCATCGGCATTGTGGCGATTTCCGGATACTGGCCGCTGGCAAATGTCAGTGGTGTGTCACATTTATATAACAGTATTGGCTTTATGCCGCACGGTTTTGGCGCAGTATTAACCGGTATCTTGCTGACCATCTTTTCATTCTTTGGCGCGGAAGTGGTCACTATTGCCGCCGTGGAATCTAAAGACCCTGGTAAAAAAATCAGCCGTGCGATTAATCTGGTGGTTTACCGCATCGCATTATTTTATTTGCTGTCTATTTTCCTCGTGGTGTCGCTGGTGGCATGGAATGATCCGCAGCTGTTAGCCCAGGGAACATTCCTGTATGTGTTGTCCACACTGAATTTCCCCGGTGCCAAACTGGTGGTGGATTTGGTGGTGCTGATTGCCGTGTGCAGCTGCATGAATTCCGGGTTATATACCGCTTCACGCATGCTCTATTCTCTGGGTAAACGCGGTAATGCCCCGTCCTCTTGTGCCACGGTATCCAACGGTGGCGTGCCACGTGTGGCGGTATTGGGTTCCACGCTGGCGGGCTTTGTCGCCTGTATTGCCAACTACGCTTTTCCGGGCGAGGTGTTTGCCTTTCTGATCTCCACCACTGGCGCGATTGCGCTGATTGTCTATCTGGTGATTGCCGTTTCACAGCTGAGAATGCGTACGGCGATGGAAAAACAGGGCATCACGCCTGATTTTAAAATGTGGTTGTTCCCGTGGCTGACCTGGCTGAGCATTTTGATGATTGTCAGTGTGCTGGGCTATATGTTCTATCTGCCGCAGTATCGCTACGAGAGCTTAATGACGCTGATGGTGACGTTTATGGTGCTGTGCGTCGGTATTTACATCACCGGTAAACGCCGTAAGCAGGCGACATACCGCACAGGAAGGCTGGCTAAAGAGAAAATTCAGGTGGTTCGACACTAACAGGATGCTGACGGCGTGTGGTGATTGCACCGCACGCCGTCAGGCAGGTTAGCGCACCATCATATTTGCCACTAAGTGTTTACGTCCGCTGTCATCTTCCTCGGTGTAAACCCCTTGCAGCTCCGGTGAGAAGCCCGGCAACAAGTTGATACCCTCTTCCAGCGCGAGGAAGTAACGCTGCACCGCGCCACCCCACACTTCGCCTGGCACCACGCACAGCACGCCTGGTGGATAAGGCAATGCGCCTTCGGCAGCAATGCGCCCTTCAGCTTGCGCAATTGCCACCAGTTCCACCTCACCACGGATGTAAGCCTGATGCGCATCCTGTGGATTCACTTCGACTTTCGGGAAGCAGGCCTGGCGGAACATCGCTTTCTGCAGATCTTTCACATCGTAGCTGACGTAGAGATCGTGCATCTCCTGACACAGGCGGCGCAGCGTGTAGCCTTTATAGCGCTCCATGTTTTTGCGATAAATGCTCGGCAGCACTTCAGCCAGCAGCGCATCCTCTTTCACATGGTGTTCAAACTGCTCCAGCATCGCCACCAGATGCGCCATCTTCTCCGGATTCTCCGCTGGCGTCAGCAGGAACAGGATGGAGTTGAGATCGCACTTCTCCGGCACAATGCCGTTCTCGCGCAGGTAGTTCGCCAGAATAGTCGCCGGAATACCGAAGCTGGTGTATTCACCGCTGGCGGCATCAATGCCTGGCGTGGTCAGCAGCAGCTTGCAGGGATCGACCAGATACTGCTCGCTGGCGTAACCCTCAAAGCCGTGCCATTTCTCGCCTGGCGCCAGGCTGAAGTAAGCCGGATCGGCGGCGATAACCTCGGTTTCCGCCGACTGCCACAGCTTGCCGTGCACTTTCTCCGGCAGGAACGGCTGAATCATCTCGCAGCGTTCCAGAATCGCTTTACGTGCATCAATGCCGATGGTGACGCATTCGTGCCACATGCTGCGCCCGGCTTCACCTTTGTGCATGCGCGCATTGATATCCAGCGCGGCAAACAGCGGATAGAACGGGCTGGTTGAGGCGTGCAGCATAAAGGCGTTGTTGAGACGCTTATGTGGACAGAAGCGCTTCTGACCACGGATGTGGTTGTCTTTCTTGTGAATCTGCGAGGTCTGCGAGAAGCCCGCCAGCTGTTTGTGCACCGACTGGGTGACAAAAATGCCGGGATCGTTCTCGTTCAGCTCCAGCGTCAGCGGCGAGCAGCCTTCCATTAACGGGATAAATTGCTCGTAGCCCAGCCACGCCGAATCAAACAGGATGTAGTCGCACAGATGGCCGATGCGATCCACCACCTGGCGAGCGTTGTAGACGGTGCCATCGTAGGTGCCGAGCTGGATAATTGCCAGGCGGAACGGGCGCTGATCTTTGGCGCGATGTGGCGCGACTTTCTGCACCTGTTCGCGCAGGTAGGCTTCATCAAAGCAGTGCGCATCAATGCCGCCGATAAAGCCGAACGGATTACGTGCCGCTTCCAGATACACCGGCGTAGCGCCCGCCTGAATCAGCGCACCGTGATGGTTGGATTTATGGTTGTTGCGGTCAAACAGTACCAGATCGCCGCGCGTCAGCATGGCGTTGGTCACCACTTTGTTGGCGCTGGAGGTGCCGTTCAGCACGAAATAGGTTTTATCGGCGTTAAACACTTTCGCTGCGTACTTCTGTGCATGCTTGGCCGAACCTTCATGGATCAGCAGGTCGCCCAACTTGACGTCTGCGTTGCACATGTCGGAACGAAACACGTTCTCGCCATAGAATTCATAGAACTGACGCCCGGCCGGATGCTTACGGAAAAACGCCCCGCCCTGATGGCCCGGACAGGCAAAGGTGCTGTTCTGCATATCAACATAGCGCGTCAGGGTATCGAAGAACGGCGGCAGCAGGTCAGACTCATACGCCTGCGCGGCTTCTTCCAGCGCTTCCCACTCTTCCGGTGCACCGTTGATTTCCCCGGTCACGCCCGGCAGCTTCAGCACTTCTTCATCGAACGCGTTGGCGACAAACACCGGCAGATTAAAACCGGTCTGGCGCAACAGCGTTAACACGCCACTGCGTGTATCCGCCACTGAGACGACCACCGCCGCCACATCGGTAAAATCAGTATTGTCGAGCGTCACCACATCACGCGCGGTGTTCAGGCTTAGGCTTGGCGCTACCGCAACGCTGGCAGCGATTTTCAATGGATTCATAACACAAATCCCCGTAATGAAGGATGAGTGGGTGCCAGTGGCACAGCAATGAGGAAAATTCCCCGGCGAATAACGTCTTCGGGCGGATCAACCGCCGCAACCGATAGACATCAGTAAAGTCAGATCGCGTCTGTCTTTAGTCATGTCCAACAGCATAGCGCGTTAAGCTGGCCTCACCGCATGGTGAGGGAGAATTGCGAACAACAGATGACGGAGGGCCGCTTATCGTAAAGCGAACGGAGACAAGTGCATAAGCGCATTGTACCGAGCATGGCGGCGTCCTCAGGGTGGATGGAATCAGTGGAAAACTGCGGCGCAATGATGGCATCTTTTTTTTACTGGAACAACCCGTTGCAACGAGATTGATACGCATAAGCAACATTCAGCAACAATCTGATTAATAAGTGAATATCAAATCATCGAGTGATAAAAACGCTTAAATATCTTTATGTTATGCGAATTTATGCAAGGTGTGTCCGCCTTCATGTTGCTCCCTGTTTCCAGAGGAGTAATATGGCCCGCACTTTCCTCAATCAGCCGGAGGCTGCATGTTTAAGGCATTAGTCATTGAAAATGATGAGCAGGGATACCGCACTTCCCTGCAGGATCTGTCAGAACAACAGTTGCCCGATCAGGATGTCTCCCTCGAAGTTAGCTACTCCACCCTCAACTACAAAGACGCGCTCGCCATCTGCAATAAAGGGCCGATTGTGCGTCAGTTCCCGATGGTGCCGGGTATCGATTTTGTCGGTCGGGTGATCAGCAGCCGCCATCCAGAGTGGCAGCAGGACGATGTGGCACTGCTCACCGGTTGGGGTGTGGGTGAAAAGCATTGGGGCGGACTGGCGCAGAAGGCCAGCGTTTCTGGTGACTGGCTGGTGAAAGTGCCTGCGGCTTTAAGCCCGTTGCAGACCATGGCGATTGGCACCGCCGGCTTCACCGCGATGCTGTGCGTTCTGGCTCTGGAAAAACAGGGCATCACGCCGCAGCAGGGTCCGGTGCTGGTGACGGGTGCCAGCGGCGGCGTCGGCAGTTTCAGCGTCAGTTTGCTGGCCCGTTTAGGCTATGACGTGGTGGCCTCCAGCGGACGCGCCAGCGACAGCGATTACCTGATCAACACCCTCGGCGCCTCATCGATTATCGATCGCACTGAACTGAGCGCACCCGGCAAACCCCTGGCGAAAGAGCGTTGGGCCGCAGCGATTGATAGCGTCGGCAGCCATACGCTGGCCAACGTGCTGGCGGGCATCAAGCGCGATGGTGTGGTGGCAGCCTGCGGCATGGCGCAAGGTCTGGATCTCCCCACCAGCGTGGCACCGTTTATTCTGCGCGGCGTGGTGTTAGCCGGAGTGGATAGCGTGATGTGCGCTAAGCCGTTGCGTGAGCAAGCGTGGCAGCGTCTGGCGGAACTGGTGGATGGCGCAGTGCTGAAGCAGTTAACCAAAGTCATTCCGCTAAGTGAAGCGCGTGAAGGTGCCGAGGCATTGCTGGCGGGCGAAGTTCGTGGACGTCTGATTGTCGATTGCCGGTAACTTTTTGGGCGCCATCAATGGCGCCCCACTTCTACGCCCGCAGCTGAATTTGCGGCCTGCCCTGCTCTTGCGGCATCACAACGTGCAGTTCCGCCTGATACCAGCGCGTCAGCGTGGTTTCCGTCATCACTTCTTGCGGTGAACCCTGCGCCACCAGCTTGCCCTGATGCAACAGCAGAATGCGATCGGACCACAGCGACGCCAGATTGAGATCGTGCAGCACAGTGCAGACGCTAAAGCGACCGTTGCGCGTCAGCTTATGCAGCAATCGCAAACTGTACTGCTGCCAATACAGGTCGAGTGCGGAAGTCGGCTCATCAAGAAACAGCCAGCCACGCGGACCATCATCATGCCATAACTGCGCCAGCACTCGCGCCAGCTGCACGCGCTGCTGTTCCCCACCGGAGAGCGAACGATAATCGCGCTTCGCCAGTTCCAGGCTGCCAGTGATGTGCATCACCTCTTCAATCACCGCTTTGGATTTGCTGGCAGGCCAGGGCGCACGGCCCATCGCCACCACCTCTTCAGCAGGCAGCGGAAAAGTCACGCTGTTTTGCTGGCGCATCACCGCACGACGTTGCGCCAGCGGTTCACGCGGCCAATCGTTTAACGGGCGATCGCCGAGCCAGCACTCCCCCGCTTCAGGCGCCAGAAACCCAGTTAACAGGCGCAACAGCGTGGACTTGCCTGCGCCGTTGGGGCCGATTAAGGAAATCATCTCACCAGGCTGCAAGGTAATAGAGACATCATCAATCAGCGCACGCGTGCCATGACTAAAGCGCAGGCCGCGAGCCTGCATTGAATCACTCATTCATCCCCCTTTTCTGACGCAGAATCAGCCAGAGAAACCATGGTCCACCGATCAGGCTGGTGATCAATCCCACCGGCATTTCCGCTGGGATCACCACCGTGCGCGCCAGCGTATCCGCCAGCAATAACAGGATGGCTCCCGCCAGTGCCGAACCCAGCAGCATCCAGCGATGATCGCTACCAACACAGAAACGCATCACGTGCGGCACCACCAGTCCGACAAAACCGATAATCCCGCTCACCGACACCGCCGTGCCCACCAGCAGCGCACTCAGCACCAGTAACTCACGCTGGGTGCGCTTCACATCAATCCCCATGTAATGCGCGTCTTCCTCACCGAGTTGCAGCAGATTAAGACGGCGCGCACGGGTCTGGATGGCAATCAACGCAGGAAGAATCAGTACAGCACACACCGCCAGACTCGGCCATTGTGCCGCGCTCAAACTGCCCATGCCCCACAGTGCCAGCTGGCGTAACTGCTGGTCATTACTGAGCCAGGAGAGCACACCCACCGCCGCACCGCACAAGGCGTTGATGGCGATACCGATCAGCAACAAACGTGACAGATTCCCCAGCGCCAGCCGGCTGAAACTAAAGATCAGCAGCGTGACGACCAGGCTACCGATAAACGCAGCAATCGATGGCAGCCACAGCGCCAGCAAAGGCGGCAAGCTGAGCGGCACCACAATCGAAACCGCTACTGCTAGCCCCGCTCCACTGCTGATCCCAAGCAAACCCGGATCGGCCAGCGGATTGCGAAACAAACCCTGCATCACCGCGCCCGATACAGCCAATGCCATACCGAGCAGCACCGCCAGCAATACGCGCGGCAGGCGGATGTTCAGCCAGATTTGCCACGCCATATCGCTGAGCGGCGCGTGGAACAGCGTGCGCATCGACAGCGGCATGGCACCAAAATTGGCAGCCATCAGCATGCAAATCACCATGCTGATGCCCATCAATAGCAGCCAGCGCATCACGGCGGTGTTAGTCATGTTTTACCGCTTCGGCGGCCTTACGCAGCTTCACGATGGTCTCCGGCGTATCAAGACCAAAGCCCAACATGGCCATCTCATCGACCACCAGCAAGGCGTGATGCTGGCCTGCAGGTGTTAACGCCAGACCCGGCAGCGACCAGATTTTCTCTTCGCCGCCCAGCGTGCGCAGGCCATCTTCACCCACCACCACCAGATCCGGCGCGGCAGCAACCACACCTTCCTGTGACAGCTGCTGATAATGCGGGATTGCCGCCATGGCGTTGACCAGACCGGCACTGCGGATTGCGGCGTCAGCACCGGTTTGGTTGCCAGCTGCCTGAGTGCGCATGCCACCGTGTGCCATCACAAACAGCACTTTCACCGGCAGCGGCTGCTGGGGAATCTGCGCGCGCTGCTTGTTCACTTTCTCAATCAGCGCCTTCGCTTCTGCATCACGGTGCAATGCTTTACCGATGGTGGCGATCTTTTCCGGGATGGCGTCGAGGCTGGTTTTGCCGGTGACATCCACCACTTTCACGCCAGCGCTCTCGACCTGCTGTAACACCAGCGACGGTTTCGCCAGCTCGCTGGTCAGCACCAGCGTAGGCTTCATCGCCAGAATGCCCTCGGCATTAAGCTGGCGCATATAACCGATATCCGGCAACTTGTTAGCCTGCGCTGGATGCTGGCTGGTGCTGTCGCGCGCCACCAGATTGGCCTGCGCATCCAGCGCATAAATGATTTGTGTCACATCACCGCCGATCGAGATCACCCGTTCAGCGGCAAATGCCGGCAGTGCCAGCGCGCCCAGCAATAACAGCGTCAGACGTTTCATGCTGTCGCTCCCAATGCAGTGACCTGCTCACGCCAGCGCGCCTGCTCTGGCGTGCCTTCGCTACGCTGTCCATACAGCTGCGCGATCTGCGTGCCATCGGCAGCAAAGAGTTCGAGGCTGGTGACAAAGCCATCGCCACTCGGTTTGCGCGTCACCCAGCTCTCGGCAATGCGGTCCGCCATCAGGTGCAGCGTGAAGGTTGGGTTGAAGATGTTGACCCAGTTGTCCATCGGCATCAGCTTCTCCACCGCACCGGTGAAGATCTGCGTGCAACCCCGGTTGCCAATAAAGATCATGATTTCGTTGCCATCCTGCTGCGCCTGCGCCAGCAGTTGAGCCAGTGAATCGTTGCTGACCTGGCGTGCCAGATCGTCCGGTACTGCGTGAAACGCCTGCTGGCGTGAAATATTGTGGCGCTTCAGTAAGCCAAAGAACTGATGCACATCGGTGATGGCGCGCCATTCGGCTTCCACTTTATCGGCATCAATGGCGCGGCTGTGTTCTGGCGCGACGGCAGGTTGTGGATCGAGTACTGCAGCAGCTTCGCTAGTGAACTCAGCGATCAGCGCATCCCATGCCGCCATGTCGGTATTGTCGGTGGTGCAGATTTTCAGTACCGCATCCGCGTGGCGATCAAAAATCTGAATACTTTGACGTTCGCCGCGCGCTGTCTGCTCACGCAGGAAGAAGGCGCTGTGCCACTGTGCCGGGAACAGACGCTGATCGAGCGCACGTGGGTTAAGGATCAGCCCGGCATGTTCGCCGAGGTGCAGGTTTTCATATTTGCCGACCTGCTCATGCACCGCATATTCGTTGCGGGTAATGCTTTTGGTTTCGCCAACGGCTTCCAGTGCCTTTAGCAACGCCGGGAAATCTGCTTTTAACGCTTGCGCATCCTGGCCGACGCGCGCTTCACACAGCTGCGCTTCGCCAATGCCCATCAGGGCCGCCAGATCGCGGGCATACTTCTTCGGATGCTCGCCCTTCAGCGCCAGGTAGTGATCGTAACGTGGGTTCATTGCTCTTGCTCCATGAAAAGGCCCTGCGCGAACGCAGGGCGAAAAAATGATTAGAAGTCGACGTTCACACCGAGTTGGAAGGTGCGGCCTGGCTGAGTTGCCAGTGCGATATCGTTGCGATCCTGTGCGGTATCGCTGGTCATTTCGCGGCTGCTCAGGTAATCCCAATATTTACGATCTGTCAGGTTATACACGCCACCGCTCAGCTTGACGTTCTTAGCCACCTGCCAATAAGCCGTCAGATCGACCATACCGTAACCCGGCACGCGCTCGTAATCGGTGGTGGAATCGGTCAGTGCAGAACCGGTATTGGTATAGCTCTGGCGGTTGGTCGCCGTGGCTTTTTTGCCCTTCACGAAGGTTGCCGTTACAGCAGCACCGTACTCGTTCTGCGGCGCATCCCAACCCAGGCCCAGCACCGCTTTCATTGGCGGTACACTTTCCAGATCGACGTAACGGTCGCCTAGGTAACTCGATTTAGATTTACCTTCGTTATAGCTAAAGGCGAAGCGTGCGCTCAGGCCCTGCATATCTTGATACCAGGTGCCGAAATTCAGCTTCCCACTCAACTCAGCACCATAGATATAGGCTTTATCGCGATTCTCTGACTGATAAGTAGTGTAAATGTTGCCTGGAACGTTGGTGAATTTCTCCGGGCTACCGGCACGGGTGTAACGGTTATAGGCAATGAAGTTTTTGTAAGCGTTGTAGTAAACCGCTGTGTTCATCACCACGCCTTCGGTCGGCTGTCCTTTCAGACCCCATTCGAAGTTGTTGCTGGTTTCGGTTTTCAAATCCGGGTTACCAATCAGCGCATATTGCTGACTACCCGCATAGCTGGAACCGAGGTTCCATGAACCATACAGCTGGCTGGCGTTCGGGAATTGTGCGCCGCGCTTGTATTGCAGATAGGTCATCAGTGTTGGCGTGAGCTCATGCTGGAATGCCAGTGATGGCAGAACCTGCGTATCGCTATTGCCTGAGCCGTAAAGCGTTCCAACTTCTGATTCGGTTAGAACGGTGCTGCCGCTGGTCAGGCTGCTGAGGTTATCAGGCTTGGTATTTTGGTAAGCCACACGTACGCCCGGCACCACAGCAAAGTTGTGGCCATCCAGGTCGAAGTTGATCTTATCCTGCACAAAGCCGCCCAGCGTGTAGCTGCGGCTGTCTGCTTCAGGCTGCATGATTACACTGAAGGTACCAGGCGTCGGTGACTGGCGGAATGGGCGCTCGGTTTTTTCCAGACGTCCATTTAAACCGGCAGTCAGCTCATGACGACCCAGCGTTTTAGCCAGGTTGGTTTCAAAGCCGTAGCTGTCAGTGTTGTAGTCCGAGTAAACCGTTTCATAGGCTGACGCACTCGAAGGCATATAGGTGTTGTCATGCGCTTCGGTGTGCTGCCAGTAGACACGCGTGCTCAGGCTGTCGATGAAGTCGTTGTAAGGCGTGTACTCGTCCGCCAGGCTCAGGCCGAAGCGACGGGTATCGCTCTGCTGCTGTGCGGTGCCGTATACCGTATTGCCTGAAGTATCCCAGCTGTCGTAATGGGTGTGATTGGTTTTATGGTAGAAATCGGCGGTACCGGTGATTTTGTGCGCGTCATTCGGCTCCCACACCACGCTGCCCAGCAGTGCGTCAGAGTGCCAGTTGGCAGGATAGGCGCCACGGCTCGCATCATTGTTTTGCGTTTCCTGGCCATCGCGACGGCTGTAAACAAAGATACCGCGCAGTTCCTGATCGCCTGCTGCGGCAGTGATGCCGTTGTGCCAGCTGCGGTTTGAGGAATCGAAGTCGCTCTGGTAGCCAAAGTAGGTGGTTTTACCGGGATGTAAGTAGTCGTCTGGCGTCTTGTTGCGGAACGATACCGCACCACCAATCGCGGTGTTGGCCTGAGAGACTGAAGTCGCGCCTTTATCAATATCCACGCGACCAAACATGTATGGGTCGATGTAATCGCGGCCAATACCAAAGGTATCCAAACCGGCGCGGCTGACGTAGCTACGGCCAGTGGCATCCGGCAGAGAAACACCGTCAACGTTGATATCGACGCGGTTGCTTTCCAGACCACGGATGTTGTAGCCGGTGTAGCCCGCGCGATCAAAACCACTTTTACCTGCAGAAGAGCCGCCGCTTGCACCAGTTGCCGTCACGCCTGGTTCGTAGCGCATGATGGTACCGAAATCATTGCCGCCATCCCGCTGCATATCGGCGGCGGTAATGGTGCTTTTGCTACCGGCTTGTTTCTCCAGCTTCGGCGCAGTTACCGTCATAACCGGCTCTGCACTGATGGATTTGTCAGAAGATAAAGCAAGTGTCGTGTTGTCGTTGGCTGCATAGCTGCAAGCGGCGTGAATAGCGGAAGACAAAATCGCAACTTTAAACAGACGTTGCTGGGTCATTCCCTGAAAGAGTGAAGACATGCGCGAAATACCTGGTTAATTGTTAGTATTCGCTCACTGGATTGCCGCCAAAAAAACGCGATATGCGTTAATAAACCGTAAAATGTGTGGACTTATTTTATGTAATAAATAATTTCGTCAGGAATGTAATGCAATTGGTAATCATTATCAATAAACTTTACACTAAGATGTATCTTAGACCGCACATTTTGTTAACTTGTTTATAATCAATAATTAAGAAGAGGCGCCTGATGTCGCAAAAACCGGCTGTGACGATTTACTACTGCACTCAATGCAACTGGCTGCTGCGTTCGGCGTGGATGGCGCAGGAACTGCTGCACACTTTTGCCGAAGATTTGAGCGCGGTGACGCTGAAACCTGGTACTGGCGGCGTGTTTGAAATCTCGATTGATGGCACGGTGATTTGGGAGCGTAAACAGGAAGGCGGATTCCCGGATGCGGCCGCGCTGAAACAGCGCGTGCGTGATTTCTGCTGGCCGGATCGCGAGTTAGGGCACGTGGATAAGAAGAAGCCCTAAAGAGGGTTTCAATAAGGGCGCCAGGTTGCGCCCATGACAGAAAATCAAAACGTTAATGCCTGTGAGGGTTAACTGCTGGCGATTTTTTCCGTCGCTTCATTCAAAGCGTTAATCACAATTTCCAGCGCCTCAGGAGAAATATCTTCCTGCGACAAACGATGGTTCAGCGTATGCCGAATATGATGAATCGCCTGCTCGACTTCCGGAATACTGCGATTATTCACCAGAATCGCCAGCGAAGTCAGTCGCTCAATAATATTGGCAATATTCTCGCCGTTCTCGGCTAATAATGCGCGACCACCTTCATTGAGTGCGTAGGCTTTACGCGACGCATGCGCATCCACTACGCGGATTGCATCCATCTCTTCGAGCAAAGTGAGGTTAGGATAGATGATGCCAGGGCTGGGGGAGTATTCCCCTTTGGACAGCTCTTCCACTGACTTGATCAGCTCATAGCCATGCGCAGAACCGTTGGCGAGGAAATGCATCATCAACAGGCGGATATCACTGGCATCCAGCATCCTTTCCCGGCGCTTTTTACGCGCACCTGCACAGATTGCACGTTGTGCATTATCGGACTGCCATGGAAAATCCCGCTGCTGTTTCATTGCCTTCCCTGAGGTCAATTAAGGGAGGTTGATAGTAGTCTGCCGCCTGGCAAAATTCAACACAGGCGGCAGCGGGCGCGGCGAAGTCAGTTATTTCTGATGCCAGTAAGCCACCGCGCGTACGAAATCAGTGTGCGCACCACGGCGTTGCGTGAAGTAGTCGCTCAGCAGTTTTACCGCTTCACCTTCACCGGTCAGCCAGATGAAATACTCTTCTGTGGGCAGTGAGATCTGATCCAGCTGCGCAATCAGCGGGCCGAGGTTATCTACCTGCATGCTGCCACTGCCGAGCCAGGTCACCTGCACATTTGGCAGATCGCCGAGATAATCGCGTCCGGTGGTTTCATCGGCGTAGGCCAGCAGATGGATCTGCTGCGCCTGCATCTCAGCGTAGCGACGTTTAAAGGCTGGCAGACCGGTCTCATCGCACACGTAAATCTGGCAGGCATAATCCACGGGCACCACACAGGAGCCACGCGGGCCGCCCATGGCGATCTGATCGCCTGGCTTTGCCTCATTCGCCCAGCTGCTGGCCACGCCGCCATCGTGAATATAGAAATCGAGCGTCAGGGAATCCGTACCGTTAAACGTCAGCGGCGTGTAGTCACGCGCAGCCGGACGTACGCCGCCTGGCCAGACGATCCCTTCTTCGGTCATTTGCGGCAAGGCCAAAGTACTGCCAGCGTTGTCCGGGAAGAACACTTTGATGTGATCGTCGAACGATGGCGAATTGAAGCCCGCCAGATCGCTGCCGGTAAACTCGATGCGCCAGAATTCACCGGCGATTAAGGTTTTGCTCGCCACGGTGATATGACGGAAACGTAATTCGTTGCGTACGCGCTTCGGTGCGCGATCGTTAGTGTTTTTTTGCAAGAGATCTCTCCAGACAAAGGCGTTACTAAATGCGAACCTGCTGTTACCCATCCGGGGTGGCAGGATTGCCGACCCTTCAACTGACGATACCGTAACTTGAGAGTCGTTCACGTCAAACGTTATCGAAAATCATTCTCATCTGACGTCAGGCAGAATAGCTATGATATATCTTCGATGCAATGCCGAAAAATGCTATTGGGAAAAGTTGCAGAATTTTCGGTGTGGCTTGAAAAGTATTAACGCTGAAGGGGTTTCAGGAGAGCACCGCAGCGACCTCTCCCGCACAGGGAATTAAGTTCGACTAGCGAACAACAGCAAGCAACGATCGCGCCGCAACAAACGTGCGGCGTGTCATCGATATTAACGGAGTAAAGCGCGGTAAAACGGAGGTGAAATCAGGCCTGATGGTTACTGCAGTTGACGAAGCTATTGTCATCCTGGCTGTGCTGCGGCAGCGGGTTATCACCCACAATTTCATGCTGCTGGCAGTGAGTCTGATGAGGATGCAGGCCGCCCGGCGGAGAGAAAGGCTCAGCCATCTGTGCACTTGCCAGCGAGGAAAACGCCACAAGCGCTGTCATGAGGAACAACGGTAAAAGTCGCATAATTTTTTCTTTTTCACTTTAGCGGTCCAGAGCGGACCAGGAATGCAGGTGATTATCCAGCCTGATGTGTGGCGGCTGGTGTTTTACGCGGCCAATCAGGTTTCAATGAAGGATTTTACGCCAGTTACGGCGAATATTTTATAAAATCGTGCGGTTAGTCACAGATAACCGCACGATTTATGCATTAGCAGGTGGAGACCGGAATGTAGAAAGTGCCCTGCAGCAAATCGGGCGTGCTGTATTTCAGATCCAGCTTGAGCAGGTCTTTACCGGCCCGGCGCGCCACACCCAGTGCAGGCAAGTGGTTGTAGTAAATCTCGGCGGTAAACGCGTTGATCTCTTCCGGCGTACCGTGCCAGTCAATTTCCGCATATAAACCACTCTCGCCGGTCCAGTTCTGCACGTTGCGCGGCAGCACATCGGCATACTGACTTTCCAGTGCCTGGAACAGACTAATGTGCTGCTGATCGGCTGAATTCACTCCCGGACTGAACTGGAATCCCAGCCAGCCACGACTGACATGCTTACCGGCAAAACGGACAAAATCGCGGGTATACTGCGCGACCACCTGATTATGATGATCGATGTACTCGCCAAAGCGGCACTCCCACTCAATCACTTCGCCACACAGCTGCAACTCCGGCTTCTCGGCCAGACGCGCGTTGACCCACGAACGCTGCGTGGAAATACGACTGTGGAAATCCTTCATCAGCATGTCCGGGATACGACGATAGGCGCCGGGCGTCATGGAGAAGTGGCTTTTGAATACCCTCGTGAAATTCTGCTGGTTATCGAAGCCAAAGCGCACGGCAATATCGATGAGCGGCATGCTGGTCAAACGCAGCGCCATCGCTGACATGGTCAGGCGACGCTTGCGCGTATACGAGGCCAGCGTTTGGCCGGTCATCTCTTTGAACATGCGCTGCATGTGCCACTTGGAGTAACCAGATTTCAGGGTAATCAGATCGATATTGAGCTCATCGGTCAGATTCGCCTCTATCCAGTCCACCAGATCGTTGATGTACTGTTTTTTAAGATTCAGGCTGAGCATGATTTTTTCAATCGAGTGATAAGTGTGAAGGTAATGAATTTGCGCGATTAGTCACATAAATATAACAAAAACGTATTACTTACGTAAGGAAGAGTAAAGGCAGCGAGGCGGGAACAGCATTAATTGCTTAGGTTACTAACGTTTTAGGGTCAATTTTTGCACTGCGATAATGTGAATAAGGTCGCTATTACCAGCGACCTTCACGCAATTTTTGTAACGGGGCGCACACTGTTGCGAAACCGGTCTCTGTGAAGACTCAGTGCGTATGCATGCCTGCCGCGTTCATCATCATACGAAACAGTGATGCCACCACACCCAGTGCCAGCACGCTTGCGCCATAAATAATGACCAGCCATATCACCCGCTTCCACCATGGCGACGGCGTTACCCTGTCTTTCATCTTGCTGACCTGGATTGGCATATCAATGGTACCCCTCATCGGCTTTGATTTTTCCGCGGAACACGTAGTAACTCCAGAAGGTGTAACCCAGAATCACCGGAATAATCAGTAAAGCGCCCACCAACATAAACGCCTGGCTACTGGCCGGAGATGCGGCCTGCCAGATAGTGATCGACGGCGGTACGATGTTTGGCCAGATACTGATACCCAGACCGGAGAAACCGAGGAAAATCAGCGCCAGCGTCAAAAGAAACGGTGAGTAATGCGCCTCACGCTTGATGGCGCGCACAATCCCCCACGAGCACAGCACCACCAGTAGCGGAACCGGCAGGAACCAGAACAGGTTGGGACGTGAGAACCAGCGTTGCGCGATATCCGCGTGGGTGAGCGGCGTCCAGACACTGATAATGCCAACCACCAACAGCAGCGTCAGGGTGAGCGGTGTGGCCAGCGCTGACATTTTGCGGTGCAGGTCGTGCTCAGTTTTCATAATCAGCCAGGTGCAGCCCAGCAGTGCATAAGCAATCACTAAGCCAATACCGCAGAACAGCGGGAACGGCGCCAGCCAACTCATTGCTGAACCGACATATTCACGGCCTGATACCGGGAAGCCATTAAGAATGGCGCCCACGGCCACGCCCTGACTAAAGGTCGCCAGCAGCGATCCGGCGATGAACGATTTATCCCAAAACGGACGATGCTCTTCAGTGGCTTTAAAGCGGAACTCAAACGCCACGCCGCGAAAAATCAAACCGATGAGCATCGCGGTTAATGGGATCGATAGCGCATCCAGCAGCACCGAATAGGCCAGCGGGAAAGCGCCATACAGCGCTGCGCCCCCCAGTACCAGCCAGGTTTCGTTACCATCCCACACTGGCGCCACGGTGTTGACCATCATGTCGCGCTCGATCGGATCTTTGTTGAATGGCAGCAACAGCCCAATCCCCAAATCGAAGCCATCCATCACGATATACATCAGGGTGCCAAACACGATGATGGCGAACCAGATGATAGAAAAGTCGATCATAATTATTGCTCCCCACGTTTATGGGTATTGGCCGCTGACAGCGGACGAGCCGGAGTGTGTTGCTCGCCCGGGCCACCGTGCGCCACTTCTCTACCTTCACCGGTCACTGGACCTTGTTTAATCAGGCGCATCATGTAGTGATAGCCGACACCAAACACCGAGCAGTAGACCACGATGAACGCCATCAGGCTGATGCTCATGTGCAGATTGCCATGGGCGGAGACCGCATCAATGGTGCGCTGCACGCCATACACTACCCACGGCTGGCGACCCATTTCGGTGGTGATCCATCCCGCCAGAATGGCGATCAGTCCCGATGGCCCCATCAGCAAGCAGAACCACAAAAACGGCCGTGACTGATACAGGCGCTTCTTCACCCGCAGCCACAGGCTGATCACACCCATACCGATCATCAACAAACCGAGCGCTACCATCACGCGGAACGACCAGAAAATCACGGTGGAGTTTGGGCGATCCTCTTTCGGGAAAGTTTTCAGTGCCGGGATCTGCTTCTGAAGGCTGTGCGTCAGAATCAGGCTACCGAGATAGGGAATCTCCAGCGCATATTTGGTGCGCTCCTGCTCCATATCCGGCACACCGAACAGAATCAGTGGCGTGGCTTCACCTGGCTTGTTTTCCCAGTGCCCTTCTATCGCCGCGATTTTGGCTGGCTGATACTCCAGCGTGTTCAGGCCATGTGCATCGCCGAGAAACGCCTGAATCGGTGAGACGATCAGTGCCATCCACAGCGCCATCGAAAACATCTTGCGCACGGCAGGGTTGTCATTGCCTCGCAGCAGATGCCAGGCCGCTGAAGCGCCGACAAAGAAGGCACTGGCGAGGAAAGCCGCGGTGGACATATGTAGCAATCTGAACGGGAATGACGGGTTAAAAATGATCTTGAGCCAGTCCTCCGGCACCACAACGCCGTTTTCGATGATGTAACCCTGTGGGGTGTGCATCCAGCTGTTACTGGCCAGAATCCAGAAGGTCGAGAAGATGGTGCCTAACGCCACCATGCAGGTGGCGAAGAAGTGCAGACCAGGACCGACGCGATTCCAGCCAAACAGCATCACACCGAGGAAACCCGCTTCCAGGAAGAAGGCGGTTAACACTTCATAGGTGAGCAGTGGCCCGGTGATACTGCCGGCAAACTGCGAGAAACCACTCCAGTTAGTGCCGAACTGATAGGCCATTACCAGCCCGGAGACCACACCCATACCGAAGTTAACGGCAAAGGCTTTGGACCAAAAATGATAGAGATCGCGATAGGTCTCGTTGCGGGTTTTCAGCCACATCCCTTCGAGCACCGCCAGGAAACTGGCGAGGCCGATGGTGATGGCTGGAAAAATAATATGGAAGGAGACAGTAAAGGCGAACTGTATCCTTGCCAGGTGAAAGGCATCTAATCCAAACATTGCTTACCTCATTGCCACAAAGTGCACTGGAATTTTTACTTATAATGAACAACAGCGTGCGGGGAGTTATTTCGTCTTATCGGATGAAAGGTCGCACTAATGTAAAAGGAAGCAGTCAGAACGAAAATAAACAGAGGAAGTCTTTAAAACTATAACAGTGTTTTTTGATGGCGATCATTGTCTCGATCAGAGACTAATTGATTGATATGACAGCCCAAAGGTTAACAATCCTCACTTATTGTGACGATATTGTTATTGATCCATAAGGCAGAACTTCAGCGTTAACAGGTAAGCACTTCATTTGATTATTATTATTATATGCAGACAACATAAAGGTTAATTAACTTTCTCGCCAAATGGCGTGTCAATAATTCCAGACAATATGGTGTTATCCCGATTGTTAATTAAAATGGCCTGTTTTTAATACCAAACGATATATTTTTCCAGACCTGCACTCAGCGCATCGCGCTCTCTTCACTCTTAACGCTTTGCGGCATAGCGTTTGCAAGCATTAACCCGCTGTGCTTTTTTAGAGCAGCAAAGCCATCGGTTAATCAGCGAAGGAGAGGTTATGACCCGTCTTACCGCACAGGATTTTCCCCAGGAACTGCTTGAGTTATATGACTATTACGCGCACGGCAGGATCAGTAAACGTGAGTTCATCACCCTGGCCGCCAAATTCACCATCGCCGGCATGACCGGTGCCACCCTGCTTACCGCCATGAGCCCCAACTATGCACTGGCGCAGCAAGTTGAATTCACCGACCCTGAGATCAAACCCGAATACATCCACTATCCCTCTCCGCAAGGCCATGGCGAGGTGCGCGGCTATCTGGTGCGTCCAGCCAAGGCAACCGGCAAAGTGGGCGCGGTGGTGGTGGTGCATGAGAATCGCGGACTGAATCCATACATTGAAGATGTCGCACGTCGCGTGGCCAAAGCCGGATATATCGCGCTGGCACCGGATGGCCTGAGCTCAATGGGCGGTTATCCGGGCAATGATGAAGAGGGTCGTGCAATGCAGGCCAAAGTCGATCCCACTAAGTTGATGAACGACTTTTTTGCTGCCGTCGATTTCCTGATGCACCACGAGGAAGGCACTGGCAAGGTGGGGATCACTGGCTTCTGTTACGGCGGCGGCGTGGCGAATGCTGCTGCAGTGGCCTTCCCCGAACTGGCTTGTGCAGTGCCGTTTTATGGTCGCCAGCCCAAAGCAGAAGACGTGCCGCGCATCAACGCCCCGCTGCTGCTGCACTATGCCGCGTTAGACAAAGGCATCAACGAAGGCTGGCCAGCGTATGAAGAGGCGCTGAAAGCTAACCATAAAACCTATGAAGCCTATATCTATCCCGGCGTAAATCATGGCTTCCACAACGACTCGACCCCGCGTTATGACAAAGCGGCAGCAGAGCTGGCGTGGAGCCGGACATTGGGGTGGTTTGAGAAATATTTGCACGTCTGACAGTGCCGAACTTGCGTAGCGGACTGATTTATCGGGTGTTCCCAGGTGCTGACACATCAAGGAGATGCGCGATGCATGAGGCCGCTACGCCTACGCGTTATCCTTTACAATGCGGTGCACATTGCTTTCCAGCCAGTCGGCCAGGCCAATCACGTGCCCTTCAACTTCACGTCCGAGCGGCGTCAGTCGATACTCCACATGCGGTGGCACCACTTCATAGGCGATGCGCTCGATAAACCCATCTTCTTCCATATAGCGCAGCGTTTGCGCCAGCATGCGTTCACTGACGCCACCAATCTTGCGGCGCAATTCACTAAAACGCAGCGTTTCTTCGCGCAGCGCTAATAATACCAATACGCTCCAGCGGCTGGTAATGCGCTTGAGCACGTCACGTGAAGGGCAATTGACGTTAAGCAGCTCGCCGCGGATAAATTTATTACTCAATTTTTCAGACATTTATGCTGCCTCTTCCAAACCAACAAATCTGTAAGTACTTACTAAAAGTTAGTTTATCCCTTAGGCTGATTTCATTCCAGCTCAAACTGAAGGAGAACATCATGATTGCGATTACCGGTGCCACAGGCCAACTGGGCCGTTTGGTGATTAACGAGTTACTGAAAAAAGTGCCTGCCAGTGAAGTGATTGCGGCAGTGCGTTCACCTGAGAAAGCAGGCGATTTGAAAGCGCTGGGCGTGACGTTGCGCGCGGCGGATTACAGCAAGCCAGACACGCTGAAAAGCGCGTTCAGCGGCGTCGATAAGCTCCTGCTGATCTCTTCCAGCGAAGTGGGGCAGCGTGAAGCGCAGCACCAGGCGGTGATTGATGCAGCAAAAGCGGCGGGCGTGAAGTTTATCGCTTACACCAGCCTGCTGCATGCGGACACCACCACGCTGGGTCTGGGCGTTGAGCACCGTGCTACCGAAGCGATGTTAAAGGCCTCAGGCGTGCCCTATGCCCTGCTGCGAAACGGCTGGTACACCGAAAACTATGCCGCCAGCATTGCCCCGGCGCTGGCGCATCACGCCTTTATTGGCGCGGTGGGTGAAGGCCGTATCTCATCGGCCGCTCGCGTTGACTATGCCGCCGCCGCCGCCGAAGTGATTAGCCGTGACGATCAGGCAGGTAAAGTGTATGAGCTCGCTGGCGATGAGAGCTATACGCTGGCCGAGTTCAGCGCCGAGATTGCTAATCAGTCTGGTGAGCAAGTGGACTACATCAACCTGCCGCCTGCTGAGTTTGAGGCAGCATTGAAAGGCGCCGGTTTACCGGATGCGTTGGCAGAACTGCTGGCGGACTCCGATGCCGGTGCCGCGCAAGGCGGATTATTCGATGACAGCCGTGCGCTGAGCAAACTGATTGGTCGGCCGACCACGCCGTATGCTGAAGTGATTAAAGCCACACTGGCGAAGTAATGCCTGTTCAGGCCAGCTAACGCTGGCCTGATTCCCGTCTCGTATGCCACCAAATGATCAAAGCCAAACGCGGTATTTAAGTCAAATAATGGCGATTTTCTTATTTACAGATAATTCTGTGCACTGATTTTAACCAGCATTTAAAACACTGCTTTCATTTCCTGAAATATAGCTTGTTGTAATCGCTGTAAATTCACTAAAAAGCCGGATCAATCGACAAGATTTATTACGTTCATAGATATTTCGCATTGTTGTCTCGGCTATTCAAAGCTCTATAATTTGTGCTTTGAGCAACCAGGCAATTTCAGGAGGCCGCTATTAATACTAACCAGCAACATCAAGCTTTCGGGGAACACGAAGCCCATGCTGATCTGGGGTATCAATACGATCCTCACGAATTTATCCGCGAAGGCATGGAGGATTCCGAGCCGGAACCGGAGCTGATCCAGGGTCTGCCCGCGCCAGATGCGCTCACCCCTGCCGATCGCTACCTTGAACTGTTCGAGCACGTGCAGATGTCGCGCATATTTCCGGATGGAAAAACCTTCCCGGACTGCGCGCCAAAATATGATCCGCTGGATATATTAATCCGCTATCGTCGAACTCGTCGCTCGGCCGAATTCGATCTCGAAAAATTCGTGCACGACCAATTTTATTTACCTCAGGTGAATGAAAGCTTTTATGTTTCCAATCCTGATAAATCGCTGACGGAACATATTGACGAGTTGTGGCCGGTGTTAACCAAAATGCCGCAACAGCATTTACCGCACTCATCGCTGCTGCCGCTGCCAAAACCCTATCTGGTGCCCGGCGGACGCTTTGGTGAGACCTATTACTGGGACTCCTATTTCAGCATGCTCGGCCTTGCCGATGCCGGGCGTGACGATTTGCTGCGCGACATGGCAGATAACTTCGCATGGCTAATCGATAACTACGGCCACGTGCCAAACGGCAACCGGACTTATTATCTCAGCCGCTCACAGCCACCGGTGTTTGCCCTGATGGTTGAGCTGTTTGAAGAGGATGGGATTCGCGGTGCCAAGCGTTATCTCGACCAGCTGATGAAAGAGTATCAGTTCTGGATGGATGGCGCGGGCGAGCTGATGCCACATCAGGCTTATCGCCACGTGGTGCGCATGCCCGATGGCTCGCTGCTCAACCGCTACTGGGATGACCGCGACACCCCGCGTGATGAGTCGTGGATGGAAGACGTGGAAACTGCCAGCAAATCGAGCCGACCGGCTAATGAGGTGTATCGTGATTTGCGTGCCGGTGCCGCATCCGGATGGGATTACTCCTCACGCTGGTTGCGCGATCCGCAACGTCTGGCCAGCATTCGCACTACGCAGTTTATCCCTGTGGACCTGAATGCGTTTCTCTACAAGCTGGAGCTGATGATCTCCACGTTGTCGCATGCTAAAGGCGAAGAGCTGACGGCGCTGGCGTGGCAGAAGAAAGCCGACACGCGTAAGCAGGCGATTCATCGTTACCTGTGGGATGACACCGCAGGCGTGTACCGTGATTACAACTGGCGCGACGAACGCTTTGGTGCCTTCACGGCAGCGGCTGTGGTGCCGCTGTTCCTCGGCCTGGCCACGCCGGAGCAAGCGCATCTGCAGGCGGTGGCGCTGCGCCAGTTGCTGCTGACGCAGGGCGGTCTGGTGACATCGATGGTAGAGAGCGGTGAACAGTGGGATAAACCCAACGGCTGGGCACCATTACAATGGATGGCGGTAGTGGGTCTGAATCATTACGGCGAAGAGACGCTGGCGACAGAGATTGCCGTTAACTGGCTGACCACGGTGAAGAACTTCTATTCGCTGCATCACAAACTGGTGGAGAAGTATGACATCAGCGGCGATCGTGCCCGTCCGGGTGGCGGCGGTGAATATCCACTGCAGGATGGATTTGGCTGGACCAACGGTGTGACCCGCAGGCTAATGTCGATGTACGGGCATCTGCTGGCGGATTAAAACAGAAAGGGCGCATCAGCGCCCTTTCTTTTTGGTGGTCATTATCGCAGCGGCTTATTGCGCATCTGTAAGCGGCGATGCAGCCCTGGATTCGCGCGATAAATTGCGCCGCTACGCAACCTGCGCTTATTTATTTCCCTGCAAGAACGCCAGTAAGTCGTCGTTCAACTGATCCTGATGCGTCACCGCAAAACCGTGCGGGCCGTTTTCATACACTTTCAGCTCCGAGCCTTCGATCATCTCGTGTACCAGCTTACCGGTGGCTTCAAAGGGTACAATCTGGTCGTTGCTGCCGTGGATCACCAGCGTCGGCACATCCACTTTGGCGATATCGGCGCGGAAATCGGTCTCGGCAAAAGCCGTGACACAATCGATCGTTCCTTTCAGTGAGGCCAGCAGCGCGATATTCAGCGTCTGCGTCATTACGCCATCTGAAATAGTCTGGCCCGCGTTGGCCCCATAAAACGGCGTGGCGAAGTCTTTGATAAACTGCGCACGATCTTTACGCAAGCCGTCTTTGATACCATCAAATACTGCTTTTTCAACACCTTCCGGATGGTCATCGGTTTTGCCAAAGATGGGCGTCACCGCGCCCAGTAGTACCAGCCCTTTCACTTTCGCCGTACCGTAGCGACCGATATAACGTGAGACATCACCACCGCCCATTGAGAAGCCCACCAGCGTGATGTCATCCAGTTGCAGATGCTCAATCAGCGCATGAATATCATCGGCGAAAGTATCGTAATCGTAGCCTTCCCACGGCTGCTCAGAGCGACCAAAACCGCGACGGTCAAACGCAATCGCACGATAGCCGCGTTCGGCGAGGAAATTCAGTTGGCTATCCCACATATCCGCATCCAGCGGCCAGCCGTGGCTGAACAGCACGGGCTGTCCTTTGCCCCAATCTTTGTAATACAGGTTAACGCCGTCTTTTGCTTTGAATGTGCTCATGTTTTTTGCTCCGTTTAGTGAGTGATGTTGTGTCTGCCAATCAAACTACATTCGGTTGCTGCAAAAACCTAAAGCAGAGATTTTGACAACTTGTTCAAAGATTTTTGCCCTGCAAAGCTGTCAAAAAAGCCTGAACAAGTTGGCCGATTTTTTCCGCTATCAAGCGTCTGGCGGGATTCGTAAGGTGCATACATCGCACATTTACAGGAACACGATGATGAGCCAGCAAAACCCAACGACGCCACGCGGCGGTGCTTTTTCTCCCTTCGCCTACGGGCTGTTCGCCCTGATCTGGACCGCCTCGGTACTCGGTAATACCGGCAGCTTTATTCGCGACGTCGCCAGCGCCTGGTTAGTCACCGGCTTATCCGATAATCCGACCGCCGTGGCGTTGATGCAAACCGCCGCCACCCTGCCGGTGTTCCTGTTGGCACTGCCCGCGGGCGTGCTCTCTGATATCGTCGATCGCCGCCGTCTGCTGATCGTGGTGCAGATTCTGATGGCCAGCGTCAGCGGCACTCTGCTGGTGCTGTCGCACAATCACTGGCTCACCGTGGAATGGCTAATCGGCCTGACCTTTGTCGGTGGCATTGGTGCTGCGCTGTTTGGCCCGGCCTGGCAGGCGATTGTCCCTGAACTGGTGCCGCGTCATGAGCTAAAAAACGCCGTAGCGCTTAACTCGCTCGGCATCAATATTGCCCGCGCCATCGGGCCTGCCACTGGCGGTTTACTGCTGGCAAGTTTAGGCGCCATGGCGGCCTACGGTGCCGATGTGGCGAGTTATTTTTTCGTTATTGCTGCCCTGCTGTACTGGAAACGTCCGGCGAAAGCTAAAACCGAACTGAATGAGCACTTCTTTGGGGCCTTCCACGCGGGCCTGCGCTATGTCAAAGCTAGCCGTGAATTGCACCGCGTGCTGTTCCGTGCCGCGATGTATTTCGCCTTTGCCAGTGCCATCTGGGCGCTGCTGCCGCTGGTAGCGCGCACCATGCTGCACGGTACCGCCGGTTTTTATGGTTTGCTGCTGGGCGCAGTGGGCGGCGGCGCGATTGCCGGTGCGCTGCTGTTACCGCGTCTGCGTAGCAAGCTGAGTAACGATGGTTTGATGTTGCTCTCAGCGGTGCTGAGTGCGCTGGTCATGCTGGCATTAGCGATGAGCCCGCCGCAGTGGCTGGCGCTGCTGTTGATGCTGGTGCTCGGCATCGGCTGGATTATTGCACTGACCACCTTGAACGGCGTGGCGCAGGCGGTGCTGCCGGATTGGGTGCGCGGTCGCGGTCTGGCGGTGTATCTGATGGTGTTTAACGGCACATTGGCCGGTGGCAGTCTGGCGTGGGGTCTAATCGCGCAGCAACTGGGGCTGGCCACCACTTTGCTGATTGCCGGGGCCGGTCTGGTGATCACTGGCGTGCTGCTGAAACGTCTGACACTGCCTGCGGGTGAAGCGGATCTGCAACCCGCGGAGCATTGGGCCATGCCGGTGGTGCACGATGATGTCGATGTGCGTCATGGTCCGGTGTTGATTCAGATTCGCTACCGCGTGCCGCAGGAAGATCGCGCCGCGTTCAAAAAGGCGATTCACAAATTGGCACAGTCTCGCCGCCGTGATGGCGCCTATTCATGGGGACTCATGGAGCAAACCGACGATCCGACAGCATTGCTGGAGTGGCTTATGGTGGAGTCCTGGCAGGAGCATATGCGTCAGCACCAGCGTGTGTCGCACGCCGATGCCGAACTTCAGCAGGCAGTTTTGCAATATCATCAGGGTGAAGAAGCCCCGCAGGTCAGTCACCACATTGCGATATAACAGCCTTTACGCGGGAGAATAAATCTCCTGCAATCCAGGAAGCGTGAGCAGGTGCTCACGCCACCAGGTTGCCGCATTGCCGGTCGCGGTTTCATTCCACGCCAGATACGCCATATCGCGGCGGCATTCGCTATCCAGCTGGCGCGCCACCAGCGCGCCACTCTTCAGATGCGGCCTCGCCAGGTATAACGGCAGGTAACCACAGCCCAAGCCATCCAGTTGCGCCTGCAGTTTCGCAGGGAAGTCATGCACGCTCAGCGTCTTCTGCTCATCCAGCACGCGTAAATCGATACCTGCACCGTGACGAGACGAGTCATGAACCGTCACCGCGCGGTACTGACGAATCTGCTCGCGCAGCAGTGGTTCAGGTGCGGAAGCGAGAGGATGCTCCGGTGCGACAGCAAACACATAATCCAGCCAGCCGAGCGGCTGGCAGACAATCTCTTTGCGCGTGGCGGGTTCCTGCACCGCGCCAAAGACAATGTCCGCTTCGCCATAGTTGAGCGCTTCCCAGCAGCCAGCCAGCACGTCCTGACGGAATTGCAGCTGAGTATGCGGGTGCTCCTGATAAAACTGATCAATCAGCGGCGTGAGAATGCGAAATGGCAGTGAGGCATCGACGCTGATCACCAACTGACTTTCCCAGCCGCTTTCGACGTAGCGCGCCTGTTGCTCTAACTCATTCACCGCGCGCAGCAGGGTGCGTCCTTTTTCCAGCATCAAACGCCCGGTCGGGGTGAAGGTGGCGCGATGGCCAGAGCGATCCAACAGCGTGATCTTGAGATCGCTCTCCATCTTCTGCACGGTGTAGCTCAACGCCGACGCGGTTTTAAACAAGCGCGCAGCCGCAGCGGCAAAGGTGCCGTGGCGATCCAACGCGTCCAAAATCAGCAGCGCCTCAAGGTTTAAACGCATACCCCATGCCTCCCCAAAAATTGTTGAACAACAACCCAAAATCTATCCGTTATCAATAAACGCTCTCATTTCGTATTTTTTTACTCAACGACGCAAGCACTTTCACCAGCGGAAACTCAGGAACTTACGATGAATTACTCACAACAAGCCAACCATGTGACGCTGGTGATTACCCACAGCATCCTGCCAGAACAGCAGGCCCATTATGAGCAGTGGCTCGACACCATCATGCCGCAGGCTGCGAGCTTTCCTGGCCATCTTGGCGTCAACGTGCTGCGCCCGGTGCACGGCGACAATGCTTACACCGTGCTGATTCGTTTTACCGGATTGGATGAGCTGTACGCCTGGCTGAAATCGGATCAGCGCAAAACGTTAATCCAGAACCTGCCAGCGATGCTGGCACTGCCGGAACACATTGAAGTGCGCCCCGGCGCCGCGTTCTGGTTTACCCCGACGCAAAAAGGCCAGGTCAAACCGGCGAAATGGAAACAATACTTACTGACGCTGGGGGTGATTTTTCCCTCTACCAACCTGGTGCCGTGGTTCTGGAATCAGGTGTTGCCCGCCGCGCACGGCACGCTGTGGGGCCACTTACTGAATGATGCCAGCGTGGTGGCACTGGTGGTGTTCCTGTGGATGCCGATCGTTACCCGTGTTTTAAAACAGTGGCTTATTGGCCGCAACGCGTAATCTAACTGGAGAAGAGATGATGACAACGGCCTCACTGATTTTTACCAACGGCAAATTCCATACCGTGGATCGCGCCAACCCGTTAGCCACTGCGGTGGCGATCAAAGACGGCAAGTTTCTCGCGGTAGGCAGCGAAGCGGAAGTGATGCGCTTTGCTGGCAGCGACACGCAGATTATTGATGCCAAAGGCCACACCGGTATTCCTGGCCTTAACGACTCGCACCTTCACCTGATTCGCGGTGGCCTCAACTACAACCTTGAACTGCGCTGGGAAGGCGTGCCGTCACTGGCCGATGCGCTGCGTATGCTGCGTGAACAGGCGCTGCGCACCCCTTCACCGCAGTGGGTGCGCGTCGTCGGCGGCTGGAGTGAATTCCAGTTTGCTGAACGCCGCATGCCGACGCTGGATGAGATCAACGCCGCCGCGCCGGATACGCCAGTGTTCATCCTGCACCTGTATGACCGTGCCCTGCTGAACCGCGCTGCGCTGCGCGTGGTCGGTTACACCAAAGACACGCCGAACCCACCGGGCGGTGAAATCCAGCGTGACAGCAACGGTAACCCGACCGGCATGCTAATTGCGCGCCCTAACGCCATGCTGCTGTACGCCACGCTGGCGAAAGGACCGAAGCTGCCGCTGGAACAGCAGGTTAACTCCACACGTCAGTTTATGCGTGAGCTGAACCGCCTCGGCCTGACCAGCGCCATTGATGCGGGTGGCGGCTTCCAGAACTATCCCGATGATTACGATGTGATTTCGGAACTGCACGCCAAAAAGCAGCTGACGGTGCGCATTGCCTACAACCTGTTTACCCAGCGCCCCGGCCATGAACTGGAAGATTTCGAGAAGTGGACCGACATGCTGAAGCCGGGCCAGGGCACCAATTTCCTGCGTCATAATGGAGCGGGCGAGATGCTGGTGTTCTCGGCGGCCGATTTCGAAGACTTCCTCGAACCGCGCCCCGACCTGGCCCCCGGCATGGAAGATGAGCTGGAGCGCGTGGTGCGCCATCTGGTTGAGCATCGCTGGCCGTTCCGTCTGCATGCCACCTACAACGAATCGATCAGCCGCATGCTGGACGTGTTTGAAAAAGTAAACCGCGATATTCCGTTTAACGGCCTGCACTGGTTCTTTGACCACGCCGAGACCATCACCGAAGCCAACATTGAGCGCGTTAAAGCGCTGGGTGGCGGGCTGGCCGTGCAGCATCGTATGGCGTTCCAGGGTGAGTACTTCGTCGATCGCTACGGTAAAGAAGCCGCCAAACAGACGCCGCCGGTGGCGCGCATGCTGGATGCGGGCGTGCCGGTTGGTTTGGGCACCGATGCCACGCGCGTCGCCAGCTACAACCCATGGACCGCGCTCTACTGGCTGGTTTCTGGCCGCACCGTCGGCGGCATGCAGTTGTACGATGACAATGCGCGTATTGACCGCGAAACCGCGCTGATGCTGTGGACCAAAGGCAGCGCCTGGTTCTCCAGCGAGCAAAACGCCAAAGGGGAAATCAAAGTGGGTCAGTTAGCGGATCTGGTGCTGCTGTCGAAAGATTTCTTTAGCGTGCCGGAAGAGGAGATTAAAGGAATTGAATCGGTATTAACGCTGGTCGATGGCGAAGTGGTGTATGCCGCAGGCGGCTTCACGCCGCTGTCACCGCCACCGGTGCCAGTGTTGCCAGAGTGGTCTCCAGTGGTCACCGTGCCGGGCCACTACCGTAGCGCGCCACCGCAAGCCAGTGGTCGTGCGGCGATGATGCCGAAAGTGCACCAGTGTAGCGGCCCTTGTGGGGTACACAGCCACTCACACGATGTGGCACGCCAGTCTTCGGTGCCGGTGTCGGATAACCATGCCTTCTGGGGTGCGCTGGGCTGTTCGTGCTTCGCGTTTTGAGTTAAAGGCGGTTTATGGCCCTCTCCTGGTGAGAGGGCTTTGCTACAAATGGGGACACAGACTTTGGCGGTGGCGCGGGTCTTTTTACGCAACCGCAAAGGATTACCCCGCCAGGCCAAACCCTTGCTTGCCGTTCTTCTTAATCTGGTACATCGCTTCATCGGCACGCGTCAGCGCCTCATCAAAACTAAAGTGCGGCTGCACCGTCGCCACACCAATCGAAGCACCAATCTGCGCATGGCCGTTATCGACATCGAACGGCGTCAATGCGGCATCCAGCACCGCCTGCATCATGATGCGCACTTTGGGGAAATCGATCAGGAACGGCATCAGCAGCACAAACTCATCACCACCTAAACGGCCCACCACCACGTTTGGCGGCACCTGGTCAAGAATGCGCTGGCTGAGCTGAATCAACACTTCATCGCCACTGCGATGGCCGAGCGTGTCGTTAACATGCTTAAAGTTATCGAGATCGATAAATGCCACGCACAGCGGCCCCTGCGCTTTCATTTTAGCGAAATGCGTTTGCAGCGCGTGGCGGTTGGTCAGACCGGTTAGTGGATCGTGATGCGCCAATGAAGAGAGCTGCGCTTCGTACTGCTTCTCTTTGGTCATATCGATGTGCGTGCCGGTAACTTTGAGCGGATTCCCCTCTTCATCCCACTCGGTCACGCGCCCACGATCCAGCACCCAGGTAATTTTGTCGTTCTTACCCAGCATGCGATGCAGCGCCTCATAATAAGGCGCACGCCCTTCGATATGATCGTAAAACGCCCTGAGCACTTCATCGGCGTCCTCGGGGTGCAGGCGTTCGCGCCAGACTTCAAACTGCGCTTTGGTCTCTTTCGGCTGAAAACCCAGCATCGAGCCCCAGCGTCGATTGAAAATCACCAGCTTGCCGCTGGGAATATCCAGCTGCCACAAACATAAACCGGTTCCGTCCAGCGCCGCACTCAGCTTGTTTCGCGCGTCATGCGCTATGCGCTTTAAGCGCGCATTATGCTTTTTCAGGTTCTGAATCTGCTGACGCAGCGCTTCTTCGGACATGATGGCTGACGGAGAGGAAATAAGGGTTATTTTGCCTGCCAGGAAGTTTCTGATAAATAAAACAAATGAAAAGCCGATCAGTAGCGGAAAATTGCATCAAGCTCAGAGGGAACGGCGAAGCATTGAGGTTATTTCAGCTAACAAAACTTTCTTTATTCCTGCAAGGCAGTAGAAAACTCGCCTGGGAAAAGGCGTACCTCTTCTTTCCGTTCTCGTTGCGTTAGCACCCGAACTAAATTTAGGCCGCGTAAATCCGCCACACCGCCTGCTTTTCCGAAGAAATTGTGTTCTGTGACGCGGATCAAGAGATATTCGTTAGTCGATGCTGTGATCATGTTTACTAGAATGGTAGTTTAACAGTTATCGCAGCAACACGATGACGGTGGATGAGATTATGCAACTGACAATGCGTTGGTTTGGTCCCAAAGAAGATAAAGTTTCGCTGGAATATATACGCCAGGTGCCGGGTGTACGTGGCGTAGTCGGCGCGCTGTATGACGTGCCGGTCGGGGAAACCTGGCCGAAAGATAAGATTAAAGCACTGGTTGATCAGGTACATGCCGCCGGTCTGACGGTGGAAGTGATCGAGAGCGTCAACATTCATGACGACATCAAGATCGGCCTGCCGAGCCGCGATCAATATATTGAGAACTACAAGCAGAGCATTCGTCACCTCGCTGAAGTCGGTGTGAAAGTGATCTGCTACAACTTCATGCCGGTATTTGACTGGATGAAGACCGACATGAACTACGTGCTGCCAGACGGCTCACTCACCATGGCGTTCGAGAAGAAAGGCATCGATAAGAGCCTCGACGAAGTGGTGCAGGAAGTGTTGGGCAACTCAAACGGTTTCGCGTTGCCAGGCTGGGAGCCAGAGCGTCTGGCGAAAGTGCAGGATCTGTTTGCGCAATACAAAGACGTTGACGACAACAAGCTGCGTGAAAACCTCGCTTACTTCCTGAAAGCGGTGATCCCGGTATGTGAAGAAGTGGGCGTGAAGATGGCGATCCATCCTGACGATCCACCGTACTCGATCTTCGGTCTGCCACGCATTGTGAAGAATCGCGAAGACCTCGACTGGATCTGTAACGTGGTGGATTCAGAGGCTAACGGCATCACGCTGTGTACCGGATCGATTGCGGAAGATCCGCAGAATGATGTGTACGGTATTCTGGCCGAGTTCTCACGCCGCAAACGTATTCCATTTGCGCACGTACGTAACATCAAGATTATTCAGGACAAAGATTTCTTCGAGTGCGCACATCCTACTGAGTATGGCTCGCTGGATATGTACAAGGTGCTGCAATCGATGCACGACAACGGCTTCGATGGCTACATTCGTTCCGATCATGGCCGCTTTATCTGGGGCGAAACCGGACGTCCGGGCTACGGTTTGTATGACCGCGCACTCGGCACCACTTACCTGATGGGTCTGTGGGAAGCGCTGGAAAAGCGCTAATTCACCCTGCCCTCCAGGCCGCTGATAACAGCGGCCTTTTTTATTGCCGTCAGTCTTCCCAGCACGTTAACGAGAAACCTCATCCCAACCCTTAAACAGCAAGCTGGCATTCACGCCGCCGAAGCCAAAGCCGTTCGACAGCACATGCTGCATCACCATCGGCAGAGGTTTCAATGCCACCAGATTCAGCCCGGCAGCGGCTTCATCGGGATTTAGCAGATTGAGCGTGGGCGGTGCGATTTGATCGCGCAGCGCAAGGATCGAGAAGATCGCCTCCACGCCGCCCGCGGCACCCAGCAGATGCCCGGTGGCGGATTTGGTCGAGGTGATCGCCACATTGCTGTCCGCAAACAGCGTGCGAATGGCCGCCAGCTCGCCTTTATCGCCCACCGGCGTGGAGGTGGCATGAGCGTTGATATGCTGCACCTCGGCTGGGGTGATGCCCGCCTGCGCCAGCGCAGTCTCCATCGCACGGCGAGCGCCCTCACCGGTTTCCGGTCCGGCGGTGAGATGGTAGGCATCGGCACTGGTGCCATAGCCGACCAGCTCCGCCAGCGGTGTCGCACCGCGTGCCTGTGCATGTTCCAGAGATTTAATCACCAGCAGACCCGCGCCCTCACCCATTACAAAGCCATCGCGGTCACGATCAAACGGACGAGATGCCTGTTCAGGATGATCGTTAAATCCGCCTGACATCGCTTTCGCAGCCGCAAAGCCCGCCAGACTGACGCGATGGATCGCCGCCTCGGTGCCGCCGCACAGCGCGATGTCTGCCTCGCCGCTGCGGATCAATCGTGCCGCATCGCCAATCGCCTGCGCACCCGCCGCGCACGCCGTGACAGGGGCGCCAATCGGGCCGCGAAAACCGTGGGCAATCGACACATGTCCCGCCGCCAGATTGGCAAGGAAGGAGGGAATGGTAAACGGCGATAAGCGGCGCGGGCCACGATTGGCGGTGGTTTCAACCGCGTTGGCAATCTCGTTGAAACCACCAATGCCAGTGGCGATCACCGTCGCGGTGCGCTGGCGATCCGCCTCATCCTGTGGGAACCAGCTAGCTTGCGTCAGCGCTTCATGCGCCGCCACCAGCGCAAACTCAATAAAGCGATCCATTTTCTTGCGATCTTTTGGCGCGATCACGCGCTCGGGATCTAAGCCATGCTGTGGATCTTGTTCCAGCGTGGGCACTTGACCCGCCACTTTGCAGCTGATGTCCTGCACCATCTCGTCCGGTAAGGCGCTGATGCCGGATTTCCCTGCCAGCAGTGATTGCCACACCGCTTCTGTACCGCAGCCGAGCGGGGAAACCATCCCCATACCAGTAATCACAATACGTTTCATCGATAACTCCTTAAGCTGCGGGCTTTTTCATCAAAGGCACCAGCAGCGCAGCGATACAAAATCCGACCATGATCAGCCAGAATGCGTCCGAAAAAGCCTGCGTGCGCGCCTCGCGCAGGGTGAGTGAAGCCAGCGATTGCAGCGCCGCCGTGTGCGCCGCATCCAGGCTTAATCCGTTAAACATCAGGGCTGCGGTGCGCGATTGCAGATAGTCGCCGAGCGACAAACTGGCGCTGTTGAGGTGATCGGCCAGGCGGCTGAAGTGCAGATTGGTGCGGTCATTCAGCACGGTGCCGCACAGCGCAATGCCGATAGCGCCACCGAGATTACGCATCAGATTAAACAGTCCTGAGGCTAATTTTAGTCGCGCGGGTGGCAAGCTGCCGAGCGTCAGCGTCACGGTGGGCGCCACCGCAAACTGCTGCGCCATGCCGCGAAACGCCTGCGGAAACAGCAGCTCTTTTGCGCCCCAGTCATGGGTAATCGGCACAAAGAAAAACATCGATACACCAAAACTCATCAGGCCAAACGCCAGCAAAATGCGCAGATCGACGCGGTTCGCCAGCCAGGCATAAAGCGGGATCGAAAGGATCTGAAAAATGCCGGTGGAGAAGATCGCTAGCCCGATCTCCAGCGCACTAAAGCCGCGCACCTGGCTGAGAAACAGCGGCGTGAGATAGATGGTGGCGAAGATCCCCACGCCAGCCATAAACGAGAAATAACAGCCGAGGCTAAAGCCTGGATCTTTTAACGCGCGCAGATCCATGATCGGCTTGGCGTGGTTTAGCGTGCGGAAGATAAACAGCACGCCACACAGCAATGCGATCCAGCCTGTGGTGGTGATGGTGCTATCGTCAAACCAACCCCAGCGCGGCCCCTCTTCCAGGGTGTACTCCAGACAGCCCAGTGATAGCGCCAGCAAGACAATGCTGAAGTAATCCGCACCGCGCAGTAACTCGGGATTCGGCGAGTCGATCCTGACCAGCAGCGGCACCGCGATGGCGATGTAAATACCGGGAATGATGTTGATGTAAAACAGCCAGTGCCAGCTGAAGTTATCGGTGATCCAACCGCCTACCGTGGGCCCTAGCGTCGGCGCTAATGAAGCCAGCGCACCCACGGTGGCGGCCGCAATCACCCGCTGCTTACCCTGGAAAAAGGCAAAGGCGGTAGTGAACACCAGCGGAATCATCGAGCCGCCCACCAATCCCTGCAAGGCGCGAAAGGCGATCATGCTCTGAATATTCCACGCCCAGCCACACAGCAAACTCATTACCGTAAATCCGCAGGCGGAGACGGCAAACAGCCAGCGTGTGGACATCACGCTCGCCAGCCAACCGGAAAGCGGGATGATGATGATTTCCGCGATCAGGTAGCTGGTTTGCACCCACACGGTTTCGTCGTCACCCGCCGAGAGCCCCCCGCCGATATCCCGCAATGAGGCGGAGACAATCTGGATATCCAGCAAGGCGATAAACATGCCGATGCACATGGTGGCAAAGGCGAACACCTTCTTGCTGACCGGCATCTCCGCCGGTGCCATCAGCGGTGCAGCCACGCTGCTCATCGCGCGCTTCTCTCATCCACCGTCACCGTGACGGAAAGACCAGGGCGTAACAGACCCAGCACCGCCGCGTCGCCGTCCAGCACAATGCGCACCGGCACGCGCTGGACGATTTTGGTGAAGTTGCCAGTGGCGTTTTCTGCCGGAAGAATGCTGAAGCGTGAACCGGTGGCTGGCGACAGGCTGCCAACATGGCCATTAAAGGTGCGACCGGGTAACACGTCCGCGACGATGCGAGCCACCTGCCCCGGCTTCATATTGGCTAGCTGGCTCTCTTTGAAGTTGGCATCGATCCACAGCCCTTGAACAGGCACCAGCGACAGTAGCTGCGTGCCGCTGCTGACATAAGAACCTGACCAGGCGCGACGATTGCCCACCACACCATCAAAGGGGGCGCGGATTTCAGTGTATTCAAGATTGAGCTTCGCCATCGCCAGCCCCGCTTGAGCCTGAGTTAAGGCGGCTTTGGCCTGCTGCTCACGGGCATCCAGCACCTGCAACTGGCGCTCGGCAACGGTTTTGTCGGCGCGGGTTTTGCTCTCTTCCGCCATCGCCTGATGGTAATCGGCCTGAGCATGATCGCGGATCTGCTGTGAGACCGCGGAGCTACTGGCCAGCGCACTGTAGCGGCGCTGATCGGAGGTGGTTTTCAGTGTTACCGCCTGCGCTGCCAGCAGAGAGGCGTGCGTGCCCGCAATAGTGGCAAGTTGCAGCTGGCGCGTGGCAGCGATATCGCTTAACGCGGCTTGCTGTGCTGCCACTTCACCCGTTGCCTGATCCACCGCCGCCAGATAATCACGGTTATCCAACTGCACCAGCAGATCGCCTTTTTTCACCTGTGCGTTGTCCTGCACCGCCAGCGTGTGAATGTAACCGGAGACTTTGGCGGAGATGGCGCTGATATCTGCCCCGACATAGGCATCATCGGTCGAAGGCATAAAGCGCGCGGTGTGCCACCAATAGTAGCCGTAACCTGCCGCCGCTAAACCGCCGATTGCCACTGCCAGCAGCAGAGCGGATTTTTTACGCGTGCGGGTCATGGCTGTTTCTCTGTAACAGGTGGAGAGAACTTCAGCGTGCCGTCACCCGCACGTTTTTTCTGCAAATAATCATGGCGATAGTGCATGATCGGCGCCGCTGCCGGGCCGGGCACCATTTGGTATTTCTCGCTGGTGAGCGGTTGGCCGTTTTCGCTATCGACCAGCTGCGGTTTCACTGGACGCTGGGTGGCGGTTTCCACCAGCTGCATCTGCCTTCCTTCCGGCGAGAAGTGGGTGCTGCCCCACTCGGCCAGCGCCAGGATAACGCCACGCAAATCACGTCCGGCGGGCGTAAGGTGATATTCGAAGCGCATCGGCGTGGTGCTGTAACACACCTTTTCCAGCAAACCATCTTCCACCAGCTCTTTCAGGCGGCGCGACAGGATGTTCGGCGCCACGCCGCTGTTTTTCTGGAATTCATCAAAACGGGTAAAACCGGCCAGCGCATCGCGCATGATTAGCATGCTCCAGCCATCGCCGACACGGCCAAGGCTGCGCGCAATCGGGCAGGCCATTTGATAAAGCGGTTCGTTTTTCATGGTGGGTATTCCGCAAAGGATCTTATGCGGCATACTGTTGCAGAGTGACTATCACTTTGCAAGTGACTTGCATAATGATAGCAAGGAGTGTTCATTGTGAAGCGCAATGAATTGCGCCGCTACCCAACCCGTGCAGGCCCTGTAGCAGCACGATTTACCGCGCAAATTTGCCAAAAAAAACGGCAGCCACACTGGGCTGCCGTTTCATCACAACTTAGCCATCTCTAGGTGCGCACGCGCAGCGCCGCCTCAATCTTGTCGGCGATCTTAGTGACCACATACGCAATCACCATGTAGAACACCACCGCAATCAGGAAGGCTTCGAGGTAGTAGAAATTCAGCGCTGCCGTCAGCTGCGCCTGGGCAAAGATATCCACCACTTCAATCGCAAACGCCAGCGACAGGGCTTTCATGATCACCATAAACGCATTCGCCAGATCGGGGATCGCCGCCACGATAATCTGCGGGAACATCACCCGACGGAACAGCTGTCCACCGCTGTAGCCGAGCGACAAAGCGGCATCGGATTGTCCACTGTCGAACGAGTTCAGCGCGCCTTTCCACACTTCGGCCTGGAATGCCGCGACACAGGCACTCAGTGCCACAATGATGATCACCCAGTTCGGCAGTGAATGGGCATTCACCTCGACGCCAAACAGCGTGGCAACAAAGTGCAGCGCCGGTGGCAAGCCGTAATAGGCGAGGAAAATCACCACCACCATCGGCACGCCTTTGAAGGCGATTTTGTAGGTGATCACCAGCTGGCGCAGCACTGGAATGCGGCGATGTTCGATAAAGGCAAATAACCCGCCCAACAGCGTCGAACAGATAAATACCGTGACCGCCATCAGCAGCGTCACCGGTACCGCATCGAGAATGCTCCAGAAGTCCGGCAGCAAAACCTCAGCATCAAACATGGTTTGTCTCCCCGACTCAGACGCTGGTGGTGAACTTCACGCGCGGTGCAGACTTCGAGCTGTACTTCGCATGACGTTGTTCAAAGAAGCGGATAACCAGCCACGCCACACCGCACAGCAGTGAATAGAGTACGGCCAACACCAGATAGGTGCCGAACTGATACTGGTTGTAATCGCGTTCCATAATCAGGTGCGCGGTCGCCATCACATCTGCCGCACCGATGTACATCACCAGCGCCACGTTGTGAATCAGATAGATAATCGCATTGCCGTAACCCGGCAGCGCAAAGTGCACCGCCTGCGGGCCAATCACCCGCAGCATTTTCTGGCGGAAGCTGTAGCCAAGGCTGTCGGTGGCATCGTGCTGACCCCGTTCCACCGCAAGGTATGCCGGGCGCATCACTTCCGACAGATAACCGCCGTGATACAGGCTCAGGCCGATCATCGCCGCCACATTGGCGGTAAAGAAGTCACCAAAGCCGAAATTATCGGTGATCAGCGGCATGCCGTAGAAGGCCACAAACAGCTGCAGCACTACGGGCACGCTGCGCGCATAGGAAACATAGAGATCGGCCAGCTGGCTGATCACGGGAATACGGCGCACGCGAAAAACGGTGGCGATCAGCGCCAGAAAGAACCCGGCAATCATCGCGACAAACATGATGCCGAGCGTCAGTGGCAGCGCCGACAGCAGTTCTGGAATCATGGAGGATAGATTCACGGTGAAACACTCCTGCTAAAAAGGACAGCATGCGCCCGGCTCAGCACCGGGCGCAGTGAATCTATTACTTCATGTACTTAGTGACTTCTTCGCCAAACCACTTCTGCGCCAGCTTATCCAGCGTGCCGTCGTCTTTCAGTTCTTTCAGCGCTTTGTTCACGTCATCGTTCAGGGCCTGGTTTTCGGCAGAGCGGTGGATCAGCACATAGGTATTGTTGATCACCACTGGCTCACTGGCTTTGATCGCCAGTTTCTGGTTGTCGATCACCGTCTGCTCACCGAGGTTTGAAGGCAGGATCAGCGCATCGTATTTCCCGTTCTGCACTTCTTTCAGGCGATCCGGGTAAGGCACACCGGCGCTGGACGCTTTGATGGTGATTTTGTCGTTCGGGTTGTCCTGCTGCCACTGGGTGACGAACTTATACACGCCGCCGCCTGCGGTCACTGGCACGATGTTCTTTCCGACCAGATCTTTCATGCCGTTGATATTGCTATCGCTGCGGCTGTAAATCTTCATCAGGCTGGCACCGATCGGTGCATCCGGGATCAGGAACTGTTTGCTGCGCGCTGGCGCTTTGTAGTAACCGCCGGTCGCCATGTCGTACTTGCCGGTCACCAGGCCCGTTTCCTGTGCGATATCCGCCGCGCCTTCCATCACAAACTTGTACTGTGGCAGTTTGGCGTTGATGGCTTTCAGCACGTCCGGCTCATAACCCTCAGGTTCGTGGCCGATGGCGCCCCATGACAGCGGTTTGGATTCCGCAGCGGTGGCGATTTTGATGGTGCGTACCGCGTCAGCAAAGCTGTTACCGCTGATCAGAGCCAGGGCGATGATGCCAGGCGCGGCCAGGCGACGTAATGTGGTTTTGATTGCAGGCATGTCTTTGATTCCTTTAATTATTAGAATGCTCGTTCTGAACTGAGGAACTGTGCAAGGCGCGGCAGGGTTGGGTTATCAAACATCTCTGTCGGACTGCCCTGCGCGGCCACGACACCCTGATCCATAAACACGATGCGATTCGAAATGCTCTTCGCGAACTGCATCTCATGCGTCACCAGCAGCGAGGTAATGCCGGATGACGCCACGTCTTTAATCACTTTCAGCACTTCACCCACCAGCTCAGGATCGAGCGATGAGGTCGGTTCATCAAACAGCATCACATCCGGACGCACCGCCAAAGCACGGGCGATACCGGTACGCTGTAACTGGCCGCCAGACAGCTGCGACGGATAGTGATCGAGCTTGGCACCCAGACCCACACGCTCCAGCTCCTGCACGGCGATGTCGCGCGCTTGCTGTTTGGTTTTACGCTGGATGACGATCAGCGGATCCATCACGTTTTCCAGCACTGTCATGTTTTTGAACACGTTAAACTGCTGGAACACCATGGCGGTGCGCAGACGGATCGCCTGGATCGCCGCTTTATCCGGTGACTGATAATCCATGCGGATCTGATCCAGCTGAATGGTCCCGGCTGACGGCTTCGCCAGATAGTTAATGCAGCGCAGCAGCGTGGTTTTACCGGTGCCGCTTGGCCCGATGATCGACACCACATCGCCGCGTTTTACCGACAGATCAACCCCTTTGAGGATCGGATTGCTGCCGTAAGCAAGCGTAATATTGTTGAGTTCTAACATCCGGTGCAGCCCTTATTTGTTCAGGTCAGCATGGCCGAGCACATGCATCAGACGGTTGGCCCAGCCGAAAATGGCGATGGCGTGGATCAGATCGATAATCTCCTGATCGTTCATGCCGACGGCACGCAGTGCCGCCACATCTTCCGGCGTGGCCTCAGAAGGCGTAACCGATAAACGGCGGGCAAAGCGGTAGATCGCCGCATCGCGTTCACCTAATACATCCGCTCTATCAAAATAGATGGCACTGACCACGGCGTCACTGTCGGCCAGCTGCGCATGACGCCGCGCGTGCACTACCGCACAGTAGCGGCAACCGTTGACGATCGAAGCACCTAATGCGCCCAGCTCACGATCCGCACGATCGAGGCCACCTTCGACATACATAATGGCGTTGAACAGCCCGGTACGTGCGGTGTAGCTCTCGGGATCGTGCACCAGCGTGCGCACGTATTCTGAGATCTTCTTGTTGGACGGCGTGACTTTCATCGCATCGAGCTGCGCCGGTGTCGCCTGTTCAACATCCACTGGCGTGATATACGGATGCCAGTGCAGCGGCTTGAGATTTACCGACGGAATCATGCGGACCTCATCAAACGTAAGCCAGCCGCCACGCGCGTCTGGAAGTTAACAAAGGCGATCAGCTCAGAGAGCGCAACAATTTGCGGGTTGCTCAAACCGGCCTGCTCCAGCAAGCGAATATGCTGTTCGGTAGCCTGAATGGGCTGCTGCGTCACCATGTCAGCATGGCGCGCAATCGTGGCCAGTGGTTCTTCCGACACAGCACAACCCGAGGCCAGCGCCAGCAAGGCTTCAGACGGATTTAACGCCGCCAGCTGCGCCTGGTAATCACGTTGCAGCGGCGCATCGTAGTTCAACACCGCCATACGCTGCGCCAGTGCCAGACGCAGATCCGCAGGTAAACCCTGATCCTCTTCTGGCGCGAGTACTGACACACGGCACGCTTCCGCGCCCTCAACAAATTCGGGACGCAGGCGGCGCGTCTGATACAACGCCTCATCTGGTGTTAATCCGGCTGCTTGATCAATAGCGTCGCTCACAACGCGTTCTCCTGTTTTAGTAACGGGGTTGAATCCACCCATTCATCGCCCTGTAATTCAGGGGTGTCAAAAGCTTGTAAGTTGGCGTAGTGCTGCTCGACGTCCTCGGCAAACAGCGAGGCGGTAATACCGCGCACCAGGCGATCGGCACCGGCGCTTACCGCAGGAATGTCGCCGGAGACTTTGCCGTGCGTCAGCATGGCGGCATCGTTGAAGCAGTGGATGTGTGCCAGCATCGGGCAGGCATCAGGCGTCAGTTCGCGGAACTCGAATGAAGGGCCGAGATCCGGCGCTTCCAGCAGGCTGTGGCGCGGATTGCCCATCTCAGGTTGATAGCGACCGTCAGACCAGCTGCGAATATGCGGCGCAATGGCGGCAAACTCCGGGCGGCCGTGAAAATCGTTGGTGAAGCCGGTGGCGGCGATCAAAAAGTCGTAGTGCAGTGCGCCCTGGGTGGTTTCAATCAGCAGGCCGTTTTCTTCCTGTTTAACGGCGTTAATGCCGCAATCGAGGAAGAGGCGCGCGTTCTCATGACGGGATACGCGCAGGGTGGAAGAGCGCGGCGGTGGCGTTTGCGTCGCGGCGGTGTAATCGACAAATTTCCATTTCCACGCATCCGGCAACTGATGCATGCCGTGCACCACGCCCTGGCTGCCAATGCCGGTCATCTTGTTGATGCGTGGCATTTCTTTGCGGCGAATCAGCAGATCGACGGCAGCAGCGCCCTGTTCCAGCGCGGTGGCCGCGTTATCCATCGACGAGGCGCCTGCACCAATCACCGCAATGCGCTTTCCTTTTAAGGCCGTGAAATCGATGTCATCAGCGGAGTGTGCCCAGAACTGGCGATCAATGCCCCGCAGGAAATCCGGCACGGCGAAGCCACCGAGGCCTGAACGTCCGGTGGCGAGCACCAAACGGCGCGTGTAAACACGCTCGGTTTCAGCACCCTCCAGATCCAGCGCAATCAAATCCCCGGCCTGTGCAATGCTGGTGACGCGCACGTTGTTGTGCACCGGCAGATTTAGCACTTTGCGATACCAAATCAGGTAATCCATCCACTGCGCTTTAGGGATTTTGTCCAGCTCCTGCCACGCCTCCTTGCCCCACTGCGCCGTGAACCAGGCGCGGAAGGTCAGTTGCGCGAGGCCGAGAGCCGGGCCGTGCAGCGTTTTTGGTGAGCGCAGGGTTTCCATACGCGCAAAAGTGATCCACGGCCCCTCCAGCCCAGCGGGTGCGGCGTCATAAGCCACCACATTGCTGATGCCGGTGAACTGTAATTTGGCGAGTGCCGCCAGACCGCACATGCCCGCTCCAATCACCACTACATCGCGTACCGGCGCACTCTGAAAGGTGCGTTCCGGTACCCAGGATTTGGCGGGCAGTTCCAGAAATTCCAGATCCTGCTGAAGCTGAGCTTCTAATGCAGCAAGACCTTTGGCGGCATACGTCATAGAGAGATTTCCCTGGTGTCAGCGATCGCGTTGAGAGCGAGCGAAAACGATGAAAACACGCCGATGATCCTACCTTTTTAATTATCTATAAAACGCATAATAGGTAGCTAACAATCATCAATACGCATAATAGGAGCTAAGTTTTCGCATAATCCTCTTGCCCTAAATGTGAGTCAAGATTTTCGCTCAGGATTTGACCAATGGATTTCTTATATCTTATGCCGAAAAAGTTATAAGCGTTGAAAATGAAGGGATTCATCGCGCCTGATAAGTCATGAAGCCGCGGAACTTTATCCTGCCGCTGTAGTGTAATAGGGCTATTGCGTGCCTAATGCATTCGGTTCAGATGCGTAGCGATGTGCTTCATCTATAATTGAAGCGCTAATGCAGTTGGATGAACTCAATTGCCCCGCTATGACTCCTGGTTTATCACTCGCATGATGCGCGGATGTTCACTGGCAGGCAGACGTTCAAACCCTGGCAGCAGCTGAGTAGCGGCGTCTGCCAGCGCTTCCACCAGTGCCTGGGCGGCGCTGGAAATCTGCCGGCCTTGCGGCGTGATCACGCCAAAGAAGTAAGGGATGTCTTCCTGAATCGGACGGATCGCCACTCCGGCCAGCGGCATGCCCCAGCCGGTGACCGGTTCGAGGATCGCCACGCCCAATCCGGCACGCACGCAGCCCAGAATATTTGCCGATGAGTTGGTTTCGATTGTTTCCAGCAGCGGCGCTTTGACTTTCTTCAGCGCTTTTTCGTAACGACTACGCAGGCGTTGCGGACTCCACGGTGCAATCAAACGGCGGCCAGCAAGCTGGCTCAGCGAAAGCGCACTGTGTGCCGCCAGTTCATCCTCTTCCGGTAGCGCAATTACGCACTGTGATTGCCCAATCCAGTGCAACTCCACCGCATGATGCTCCAGCGGCAAGCTGCACAAACCGATGTCTGCTTCAGCGGTAATCACCGCATGTGCCGTCTGTACGGCAGACTCACTGATGATTTGCACTTTGTTCTGTAAATTGAGTGCGGCCAGTGCCTGCGGCAATAACCCGGCGGCCAGTGCGGGCGTGGCAGCAATACTGAGTGGGCGATGCTGCTGATGCGCGATCTCTTGTGCGCGCAAGCGGATCTGTTGCAGCGACAGCAGCGCTTTCTGCACATACTGATGCAGCTGCAGTGCTTCTTCCGAGGGGTGAATACGCGGGCCGTTGCGGATAAACAGCGGATAACCCAGCGACTGCTCCAGCTCCTGAATCAGGCGGGAAACGGCGGGCTGCGAGCGGTTTAGTGCTTTGGCGGCCGCCGTCACGCTGCCGGCTGAAATTACCGCCGAGAAGGCTTCCAGCTGACGCAGATCGAGGTCGTTTAATGGAGTCATCGCGTGGTTACTTCCCTAAGTCATTGATCGTTCCCGACAATCATCCGGGAAAAAATCCATCATAGAGAGAGTTACGCGAATTAGCCACTCAATGAATACTGCCAACGATGCCCATTAAAAATGAGTGAGGCCAAGGTGTCGAATGAGAAGTATATGCAATGTCTTTACGAGTAATCACAATTTTAGCACAGCCTATTGGAGTCGGAGTTTAGCAAGCAGTGGATTAACAAGCTGTAGGGCATACATTACATAAATAGCGGGTGATAATGACATATACAATCTCATCCACTGACATATTTAAAATACAATAAAAACTACAATCAAAAAGTCATTACAGATTCAACTACTCGTTATTACTCCAGTGAAATAACAAGTTTGCACATTTTTTAGTTTCAATTTCTCCTGACTTACCTTAACCACCAGGAATAATATGAAAGTCTCATATGTATTCATTTTGTTATTTCTTTCACTCATTTCTCTAAGTGCGAAGGCAGTGATCAGTATTACTCGCGCTGAAATTCCTGCGGGTTCCTCCAGAATTGAAATAAGCTACAGCGCTTCCGGTGGAAATGCCACTTCACACATTGGATGTGGCGTTAGGTATTGTGGATTCGGCATTTGGGTAGTGAACAGCTCGGGAGCAACTGCAACAACACGCTATGCGCTACATAGTGGCAGCGGCGGAATGCCCGCTACAGATACCTGGTCAAATGCCAACATTACTTTTTTACGCAATTACCCCGCTAGCGCCTCTTTTACCGCAATTTTACCTTTAGGTTCCCCACCCTATTCGATTTGTGTGGGTGGCGGAACAAATGCTTTAGGCGCTAATTATCGAAACCAACCTGGCACTTCATGCCGCACAGTTTCTCTCCCCCCGGTTCCTACCAGTTGCTCATTCTCTGGATCTCCTAACATCAATCATGGCTCACTGCAGGCTGACAAAGTGAACGGAAAGCAGGATAGCGTTTCTATCAATGTATACTGTAATCGCGCCACCTCAGCCACTATCGGCAGCCTGGGCGGTACCATAAACCTGGGTGGCGGAGTGACTTCAACACTCACTTTTGATGGGCGCAGCTCAGGTTCTATTTATCTGTCCAGCGGCAACTCTACCCATACAGTATCCTCAACATTAAGGGCAACAAATCCCACGCCCGGTGATAAGAGCGGCAGCGGTACCATTGTGATCAACCTACCCTGAGCCGTCAGTAAAGAGACCGCATCTAATCAGCTCCTGTCCTCACGGCCCGGCAATTGCCGGGTTTTTTATCGCTAAACTTGCATAGAAAACGATTGCGCCCGAAACTATTCTCTCCCTAATCCTGAATCGCATGGAAGAGAAAGGAATGGCGTTATGACGCAGAATGGCATCCCAGCTAACCGCCCCCTGTTGCTCGCGCTGCTGGTCGCAGTCACCTTCTTTATGGAAAACCTCGACGCCACCGTCATCACCACCGCTATTCCCCAAATGGCGCGCGATTTCGCTGCCAGCCCGGTAGCGCTTAACGTGGGTGTGAGTGCATATTTACTGGCTGTGGCGGTGGGTATTCCGATGAGCGGCTGGTTAGCGGAACGCTACGGAGCGCGCACGGTGTTTGCCTGTGCAATTCTGGTATTTACTGTTGCGTCGATACTGTGTGGGCTCAGCGATACCCTGCCAATGTTCACGTTAAGCCGCGTTTTGCAGGGCATTGGCGGCGCGATGATGGTGCCAGTCGGTCGTATGGTAGTGCTTCGTGTGACCGAAAAAAAGGACATGGTGAAAACCATCGCCTTTATTACCTGGCCAGGATTGATTGCCCCGGTGCTCGGTCCACCGCTCGGTGGCTTGATAGTGACTTACGGACATTGGCCGTGGATCTTCTGGCTCAATATCCCGCTCGGCATTATCGCCATTGTTGCCACCGTTTATCTGGTGCCCCAGTTTAAAGCAGAACAACCGCGTCCGTTTGATGTGCGCGGATTTGTGCTGACCGCTACCGCCTGCACGGCGCTGATTATCTCCCTGGAAGCGCTAGGACAAATGCATCTCAGCCTTGGCATTCCATTGCTGTTACTTGGCGTGTTGTGCAGTGTGCTGGCCTATCGCCACAGCTTCAGCCATCCGCAACCGCTGTTGCCGTTCAGTGCCATGACTATTGATACTTTCCGAAATGCCGTTGTGGGCGGTTCACTTTTTCGTGCTTCGATAAACGCCGTGCCGTTTCTGCTTCCTCTGCTATTCCAGCTTGGCTTTGGCTGGAGTGCTGCGCAGGCAGGCGCCATGGTGCTGTGGGTATTTGCCGGTAATCTGGCGATGAAACCGGCCACCACCTGGCTAATGAAGCGATTTGGCTTTCGTCAGGTGCTAATGGTGAACGGCTTAATCAGCCTGGTCGCAATGTTGGGTTGCCTGCTGCTCAGCCCTTCACTTGGCTATTTCGCGATTGCTGCCATTCTGTTTATCGGCGGGTTGTCGCGCTCGCTGCAGTTCAGTTGTTACAACAGCTTAGGGTTTGCCGATGTACCCCAGGCCAAAATGAGTAACGCCTCTGTGGTGTTTAGTATCTTCTTCCAGTTCAGCATGAGCGCCGGCATTGCACTTGCCGCCCTGTTCTTACGCGGAGCCATGCTGTGGCACGAACATGCAACCATTAAGCAGAATGACATTCATATCGCTTTCGCGGGTGTAGCTTTGCTGGTGCTGGTGTCCTTGTTTGATGTCTGGCGGCTGGAGAAAAATGCCGGAGCACAGGTGCTGAGTCGTTAACAATAAAACTGCCTGCGCGGATAATGCGTGGGCGGCTTTATTCATGGCTAGCTCATCAGGAGAATCATGGCTTATTAATAAGTATCATTAACTGTTCTCGTAATATTTCCGACGCTGCTCACATTAAACGCTATCTTGCGATGTTATAGTTTTCAGCAATTGGATCGATAGGTTATTCAGATTAAAATATCGACATCCTGTTTCCTCTATCCTTTTATCACTTCATTTGTAATACATCCCTGACAAATAGCCCATTCACTCACTACATCATCAGAAAATAAATCTTATTTTCATCAGATTGATCGCTATTCATAATACCTTCCAACGACGCCAATAAAAAGAATCATAAGGCTGAGCGAAAATGAATCGTGCAGTTTCTAACCTGCATATTCAAGGAGCACCTGATAGCAGTGTGCAAATACTGACACTTCGTCAATATAAAGGCGTAATACATCGCTTACACCTCTGATGAAGCATCAGTGAACACCATGTTTTAAATATAAAAACATCGGCAAACAAAATGGAAGATATTAAATGAAAAAGTGTATTATCGCCCTGTCCGTATTAAGCCTGTTTACTGCTTCCTCTGTCTACGCTGCAGGAAACACAGGTAAAGTGACTTTCACCGGTTCAATTATTGATTCTCCGTGTTCTATTGCTCCAGGATCATTAGATCAAACTGTATCGCTGGGTGCTATTTCTAACGTGCTGCTGGCAGACAGTGGCAACACGGGTAGCTCAACCCCTCAGATTTTTAAAATCGAACTGGAAGATTGTGTTATCGCCACTGCCGGTACGAATGACAAAGTGACTGCACGCTTCACCGGTGCAACCTCTTCCTATGATCCAGAAAGCCTTGCGTTGACCGGCGGTACCGCACGAGGTGCATCAATCCAGATGTTCACCAATGACGGTGAGAAAGTGAAAATTAATACCCCAACTGCCGCCCAGCAAGTATTCAACGGCAGCAATACCCTGACCTTCACCGCCAATGTTAAGGGTGGTGGATCTACTGCAACCATCGTTCCCGGCACATTCCAGGTGCCTGCGAACTTTGTGCTGAGCTACAACTAATCGGCCATTTCTCTCCCCTTAACCTGCGGCGATTTTGTCGCAGGTTTTTTCAACTGGATAAACTGGGAACGAATCTTTGAAGCGTATGATTTCAGGTAGTTTTAAACCCGTGATTCTACTGACCATCATACATATATCGATGCTGGCGAAAGGTGCCTTTGCCGCGGGTGAAAGTATCTCACAAGTGCACATTACTGGGTCCATTGTTGGAGCCGCTTGCAGTATTAGTTTAGGTTCGCCCGACCAGACGATAAATATCGGAAACCATCCCGTTAGCGAAATAATAAAAGTAGGTCGTGGGCCAAACCACTTCTTCTCAATCGCTTTGTTAGGTTGCATGTTGTTTGAAAACGACACACAGCAAGCTGAAATAACCACGATTAAACTCATGTTCGATGGTGAGGAAGATGGGGGGCATTTTAAAGTATCAGGTTCTGCAAACGGCATAGCAATGATGATTAGCGATCACCATGGAAATCTAGCCTTTCCCGGAAAACATCTGAGTCAGAGCAAATTAAACAGTGATATGCAATTTAACTACCGACTAAACCTGATTGGTAACAAGGACGTCATTCGCTCAGGCGACCTACATTTAACACTTCGATTTAGAATAGATTACAATTAAAAAGGGAAACTATTATGCTGATGCGTTTTTTTTGGCATGCATTTGCCATTTCATTTATAAGCATATTAGTATTTTTTTCCTGCATCCTGGGAGCGAGAAGCACGCTCGCTGGCTCAGACATTCAGTTCAATACTGATGTGCTGGATCTTAAAGATCGTAGCAATATCGACATTAGCCAGTTTGCACGTAAGGGATTTATTTTACCTGGTGCATATACTCTCGCAATAAACATCAATTCAATCACGCTGCCAGAACGCGTGGTCAATTTCTATGCCTCTGAAGAAAACGAAAATGAAACCTTAGCCTGTATCACTCAGGAACTCATTCCTCTTCTGGGTTTGAAGGATAAGTTCTCCTCGCAGCTTCAATGGTGGCATCACGGGGAATGCTTAAATCTGAACAGTGTTGCAGGGATGTCAACGCGAGCTGATTTAGGTAAATCAACGTTACTGATCAACATTCCTCAAGCTTTTTTGGAATATAGCAGTTCTTCATGGGATCCCCCCGCACGATGGGAAGAAGGCATAGCGGGTGCGCTGTTTGACTATAACCTCAATTTTCAGACCATTAAGCAAAATGCGGTAGGCAGTAAAAGTCATACAAATTTATCGGGTAATGGCACGACCGGTGCCAATCTGGGTGCCTGGCGCGTACGTGCGGATTGGCAGGGTCGATATGACCATCAATCTGCAGGTGGCGGCGCACAAACTCCGCAGAACTGGGACTGGAAACGGTTTTATGCGTTTAGGGCAATAAAAAGACTGGGTGCCAAATTAACGCTGGGCGAAGACTATCTGAACTCATCGATTTTCGATGGCTTTCGTTTCACGGGTTTAAGTCTGGCGACAGATGACAACATGCTGCCCCCGAACCTCCGCGGCTATGCTCCTGAGATCAGTGGTGTGGCGAAAAGTAACGCCAAAGTCATCATCAGCCAGCAGGGTCGCGTCATTAAAGAGGTGCAAGTAGCGGCAGGCCCGTACCGCATTCAGGACCTTGATAGCGCCGTTTCCGGCAATCTGGATGTTCGCATTGAAGAACAGAATGGCAATATTGAACAATTTCAGGTCAATACAGCCACTATCCCTTACCTGACCCGCCCAGGACAGATTAGATACAAGTCCTCAATAGGCAGACCTTCAAATTTCGCACATCACACTGAAGGGCCACTCTTCGCGACGGGCGAACTTTCATGGGGAATCAGTAATGGTTGGTCCCTGTACACCGGTGGAATGGGCGGTGGTGACTACCATGCCCTGTCTCTTGGCCTTGGCCGGGACTTACTTGCACTGGGCGCAATATCTACAGATGTCACTGTCTCAAATTTAAAGGACCATAACCGTGACACTCAGAGAGGCAATGCGTGGCGCGCCAGTTATGCCAAACGATTTGAGGAATCCGGCAGCCAGGTAACTTTTGCTGGCTATCGTTTTTCAGATGATGGTTTTCGTTCGATGGGCGATTACCTCAATGGTTTAAAAGGTAATGTCGATAGCGGACGCAGCAAGGAAATGTACACGGTTTCTTTGAACCAGCAATTTGAATCACTGAACCTTGCTACTTACCTTAATTACAACCATCAGACGTACTGGAATCAGCAAGCAAATGATCGCTATGACTTCTCATTATCCAAAAACATGGATTTGATGAAGTTTAAAAATATCAGTCTGTCATTAACTGCATATCGCAGCGTATTGGGTCAAAACAATGACAAAGGCGTATATATGTCATTGTCGTTACCATGGGGACAATCAGGTACCGCCAGTTACAATGGCTCTTACTCGAAAGGAAATAACCTGAATAGCGTGAGTTATTATGACCGCATGGGTGATGCTGATTCCTATCAGATTAGCGCGGGCGTGGCTAACAGTAATACCGATATAGGAGGTTATTACACTCACAAAGGCAGCCTCGCACAATTAAACACATCTGTGAGTTACCGTGAGAGTCAATATCAAGCATTGGGGATGTCACTGCAAGGCGGTGCGACTCTGACTCCAAAGGGTGGAGCATTTCACAGTAGTAGCGTTGCGGGTAGAACACGCATGTTAGTTGATACTGATGGCGTTGCGGGTGTGCCGGTATCCGGCTTCGGTCACTCGATCAACACCAACTATTTTGGTAAAGCCGTCATTACGGATATTAATAGTTACTATCGTAATAGCATCCGAATTAACGTCGATAAATTAGCTGATGACATTGAGGTAATGAAATCCGTTTCACAAGGTACTTTAACTGAGGGTGCTATTGGCTACCGCACGTTCAATGTCACCCATGGTGGAAAAGCCATCGCTACGGTCCGCCTTGAAGATGGTTCAGCACCGCCATTTGGCGCAAGTGTATTTAATCTAAAAAATCAGGAAACTGGCATTATCAATGATGATGGCAATGTTTATCTGAGCGGTATTCAGCCTGGCGAAGCAATGACGGTACGCTGGAACAATGCCGATCAGTGCACAATAACGCCTCCACTGAATCTAAGCCATGAAATAACCACAAACTTACTGCTTCCTTGCATTAAAGTTTAATCAAGAAATCATTTATAAAGATAAGATTTTATAATTAAGAGATGAATTTTCATGAAAAAATTTACATTTAAAAAAGCAGCCATTATCACATTAACAATCAGCGCTGGCATCCAATCTGCCGTGGCAGCGGTCTCTCTTGACCGAACGCGAGTCATCTATCCGGGTTCAGAAAAATCAGTCAGTTTAACGGTCAGTAACAAAAATGAATCGCTGCCTTATCTCGCTCAGGGTTGGCTTGAGAATGATAAAGACGAAAAACTTGAAAATAACAGTCCTTTTATCGTCGTTCCTCCGATTCAACGTATCGAACCGAAAGAAGAAAGCCAGGTCAAAGTTCAGGCTTTAACCTCATCTGAGGCATTTAAAAAACTTCCTAACGATCGTGAATCGCTCTTTTACTTTAATTTAAGAGAGATCCCACCTAAAAGTGACAAACCTAATGTCCTGCAGATTGCATTACAAACACGGATCAAGTTTTTCTATCGTCCGGCAGATTTAGCCGAAGCCGCTGCGGCTCAGCATGCAACGCCTTTTCAGGAAAAAATGACATTAATAAAATCGGGTGACCAATATACAGTTAAAAATCCCACTCCTTATTACATTACCCTGATTGGTGCAAGCGCCAAGAAAGAAGGCAACGTTATTAAAGGTTTTGAATCCATTATGATCCCTCCTTTCAGTCAGGCTCCACTGGGGGGAAGTGCATCATCTTTGGGTAAGAGCCCGGTTTTAGTTTACGTGAATGATTACGGTGGCCAGCCATCGCTGATATTCAGTTGTAAGGGAAACGAATGTCATGTGGATCCGCAACACAATGGATGATTTGGCACAATGAATGTGAGAATAAATTTGTTTAAGAAGAAATCCACTCAAAAATGCATGGCATTGCACATATGCGTTTCCATCATGGCATTATTATTTTCACCGCTGGCATTAGCAGTGTTTAAAAATGGCACAATTGAGAGCCACTTTGGTGTATTGCGCGTTTATGGGACGTTAACTGAAAGTGCATGCTATCTGGATATGCATTCAGCCGACCAGTCGATTGATTTAGGTAACATTACGACAGCAAACTTCCATAATGTCGGTGACCAGGGCCCATTAATTCCTGTGTCGCTAAAATTACATGATTGTTTACGTAATGCATCAGACCCTCAACGGGAGAGAGATAATGTTGCCTGGAGCGCGCATCAACCGGCTGTGTCGTTTTCTTTCACTGGCGTAGAGGATGCGGCTAATCCACAGCTTTTTCAGGCCCAGGGGGTTAAGGGTATCGGATTACGTTTAAAAGATGCATCACTCAATAATATTATTATTGGTCAACGAGGCAAACCAGTGTTATTAAAACCTGATGATAGCCAGGTCGTTTATTACATTACTGCGGAACGCACTCGAGGCGAATTAAGAGCAGGAAACTACTCTGCCAACATAAATTTCAGGTTGAGCTATGAATAGTCTGGTCTCTCCACTTGCATACACTTGTGCTGCCATATGCTTAATGAGCCTGGCTCCGACTAAGTCTGGATATGCTTTTTCTGTAGGAGCCAGCGTTAAAGTTAAAGTCCTCGCGCCGCCCTGTGATCTCAACAAAGGAAACGACATTGCTGTCGATTTTGGTAAAGGTATTCTCGCTTCGACGATTAACGGGAAAAATTATGAAAGAACGCTATCGTACACACTTGAATGCCCTGCTACGGTATCAAAACTGCTAAAAATGCAGTTTTCAGGCACGGGAGCTGCGTTTAACTCAACCCTATTGAGTACTAACAAAAATAACCTGGCCATTGAGCTTAAATATGATGGCGTTAAGGTGCCAGTCAACGATTGGTTCAACTTTACCTATCCTGATCAGCCTAATTTAACGGCTGTCTTAGTGAGAAACAGTACGGGTGGGATTAGCCTGGGATCATTCTCTGCGACAGCAATGCTGACGGTTGAATATCAGTAGATGGTACATGTGTATGGTTAATGAAGTTTTTTAATCTTTTCAATTTCATTGAAAAATATCCAGAGGAATGGCCATAAATGTAATTAAGTTTCCGTGTGAAGGCATCGCATTCCGTAAACGGCTTAGCAGTGAAGCTTCGCAAGCCTATTGCACGCGATGCCGTCACATGGATTAGCAATGGCAAACACCAGTCAATTTCAAAGCAGCATCAACACTGCCCGCCATTCTTCCATTTTTCGCAATAATGACTTCGCAAACCCGGCTATTCTGCCGCGCCACAGGCTGTGCCAACCTTTAGACAGGGTTCGGGATCATCCCGGCCACCACTAAAGGACACTGATGATGAAACTCTACCACTTCCCGCTTTCTGGTCATGCGCACCGTGCACGTCTGTTCCTGTCCCTGCTCGACCTGCCACACGAGGTGATTGATGTTGATCTCGCTAACGGTGAACACAAATCCCCGGCGTTTCTCGCCATCAACCCATTCGGCCAGGTGCCGGTGCTGGAAGATGACGGCGTGTATATCTCCGACTCCAACGCCATTCTGGTTTATCTGGCGAAAAAATCAGGCCGCAGTGAGTGGCTGCCCGAAGATGCGCTGGGCGCGGCGCAGGTACAGCGCTGGTTATCGGTGGCGGCAGGCGAACTGGCTTATGGCCCTTGTGCGGCACGCTTGATTACCGTTTTTGGCCGCCCGTTCAACCCTGACGAAGTGATCGCCCGTGCGCACACCATTTTGGCGCTGATGGATCAACATCTTACCGGGCGTGAATGGCTGGTCGGCGATCGCCCAACCATCGCGGATATCGCACAGTACAGCTACCTGATCGGCGCGCCGGAAGGCAATGTGGATCTCTCTGGCTATCCAGCGGTCAATGCGCTGTTACGCCGTATTGAAGCGTTGCCGGGCTTTGTTCCCTTCCCGCAAACCGCTGCCGGTCTGCGCAGCATCGCGTGAGTTAACTATCATGGGCGAGAAACTTCCGGTATGGCATGCAGGTGAAATAGCCCTGCAGCAGCAAGCGGGCGTGGCCGAACGCATGGCGGAGGTCGGTCAGCGTGTGATTCGCGATTATATGCCCGACCAGCACCGCGACTTCTACGCGCAATTGCCGTTTATCGTGGTAGGCAGCGTGGACCCGCGAGGCGATGCCTGGGTTACGCTGCTGGAAGGCCAGCCCGGTTTTATTTTCTCGCCCAATGCCACCACGCTGGATATTGCCGCCCAGCCGGATGCCCGCGATCCGGCTGCTGCCGGGTTCACTGATGGCGCTCCGGTTGGCCTGCTCGGCATTGAGTTGCACACCCGTCGCCGTAACCGCATGAACGGCGTGTTGAGCGCGATTGGCGGTGGCTTTCGGGTACAGGTGGAGCAGAGTTTCGGCAACTGTCCGCGCTATATTCAGCTGCGCGATTTCCGCTTTGCTCGTTCGCCTAATGAGCCTGCTATAGGTGAGGTTGAAGTGCTCAGCACGCTCGATGAGGCGGCCCGCAACACCATCGCCACCGCCGATACGTTTTACGTTGCGACTTATGCCGAGCATCAGGTTGATGCCTCGCATCGCGGCGGCAAACCCGGCTTTGTTAGAGTCGATGAAGATGGCCTGCTGACCATTCCCGATTTTAACGGCAACCTGTTTTTCTCCACGCTCGGCAACATCCAGCAAAACGGCAAAGCCGGGCTGCTGTTTATGGATTACCGCAGCGGCGATACGCTGCAGATGACCGGCGATGCCAGCGTGATCCTCGACTCGCCGGAGATCGCTGCATTCCAGGGCGCCGAACGGTTGTGGACATTCCGCCCGCGCCGCATCGTGCGTCGTCATGCCGCCCTCGCCTTGCGCTGGGAAACGAAAGCAGGCGGTATCTCACCGGTGTCAGAAATGACGGGTGACTGGCAATCGGCTGCCGAACGCCTGCGTGCCAGCGAACTGGCGCGACGCTGGCGGCCGTTTAGGGTGACGAAGATTGTGGATGAGAGCGCGTCGATTCGCTCGTTTCATCTGATGCCGGATGATGGCGCCGGTTTGCTGCCACATCAGGCAGGACAACACCTGCCGATTCGCGTGCAGTTGCCCGGTACAGACAAACCGCTGATTCGTCACTACACCCTGTCGGTTGCGCCGTCGGACGGTTTTTACCGCATCAGCGTCAAGCGCGATGGTGTGGTCTCGCGCTATCTGCACGATCATCTACAGGTTGGCGACAGTCTTGAAACGCGAGCGCCAGCCGGTGATTTCACTATCAATGCGCAAGAGACACGCCCAGCGGTTTTAATTGCGGCGGGCGTCGGCATCACCCCGATGCTGGCGATGCTGCGCCATCTGGTTTATGAAGGACGCAGCAAACAGCGCATGCGCCCCACTTACTTTATCCAGTCCGCGCGCAACAAAGCGGAACGCCCTTTTGTCCGTGAACTGGATGCGTTGCTGGCGGCCTCACAGGGCGCATGCAAAATGGTGCGCGTGTTGAGCCAGCCAGAGGAGGCAGAATCAGGATTCGATTACGATGTCGCTGGGCGCATCGATATGGCGCTGCTTTCACAGGTGCTGCCCTTTAACGACTACGACTTTTACCTGTGCGGCCCGCCGCAATTTACGCAGGCGTTATATGACGGGCTGCGCAGCTACAATATCGCGGATAGCCGTATTCACGCCGAAGCCTTTGACCCGTCCTCGCTGCAGCGCCGCATGGATGCGCAGCAAACAGAACAAACCTTACTTCCGATTTCGACGCAATCCATACCCGTGATGTTTATGAACTCAGCCAAAGAGGCGCGCTGGATGCCGAATAGCGGATCGCTGCTGGAACTGGCCGAAGCACGCGGTCTTAGCCCGGAGTACAGCTGTCGTGAAGGACATTGCGGATCGTGCAAAACGCGGATTCTAAAGGGAGCGGTAACCTACCCGACTGCGCCGAGTGCCAGCGTGGCAGAGGGGGAGATATTAATCTGCTGCGCGCAGCCGGCACAGCAGAATGGCGATATCGAGCCGATTCAGCTCGAGTTATAACGCGGGATTGTCGTTCAGATACAGCGTGAGGACGTTACACGAAAAGTAGTGCAAACCTGCGTTTATGCAGCAATATTTTTAAGCTCAATCATCGAGGACTTGCAGAAAATGCAGGTCGCACCGTGAGGATTTTTGGGGCTGACATCAAATACTGACTTACGGTATTGAGAGCCCTGACACTGAGGACATCTCATAAAATAGGTGAACAAATTAATATTAGAGACCTGTAACATTGATTGCTGAAGGGCCTTTCGGTCCATCTTGTACGGAGAATTCAACATGCTGCCCCTCTTCAAGGGAGCGGAAATCACTACCGGTGATAGCAGAGAAATGTACGAAGACATCTTTGCCGCCATTTTCAGGGGTAATAAAACCGAAACCTTTTTCAGAATTGAACCACTTTACAGTACCGAGAATTTTATTAGACATAATTAATACCTTTTCTTTTTTTGCCGTGAGGCTGAGTAAACTGAATCGCAGAGAAAAATCAGGACTGAGATAAAACTCAAAGAGAAAGGGCTTGTTTTCGGCACTGACGTAGATGAGAGATAAACTGTGAACTAACTTTGAAACTGTCTGCATATCAGACTGAAGTTCATTTACGCATGTCTAATGCAACATTGCAAGATAAAAGAACAATAAACTTTCCATCCTTATGATTAATACTCTTAAAATAAAATAAACCCCTTTTAAAACAACATGATATTTTTTTCTTTCAGATTTTTCAGGGATTTAAAGGTGTTGCGGCCAGTTAACTGGCATAACTGGCCGCTGATCATCATGCAGACTATTTATCTACTGGCCCACAACCGCCAATAATTTTCGAGATAGAAACAGCCGGATGAAGCAGATAATCGTAATCACAGTTCTTTTCTTTGTTGTACACGCTTCCAGTACACCCAGACAGCAGAGTCACTACCGCAGCGGCAATTGAAAACTTAATGAGCTTATTCATAATAACGCGTCCATTTGTTAAAAGTGTTTTTAACTGATTAATTTCATCTCGTGAGTATTAACAGGAATTAATAAAACCTTTAATAATCATTAGAGTGTGAAGTTAAGAGCTCAAGGCTCCTAAGCCGGAAATTATCGATTAATCCCACTATCAAACACAATATTCATAATCCCTTTTCAATGGACACATTATCTGAAAAATTTGTAGTCAAAACCTGACAATAATAAAAGCGTCAGATATGCCTTAAAATAATACGCCTGATATAGACTAAACACCTAACTCATCCATATTAACAATGGATCGATCATAGGGTTATCACGTCGATTAGAACTTGGTCATTTTTATATGAATACAGGATAAAGAGTGGTGATACAGGGAAGTCTTACCTTAAACAATGCTGATGACGTGGCTATCAGTTTTTTAGAGCACGAGCATGATGTGAAGTGGAGCTAACGATTTCACCACCCCACAATAGCAAAAACCCAGCCATAAAGGCTGGGTTTTCAGAATGTTGGTGCCCGGACGCGGAATCGAACCACGGACACGGGGATTTTCAATCCCCTGCTCTACCGACTGAGCTATCCGGGCAACGGGGCGCATTAAACCCTACTCAGGCCGCACCGTCAAACGCTTTTCAGCAAAAATCCGCTGACTGCTGGCTTTTACAGCAACCTTCAGACCATCCGGTAAAAAATTTCTGCAACTACCAACTTTAGTGGTGAATTTTTAACCGCACCCGCCGATAACCGATGTGACGACAAATTCCAATTATAAGGTCCACCATGTTTAGCACTATTACATCGGGAATAATGTCACGCCTGGCGTGGCAGAAGCGCGCTCGCAGCAGCGCCACGCTCAGCTCGTTGCAGGAGGCGATTGCAATGGTTGAGTTTACGCCGGAAGGCCACATTCTCGCCGCCAATGAACTGTTTCTGGAGCGCATGGGATACACGCTGAAGGAGATTGCCGGCCAGCATCACAGCATGTTCTGTACGGCTGATTTAGTCCAATCCCCGCAGTATCGCGATTTCTGGCGCCGCCTGAACCGGGGCGAAGGCTTCAGCGATAAATTCCTGCGCGTTGCCAAGCACAGCCGTCCCATCTGGCTGGAGGCTAACTATGTGCCGGTGCAGGATCGCAGCGGCCGGGTGATTAAAATCGTTAAGCTGGCGAGCGACATCACCGCACGGATTATTGATGCGCAAGAGCAGCGCGCCATGACCACCGCCATTGAACGTTCGATGGCGGTCATCGCTTTTAACCTCAAAGGCGAAGTGCTGATGACCAATGACAATTTCCTCAAAACCATGGGTTATCGCAGCGATGAGGTGATTGGCGTCCATCACAGTCAGTTCTGCCCGCCGCAGATGCGCAACAGTGACGAGTATCGCCGCTTCTGGCACAAGCTGAATCAGGGTGAATTTATCTCCGGTCAGTTTGAGCGCGTGAACAAGCTGGGTCGCACCGTGTGGCTACGTGCCACCTATAACCCGGTGTTTAACGAAGCCGGCGAACTGTACAAAGTGGTGAAATTCGCCACCGATGTGACTGCACAGGTGGAGAAGAACCATCTGGAGCGCGAGGCGGCACAACAGGCGTATCAAACGGCGCTGCAAACCAGCGAAAGCACGCGCCTCGGTGCCACGGTAATTGAAAACAGTGTGCAAACCATCAATGAGCTGGCGGGCGAACTGCACGGTATTTCCGGCGATATCAGTAACCTCAGCGAATCCTCAGACCGCATTGGTGCGATTGTCGAGAGCATTCGCCGCATCGCCGATCAGACCAATCTGCTGGCACTCAATGCAGCAGTGGAAGCCGCACGTGCTGGCCAGCACGGTCGCAGCTTTGCTGTGGTGGCTAACGAGGTGCGCACGCTGGCGGCAAACATCAACCGCGCCACCACCGAGATCGAGAATATGGTGCAACATAACCACACTCTCGCCGAAAAAGCGTTAAAAGGCATCGAATCGAACCTGAAACGTGCCGATCATGGCGTCGTGTTAGCCAAAGAAGCGGGTGGCGTGATCTCTGAGATTCGCGGCAGCTCCAGCGAATTGGTGCGCGCCATCAGTCATGTGGCTGAGGCCTTGAAAGAAGAGTAATTTTTCCTGCTTTCTCTTCTTCTATTGCACTGCTGTGACATAAAACTGTCATGGCAGTGCAGTAATCTAGGATAAATCCTAATCAATGCCAGAATAATTCTTATGCAGCTGCCTGATTTACGCGCAGGATTAAACTCCCTGTCGAGCCGTTCCCGTGCGCGTTCGCTGTGCATTGAGGTGCCGTTTGTCAGTCCAGCCATGGACAACACAGCGGTCATGGCTCTGTTTACTGAACACAAAGATTTGATCGGTTTGCCAGTGATCGAGAACGGCACGCCGTTTGGCATGATCAACCGCCATATCTTCCTGTCACAGATGACGCGCCCGTTCTTCCGCGAACTCTATGACCGCAAAAGCTGCATCGCTTTTATGGACAAAGAGCCGCTGGTGATTGATGCCGATACCGAGTTGGATCAGGTGGCGCATCAGGTGGTGGCAACCGGGGATAAATCGGTCACCGACGGATTTATTTTGACCGAACAGGGCCGCTATATCGGCATCGGCTTGGGGATCGATTTGATCCGCACCGTCTCCGATTTGCAGGCGCAGCAGCACCAACAAATTTTGCAGAGTATCGATTATGCGCGCGTGATTCAGGACGCGATGCTTGATCGCTCAAAACAGCAAATGGCCCAGCAGCTCAATGACTGGTGCCTGCACTGGCAGCCGCGCGATGGCGTGGGCGGCGACTATTATGCATTCCATCAGGATGAACACGGCTGGCTGGCATTGATTGCCGACTGCACCGGCCATGGCATTCCGGGTGCCTTTATGACGGTGATCCTGCAATCCGCGCTGGAAAACGCGCTGCAGAAAAACCGTCGGGCACCGTCCGATCTGCTGCAATCACTGAATCGTCATATTAAACAAACCCTTGGGCAGCTCAATGCCACGCAGCAAACGTCGCTCTCCAATGACGGCTGTGATGCTATCGCGCTACGCCTTGATACTCACCAACATCAACTCAGCTGGGCCAGCGCACGCATGCATGCGCTGTTACATCCGGCCGCTGGCGAAGCGGAATCGCTCAAGGCCGATCGCGTCGGTGTGGGTTACACCGATACGCCGCAGGATTACATCTGGCCGGAACATCAACGCACGCTGCATCCCGGCGATATGTTGTTGGTGATGACCGATGGCGTGACCGATCAGCCCGGCGGTGAACGCCATATTATGTTTGGCAAAAAGCGCATTCAGACGCTGGTAACACAATATCAAACCCTGCCGATGGACGAGTTGTCAGCGACCTTTGAGCGGGAATTTCTCAACTGGCAAGGCAACCAGCCGCGACGCGATGACGTCACCTGGTTTGGCTTCCGTTATTAATGAGCACCTTATGAACTCAGGTTCAACCCTTAGCCGCGTACCGCCAGAAAGCGTTGCACTGCACTATACTGGCTTCTTCTCGCCGCAGAACATCACCGCCATGGGCGAGGTGATTAAGGTCTTTCTGGAGAATCAGCAGGCGCCGGTGAAAGTGCGCCGCCGCTTGTTCTCCAGCTTTGTTGAAATCGTACAGAATATCCTGCGTTATTCGCAGGATAGCCGCGTCATGAACCACGCCGAGCAGGATTTTCGCTTCGGCACCGTTACGCTGCGCGTAGATGGCGACACCTACGTGCTGGAAAGCAGCAATCAGGTTGATGAAGTCGCCTGTGAGCAGCTGCGTTACTGGCTGGATTTGCTGCGTACCATGAGCAATGAAGAGATCAAACAAGCATACCGCGTAGGTCTGCGAGCTGAGAGCCCTGCCACAAGCAAAGGGGCCAACATAGGATTACTGACACTTGCCCGTGATGTCAGTGAACCGCTGGAGTATGAACTGCGTCCGCTGGAGTCCAGTGGTTACGCCACGTTTTGGCTCAAAGCCACCATTCACCAGGATTGAATTGTTTATGCAAAACCTTGTTATTGCTGCCACAGAAAGCACGCCCGAGGTCAATTTTGACTTCGAAAGCGGTCAGTTTTCCCTGCGCGGAGAATCCTGGCCGGAAAACGCCGCCGCCTTCTACCGTCCGTTGCTGGATGCGCTGGAAAGCTGGCAGCCCGCACAAAGCGGCCAGATCGAAGCCAGTATCGCCCTGCGCTATTTCAACAGCTCCAGCACCAAAATGCTGTTCAGCCTGTTTGATCTGTTCAATCAGCTGGCGCAGAAAGGCCAGAAGGTTGAACTCAACTGGTTCTTTGATGAAGAAGATGATGTGTCTGAAGAGTTCGGCCAGGAACTGGCGCTGGACTTTACCGATCTGCAGGTGAATCTGCGAGCGGAAATGGCCTCATGATGGACCTGAATGAGCTGTTTCGCGAAGAGAGCGAGGTGCTAACGCGCGCTCAGGATGTTGCGGCTCAGACCTCGCTCAGTGCAGATGATTATCGTAATGCGTTGCTGAACGTTAATCGCCACTATCAGCGCCTGATGCGCGAGACCTATCGCATGATCTCGCGCAGTGACCGTGCTGAACGCGAGCTGAACCGCGTCAATGAGCAGCTGCATCAACTGGCTCAGGAGCTGGAATACAAAGCCAGCCACGACCCACTCACTGCTGTCTGGAACCGCGGTGCCATCATTCAGCGTATTACGAATACGTTGAGCAATGGCCCGGCGGCGCTGATCATTCTCGATATCGACCACTTCAAGAAGATCAACGATGAGTTCGGACATCCGATGGGCGATAAGGTGATTTGCGGCCTGGTGTCGCGTATTCAGACGCACTGTCCGGAAGATGCCAGCATTGGCCGTATTGGCGGTGAAGAGTTTACCGTGCTGCTGCCACACTACCGTTTATCGGACGCGGTGATTGTCGCGGGCGCGATTCACGCCTCGCTGAACGCCTCGCCACTGGCGGTGCTGCCGGGTCAGTTAGTGACGGCCAGCCTCGGCGTGAGCTACGGCAAACCGGGTTCTGATTTCGAAACCCTGTATAACAATGCTGATGCCGCGCTATATGATGCGAAAAACCACGGTCGCAACCGGGTTTTCTTCCGCTAGAAGAGCCTTGTCGCGACAGCATTTATAGCGCAGAGATCAGCATTACCGCTCAGGATCGCGCGATAAATCGCACCGCGACGTTGGGTGCGATCTCGCGCAAATTAATTTTTCTGCGCCGTTTCTACCGGCGGCTCAGACGGTGGCGGCAGGAAGATGTGATCGAGAATATTGCGCATCAACGGTGCTGCCGTCACCCCTTCACTTCCCCCGTTTTCCAGAATCAACGCCACTGCGACTTTCGGATCATTAAACGGTGCGAACGCGGTATAGAAGATGTGGTCACGCAGGCGCGTCGGGATCATTTTCGCGTTGTAGACCTGGTTCTGCTTCAGACTGAACACCTGAGACGTCCCCGACTTCGCCGCAATGCCGTAAGGCGCGGTGTGGAAATACTTATAACCGGTGCCGTTCGGTGCATTGGCCATACCGAACATCGCGTGACGCACCAGCGACCAATACGGTGATTTTGGATCGCCAATTTGCGGTTGCGGCAATTTAGGTTGATAAAGCTGTTGTTCCTTACCACGCTGCGATTTTTCCAGCAGGTGCGGATTAATCACCCGGCCATTATTGAGCAGTGCCACCAGCGCTTTCACCATCTGAATCGGCGTCGCAATCCAGTAACCCTGCCCAATTCCCACCGACACCGTATCGCCCTGATACCATGCGTGTTTATGCACTTTCTGCTTCCACTCACGACTAGGCAGCAATCCTGAATACTCTTCATTAAGATCGATGCCGGTGGGTTTGCCGTAGCCAAACTGGCTCAGCATGGTGTGAATACGATCGATGCCCATCATAAACGCCACCTGATAGAAGAAGCTGTCCGCCGACTCCTCAATCGCCTTGGTGACATCCAGCGTGCCATGCCCCGACTTTTTCCAGTCACGATATTTACGATCGGTGCCTGGCAGGGTCCAGGTCGGCGCGCCATAAATAGTAAAGCTTGGGGTGATCACCTTGGTCAGCAGCGCGGACATCGCCATATAGGGTTTAACTGTCGAGGCCGGTGGATACAGGCCTTGCGTGACACGGTTGATCAGCGGCAGATTTTTGTCCTGCAGCAACGTTTTGTAGGCTTTGTAGCTGATACCTTTTACAAACGGATTCGGGTCATAGCTCGGCGCAGATACCATCGCCAGCACGCTGCCATCGCGCGGATCTTCAATCAGCGCCGCCGCACGCTGGCCGGCGAGCTGGCTCTCAACGTACTGCTGCAGATGTAAATCCAGCGTCAGATAGACGTTCTGGCCGGCAACCGGCGGCACTTCTTTCAGCACGCGCACGATGCGACCATGGTTATCCACTTCCACTTCCTGATAACCGGTTTTGCCGTGCAAAATTGACTCGTAATAGCCTTCAATGCCCTGCTTACCGATGTTGTGGTCAGCAGCATAGTTTTCGCCGACGCCTTCGGCATTCAGGCGTTTGAAATCGTTATCGTTGATCTTGGAAACATAGCCCACCACATGGGCTAAATCGGCGCCATAGGGATACTCGCGGTCCTCATAGGTGTCGATGGCCACGCCGGTGAAACGGAACTGATTGACGGAGAAGCGCGCCACCTGCTCATCGGTGAGTTCTGCTTTTAGCTCGACCGGCTTATAGCGGCTGTTCTGTTTGAGTTCGTGCTCGAAGGTTTCAATTTCTTCCGGCGTCAGGTCGACAATGGGCGTCAGCTGCTTCAGCGTTTCCTGCATATTGTCGATTTTGTAAGGCGTCACGAGGATGTCGTACCAGGTGACGTTACGCACCAGCGGAATACCGTTGCGATCGTAGATCAACCCTCGCGTCGGCGCGATGGGGATCATTTTGATGTCGTTTTCGTTGGACCGCGTCTGGTAATAGCTGTGCTGATCCACCTGCAGACGATACAGGTTAACGCCAAGGATAATGAAACAGATGACGACCAGAGCAAAAGCGACAAGCGCACGGCGGACAAACAGTTTTTCTTCAGCTTCGAAATTACGGAAATTCATCAGGGGGGCTTAGTCTCTTTGTTATCACGCTAATGATAAGCAGAGATGGCTTTAGAGCCAGCACGAAGATGCACAAGCCTGGGTAAAAGTGTGTCAGATGTTTACGAGGAGAGGTTCAGGTCGCCCTGAGTGGTATCGATGATGCCGAGCGGTGAGTAACGAGGTGGTGATAAATGGCAGGGTTCATTTCGCGCGAAGAAGAACAAGGTCGCCACCCATGACGACCCTGTGCGCTGTTGGGTTTCGTCAGGTGCGCGTTGAAGCGCACCGAACAAAACAGACGGGATTAATCCCCCAGCAGCACCGACTCCAGCGCGATCTTGATCATATCGTTGAAGGTGGTCTGGCGCTCAGCCGCCGTGGTCTGCTCGTGCGTGCGGATGTGATCCGACACGGTGCAGATGGTCAGCGCTTTAGCACCGAACTCCGCCGCCACACCGTAAATACCGGCCGCTTCCATTTCCACGCCCAGAATGCCGTATTTCTCCATCACATCGAACATCTGCGGATCTGGCGTGTAGAACAGGTCAGCAGAGAAGATGTTACCGACGCGTGCATCAACGCCCAGCGCTTTGGCCGCATCAACCGCGTTACGCACCATGTCGAAGTCAGCAATCGCCGCAAAATCGTGATCCTTGAAACGCATACGGTTCACTTTGGAATCGGTGCAAGCACCCAGACCAATCACCACGTCACGCAGTTTCACATCGGCACGCACCGCGCCGCAGGAACCGACACGGATGATTTTCTTCACGCCGAAATCGGTGATCAGCTCTTTGGTGTAGATCGAGCAGGATGGTATACCCATACCGTGGCCCATGACCGAAATCTTACGGCCTTTGTACGTCCCGGTGTAACCCAGCATGCCGCGCACGTTGTTCACTTCAACCGCATCTTCCAGGAAGGTTTCTGCGATGTGCTTAGCGCGCAGCGGATCGCCCGGCATCAGCACCACGTCCGCGAAGTCACCCATTTCTGCATTAATATGAGGCGTTGCCATGGTTATTTTCCTTTTTAAAATTGGTGGGCTGTTTTACAGCAGGCTTTTGCCGTAGTCCATGCTGGACAGGCCAAAATACTTCGCAATGGTCTGGCCGATATCCGCAAAGGTATCGCGATAACCCAGCGATCCTGGCTTCACTTTTGGACCGTAAATCAAAATCGGGATGTGCTCGCGCGTGTGCTCGGTGCCCTTCCAGCTTGGGTCACAACCGTGGTCGGCGGTAAGGATCAGAATATCACCCTCTTTCACCAGCGCCATCAGCTCCGGCAAACGACGGTCGAAGAACTCTAAACCCCCCGCATATCCGGCGATATCGCGACGATGGCCCCAGGTGGAGTCAAAATCAACGAAGTTGGTGAAGACAATGGAATTGTCCGGCGCCTTTTTCATCTGCTCGATGGTGGCGTTAAACAGTGCATCCAGCCCGGTGGCTTTCACTTTCTGAGTGATGCCCTGCTCGGCGTAGATATCCGCAATTTTACCCACGGAGATCACTTCGCCGCCCTTCTCGTCCACCAGCTTTTTCAGCATGGTTGGCGCAGGAGGTTCCACGGCGAGATCGTGACGGTTGCCGGTACGCTCAAAGTTGCCCGCTTTGTCGCCGACAAACGGACGCGCGATCACACGGCCGATGTTGTAGCCACCGTTGGTCAGCTCTTCACGCGCGATTTCGCACAGTTCGTACAGACGATCCAGACCAAAGGTCTCTTCGTGACAGGCAATCTGGAATACCGAGTCCGCCGAGGTGTAGAAAATCGGCTTGCCGGACTTCATGTGCTCTTCGCCCAGTTGGTCGAGGATCACCGTACCGGACGAATGGCAGTTACCAAGATAACCCGGCAAATCGGCGCGTTTTACCAGCACGTCGAGCAGCTCCTGCGGGAAGCTGTTCTCTTTATCGCTGAAGTAGCCCCAGTCAAACAGTACCGGCACGCCGGCGATTTCCCAGTGGCCTGACGGCGTATCTTTACCGGATGACAGTTCGCTGGCGTAAGCGTAGGCACCAATGATTTCAGCATTGGCGTCGAGGCCTGGCGGGAAGCGGCCGGTAGAGAGTTCAGCGGCTTTACCCAGACCGAGCGCGGTCAGGTTGGGCAGATGCAGCGGGCCTTCGCGACCTTCATTGGCGCGGCCTTCGAAGCACGCTTCGGCGATATGGCCGAGCGTATCCGATCCTTCATCACCGAATTTATCGGCGTCTTTGCTGGAGCCGATCCCGAAGGAGTCGAGAACCATAATAAAAGCACGTTTCATGCAAGTCTCCTGCGCAATGGCGCGATGACAAGTCAAAAAAAAGCGATCAGATCAGTATACCCGAATGGCCGCTGCCTGGCACAAAGAAGCGTTACTCGCTGACGCGGCGATAGACCACCGGCGTTTCCGCAGGCGCGCTATCACTCAACGTGATAGCTGCTTTGACCGCTTCCGCAGCCTGCTGCCACTGCGCTTCCGACGCGGCATGAATCACCGCCAGCGGGCACTGTGCATCAACCTGCGTGCCGAGCGTGGTCATGTCACTTAAGCCCACGCTGTAATCAATGCTGTCGCTGGCACGCTGACGCCCCCCACCCAACGACACCACTGCCATGCCAAGCGCACGGGTATCCATGGCGCTGACAATCCCGGCGCGATCGGCATACACCGCTTTGCTCAGGGTCGGGGCAGGCAGATAGCTGTCCATCCGCTCGATGAAATCCACCGGACCATTCTGCGCCGCCACCATGCGCGCGAACACTTCCGCCGCTTTACCGTTATCCAGCACGTTCTGCAATTTCTGTCGTGCTTCTGCGTCGTTGTCGGCCAGCTTGCCGGAGATCAGCATTTCCGAGCACAGCGCCATCGTCACTTCCAGCAAGCGCGGGTTGCGCGCCTCGCCGGTGAGGAACTGCACTGCTTCGCGGACTTCCAGCGCATTACCGGCGGTGGATGCCAGCACCTGATTCATGTCAGTGAGCAGCGCAGTGGTTTTGCAGCCCGCGCCGTTCGCCACGCCAACAATCGCCTGCGCCAGGTTTTCGGAAGCCTCGAAGGTCGGCATAAAAGCACCGGAACCGACTTTCACATCCATCACCAGCGCATCCAATCCTTCCGCCAGTTTTTTGGCAAGGATCGATGCGGTGATCAGCGGGATCGAATCAACGGTAGCGGTGATATCACGCGTGGCGTAGAAACGTTTATCGGCGGGGGCCAGTGAGTTGGTCTGGCCGATAATCGCGATACCGACATCCTTGATGATCTGGCGGAAACGATCGTCGCTCGGGAAGATATCGAAACCGGGGATCGCTTCCAGCTTATCCAGCGTGCCGCCGGTGTGGCCGAGGCCGCGCCCGGAGATCATCGGGACATAACCGCCACACGCTGCCACCATCGGGCCGAGCATCAGCGAAGTCACATCGCCCACGCCGCCGGTGGAGTGCTTATCAACAATCGGGCCGTTGAGGTTCAACGACTTCCAGTTGAGCACCGAGCCGGAATCGCGCATCGCCATGGTCAGCGCCACGCGCTCTTCAAGATTCATATCGTGGAAGTAGATGGTCATTGCCAGCGCGGCAATCTGACCTTCTGATACGCTGTTGTCGCGCACGCCATTGATAAAGAAACGGATCTCCGCTTCGCTCAGTGGCTGGCCGTCGCGTTTTTTTCGAATAATTTCTTGTGGCAGGAACAAGGTTGCCTCCCCGGGAGATTGCTGTGAAATGCACCAAACATTATTTGGGTCGCCATTGATGGCGACCCTGAGGCTGGGATCAGTAGCCCGCTTTGCTGGTCGCTGTCGCGTGGCCCAGCGTATTCAGCAGGCTCGCCAGCAGGCTTGAAGCACCAAAGCGGAAGTGGCGCGCATCCGCCCAGCCTTCGCCCAGAATGTCATCCGCCAGCTTCAGATAGATCGCGGCATCTTCCGCCGTGCGCACGCCGCCCGCAGGCTTGAAGCCCACCTGCTGCTGCACGCCTTTATCGTGAATCACCTGCATCATGATCGCCGCCACTTCTGGCGTGGCGTTAACCGGCACTTTACCGGTTGAGGTTTTGATGAAATCCGCACCGGCATCGATAGCGATTTCAGAAGCGGCGCGAATCAGCGCTTCTTCTTTCAGTTCACCGGTTTCGATGATCACTTTCAGCAGCACGTTGGCAGCGGCGCAGGCTTCTTTACAGGCTTTCACCAGCGTAAAACCGATGTCGCGATTACCGGCAATCAGCGCGCGATACGGGAAGACCACATCCACTTCGTCTGCACCGTATGCAATCGCCGCACGGGTTTCTGCCAGCGCGATCTCAACGTCATCGTTGCCGTGCGGGAAGTTGGTGACCGTGGCGATGCGAATATCAGGCGTGCCCTGCTCGCGCAGTGCTTTACGTGCCGCAGGGATGAAACGTGGATAGATGCAAATGGCCGCAGTGTTACCGGCTGGCGACTTCGCCTGATGACACAGCGCGATCACCTTCCCATCGGTGTCATCGTCGTTCAGGGTGGTCAAATCCATCAGTTGCAGGGCGCGTTGTGCGGCCGCTTTAAGATCGGTCATGATGCTCTCCAAAAGGTGACCGGCAGACGACGCCCACCGGATAATGTGATAATTCTAACAAACCACACCTGAATGAATTGCGCTTCATGTCACATGAAAAAAGAAAATTCGTCATATGAATACAATTATTTAGTGATTAAAGTCACAAATAACCGCCAGCACACCCGTTTTCAGGCGCAATACAGGTTGTGAATATTATCACAAAAAAGAGCAGAAAAGGGTAATGCCGATTTTATTACTGTAGCCAATACCCGCCAAAACCGCGGGAAATCCAGATTGTGTCGGGAGGAGGTCAGGCAGGCAGGGCAAACACGCGCAGGCTGTTCTGCCACAGCGTATCAGCAATGATATCGGGCGATTCACTGCGCAACTGACACAGCACATCAAACACGTTGCGCGCGCGCTCAGGACGGTTGGGCTGCCCCTGATAACCCTGCAACGGCATATCAGGCGCATCGGTTTCCAGTAACAGTGAGGTGAGCGGCAGATTAGCAATAGTGTTGCGGGTTTTACTGGCGCGTTCATAGGTGATGGTGCCGCCCACGCCGATCGCATAGCCAAGCTGGATAAAACGTTCCGCCTGCTGCTGGCTGCCAGCAAAACCGTGTACCACGCCACGGCGCGGTAAATCATGGCGACGCAAATGCAGCGCCAGCTGATCGTGGGTGCGACGCGAATGCAGGATCACCGGCAAATCATACTGTTTCGCCAGTTTGAGCTGTGCATCCAGTAATCGCGTCTGCTTATCAAATTGCGCGTCCTGCATATAGAGATCGAGGCCGATCTCGCCGATCGCCACGCGTTTACTATCAGGCGTTTTCAACCACTGTTCCAGCTGATCCAGATGCGCATCCTGATGCTCGGCAATATTGATCGGATGCAGCCCTAATGCGGCATACAGCGCCACGTGCTGTTGCGCCAACTGGCTGACCAGTGCAAAGCGGCTGGCATCGACGCTCGGCACAATAATGCGTTCCACACCCGACTGCGCCGCACGGGCGATGCTGCCTGCGGCGTCATCGACAAAAGGCGGGAAATCGAAATGGCAGTGGGTGTCGATAAATCTCATGCCAGCGATCCTGCATCAAAGTCTGCATCGTTATCCGCCAGCGGCGGCGTGTGCACAGCACGATTGTCTGGCGCATTCGCCACGGCGGCCGGTGGTGTCACGGTAGTCTGGCGCAGGAACGGTTCGGCATCGCTCAGCCATTGACCTAGCGTCGCGAGGAAATAGCGGCCGCTGCGGCGTCCTAAATGGTAATCCTGATTCAGTGAAGCCAAACGGCTGCCGAGCGCCATACTCGCCAGCGGTTTCGGCGGGTAAATTTCAATGATGCGCAGATCGTCTGGCGGCTGATCGATGAACTGCTGAATCTCACGATAGCTCTCTTCATGATGATGCATGATGTTAATCATCGGCTGCAGCGCGCTATCACCCAGCCAGCGCTCCATGCGTTTGAACCACTTTGGCGTATAGGACATTTGTGACGGCACGGTGCGGATCACCACAATGGTATCGGCACCGCGTCGTGCGGCTTCACGCACCGGAATCGCATCGCTGATACCGCCATCAAGATAGTTCACGCCGTCCATCAGCACACCGCTGCGATAGAACCCCGGAATGGCGCTGGAGGCTTTGATCACGTCATGCCAGTTCAGGCTGGTAGGATTGAAATATTCGGCACGATAATCGTCACCGCGACAGGCGCACATATAGAACTCGCTGCCTTTGGCAAACAGCCCTTCGGCGGTGCTCAGCGACAAGGGAAATTCTTGTTTGGTGATGTCGATCAGCCAGTCGAGATCGATAAGATGGCCACCGCGCACAAAGCGCAACGGATCAAAAAACAGTTTGCTGGTGGTGTAACGCGTGATGACACGACGAGCATAGCCCGGCTGGGCACAGACGAACGCCGACAGGTTTTGTGCCCCTGCGGAGGTGCCCAGCATCAATTGAAAGGGATTAAAACCGGCACGTTGAAACTCATCCAGCACGCCTGCGGTGAAGATGCCGCGTTGACCGCCGCCTTCGCAGACCAGTGCAATTTTTTTGGATTTAAATGGGGTGAGCGCCAGTGGCTCAAAGGTGTCCAGTGACACCGGGATGCGTATTCCCAATGGATGTCCCTCAGTTTTCCTGCTCTGAGGGAGCCGCTGACGGCAGCATCCCGGAGAACCAGTCATTGTCATTCCCTGACCTATTGCATCGTGCAATCGGTGCGGCTAACTATTATGCCGCAAATGACTGGTCTCCGCTTTAGTGACTCGCGGGTTAGCGTTGTGTTAACGCAATCGGTCAGGGTCGTTTACGCCCGGTAAACAGGCTTACGAGGAACAGAATAATACCGACAATGAAGACAATTTTAGCTGCCCATGCTGCCGTACCCGCCAGACCGCCGAAACCTAACGCTGCAGCAATCAGAGCGATGACGAGAAAGATAATACCCCAACGAAACATAAGCCTCTCCTTACCGTAGTGAAAATCGAACTGCTTATTCATACAACATTGTTTTTATTACAAACGGCACCGAAACAGTGCCGCTTCGCTCGCGTTAAGATTTCACCTTCAGGTCATTCTTCACGCTTTTGACGCCTTCAATGGCTTTGGCGATTTTCTCAGCACGATCGGACTGTGCCTGGTTCGCCACTTCTCCTGATAACTGCACCACGCCATCGGTGGTTTCCACCTTCACGTTGCGCGATGGCACAATGTCATCTGCTAAAAGCTTAGCTTTGATTTCACTGGTGGTTGCGGTATCCCCCGCATAACCTTTCAGTGTGGTCTCTTTGCTGTCTTTAACGTGCAGTTTGTCACTGACGGATTTCACACCCTCAACTTTTTGCACCAGCGCCACGGCTTTTTCCGCCTGATCCTGCGAAGCGACAAAGCCGCTCAGCGTGACCACGCCCTGATGCGTTTTTACTGAGATATCCGTACTTTTAATCGCTTCATCATCCACCAGCGCCGCTTTGGCTTTAGCAGTGATGCCGCTGTCATCCATAAAACCATCGACTTTTTTCATAGAACTATCGATTTTAGAACCCGTGCTGCTGGTGTCCGCAGCGTAGGCTGCGCCGCCCAACAGAGCAGTGGTAGCCAGAGCGGCAATCAGGGTTTTAGCAATCTTAGTCTTATTCATCGATATCATCCTTCTATCAGTTAACTCACTCGCAACTGCGAATGCGCCAGCAACAAACGGCGTTGCTGCATTAATAGACGTAATGAAACCAGAGGTCTCTTTTCTCGTCCGACAGGATAATCATAGTAGGGATTACAGGTTTTGCTGGCTTTTGTGGTTGATATCTCGCCAAAAAGCGATAAACGCAGCGCAATTAGGAGGAGTCTGTAGGATAAAAACAGGGCCAGTAAAATCACTGGCCCTGTTGTGAGGCGGGATTAATGCTCGCGCGTTTTGCGGAACTTCACGTCAGGATAGCGTTCCTGCGTGATGTTGAGGTTTACCATAGTTGGGGCGATGTAAGTGAGGTTATCACCGCCATCCAGCGCCAGGTTCACTTCGTTTTTGCGTTGGAAATCGTCGAATTTCTTCGCATCGCTGCACTCCACCCAACGGGCGGTTGAGACGTTGATGGCTTCATATATCGCTTCGACGTTGTATTCGCTTTTCAGACGCGCCACGACCACTTCGAACTGCAGCACACCAACCGCACCCACAATCAGATCGTTGTTGTGGACCGGACGGAACACCTGCACCGCGCCCTCTTCCGACAGCTGAACCAGACCTTTCAGCAGCTGTTTCTGCTTCAGCGGATCGCGCAGACGGATACGACGGAACAGTTCCGGCGCGAAGTTCGGAATACCGGTGAACTTCATGTTTTCACCCTGGGTAAAGGTGTCGCCGATCTGAATGGTGCCGTGGTTGTGCAAGCCGATGATATCGCCAGGGAAAGCTTCTTCTACGTGCGAACGGTCGCCGGCCATGAAGGTCAACGCATCCGAAATCACCACGTCTTTGCCAGTACGCACCTGGCGCAGCTTCATGCCTTTCTCGTACTTGCCAGAAACCACACGCATGAAGGCAACACGGTCACGGTGTTTCGGATCCATATTCGCCTGGATCTTAAACACGAAGCCGCTGAATTTCTCCTCGCTGGATTCCACCAGACGCGCATCGGTTTTACGTGGCATCGGCGTCGGTGCCCAGGCCACTAAGCCATCGAGCATATGATCGACGCCGAAGTTACCCAGTGCGGTGCCGAAGAACACCGGGGTAATTTCACCGCTCAGGAACAGCTCCTGATCGAACTCGTGGGACGCGCCCTGTACCAGTTCCAGCTCATCACGCAGTTGCTGTGCCAGGTCTTCACCCACCGCCGCGTCGAGATCCGGGTTCGCCAGACCTTTGACAATGCGCACATCCTGAATGGTATGGCCCTTACCGGTTTGATACAGGTAAGTTTCATCTTTGTAGAGGTGATACACGCCCTTGAACAGCTTACCGCAGCCAATCGGCCAGGTGATTGGCGCGCAGGCAATCTTCAGCTCGCTCTCAACTTCATCCAGCAGTTCCATCGGATCGCGGATGTCACGGTCAAGTTTGTTCATAAAGGTGATGATCGGCGTATCGCGCAGACGGGTCACTTCCATCAGCTTACGGGTACGATCTTCAACACCTTTCGCGGCATCGATCACCATCAAACAGCAGTCAACCGCCGTCAGCGTACGGTAGGTATCTTCAGAGAAGTCTTCGTGCCCTGGGGTATCCAGCAGGTTAACCAGACTGTCGCGATACGGGAATTGCATCACCGAGGTGGTGATGGAGATACCACGTTGTTTCTCCATCTCCATCCAGTCAGATTTAGCATGCTGGCTGGAGCCGCGGCCTTTGACGGTACCGGCGGTTTGGATCGCCTGCCCGAACAGCAGCACTTTTTCGGTAATGGTGGTTTTACCGGCATCCGGGTGCGAGATGATCGCAAACGTACGGCGGCGCGCCACTTCATCTAAAAAGGAAGCAATAGACATGTGTGAATTCTTCTTCAAGGGCAACGCGCGGGCGGCGCGCTGCGAATAAATCGTTCCGGGCAAAGCCGGGGGATAACGGAACCAATGGTGACGCAGTGGCGTCAGTTCACAGCAAGATGTGCGCGATCTACATTGGCGGCAGTCCGGTTATCCAGTCAGCATTAAGGCGGCATAGCATACAATATTTCAGCAGGCGGGGAAATCGCGGGATGGAACCTGTGTACACCCTCGCCCTGCCGCTTTCCTGCAAGCGAGAGGAAGAGACTGCTCGAGCGAGGCTTTCATTCAGGGTTACAGCCTCGCCCATTTGCGGGAGAGGCTGGGGTGTGGGAAACGACACACGACTAACCCAATACGCGCACCACTGCCGCCTTAAAGATCTTCACCCCGATCTCCAGCGAACTCAGTTCAAAACGCATATCAGGATGATGCAGGCCCGGCACCAGATTGGTACCCAGCCCCCAGAAACCGGCTTTCACCTGCGGTCTTTTCACCGGGTAGTAGAAGAAGTCTTCACTGCCTGGCGTGGATTTGGTGTCGAGCAGCCCTTCTTCCCCCAGTACATCGACGATCGCTGCCCGGATCACTGCCGTGGCTTCCTCGTGGATTTCTGCGGCGGGCATCTCTTTCAGTACCACCACTTCAGCGCTCGCACCCAATGCAGCCACGCTGTGCTGAATCGCCTGCGTCACTTTCTGTTTCAGCACCTCCATCGGTGTGTTCTCCTGCGAACGCAGATCCCACACCACGCGCGCCTCATCCGGCACCGAGTTGGTGACGCCGGCATCACACAGGAAACGAGTAGCTTTCACGCTCCAGGTTAGCCCCGGTGCCAGGTGGATGCTGTTTACCGCCTGCACCGCTTGTACCGCAGCATCTAAAGCATTCACGCCCAAATGTGGGCGCGCGGCATGAGCAGGCACACCTTTAATTGTCGCTTCCAGCGTACTGCACGCCGAATAAAGCACGGCTGGCGTGGCTTGTCCGACATGGCACTCTTCCAGTGGACGCACATGGAAACCGAGGATCATCTCAACATCCTCCAGCGCACCGCCCTCAATCATCGATAACGCACCCGCACCGAGTTCTTCCGCAGGCTGGAACAGCAGCTTAAGCTTGCCGCGCTTGATCGCACCCTCTTTCAGCAACTCCTGTGCCGCCGTCAGCACCACCGAAGAGTGCCCATCGTGGCCGCAGGTATGGCGTGCACAGGCGACGCCGTTAATGATGTGGCCGAGTGCATCCATATCTGCACGTAGCGCCAGTACCGGACCCGGCACGCCGCTGTCAATTTCCGCCACGATGCCGGTGGTGTGATTAATGCCGCGCGTCACGCTGATGCCAGCCTGCTCAAGTTGGTCGGCGATATAGGCGGAAGTTTTGAATTCTTCGAATCCCAGTTCCGGGATTTCATGCAGGTAATGGTAATGATCTAATACGTTCGACACCGCTAAGCTCCTGACAAGTAAAGGCTCATCACAGCATCCGCCGATGTACGGCTATAATCAATCCAGGGTGAATGAAAATGAGTCAAACCTGAGAACTCTTCGCATTCAATAAATGAAATAATTCCATTTACAATCAATAAGATAATTTCAACTTTCTGCTGAAAAAGCCTTCACAAAAAAGTATAGATTGATGCATAATTCACCGTACTTCACCTGACAAATTAAAAAGGACTCAGCCATGTTAACTGCTGAAATGACCTCTCGCCTGAACGATCAACTGAACCTCGAATTCTTCTCTGCCAACCTGTATCTGCAGATGAGCGCATGGTGCAGCGACAAAGGTTTTGAAGGTGCTGCCGCTTTCCTGAAGATGCATTCTCGCGAAGAGATGGAACACATGCAGCGCCTGTTCGATTACGTTAGCGATGCCGGTTCTCTGCCGGTGCTGGGCAGCATTGCCGCCCCTGCCGTTAGCTGGAACTCACTGAATGACGTGCTGGAAGAAGCGCTGAAGCATGAGCAGCTGATCACGCAGCGCATCAACGACCTGGTACACACCGCGTTGATGTCTCAGGACTACTCCACCTTCAACTTCCTGCAGTGGTATGTGGCTGAGCAGCACGAAGAAGAGAAGCTGTTCAAAACCGTACTGGATAAACTGGCGCTGGTGGGCAACAAAGGCGAAGGCCTGTTCCTGGTGGACAAAGACCTGGGGCGCATGAACGTCGAAGGCCACGGCCAGTCATAATAAAGACGACACACAGCTGAAAACACCACGCCCGGCAATGCCGGGCGTTTTTTTATGCTGAAATCGTACGCTTAGATGGCGACGAGCGTACAAACGATCAGGAACATAGACTCAACCAGGGGCGCATCAATGCCCCCCTGCGTTGTCGCATCGCCATACATGGCGACCGCTTACTCCAGCTCTCTCAGACGCAGTTCTGAAGGCTGCGGGCGGCCAAAGAAATAGCCCTGGAACAGGGTACAACCCTCTTCACGCAGCTTGGCGAATTGCTCGCTGCTCTCCACCCCTTCGGCGGTGATCTGAATATCCAGACTGCGGCTCATGCCGGTGATCGCCCGGATAATCGCCAGCGCTTCGCGGCTGTCTCCCATATCGTTGATAAACGACTTGTCGATTTTGATCTTGTCGAACGGGAAGGATCGCAGATAGCTCAGCGATGAATAGCCGGTACCGAAATCATCCAGTGCAATCTGCACACCAATCGCTTTCAGGCTTTGCAGGGTGCGGATGTTACCCAGCGTGTCATCCAGCAGCACCGATTCCGTGATCTCCACCTCGAGGCGGTGCGGAGCCAGCCCGGATTCGCGCAACGCGCCTTCCACCACCGACACCAGCGAGCTGTTCTTAAACTGCAGCGGCGACAGGTTAACCGACACCGACTGCTCGGTGCCCCAACTCTGTGCCTCGCGGCAGGCTTCATACAGCGCATAAGCGCCCAGCATATGGATAAGCCCGGTCTCTTCGGCAATCGGGATAAAATCATTCGGCATGATCAAGCCCTTAACCGGATGGTGCCAGCGCATCAGCGCTTCATAACCAATGATTTCGTCCTCATTGGTGATCGGCTGATAGTAGAGTTTCAGCTGACGCCCGGTGATGGCCTCACGCAGATCGTTTTCAATCACGCGGCGACTGCGCGCCACATCATCCATTTCCATGGTGAAGTGTTCATAGCGGTTACGTCCGTTGCGTTTGGCTTCGTACAACGCCATATCCGCACAGCGCAGCATGTGCTCCGGCGTGTTGGTGACCTGTGACGTCAACGCAATGCCCACGCTCAGCCCAACGGAAAGATTGTGCCCTTCAACGTTGATCGGCGGACGGATCGCTTCGATAAGGCGTTGAGCCACCACCGCCGCTTCCTGCGCGTTATTGATATTCGGCAGCACGATAGCAAACTCATCGCCGCCAATACGTGCCAGCGTGTCGTGATCGCGCAGCACACTGCGCAAGCGTTTTGCCACCACGCGCAGCAGATCGTCTCCAATCTGATGGCCCAGCGCATCGTTAACGTTCTTGAAGTTATCAAGATCGAGGCACAGCGTGGCGCTCAACGCATGGTGATGATTATCCTGACGCAGCGCTTCACTCAGCTTCTGCCGGAACAGAATACGGTTTGGCAGGCTGGTAAGGTTATCGTGGTGCGCCATATGGTGAATACGCGCATCGGCTTCACGCTGATCGGTAACGTCCTCAACAATCAGCATCACGTAGTTCTGACGCATATCTTTGCCACTGATGGTGGTGGCGCGGGTTTGCAGAATACGATCACCGCCTGCGGTCAGCAGTAGCTGCTCGCGTGAATGGATGCCTTCGCTGCGCAGCGCGATATCCGCCAGGCTGTTGAAATAGTCGCTCAGCTCCGCCGACATACACTCGTGCGGACGCTTGTGCATAATCAAAGATTTACTGACGCCAAACAGCTGCTCGGCTTTGTCATTAACCATCAAAATTTCGCGGCTGATGGCGTCTTCCACAATCACGCACGAAGGGATATTGCTGATAATGGTATCGAGGAAACCCGACAGCTCAGACATCTTAGCGCTCTGCGCCTGCGCCAGATCCCGCGCGCGCAACAGTTGCTGTTCATTCTCACGACGCTCGGTGACATCACGCGTGATTTTGGCGAAGCCGATCATCTTGCCATCTTCATTGTGGATAGCATCGATCACCACATGCGCCCAGAACGCCGAGCCATCTTTACGATAGCGCCAGCCTTCATCTTCGAAGCGACCGGTTTTCAGCGCGATACCCAGGTTGGCTTCCGGCGTGTTGGCTATGCGCTCCTGAGAACCGTAAAACACTGAAAAATGCTGGCCGACAATCTCATCGGAAAGATAGCCTTTGGCACGCTGTGCCCCGGCGTTCCAGTTCACTACACGGCCCTGCAGATCCAGCATGTAGATAGCGTAATCAGTCACACCTTCCACCAGCAGTCGGAAGGTTTTCTCGTATTCCTGCTGTTTGCGTTGCAGTTCGCGCTGCTCGGTGCAGTCACGGGTGATTTTGGCGTAGCCAATCAGCTTGCCCGCATCATCACGAATCGCATCAATGATCACATGTGCCCAGAACGCGCTGCCATCTTTGCGATAGCGCCAGCCTTCATCCTCAAAGCGCCCGGTTTTGAAAGCGGTGCTGAGGTTTTTCTCAGGGATATGATTTTTGCGGTCCTGCGCACTGTAGAAGCGTGAGAAGTTCTGACCAACAATCTCTTCGGCCACGTAACCTTTGGCACGCTGCGCGCCGGCATTCCAGTTTTCGACGTTACCGTCGAGATCAAGCATGTAGATGGCGTAGTCCGTTACGCCTTCAACTAATAAACGGAAACGTTGCTCCTGTTCCTGCTGCTTGCGCTGCTGTTCTTGCTGAACCGTGCAGTCGCGGGTGATTTTGGCAAAGCCCAGCAGTTCGCCGAAGTCGTCGCGAATCGCATCTATCACCACATGTGCCCAGAAGGCGCTGCCATCTTTACGATAACGCCAGCCTTCGGTTTCGAAGCGCCCCACCGCTGTCGCTATTGAAAGCCCGCGCTGTGGTGCACCATTTTTACGATCTTCTTCGCTATAGAACAGCGCAAAGTTTTTGCCGACGATTTCGTCCGGCGTATAACCTTTGGCGCGTTGCGCTCCTGCATTCCAGTTGGCGACGGTGCCATCGGGTTTGAGCATGTAAATGGCATAATCCACCACGCTCTGCACCAGCAGCCGGTACATGACGTCAGAGTTATTATTCATTGTTGTTCGCCTATTGCTGGCCTGGTATTAATTGCTTCTTAAGAAAAATCCTAATTACCGTGGAGACTTAAACGCAAAAGCGCAGCGCTGACAAGCGTTAATCGTCCACAGACAAAAGTTGGTAGTCAGGTTATCGGCAATGGCGAAAAAACATTCAGAGGGATACTCAATATATTCTGCTACGTTGACGCTGCTCCTGGGGAAAACGCGGACTATCCAGATGGCATTGCAGGGGGAGATGCGCTTGCCAGCATAATGGCGCGCGTGTCGCTAAAATCGGGCACTCTGCCGCCGCAATAAAGGCCGGGATCACGCGCTGGGCAGCGGTTTTCTCAATTAACCATAGCTGATCGTCAAGCGGCGGATGGACGTTCCACGGCAGCCAGCGTGCCTGCTGCTCGGCCAGCAGCCGCGCAGCGCGTGTGCCGGGCGCAACGTGACTGCTGAAAATCAGCTTAAAGCCTGGTTGAGCACTGAGCTGCGCGGCTAAGCCGCTGTCGGCCACCGCATCGGCCGCCACAATGACATCTGCAGGCCGCCATTGTTCCGGCTGCGGCTGTTTCAACAAGCGCACCAATCCCAGCGCCGTGGTGGCGGGCAGTTTGTCCATCGCCAGCAGTTGCGCGACCTCACTGCGAATTTGCGGGCAGAGCTGAACCGCCAGCCCCCGTGCGGTGAGCTGTAAAGCCACTTCCGGACCGCGTCCGTGTTCCGGCACGGCAATCACCGCGCCGTGGGTGGCGGCCATCCCCAGTGCATCCATCTGATCGCACAAACGCTGCGTGCGATCGCCGTAGGACGCATCAGTGATCAACAGCTTAGCCTGCGGCGGGCAGTCAAACGGCAACAGCAGCGCTTCGCGGCTCCAGTCGCCCATATAGGTGATGCCACCGGCAATCGGCAGATGGAACCATACCGAACCCGGTGAATGGCCGCTGCGGCCGGTAAACAGATTTAACGGGCCAATGGCCGTTTGCCCGCGTAGCGGTAACAAACGTCGCGCATACATCGGCACCGCGACGTTAGCCAACTGCAACCAGGTTTGCTCGGTGGCGTACACCGGCGGTGAGCCGATTTGCGCCCAGCAGTCGAGCGAGGCGGCGTGATCAGTGTGCGAGTGGGTCAAACACAACGCATCAACCCGGCCAATGGCGCGGATATCCGGGCGCACGCCGGGTTGCGGACCGGCGCCGAGATCCCACAGCAGGCGATAGCCTTCCATCTCAACCAAAAAGGCCGCGGGCAGCTTGCCGCCCACACCGCTGATAACCGTTAAGCTTGCCATGGTAAAACCCCTTGCGGCAGGCGCCGCGCCAGCCGCGTTGCCAATCCCATCAGCAAACACACGACCAGAATCATCAGGCAGCCTACCGCGGCCGCCAGCGAGGCGGAGCCCCCTTCGTCGAGGAACACGATGGTGGGTCCGATGGTTTGGGTTTGCGAGGTGACCAGCAATACCGAAACCTGGATTTCATTCAGTGCGGTGAGGAACACCAGCACCGTGCCCGCCAGCGCAGAAGGCGCAGCCAGCGGCAGTAAAATATCGCGCATGCGGCGCATAAAGCTGGCACCGCACAAGCGTGCCGCCTCATCCAGCGCTGGTTCCAGTTGCGCGAAGCCTGCCAGGGTCGGGCGCAGCACCAGCGCAAGGAAGTTCGCCAGATACGCGGCGAGGATGATCCACACCGTGCCATACAGCGACACATTGATTATCGGCAGCGGCCGCAGGAAGAACAGCATCGCGGCGACACCGGTAACAATGCCCGGCAAGGCATAGGTGAGTTCACTGGCCAGCCACAGGCCGCGCAACAGTTTGGTCCGTCGCCAGCTGAGGAAATACGCCAGGAACAGCGCGGTGGACGTCAAAATCATCGCCGCCAGCGTGGTTAGCCCGAGGCTGGTCATAAAGGCGTGGCGCACCGCTGGGTAGCCCCATAGCGCGCTGCGGAAGTTCTCCAGGGTCAGCGTTTGCCAGGTGAGTGCCTGACCATATCCGCTGGTGAGTGCAGTGATCAGCAGCGCACTGACCGGCAGCAGCAGCGTCAGCACCATCCACAGCCAGGCGGTACCTTCAATCGCCATGCGCCCGCGCCCTAGCGTTTGCTGCCACAGGCGCGGCGCACCGTTGACGCGCACATCATGACGCCCACCGAGCCAGGCGCTGGCCGCCATACCCGCCAGCGTGATCACGGCAATCAGCAGCGCGTAAACGGCGGTATTGGGTAAGGCGCTCGGACCAATGCCGTTGAGCTGCTGATAGACCAGCGTGATCAGTGTCGGCACGCGGGCGGGAATACCCAGCATCGCCTGAATACCGAAGTTACCGGCAGCGGCGACAAAGGTCAGCGCGGCCCCGGCAAAGATCGCCGGACGCGCCAGCGGCAGAATGATGGTGAACAGCACGCGCATCCTGGACGCGCCGCTAATCTGTGCCGCTTCGACTAAATCGGCCGGTAAGCGACGTAAACCCGCGCGCACGGTGAGAAACACCAGTGGCGCGTTGTGTGTACCGAGCAGCAGCACGATGCCGCTCAGCGAATAGAGCGGCTGTTCGCCGGGCGCAAACCACGGCAAGCCGAGCGAACCAAACAGCAGCGCTAACGGGCTGGACGGTGCCAGCGCCTGCAGCCACGCCAGCGCCGTGACCTGCGGCGGAATCATCAGCGGCAGGATAAAGGCAAACACCCAGGCGGTTTTGGCGCGCAAATCGCTCAGCGCCACCAGCCAGGCGGCGGCGGCGCCGAGCAGCACCGAAATCAGGGTCGAGCTAAAGGCGATGAGCAACGTATTGCCACTGGCAATCAGCACGCGGTCGCTGGCTACCAAGCGCGTTAACCGAGCCATGTCCGGCACGCCCTGAGGAGCAATCGCCGTCCACACCAGTCGCAGCAGCGGCGCGACAGACAGCAAACCAATCAGCAGCACCATCAGCGCCAGGATCAGCTTTTCGCTGTTGAGACGCCAGCGTTGGCCGCCACGCGTCGCGTTACGCCATTCGTTGCTCACCACGCTCATGCTTAGCCGCCAAACATTGCGGTGAACTGATCGCGCACCGTGGCATCTTCCTTGATGGCTTTCGCCACGTCAGGGGTCAGCAGTTTGATTTTATTAATGGGCGTAAAGCCGGCCGGTGCAGAAACACGATCGTCCACCGGACGGTTACCCTGCTCGACCACCAGCTTCTGGCCTTGCTCAGACAGCATAAAGTTTACGAAGGCTTTAGCGGCGGGCAGGTTGTGCACCGACTTCATGATCGCTACCGGCTCCGTCACGTAAGAGACGCCCTCTTTCGGGTACACCAGATCGACTGGCGAGCCTTTTTTCTTCGCCAGAATCACGTCAGCATCAGTGATGATGCCGTACTTATCCAGTCCGCTGGCCACCGCTTTCAGCGCCGGGCCATTGCCGCCCTGCGGAGCCACACCAATCGCTGCCAGCTTCTTGTAGAAGTTCCATCCGATGGTTGGCGTGTTGATATCGGTGTGCAGCTTGTACAGCGCCGCACCAGAGTAGAGCGGGCTTGGCATGGCGATCTGACCTTTATTGGCCTCTACCGCTAGCGCGTTCCAGCTGTCAATCGGCTGTGCGTGCTGGGTGTTATAAGCAATCACCGTGGCGATGATTTTGGTGCCAAAGAAGCTTTTGTCTTTGTCGTAGAACGACGGATTGATGTGGCTCAGTGGCGCATCTTTGTAGCTGTAGAGCTGGTTCTGATTCTTCAACGCGCCAAGGTTGATGGCATCGGCAATCAGCAGCACATCTGGCTTAGCGCCACCGCTCATCATCTCGGTCTGCAATACGTTCATCAGCTGTGTGGTGCCGTTACGCGTCCACTCCACTTCGACTTTCGGGTACGCGGCTTTGAACGCGTCCACGGTTTGCTGCGCGATTTCCGGTGCCTGTGAGGTGTAAATCACCAGCTTGCCGGACGGGGCATCATCGGCGTGGCTGGTGGCGGCAAACACTAATCCACTGGCTAACATCAAAGCGTTAAAAGACGTGCGCATAGCAATTTCCCTAAGGTTTGAACGTTATGAAGGAAGAATCCAACCGTCGCGCAGCGCCACACCAAGGGTCGCGTCAACAACGGGTAAAGCGGCATCGGCCAGCTGCAGCGTGATGCTGTGGTCTGGTGCCTCGATGGGTGCAACATCAATTTGGTAATGGCTGCCGCGATAGATCACCCGCTGCACGCGTGCCGCAAACTGCGGTTCACCCGGTTCAGCGAGACGGAAATCCACCGCATGAAAACTGGCTTTGCCATGGGGCATCGGGCGTTGTTCGGCCGCACAGCGCAAGGTGACGCGCAGACCGCACAACGTGGCGAGCGCTTTGCCCTCGCCGGTAGGTTCGATATCGCTGACCGGCAGCACTTTGCCGTCATCGATAAATCCCGCCACCATTGCATTCGCCGGTTCACGCCACAGGGTTTGCGGCGTGGCGAACTGCATCACGCGGCCGCTGTCCATCACGACAATGCGGTCGGCCAGCGCCATCGCTTCGTGCTGATCGTGGGTGATGTAGAGCAAGGTGGCGTGGCTGTGGCGATGGAAGCGTCGAAACTCCTCTTCCATGGTAGCGCGCAGGTGCACATCTAGGTTGGCCAATGGCTCATCGAGCAGCACCAGCGTCGGTTTAGCGACCAGACAGCGGGCTAACGCCACACGCTGACGCTGTCCACCGGAAAGATCGGAAGGACGGCGCGAGGCAAAGTTTTCTAATCCCACCAGTTCCAGCGCCTGCTGCGTGCGGCTGTCACGCTCATGGCGCGCCACGCCGTTGACTTTCAGGCTGTAGGCGACGTTTTCCGCCACCGTCATATGTGGCCACAGCGCATAGCTCTGGAACACCACGCCGAGCTGGCGATCTTCCGGCGGCAGGTGCACGCCCGGCGCAGCAAAGCAGCGCTCACCGACGTGGATTTCACCGGCATCAGCGGTTTCAAAGCCCGCCAGCAGACGTAATAAGGTGGTTTTGCCGCAGCCCGAAGGACCCAGAACGGCGATGAACTCTCCCTGCGCAATCTGCAGCGAGATATCCTGAAGTACCGGCTGGGCAGCAAAGGCTTTGCTTAACCCGCGAAGTATGATCGTTGCCATGTTTCTGGCCTTTATCTGACAGTCCGGCTAAGACCCTACGACAATCAGATGACGATCCCGTGACATCGATTTGACGTTTCCGTGCTCAAACAAAACGGGAGGCCCTAAAGCCTCCCTGCTACTTATTCGACGCTTTCAACCTGCAAATGCATGCCGATGTAGCGCTCATAGCGTGATGGCTTCACGCGTGACAGGTCCACCAGCACCAGCCCGTCGATACAGTTGTTGAAATCAGGATCGCTGCCGAAATCGATAAACTGCACTCCGCCCGGTTCACACACTTCCGAGTACTGCTTGTAGAGCGTGGGAATCGCGGTGCCGAGATTTGCCAGCAGATGCTTCAGACGACGCAAGTCTTCCGCATAGTTATCACCGGTAAACTGCGCCAGCACCTCCGGCAGCGAGGCCGGATAAGGACGGCGCGATTTTGCCAGCGGCAATTCAGTCGGGAAGTACATGCGGTAGAACGCCACCAGCAGATCGCGCGCCGCCAGCGGCATACCGCCGGAGATCGACACCGGACCGAACAGGTAACGGGTCTCCGGGTATTTGGCGATATAGGCACCAATGCCCATCCACAGATAATCCAGGCCGCGTTTGCCCCAGTAGGCGGGCTGGATAAAGCTGCGACCCAGCTCCAGGCCCTGATTGATGATCGGCAACATGCGCTCGTCGTAGTGGAACAGGCTGTCGCTGTAGATGCCTTCCAGACCACGACGCTCCAGCTGCTCGGCACCCGGAATAAAGCGATAAGCGCCCACAATCTCCAGCGCATCGTCATCCCACAGAATCAGGTGATAGTAATCGTCATCGTATTTATCGAGGTCACGGCGGCGACCGCTGCCCTCGCCCACCGCGCGGAAGGCGATTTCACGCAGGCGTCCGAGTTCACGCAGCAGCGGCACCCAGGTCGCGCCGTTACGACGCCACAGGTAAATCTGTTTGCCATCCGGCAGCGAGCCGAGACGCTCACTCTCCATCAGCGCTTTTTTCAGTTCGGCACGATCTTCCGGGCGCGCAATCGCCGCTTCAGTCTGGAACAGACCACGACGGCCCTGACCAATGCGATATAAGTGCTTGCGCAGCCGTTTCGCCAGCTCTTTGCCCGGCGTGTGGCCATCGTGCCAGTTGGCAAACGGGATCTGCTCGCCAATGTGCAGCTTGATGCGCGATCCACGCTGGCGGAACATCTCGCGCACCAGCATCAGCAGCGCCAGCGGTGAGGCGATTTTGGCGGCGGCATAGAACGCAAGGCTATTACGTCCGACGACGTGTGCCGGAACAATCGGCGCACGAGCACGGGCGGCCAGGCGCAGGAAGCTGTGATGCCAGCGGTTATCGCGCACACCACGGCTCGAAAGGCGCGACACTTCACCCGCCGGGAAGATAATCAGTGCGCCCTGATTGTCGAGATGCTGCTGCATGCGCGTCAGCTGTTCGCGACTGGTGCGGTTGCCCATGTTATCCACCGGCAACATCAGATTGTTGATCGGCTCCAGCATCATCAGCATGCGGTTTGCCACGATTTTCACATCACGACGCACCTGAGACACGGCCGCCAGCAGCGCCAGTCCGTCCAGCGCACCGAGCGGATGGTTGGCGACAATCACCACCGGACCGCTGGTCGGGATCTGCTCCAAATCGCGTTCACTTAATTCACAGCGCACATCCAGGTGCTCCAGCACTTGCTCGACCATATCCACCCCTTTCAGGTGGCGATAACGGTCAGCAAAAGATTGGAATTCATGTTCGCGAACCGCCCATTTCAACAGGCTTTTTTGCCAGTTCGCGGGGTGATGGCCTGGCCAGTAAGTATCGAGAAGCTGATCAACAGAAAACATCATTCACCTTTTGTGCGCAGAGGTTTATGGCACCGAAGTTAAACAGGCTTGTTTTCAGATTTATGACCAGTGAGAAAGCGAAACGGAAATAACGGGGGGAAACGCAGGGCGTTAGTCAGTAATGGCACCGCTAGCGAACCGTATAGAGGATTGTCGAGCCAGCGAGCGGCAGAAGCCGCCCCTGAAAAGACAACCACTTATCGATGGTGTGGCACCGCCCGATTCATCGTGCGTGAGCGGTTAAAGTTTTAACGGCGGCAATTGTGAGAACACGCTCAACAAGCCTTTGCTCCACAACTGACGAATCTGCGAAAAGTAAGGGTGCTGTTCGGTAATATGATGCTGTTCGTTATCTTTGAAGCTGTCGGTGTGATACACCATCACATCCAGCGGCAGGCCCACCGAAATATTACTCGCCAGCGTCGAGTCCATGGAAATCAGCGCACACTGCATCGCCTGGCTGAGCGGGGTCTCATAACGCAATACGCGATCAATAATCGGCTTGCCGTACTTGCTTTCACCAATCTGGAAATAAGGCGTATCCACGCTGGCTTCAATGAAGTTGCCCTGCGGATAGATCTGGAACAGGCGCGGCTCTTCACCACGAATCTGCCCCCCTAATAGCAGCGTGCCACCAAACTCTTCGCCATCACGTTTGATCACTTCACGCAGGGTTTCCCCCACCAGCAGCGCAATGTCATACAGCGAGCGCCCATTCAGCAGATTGGGCTGGTCGCTGTCGTGGTTATTACGCCGTAGCAAACTCATCACGCTTTGCGTGGTCGCCAGATTACCGGCGCTTTGCAGCACCAGCGTGCGTTCATCATCCACCTGAAACACATGTAATTTACGGAACGTGGAAATATGATCGACGCCCGCGTTGGTGCGTGAATCCGATACAAAAATCATCCCTGACGATAAACGCATTGCCACACAATAAGTCATAGTCACGCCTGCAAAAAAATATCACTGCTGCGCATGCACCTGCTGCACCGCGGCCATCGCCAGCATATCCTCACCGCCGCCACCCAGCCGCATACCGCGCACCGGACAAGCATCGAGATAATCCACACCCACCGCCAGACGTAAATGCTGGCGCGTACTGCGCGTATTGTTGGTGATATCAAAGCTGTGCCAACTGCCATCCAGCCAGGCTTCAACCCAGGCGTGAGTAGCAACGTGTTCTACATTGTCCGTATAAAGATAGCCGCTGACATAGCGCGCCGGGATCCCGAGACTGCGACAACAAGCCAGAAACACATGGCTGTGATCCTGGCAAACGCCGCTGCCCGCCGCAAATACTTTCGCTGCGGTATCACTCACCTGGGTGCTGCCTGGCTGGTACGGCATTTTTAACAGCAGCTCATCCATCAGTTTTTCCAGGCTGGCGAGCGGTTTTTCCGCGTGCCAGTAGCGCTGTGCGAAATCGCGTATCGCCGCATCGGGCAAGGTTAATGGCGTGGCGCGCAGAAACACCAATGGCGAAAGGATCGATTCAGGGTCGGGGGAATACTCCCCTTCATCCAGAATTTCCACCACCCCGCGCGCGGCAATCTCCAGTTGCTGATGTGGCGTATCCAGCGTCAGCACATGCAACACGTTGCCGTAAGCATCCAGGGTGCGCGTGGCTTCGCACGGTAAATCGAGATCCCATGACAGAATCTGCTGGTGCACCGAGTTTTGCGGCGTCAGGCGCAGATACTGGGTGCTGAGTTTGACCTGATGCTCATAGGCATACCAGGTTTTGTGCTCGATGTTCAGTCTCATTTCGCCTCCAGGTAGGTCTGATTGATGCTTTCTGCCAGCGCATTGGTCTGCGTGAGAAAGTGATTAAGCCAGCTGTACAACCCGTCACGCGTCAAACTCTCCCAGGTGCTGAAGCGCATTTCGGCTAACAGCACCGTCACCAGATAGCGTGGACGATCCTCACCGCTGCTGCCGATCTGTTCCAGCTGGTTGGCGATCTCCTCAATGCAGGAGTGCAGCGAACGCGGGCTTTCGTTACGCAGGATCAGCATCTCATTCACCAGATCCGGCATCAGCTGCTGCTTAAAGATCGCGTTATAGGCTTCACGCGCCGACACCGCACGCAGCAAGGTATCGAGGCAGTAGTATTCCCGCACCGAATCGGGGTTTTGCTCCAGCAGTTGCTGGTTGACGCTCAACAAACGCGCGGTGCCGTCGCTGCGCTCCATCAGCGTGCCGATGCGGATAAAGCACATCGCATCGCCGCGCAGCAAGGTGCCGAACATCGCGCCACGAAACAGGTGGGAGCGCTCTTTAACCCAGTCGAAAAAGCTGTCGGCGTTGGCGCTGGTGATGCCGCGTCGCCGCATGTTACGCATCTCAATCCACGTTGAGTTGATGCTCTCCCACACCTCGGACGACAAACTGCCGCGCACCGCGTGCGCATTGTTCCACGCCTCCTGCCAGCAGCTAAAAATACTGCTAGGGTTGCGATCGTCGAGGGCGAAAAAGTTAAACAGCTGCGGCATGGTGAAACGCCCGTTCAGGGTTTCAAACAGCTGGCGCGTGCCGGTGAGATTGAGCGGCAACAACAGCTCATCGGTTTGGCTGTTACGCACCGGCATCAGCGAAAGCCGGTTGGTGACATCCAGCACCCGGGCAAGTTGTTCTGCGCGCTCCAGATAGCGCGCCATCCAATAGAGGCCACTGGCCGTGCGGCTTAGCATGATGCGTCATCCTCCAGAACCCAGGTGTCCTTGGTGCCACCGCCCTGCGATGAGTTCACCACCAGCGAACCTTCGGTCAGCGCCACGCGGGTTAAGCCACCCGGCACTAAACGAATATCCGCACCGCATAAGGCAAAGGGACGCAAATCGATATGACGCGGCGCCAGGCCGTTGTCGATAAACGTCGGGCAGGTGGAGAGCGAGAGCGTGTCCTGCGCGATATAGTTTTCCGGGCGTGCTTTCAAACGATCGCGAAAATCACTCAGCTCCTGCTGGCTGGCCACCGGGCCAATCAACATGCCGTAACCGCCGGCGCCGTGTACCTCTTTCACCACCATTTTGCTGAGATTGGCGAGGACGTAAGTCAGATCCTGCGGCTTGCGGCACTGCCAGGTCGGCACGTTGTTGAGGATCGGATCTTCATCCAGATAGAAGCGGATCATATCCGGCACATAAGGGTAGATCGATTTGTCATCGGCCACGCCAGTGCCAATGGCATTGGCCAACACCACGTTACCGGAGCGATACACCGACAGTAGGCCCGGCACGCCGAGCATCGAATCGGGACGGAACGCCAGCGGATCGAGGAACGCATCATCAATACGGCGATAGATCACATCGACTTTGCACGGCCCGGCGGTGGTGCGCATCATCACCGCACCGTCTTTGACAAACAGATCGGCACTTTCCACCAGCTCAACGCCCATCTGCTGCGCAAGGAAACTGTGTTCGAAGTAGGCGCTGTTGAAGCGGCCCGGCGTCAGCACCACTACCACCGGATCGTTGACCGGTGAGCTTTCGCGCAGGGTTTGCAGCAGGTGTGAAGGATAGCGTTCTACCGGCGCAATATGCTGCTCGACGAACAGTTCCGGGTAGAGGCGCATCATCATCTTGCGGTTCTCCAGCATGTAGGAGACACCAGAAGGCGTGCGCAGATTGTCCTCCAGTACGTAGTACTCGCCGTCGTTGTTGCGCACCATATCGACACCGGTGATGTGCGCATAGATGTTGCGGTGCAGATCGACACCTTGCATGCAGGGCTGATATTGATCGTTTACCAGCACCTGCTCGGCAGGCACGATCCCCGCCTTGAGGATGTGTTGTTGATGGTAGATATCATGCAGGAAGGCATTCAGGGCTTGCACGCGCTGGCGGATGCCGCGATCGAGCATCGCCCACTCACTGGCCGGAATAATACGCGGCACGCTATCGAACGGGATGAGCCGCTCCGCGCCGCCGTCTTCACCATAGACGTTGAAGGTGATGCCCACGCGATGAAACAGCAGTTCCGCTTCTTCGCGTTTCCGCGCCACAGCCTCTTTGTCCGCCTGTTGTAACCACTCCCAGTAATGCTGATAGTGCGCACGGTGTTCGCCGTTGCTCAATAACATCTCATCATAGAAGTGTGACGCTATCTGGTAGCTTTCTTTCATGATTTACCCGGCGCTTGTCAGAGGACCTGGATCCTCTCCTGCACAAAGTGTGCCAGAGGCTCACGCCCCAAACGGCACACGCACCCCGATAGTGGAGCAGCGCCGAATAACACTCAGATTGCACCTTACTGGTGCATTAGCTGCTGCGCAATTGGCAGCCAGATATCCGTCATCGCTCCATCGCCCCCCGTGAAAGGATCGCGATGCGGCAAAGGTACGCGCGCGATCTGATCTTTCGCCGCGCGTAAACGAGAAGGTTCATCACGCACGGTTTCCGGGGACATCCCTTCAGGATAGGCGCCAACGGCGAAAAAATCGTCTGAGGCGAACACCTGTTTATGGCCGACACCGGCGGGGATCAGCACCGCATCACCCTCACGTAGCGTCACCATACGGCCGCTATCGCCGCCAAACAGCACTTCCGCCCAGCCCGACGCGACGCCCAGAATTTCATGGGTGTTGGGATGGTAATGGGTGTAAGGGAAGATTGGCGCGCGCCACGCGGCCGGCCAGCCGTTAGCCGTGAAGGTTTTTTCAAACCATTCGGCGCTGTTGCTTTGCAGCTCCTCATCATAGTCAGGCGCAATGCCGGGCCAGATGATCAGCGGCAGCAGATTGTTAGGCACACCGCCTGAGGGCTGCGACAGCATCAAATGCTGCGGATTATTTGATGAACCTGCAGAAAAGGTACCGGCGGCGAAAGACATCAGTAACAGCAGGCTGGAAGTGTTGGCAGTCATACTCTTTCTCCGGGAAGCCACGTTGCTTAATTGTGGCAAACCCCGACGGCATTACAATGTGCGCCCGCCGACAAAATTCACATAAAAGAATGATTTACCTTACTAAAGCCAAATTACCTGGCAACATATTTAACATTTTGTGGGACCGGAAAAGCCGCCAATAAACTGTTATAAAAAAACACCTCAATTCTGTATCTGATTCGCTTCACTGTTATGTGATTAACTGGCAGGCAGTAACATTCAGAGGTGAACTATGGAAGCGATCAAACAAATTCTGCTCGATGAAATCGCCACGCTTAACCGTGAAGGCCAGCGCGATAATCTGCCACGCTTTAGCTTATCATTCCTTAAAACCCATCCGGGGCTGTGGGCGATCATGTATCTGTGTTACGCGCTGTGCGTGGCGCTGATCTTCTCCACCGACATGCTTGGCTGGCCAGCGTTTTGGTTCGCCACCGCCTTTGTATTGGTGATGAGCTTCCTGATGCTGATGGATATCAACCCCAAATACCGCTTTGAGGATATCGACACGCTGGATTTGCGCGTGTGCTACAACGGTGAATGGTATTATGTGCAGCCGGTTTCGCAGCAGGCGCTGGATAAGATCGTGGAAAATCCCGGCACGCCCGACCGCGTGCGCAGCGGCATCGATCGCCTGATGAAGCAGAAAGGTGAGGTGGATTTTTATGATGTTTATTACCTGACATGGGGCAATAAGCAGGCAGCAACTATCTGATGAATATCGTCTTGCACGAGATGCGAGACAGCACAGGCTACAAAAATCTGACGCGATGTTGTCAGGTTGCCCTGCAGGTACAACCGGCACATTGATGACAATTCAGACTGACCACATTGGTCATCCTTTGTGGTCAGTCGTCTCGGGGGCCAACATTTTGCGGCAGAGCCCTTAAGCCGACGCCAACTGAGCAATCAATTTCCCTAACGTCTCCACCGCCGCCTCGGCGCGCGCATCCCACGGCCAGGCGGTGTTGAAGCGAAAACAGTGGCTGAATCCTTCACTGCCCGAGAACAGCTGACCGGGCGCGATGCTGATGCCCTCTTTCAACGCCAGATGATAAAGCTGCGTCGTATTGATCTGTTCCGGCAGCGTAATCCACAGGAAATAGCCGCCCGGCGTATCACCGATCTGCGCATCAGCAGGCAGCACACGGCGCAATGCTTGCTGGGCCAGTTGCTTACGCTTTGCCAGCGTCTGGCGCAGCTTCTTTAAATGCGTGTCGTAACTGCGGGTGCTGAGGAAGTCGACCAATGCCAGCTGCATCGGCGCGCTGGTGGAGAGCGTACTCATGAGCTGAATACGCTGTACGCGCTGTGCATAGCGCCCGGCCGCCACCCAACCGACGCGAAATCCCGCTACCAGGTTCTTCGAAAAGCTGCCGCAATGCAGCACATTCCCCTCGCGATCAAAAGCTTTGGCGGGCAAAGGCTTGTCGTGGCCGCTGTAGAGATCGCTGTAAACGTCATCCTCAATCATCGCGACCTGGTAGCGCGACAGCAGAGTGACCAACTGTTGTTTTCGTTCAGCGCTCAGGGTAAAGCCCAGCGGGTTTTGTCGGTTAGTCATCAGCCAGCAGGCTTTGACCGGCCAGCGTTGCAATGCCTGCTCCAGCTCGTCGAGATCGATGCCCTGCTCAACATCGCTGGCGATGGCAATCGCATTCAGTTTCAGGCGTTCAATCACCTGCAAGGCACCGTAGAAAGAAGGATTTTCAATCACCACCCAATCACCGGGTTCGGTCACCGCTTGCAGGCTGAGGTTGAGCGCTTCCATCGCGCCGTTGGTGATGACGATATCGTCCGGCGACAAGGTGATGCCCTGCTGGGCATAACGTTGCGCCAGAATTTTCCGCAGCGCTTCGTTGCCGGGCGGCAGGTTATTCAAGGCATCACTGGGTTTCAGATTGTGCGAGACTTTGACCAGCGAGCGCATCAACTGACGCTGCGGAAAGAGTTCGGGATCGGGAAAGGCAGAGCCAAACGGCATGATGCCAGGGTCACGCGTGGCTTGCAGCACATCAAACACGAAGCTGTTGGTGTCCGCCTGCTCGGTTTTGGCAATCGCCTGTGTCGGCAAACGTGGGCGGCTTTCGGCAGCACGAGGCGCAACGTAGTATCCGGATTGCGGTTTTGACAGGATCCAGCCCTGGCTTTCCAGCACTTCATAGGCGTGCATCACCGTCATCAGGCTAAGGCCGCTCTGCTCCGCCTGCTGACGTAATGACGGTAGCTTTTCGCCCGGCGGCCAGATGCGCGCTTCGATCTGCTTACGAAGTTGATCGACCAACTGCTGATATTTCGCCACCCTGGCTCCGATATGGGAAATGAGTGCGGCTATTTTCCCTCACCCTGGCCCCTTCCCGCAAGCGCGAGAGGGGATGGTTGGGATGAGACCATCATCGCACACATGCCCTTACGGCAGCTGCACCAGCTGCTGCTCATTTTCGACAAAGTTCGGCAGTTCGTGGATGCGTTCCGGCGGCACCGGTTTGCCCAGCAAATACCCCTGCAAGGTATCGCAACCCAGGCCGGTGAGGAACGCTTGTTGATCCTGCGTTTCCACCCCTTCCGCCACCACTTTGAGATCCAGTGACTGCGCCAGTGCCACAATGGCGGAAACGATGGTGGCATCTTCCGATTTTGCCTGCAGTTCATTGACGAACGCGCGGTCGATCTTCAACTCACTGGCGGGCAAACGTTTGAGATAAAGCAGGCTGGAGTAACCGGTGCCGAAATCATCGATCGAGGCTTTCACGCCCATATCCGTCAGTTGCGTCATGATACGCACACTCTCTTCCGGATCACGCATCGCCGTGGTTTCCGTCACTTCCAGCGTCAGCAATTCGGCCGGGATCTGATGCTTCGCCAGCGCCTGCGTCACGGTTTCCACCAGGTTGCTCTGCTCAAACTGCAGCGCGGAGAGATTCACCGCGACCGACCAGTGTGGATGGCCCTGCAGATGCCAGCAGTGCAATTGACGGCAGGCTTCGTTAATCACCCAGTTACCGATGTTGATGATCATGCCGGTCTTCTCGGCAATCGGCAGGAATTTGTCCGGTGCCAGCAAACCGCGTGTCGGATGCTCCCAACGTAACAGGGCTTCAAAGCCGAGAATCGGGCCGCTCGGCGCACAGTATTTTGGCTGATAGAACAGACGTAACTCTTCGTTATCCAGCGCTTGCCACAGATCGTTATTCAGCTGTAGCTGCGACTGCGCGAGGGTATTCATCGACGGCTGGAAGAAGTTGTAGCCGTTACGACCATTGTTTTTGGTGTGATACATCGCCGCATCGGCGTTAAACATCAGCTCGCGATCATCTTGACCGTCGCCGGGATAGACCGCGATGCCGATACTCAGTGACACCACCAGCTCATAGCGTGAAATATCAAACGGGCGATCGACCGCTTTCACCAATGCATCCGCTACCGCTGCGGCGTCATTGGGCTCATCGATTTCGATCAGCAGCACGAACTCGTCACCGCCCATACGTGCCAGCGTGTAGTGCCCTTTCATCTGGCCGATCATGCGCTCGGCCACGGCAATCAGCAGGTTGTCACCCACATGGTGACCAAAGGCGTCATTGACCGCTTTGAAGCCATCCAAGTCCATGAACATCAGCGCAAACTGCGACTTCTCGCGATTGGCTTTGTTGATCGATTGCTCCAGACGATCTTCCAGCAAAATACGGTTTGGCAGGCGCGTCAGGTTATCGTGCAGAGCCAGTTGCGCCAGCTCGCGATTGGCTTCCGCCAGCGAGTGCGCAAGGATGGAGGTGCGCGCTTGCAGGCGTGCATCCAGCATCGAAACCAGCAACGTAATGCCGAGGATCGCCAGCGTCACCACGGTGACCACAATCGCCAGCCAGTTGCTGTTAACGCCCATGTGCGTGGCATGACTCATCATCGGGAAGCTGGCCGCGGCCATACCGGTGTAGTGCATGCCAGCAATGGCGCAGCCCATTACCACCGAAGCACCGAGACGCAGAATGTTCACGCGACCATGTCCTTCGCGCAGGTTAAAGGCCAGCAACAGGGCCGCCCCCGATGCCACCAGCGCAATCACCACTGAAGCGGCGACCCAGCCCCAATTCCAGACGATGCCCGGCGCAAACATCAGCGCGGCCATGCCCATGTAGTGCATGGCGACCACGCCGGAACCGAGCACCAAAGCCCCGCCCGTTAAGCGCCGCCAGGATAAATCATGCGATGAGCACACCAGCCACAAGGCAAAAATTGATGCCAGGATTGCCACTGCCATCGACGTCGCCGTCAGCAGCGGATCGTAGCTCATCACCATATCCAGGCTCATCGACAGCATGCCGATGAAATGCATCGCCCAGACGCCTACGCCCATGGCGAATCCACCGCCTAATAACCAAACCAGCGCCACCTTGCCAGTTGAAGAAGCCACGCGTCCCGCCATATCCAGCGCGGTAAACGAGGCCAGCATCGCCACCAGAATGGAAACGATGACGGTAAACGAATCGTACGAAGTCACTAACATAGTGATTTCCCAAGTTAAAGCCGTTATCAATCAGCTGTGGTGTTATGAAAAAAAGTCAACGCTATAGGTTTTATGGTGTGTTTTATCGGCAGGAACACTGCCGATTTGAGTCTTTGAACGATGAAACCTTCCGATGCGGAAGAAAATAAAAATGATTTATCAGGCGCTGGTTAAGGGCAGCGGGTGCTCAGCAAACAGTGGCGGTGCATTAAACACAGCGGTAAATTCACCGATACGCTCCGCCGGTGTTGGCTTGCCCAGCAGATAGCCCTGCAGCGTGTCAAAACCGAGCCCGGTCAGCAGACGCTGCTGTTCTTCGGTTTCTACCCCTTCGGCCACCATGCGCAGATTGAGACTTTGTGCCAGCGTCAGCATCGCGCTCACGACGGTGGCGTCCTCGCTGTCGGCACGCAGGCTGTTAATAAAGGCGCGGTCGATTTTCAGTTCGGTGGCTTCCAGATGTTTCAGATGCAGTAAATTGGCATAGCCGATACCAAAGTTATCGATCGCCACTTTCACGCCGAGCTGATGCAATTCTGCAATGCGCTGCTGGCTGAACTGCGGGTCGCGCATCGCGATATTCTCGGTAATCTCCAGCATCAGCGCCCCCTCCGGCAGCTGATAGCGCAGCAGTGCATGACGCAAGCTGTCGATGAGATCGCGCTGATGGAATTGCAACGCCGAAAGGTTAACTGACACGCTCCAGTCGCGGTTGCCTTCATCGTGCCACTGTTTTAACTGACGGCACGCTTCGTTGATCACCCAATTGCCCAGCGCCACGATTTGCCCGGTTTTCTCCGCACGCGGCAGGAACATATCCGGCATCAGTAATCCGCGACGCGGATGTTGCCAGCGCAGCAGCGCTTCGAAGCCCATGAGCACCGTGCCGCCTGCGCGGAATTTTGGCTGATAAAACAGGCACATTTCCTGGTATTCCAGCGCATTCCACAGGTCATTCGCCAGCGCCAGCTGATGCTGTGCCACGGCGCTCATCATCGGTTCAAACAGACACCAGCCGTTTCGGCCGCTGTGTTTGGTGTGATACATGGCGGAGTCGGCGTTGAACATCATCTCCTGCTGGCTACGACCGTGCTGCGGGAACACCACGATGCCGATACTCAACGACACCCGCAGTGAATAACGATCCAATTCAAACGGCGCATCAATCGCATTCACCAGCTGCTGCGCCAGCGCCGAGGCTTGTAAATCATTGTATTGTGGACACAGCAGCACAAACTCATCGCCCCCCAGTCGCGCCAGCAGCACGCCCTCGCCCAGCTGCACGCGCAGACGTTCGGCGACCGCGATAAGCAGGCGATCGCCCACGTGATGGCCCCAGGTATCGTTGACGGCTTTGAAGCCATCGAGATCCATAAACATCAGCGCAAAAGTCTCATCCTGCAACGTGGCTTGCTTGATCTGCGCCGTCAATTGCTGCTCCAGCAGCACGCGGTTGGGAAGCGAGGTGAGATTGTCATGCAACGCCAGCTGGCGCAGTTCACTGTTGGCACGCTTGAGCTTGGCCGCCAGACGCGCCGCGCGTAGCTGAGCGTCCAGCATCGAAACCAGCAGCGTGACGCCGAGAATGGACAGCGTGATAATGGTCACCCATACCGCCAGTCCATCCTCACTGATGCCATGATGTTGCTGCATGGTGCTTGGCACGCTGTACTCCGCTGCCGCCATGCCGGTGTAGTGCATTCCGGCGATGGCAATACCCATCACCAGTGCCGCGCAGACGCGCATGATCCACACGCTCTCGCCCTGACGCAGATGAAACGCCAGCCACAGTGCTGCCCCCGAGGCGGCATAGGCAATCACCACGGAGAGTGCGACCAACGGCATGTCCCAGCGAATCGCCGGTTCAATCATCAGGGCATTCATGCCAATGTAATGCATTGCCACCACGCCGCTGCCGAGTATCAGGGTGCCACTTAACAGCCGACGTGGGGTCAGATGGCTGCCCTGAACACCTTGGGCGAAGGCGAAGATGGCAGAGAGGATCGCCACCAGCAGGGAAACCGTGGTGAGGGTAATGTCATAACGCATGGTCATCGGCATCATCATCGCCAGCATGCCAATGAAGTGCATCGCCCAGATGCCAATGCCCATCGCGGTGCCACCGCCAATCAGCCACATTTTCGCCAGGTAGCCGCGTGATATCGCGACGCGTCCTGCCGTATCCAGTGCGGTAAACGCAGCAATGAAGGCCACGATTAATGAAACCGTGACCAGAACGCTATCCCAGGTAACCAGCAGCATGTGCGCTCCTAAACTCAGCCCGCTGCGGAGCAGGTGCTGTATCGTCAAAAAAGTTCAAAGAGTTCGAAACATTGATTAAGGGTGAGTAATGACCGCACGCAGTGAGGCAGAGGGGGGAGCCGATCCAGATAATTCTGGAAACACCACGCTATGTTTTTTGTTTTTCATCATCCGTCGCAGTCAGAAAAATTAATAATATCTGATTAATGCACGAACATAACATTGAAAGATTAATCGCGGTAGAGGGTGAAATCACTCGCTGTTTAGTTTTTTTAACCGGTTGTCACTCCTAGCGATTACTGCATTATCGGCGAAAATTGTGAATTGATTAATGAAAAATCTAACCGCAACGCTCCCAGTGTTGATTTGCTGATCTATAGTAAAGAAAACTGATATAAATCATAAACCCTCCATCTAAGAATATTCCTAGATGTCGGGCACTTACGCAGTAAAGTCGATCGTGGCTCTTGTTTGACTTCGGATTCGTTACATAAATGAATCACCAGGTGAAAAAGCACTGACTACGGATAATCAGTAAGGAATGATTATGAAACTCAAGCTTTTTCTTTTGGCGTCCAGCCTGAGCGTAGTGCTCGCCCCTCATGCGGCTTTTGCCGCCACCACAACGGGAACCATTAATGCGACCCTGACCCTGACCACCGGCTGTCTGGTGAATGGTCAGTCTGCCACCACAGGCGTCAACTTCGGTACCCTGAACTTTGGTAGCAGCGCCGCAACCTTCGATACCCTGAATGCCACGTTGGTCGGCGCATCAGGCAACGGTATCTATGTTCGCTGCACTACCGGCCAGACTTTCAACGTGCAGGTCACCAGCAGTAACGCCGCGCCAGCGACCATTTATGGCACCGTCAGCGGCCAGCCGCGCTATCTGATCCTCGGTTCCAATAACACCCAAGGCATTGCCTATACCCTGTATAGCGATGCGGCATTCACCACCGCCATCGCCAATAACACCAACATTGCCGCCAGCGGCACCACGGACCCGACCTTAGGCACTAACTACGCCATTTATGGTCGTGTGGTGGGCGGCGGGTTTAACCCACTGATTCCGGCAGGGACTTATACCGACACCATTAACGTTGCGGTGAACTACTGAGGTCAGTTGTGGGGTAATCAGGGTGGCCGTGGTGCAGCGTTGGGTGCACATTGCAGGCGGCCTCGCCCTGCTGATAGGGAGCGTCTCTGCCTGGGGGTTGCCAACCGCAACCTTTCAGGTCTCTGCATCAGTAGTGGCAGGCTGTGTTGTCTCCGGTACCAATACCGGGGTCTTTGGCACGCTTAATTTCGGTAGGCAATCTGGCGTATCGTCCAGCAGCGTGAGCGCCAGCTATGTGCAAAGCACCACCATCATTCTCGCCTGCACGCCAGGCACCGCCGTTAGCATGAGCATTAATGGCGGCGCCAATTACTCTACTACCCGCAATCTCAAGGTCTCGGGTAACACCAATACCGTGCCCTATTCCCTTTACACCAACGCGGCACACACCACGGCTATCCCAGTGAATAGCGCCGTGGCGCTGAGTTACAGCAACGCCAATAACATTACTTTGCCGATTTATGGCCTGTTAACGCTGCCCGGCCCCACACGCGCCGGCACTTATACCGACACCTTAACCGTTACGCTTAGCTGGTGACGGCAGTGATAAAGAAGGATGAATAATCATGAACCTGCGCGCCCTGTTACTGTTGTTTATCATGGCACTAATGCCTGCTGCCCACGCTGCCAATTCGCTGATGATTTGGCCCATCGATCCCACCATCAATCCCGATGATAAAGCCAGTGAGCTTTGGCTGGAAAACCGTGGGAATGCCACCACCATGATGCAGGTGCGCATCTTTAGCTGGCTGCAAGTGGGCGGTCAGGAACAGTATCAAACTCAGCAGCAAGTGGTCGCCAGCCCGCCGATGGTGCGCCTCGAACCGGGTCAGAAACAACTGGTGCGACTCATTAAGCAGGGCGCGCCGGAAGCGGGACGCGAAATGTCCTACCGCGTGGTGCTGGATGAAATCCCTACGCCACGCACGCCCGGCGAAAATCAGGCGGGATTAACCTTCCAGATGCGCTATTCGGTTCCGCTGTTTGTTTATGGTAACGGCGTCACCAGCGACAGTGCGAAGCCGCATCTCAGCTGGCAACAGGTGGACAGTGGTGGCAAACGCTCGCTGGAACTCACCAACCGTGGCAATGGCCATGCGCGGCTGAGTAACGTCACCATCGGTGGTCGCCGCCTGGGCAATGGCCTGTTTGGCTACGTACTGGCAAACAGCAGTAACCGCTGGCCATTAACCAGCAGCGTGAGCGGTGAGCTGTCCGCAGAAGTGAATAAAGGGCACTGGAGCAGCGCGGCCGCGCGTTGATGACGTTTTCGCTGCATCCCTGCACGTTGGCAGTGGCTAGCGTGCTATGCCTGTTACCTCAAATCAGTAGCGCGGAGACCTTTTCCGAGCTACCACCGCCCCCTGTGCTGGAGAACAACGCCAGCGGTCAGCAGTACATGCTGGAGCTGGTGGTGAATCAGAACGCGCGCGGCGATATCGTGCCGGTGGAGCGCAAAAACGGCGACTTTTGGCTGCGCAGTGGCGATTTACAGCGTGCCGGTATCCCTGCGGAGAAACTCCAGGGCGAGCAAATCGATGTGAATCAACTTGCGGAGGTGAAAGCAGAATATGACGAGCGCCGTCAACGCCTGTTGCTCACCGTTCCGACCGCCTGGCTGCCCGGCCAGGTGATCGGTAAAGATCAGCGCGGCCCTCGCTACCCGGGGCGCGCCAGTAACGGTGCGCTGCTCAATTACGACTTTTACGCCACGCGTACCGATAATGCCGGTTCCCGCCTGTCGAGCTGGAATGAGCTGCGCGTGTTTGGCCCCAGCGGGCAATTCTCCACCAATGGCGTCTACACCCAACAACTGGAAGGCGGTGTCAGCGGTCAGCAAGAGGGATACATTCGCTACGATACCTGGTTCAGCAATGAAGATGAGAACGATGCAATTAGCTGGCGCGCCGGGGATCTGGTCACCGATGCGCTGAGCTGGAGTAACAGCGTGCGTCTGGGTGGCGTGCAGATTGCGCGTGATTTCAGCGTGCGACCGGATTTGGTCACTTACCCGCTACCGGCGTTTTCCGGCCAGGCCGCAGTGCCCTCTTCCGTCGATCTGTTTATTAACGGTTATCGCAGCACGCAAGCCAATGTGCAGCCGGGTCCGTGGTCGCTGACCAATGTGCCGTTCGTTAATGGCGCGGGCGATGCGGTGATCACCACCACCGATGCCGTGGGGCGCCAGGTCACTACCACGCTGCCGTTTTATGTCTCCAGCAGCCTGCTGCGACAGGGTTTGTCGGATTACTCCTTCTCGGCCGGTGCTATTCGTGAAAACTACGGACTGGAGAACTTTGACTATGGCGCAGCAGCAGCCAGCGGCTCTTATCGTTATGGGTTAACCGACTGGCTGACGCTGGAGAGCCATGCGGAAGGCAGCGACAGCGTGGCCACCGGCGGCGCTGGGGGATTGGTGAAGCTCGGCAGCTGGGGCGTGGTCAATGGTGCGCTGGCACAAAGTCAGATGGAAGGTAAACCCGGCACGCAATACAGTTGGGGTTATCAATACAACAACAGCTGGTTTAGCCTCGGCACGCAGCATGTATTACGCACCGCCGATTACGGCAATCTGGCGCTGGTCGGCAGCCGGGGCGACAGCGCCAACACCAGCTACTCACTGGCGCGACGCAGTGCGCAGTACACCGCCAGCGTGTCACTCAATCAATACGGCAGTCTGGGCCTGGCCTACTTTGATATTGCCGGCGGATCGGGCGATCGCACCCGTTTATGGAACCTGTCGTGGAGTAAAAATCTGTGGGGTAACAGCAGCCTGTATATCTCCGCCAGCCGCGATCAGGAACAGGGCGACTGGGGCGGTGCCATCTCTTTGGTGATCCCATTCGGCGAGCAGAGCAGTGCTTCGGTGAGCTATGAGCGCGATCAGCAGGGCAACAACAATCAGCGCCTCTACGTGTCACGCGCTATGCCGACCGATGGTGGCTTTGCGTATGATGCGGCCTGGGCCAATCAGGGTGGCGACAGCGGTGATTACCGCCAGGCAAGCCTGCGCTATCGCAATAACAAAATCGACACCTCAGCCGGATTCTACGGTGATAACGATAACACCACGCAGTGGGCCGATTTCACCGGTTCGCTGGTGCTGATGGATAACCGCGTGTTTGCCGCCAACGACATCAATGATGCGTTTGTGGTGGTGAAAACCGATTACCCGGATGTCACGGTGCGCTATGAAAACCAGGCAATGGGACGCACTGATAATCAGGGCTATTTGCTGGTGCCATCGATCAGCAGTTACTACGGCGCAAAATACGATATCGATACCCTGGATTTACCCGCCGATCGCACCGCACCCAAGGTGGAACAGCGTTTTGCGGTGAAACGGAAAAGCGGTTACCTGCTGAACTTCCCGGTGGAGCGCCTGCGTGCCGCCAGCGTGGTGCTGCACGATAAACAGGGGCAACCGTTGCCGATCTCCAGCCAGGTGCTGCGCCCGAATCAGGGTACGGAATATATCGGATGGGATGGCATTGTCTGGATGGAGAATCTGAGCGCTGAAAACCCAATTCATGTCGTGACGCCTGATGGGCGCAGTTGTGATACCACGCTGACCATTGCGGACGGCCAGCCAAAAGCGCTGGAGACCTACGGTCCGCTGACGTGCGACCTGCCGTCGCCGTCGCCGGGTTCGGCGGTCATCACGCCCAATAATTCACAGTCAGGAATTTCACCATGAGAAAGATTTTTTTGCTGCTGGCGCTGTTTATCTTGCCGGGCACCAGTTATGCGCTTTGTGGTTTATCGGCCCCAACGGCGACCTTTGGCTCCGTGACCACCTTCGCGGTGGGCTCCACAGTGCAGAACACCTCCAGCACCACCAACGTCAACTGTGGGTCAGGTACGCTGTCGTTGCTGGGCACCGATAACGTCACTTACGCCTTCACCACCGCGACCTATCTTAGCGGCGCGCGCGCGGTGTTGAAAACCGCCAGCACCGGCACGGACAGTATTCCGATTCAGATGTGTATCGACAGCGCCTGTGCCAGCGAACTCACGCAGGGGTCTAACCACGTTTACAGTTCATCGGCGTTGTTAACACTGGGCAGCACGCTCAATTTCAATATTCCGCTCTATTTCCGCACAGTGCCTGGACAGGTGATTGCCGCAGGCAGTTATACGACGACGATTACGCTCACTGTGAGCTATACGGTATGTGCCGGGTTGAACGTAGCAGGTTTATGCGTGGGTACGGTGCAAACCAGTACCGGCACCGCGATGCCGATTACCGTTAACCTGGTTGTGACCAATGATTGCACCACCATCACCGCGCCCAATGTGAGTTTTGGCAGCGCACCCTTGGTGGGAAGTTTCTCCACGGTACAGCAGACGATTAACGTGGTGTGTTCCAAAGGCAGCACCTTCACTGTGGGGTTGAGCAATGGCAGCTATAACAGCGGCACCACGCGCCAGATGGCGAGCGGCACCAACCGGCTGGCTTATGACATTTATAAAGGCACCACCACCACGACACGCTGGGGCCCGACTGGCACTGACCGCTGGAGTAGCGTCAGCGCCACCTCTCTGAACGCGGATCTGGTGACGCGCAACTTCACCTATACAGCGCAGATTCTGACGACGCAGAATACGCCAGCGGCGGGGAGTTATACGGATAGCGTGGTGGTGGATCTGTCGTTTTAGGCAGGGCATGGGCGACGATGTCGCTTGTTAAGAGGCCCGATGATTGCGTTTCACTGCGCCATACCCACATATCTGCATAAACAAAAAAGCAGCCCCTTCAACAAGGGGCTGCTTTATTCGAATCGCTTCTTAACGGGCTGATATGAGGCCCGTTGTCAGCCAGGGCGTTACAGCGAAGCTCCCACCGGCGTGCCGCCATGGCGCGCCTGATACTGTTTCACCATGCGGCCAATCAGCAGCGTCCCGATCAATCCGCACACCGCCGCGAATGACAACCACACGCCGGGCATCGCTTTATCACCCGTGGCATGGATCAGGTAGCTTGAAACTGCTGGCGTGAAGCCACCAAACAGCGCGGTCGCCAGGCTATAAGCCAGTGAGAAGCCGGTGGCGCGCACTTCAGCCGGCATAATTTCCGCCAGATAGACCACCATCGCACCGTTATAGCTGGCATACAGGAACGATAACCACAATTCCGCTTCCACCAGATGCGCAAAGGTGGGCGATCCCACCAGCCAGTGCAGCACTGGCCAGGTGGTAAGAATCATCAGGATAGTAAAAGTGATCAGCAGCGGGCGGCGTCCTATGCGGTCTGACAGCGAACCCATCACCGGCAGCCAGATCAGGTTAGAGATGCCGACAAACAGCGTCACCATAAAGCTCTGCTCGTCGCTCATCATCAACACGGTTTTGCCAAAAGTCGGGGTGAAGGCGGTGATCATGTAGAACATCACCGTGGTGGTCACCACCATCAGCATCCCCGCCAGTACCAATGCCCAGTTCTCACCGACCGAGCGCATAATCTGTCCCATGGAAGGATGCTGCTTGCGCTTGCTGAACGCTTCGGTTTCTTCCAGCATGCGGCGGATCCAGAACAGGAACGGCACAATCATACAACCGACCACGAACGGAATACGCCAGCCCCATTCGGTGACCGCATCCTTCGCCAGCAGATGGTTCAGGCCGAGGCCGAGCAGCGCCGCGAAGATCACCGCAACCTGCTGGCTTCCAGACTGCCAGCTAACATAAAAACCTTTGCGTCCTTTTGGTGCTACTTCAGACAGATAAACTGACACACCGCCCAATTCCACACCCGCAGAGAAGCCCTGCAGCAAACGACCCAGCAGAATCAGAATCGGTGCGGCGGCACCCAGCGTGGCATAGCCCGGCACCAGGGCGATGGTGAGTGTGCCCAACGCCATCAAGCCCAATGTCAGCAACAGTCCTTTACGGCGTCCGTGATGGTCGATGTAGGCACCCAGAATAATCGCGCCAAGTGGACGCATCAGGAAGCCCGCACCAAAGGTCATCAGCGTGAGCATCAATGAAGCAAAGGGATCATCTCCGGGGAAAAAGGTTTTGGCGATCGCCGTAGCGTAATAGCCAAACACCATAAAATCGTACATCTCAAGAAAGTTACCGCTGGTAACGCTAAAGATGGTTTTGGCCCCGCCTTGCGATGGCTTTTGTAAAGATTGACTCACGCTCATGTTGTCCTTCCTGGGTTTTTCTACCGTTGTAGCGGGTTGCGCCAGGAATAGATGTGATCAGCCTCACCATTGCAGTTTACAAAAGTGATACCAAAAGTAACAAGAAATTAACATTGACGGCGGGAGAAAATAGAAAGGGCCGCTTTCGATGGCGGCCCTTATGAGCGATAAGAGGGGGGATTTATTTCTTCACCGTCTCCATGCCCATCAAACCAATCTTCAGATAACCCGCTTCACGCAATTGATCCATCACGCTCATCAGGGTTTCATAATCCACTGACTTATCCGCCTGGAAGAAGATGGTGGTGTCTTTCTTGCCTTCGGTCTGCGCCGTCAGCGCATTCACCAGCGTCTCTTTGGTGACCGCATCGTTGCCGATATAGATCTGCTTATCTTCCTTAATAGATAGATAAACCGGTTTTTCCGGACGCGGTTGCGGTGCGCTGGTGGAGGCAGGCAGGTTAACACGCACATCCACCGTGGCTAATGGCGCGGCGACCATAAAGATGATCAGCAGAACCAGCATAACGTCGATAAACGGCGTCACGTTGATTTCATGCATTTCGCCATCGCCTACCGAGTCATCGTTTAAACGCATCGCCATAATACTTATCCTACGCGCAGTTTCTGTGCCGCCGTCGGACGGGTCGCTTCTTTCGCGGTGTCCACATTGCCGAGATCCAGATCGCGGCTCTGCAGCAGCATCACCTGCGCCGCAACATCACCCAATGAGGCTTTGTAGCTGGCAATCATGCGCGCGAAGACGTTGTAGATAACAACAGCAGGAATAGCAGCAACCAGACCAATCGCGGTCGCCAGCAACGCTTCTGCGATGCCCGGCGCCACAACAGCGAGGTTGGTGGTCTGGGTTTTAGCGATACCGATAAAGCTGTTCATGATGCCCCAAACGGTACCAAACAGACCGATGAAGGGTGCAACAGAACCGATGGTAGCGAGGAAGCCGTTACCGCGACCGGCATGACGGCTGAATGCCGCAACGCGACGATCAAGGCGGAAGCTGGTACGTTCCTTAATGCCATCAAGGTCTTCGGTACCTGCAGAGAGTTCCAGCTCATTCTGCGCATCGTTCAGCAACACCGCACTATGGCTGTTACTTTTGAAGCTTTCAGCGGCGCGGTAAGCATCATTAAGCGAACGCGCTTCGCCCAGCGCCTGCTGTTCGCGTTTCAGGCGACGTTTCGCCCCGCTCAGCTCAGCAAACTTGCCGAAGAAAATCGCCCAGGTGACAACCGAGGCCAGTAAAAGGCCAATCATCACCACTTTTACCACGATATCGGCATGCTGATACATGCCCCAAACGGAGAGGTCCGTTTGCATCAAATCACTGGCTACCACGCTGCGTCTCCAACTTCTGTTGCACAGTTCACGATTGAAGCGCGGATCATAGCAAAAAAATTGACCGAAGTGATAGTAGTTCTCATTACTATTTACAAACGATTAATGCTTCAATTTCTAACAATCTATGTGGTTTTTATGGATGCGCTGGCTGATGTTTTACAAATGTGACCTAAACTGAAAATTTATTAAAACATCGTTTCAAAATGTGATGTATTTCATCCAATCAACATTTGACCACTTTTTCGCCAGCGCAATTTCACTATTCTGAGCCAGCCCTTCCCGATTGTGGTGTGCCTGACACCGCTAATGATCATCAAGCTGGAGCAATAATAATGACATCTAAAAAACGACTCACGATTGCAATCTCTTCTCTGGTTATGCTGCTGGCGAGTGGTGCTCACGCCAAAGTGTTAAAAGTCGCGGAAGTACAGCCCGCCGGTTATCCCACCGTGGTCGCGCTGCAACATATGGGCGATAAGTTAAAAGAAGCGACACAAGGACGATTAGAGTTGAAGGTCTACGCTGGCGGCGTGCTGGGCGATGAGGATCAAACGCTGCAACAGGTTCAGCTCGGCGCGATTGATATGATTCGCGTCTCACTGGCCCCGGTGACCACCATCGCCCCTGAAACCAGTGTGCTAACCCTGCCCTATGTGTTCCGCGATGAAGACCACATGCACAAGGTGCTGGATGGCGATGTCGGCAAACAGATTGTCGAAAAATTCGATAACGATCCCCGCACGCGCATGGTGTTCCTCGGCTGGACCGACGCGGGCACACGCAACATGATCACCAAAAAACCCATCACCAAACCCGAAGATTTACAGGGGATGAAAATTCGCGTGCAGAACAGTGCCATTTCACTGGCCACGCTGAAAGCGATGGGTGCCAATCCTGTGGCAATGGGCGTCAGCGAAGTGTTTAGCGCCATGCAAACCGGCGTGGTCGATGGCACAGAGAACAATCCACCGACGTTTGTCGCCCACAACTATCTTCCCGTGGCGAAGTACTACACCCTGAGCGGCCACTTTATTCAGCCGGAGATGATCCTGTTCTCTAAAGCCTCGTGGGGACGGCTTTCCGCAGAAGATCAGGCGCTGCTGAAGAAACTCGGCAAGGAAGCGCAGGATGAAGAGCGCCAGCTGTGGGCCACTTACACCGCCCAGTCAGTGGAGAAAATGAAAGCCGGCGGCGTGACATTCCAGGACACCAACCGCGATTACTTTATGAAAGCCACGCAACCGGTGCGCGACCAGTTTGGCGGCAATTATCAGGATCTGATGAAACAGATTGCGGATGTGAAATAACCCTCTCAGCGCCGCGCGACCGCGTGGCGCCTTGCTCAGGTAATGAAGCATGAATGCATATTCCCGTTTGATGGATGGGCTCTATCTGTTGTGCATGGGCATCGCGGCGGTAGCCCTGTTGATCATGGTCACGGTGATACCCATCGGTATTTTCGCGCGCTATGTGCTAAATGGTGCCCTCTCATGGCCGGAGCCGGTCGCTATCGTCTGCATGATCATCTTTACCTTTATTGGTGCGCCCGTCGGATTGCGGGCAGGCACACACATTTGTGTGTCGATGGTGACCGATCGCCTCTCTGAGGCTGGGCAAAAATGGGCACAACGGCTGTGCAACCTGCTGCTGATCGTGGTGTGTCTCATCCTGCTGCAGGCCAGCTACAGCTTGTGCGAGGCCATGTGGATTCAACCGCTGGCGGCAATGCCTGCTGTGACGTATGGCGAAATGTATCTGCCCATTCCAATCGGCGCGCTGTTTACGCTGCTGTTTGTGATCGAGCGAATACTGAATGGCGATCAAAGTCAGCGTCCGCTGGTGACGCTGGGCGGCACACACTAAATTCGGAGCACTAAAATGGATGCTTTCATTCTGGTTGGTAGTTTGGTGTTGCTGCTGTTGGTCGGCTTTCCGGTGGCGTTTGCCGTGGGGTTTGCCGCTTTTATTGGCGCCTGGTGGATTGATTTGCCACTGGAAGCCGTGGTGATTCAGATCACCAACGGGGTCAACAAATTTTCACTCCTCACCATTCCGTTCTTCATTTTGGCCGGGGCGATCATGGCCGAGGGAGGGATTGCCCGCCGCCTGGTGAACTTTGCCTATATCTTCGTCGGTTTTATCCGCGGGGGCTTGTCGTTGGTGAATATCGTGGCATCGACATTTTTTGGCGCCATTTCAGGATCGTCAGTGGCCGATACCGCCTCGATCGGGTCGGTGATGATCCCGCAAATGGAGCAGAAAGGTTATCCGCGAGATTTTGCCGCCGCCGTGACCGCCAGCGGTTCAGTGCAGGCGGTATTAACGCCGCCCAGCCATAACTCCGTGATCTACTCGCTGGCCACCGGTGGCGTCGTTACCATATCCTCGTTGTTTGTTGCGGGTATTATCCCGGGGCTGATGCTGGGATTCTGTTTGATGGTGATGTGCCTGGCGTTCGCACGCAAGCGCGGTTATCCCAAAGGCGAAGCCATTCCGTTGCGTCAGGCGGTGAAAATCTTCTTCGATGCGTTCTGGGGACTGTTTACCATCGTCATTATTTTGGGCGGTATTCTTTCCGGCATTTTTACCGCTTCGGAATCCGCTGCGATCGCCTGCCTGTGGGCGTTTTTTGTCACGATGTTTATTTATCGCGATTTCAAATGGAATCAGCTGCATATTCTGGTGTTTCGTACCATCAAAACCGTCACCATTGTGATGGTATTGATTGCCTTTGCGGCGGGCTTTGGCGCAGTGATGACCTTTATGCAACTGCCGACCATGATCACCGATGCCTTCACCAGCATCTCTGATAATAAATACGTGATTCTGATGTGCATCAACGTGTTACTGCTGGTGATCGGCACCTTGATGGACATGGCCCCTATTATTCTGATTTTAACCCCTGTCTTGCTGCCCGTTGCCACCAGTCTGGGCATCGATCCTGTGCATTTTGGCATGATTATGATGACCAACCTGGGTATCGGTCTGATCACCCCGCCGGTCGGTACCGTGTTGTTCGTTGCCAGCGCGGTCAGTAAACAGAAAATTGAGCAAGTGGTGACGGCCATGCTGCCCTTCTACGTCACGCTGTTTTTCATCCTGATGCTGATCACTTACGTGCCCGCGCTATCGCTGTGGCTGCCGCATGTCATGGGTGTGATGTAACGCGAAATCGCAGGGACGCGCTTTTGCCCGGCCAATTCATCGACTGACTCCGATAATCCGCAATCAGGGTCAACCCACTGCGGTGTTTCGTGGTAACGTGGATGTTTTGTGGTAAGTGTCAGGAAAGGCAGTGATGGCAACGAATAAAATTGATACCACGCTGGTTAGCGCGGGACGAAGCAAACGTTACACTCAGGGCTCAGTTAACAGCGTCATTCAGCGCGCATCTTCACTGGTTTTTGACACGGTTGCTGACAAAAAACGGGCGACGGCAGGTCGTGCATCGGGCGAGCTTTTTTATGGTCGCCGTGGCACCCTCACCCACTTCTCGCTGCAAGACGCCATGACCGAACTGGAAGGCGGCGCGGGTTGCGCGCTATATCCGTGCGGTGCAGCGGCAGTATCCAATGCGATTATCTCTTTTGTCGAAGCGGGCGATCACATTCTGGTGAGCGGCGCCGTGTATGAACCGACGCAAGATTTCTGCACCAAAATTCTCAGTAAGCTGAATGTCACCACCACGTTCTTTGATCACTGCATCGGCAGCGAGATCAGTGAACTGATTCAGCCAAACACGCGCGTGGTATTCCTCGAATCTCCCGCCTCCATCACCATGGAAGTGCAGGACATTCCCGCCATCGTCGCCGCCGTGCGCGCGAAAGCGCCCGACGCGATCATCATGATTGATAATACCTGGGCGGCGGGCGTGTTGTTTAACGCGCTGGAGCATGGCATCGATATTTCGATTCAGGCGGGCACCAAATACATTATTGGTCACAGCGATGCGATGATTGGCACCGCCGTCGCCAATGAACGTTGCTGGCCGCAGCTGCGTGAAAACTCGTACCTGATGGGCCAGATGGTGGATGCCGATACGGCATACATGGCCAGTCGCGGCTTGCGCACGCTCGGTACGCGTTTGCGCCAGCATGAAGAGAGCGGTTTGCAGGTTGCCGAATGGCTGGCCGCTCAACCGGAAGTGGCGCGCGTTAACCATCCGGCGCTGGCGCAGAGTAAAGGTCATGAATTCTGGCAGCGCGATTTCAACGGCAGTAGCGGACTGTTTTCCTTCATCCTGCATGAAAAATTGAGCCGTGAGCAGCTGGCGAATTACCTCGATCACTTCCACCATTTCAGCATGGCTTATTCCTGGGGTGGCTATGAATCACTGATTCTGGCCAATCAACCGGAAGAGCTGGCGGAGATTCGCCCGGCAGGCGGCGTCGATTTCGACGGTACGCTGGTGCGTTTGCATATTGGTCTTGAACACGTTGATGACCTGCTGAACGACCTGAAAGCGGGCTTTACGCGCTTAAAACAGTAAATATTTAAACAAAACCTAAACCATTTCGTGCCGCATCGGTGAGATCAACGTCTGCGATGCCACAGATGGTTAAAATAGAATCCTTGTGACTCGATGGGATAGCAGATGGGTGTTTTACATGAGATTGTCCACGCGCTCTGGCATCAGGATTTTGCCGCGCTGGCCAATCCGGATGTCGTGTGGATTGTCTACGGCGTGATGTTTTTAACGCTGTTTCTGGAAAACGGTTTGTTGCCTGCCTCTTTTCTGCCGGGTGACAGCCTGTTGCTGCTCGCAGGCGCCATGATTGCCAAAGGCGTGATGGATTTCGTGCCCACCATGGTGATTCTGACCACTGCCGCCAGCCTGGGTTGCTGGTTGAGTTATTTACAGGGACGATGGCTGGGCAATACGCGGATGGTCAAAAGCTGGTTGATGCATTTGCCGGCGCAATATCATCAGCGCGCCTGGAATCTGTTTAACCGCCACGGTTTGATGGCGCTGCTGGTCGGGCGTTTCCTGGCGTTTGTTCGTACCTTGCTGCCGACCATGGCGGGCATTTCCGGTTTACAGAATGGGCGCTTCCAGCTGTTTAACTGGCTGAGCGGCGCGCTGTGGGTCGGGATTGTGGTCGCCATGGGCTATGGCATCAGTCAGGTGCCGTTTATCAAGCGTCACGAAGATCAGGTGATGGCGGTACTGATGGTGCTGCCGATGGTGTTGCTGTTTGTCGGTCTGACCGGCAGCATCGTGGTGATCTGGAAAAAACGCCGCCAGAAAACGAGCTAATCCGATACGGGTTGCCATAAATGGTAACCCTTCAATGGTTCAGTGCAGTTTCGTCGCGCGCGCATTTATGCACATTTGGCCATTCAGATGGCGTCTGACAGCAACCATTCGCTCAGGGCCATTTCGTTAAATGCACATTTATCTGCATTTTTTCAGGCGGCGTCAAACGGTAACGTTTGGCGCACGCGGCTGGCTTCCTCTCCCGGCGTCACGCCGAAATAGCGTTTAAACTCCCGCGAAAACTGCGAAGGGCTTTCATAGCCCACGCGCACCGCTGCCGCACTGGCTTTCATCCCATCCTGCAACATCATTAATCGTGCCTGATGCAGACGATAGCGCTTAAGGTATTGCAGCGGCGAGGTTTGGGTGACGGCTTTAAAGTTGTGATGAAACGCCGAAACGCTCATGTTCACTTCGGCTGCCAGCATATCGACGCTGAGGCTTTCGGCGAAATGGCTTTCGATGCGTCGCAAGGCGCGCGCAATCTGGCTGAACTGGGTCTGACGATTCACCAGCGACAGCAGCGCACCGCCAATCGGGCCGGTGAGCACATAGTAGATAATTTCCCGCACCAGCTGTGGGCCCAGCACGCGCGCATCACGCGGATGGCTCATCGCATCCAGCAAACGCTCGGCAGCGCACAGCATCTCTTCACTCATAAACGCCGAATGGATACCAGAAGTTTGCAACTGCGGCTGAAATTGTTCGTCGTCGCCAATATCCATCAACAGATCCTGCAAGCTGGCGATATCCACGCTCAGGCACATGCCGGCCAACGGCTCTTCCGGAGTGGCTTCGGTTTCGCACTCCACCGGCAGCGGTACGGTCAGCATCAAATACTTCGTGGCGTCGTAATGAAACACCGTGCTGCCGAGATAACCGGTTTTACGTCCCTGAAAAAGAATCACAATGCCGGGTTGATACATCATCGGCGTGCGCGGAAGCGTTTCGCAGGCGTAGATGAGCTTGACGTTTTCCACAGCGCACAGCGGCTTACGCGCATCATTCATTAGCGCGGTTACGCGCTGCGCCAGCTGGCGGCAAAGGGCATCGTTCGGCATGGATCACTCTCAGGCAGCAAAAAAATCAGTGTGCCGCAATGCTGCTCAAAGCTCCACCCTTCAGCAGAATCAGGCAAGATTCTGGCAGAAATGACCAGGGTAAAAGGGCGAGGTGATTGCCACAATGATCCTGCGGTTGAGTTTGTTGACTAGACTTAACCACAGCGCTTTTACGGTAAGTCACTGCGACAGATAAGGAGCAACTATGGCAGAGCAACCCATTATCAAACTGCACGACGGCAATATGATGCCGCAACTCGGACTCGGTGTCTGGCAAGCGAGTATCGAGGATGCCCGGGCGGCGATTGTCGAGGCCCTAAAAGTAGGCTATCGCTCGATTGATACCGCCGCCATCTACAAAAATGAGGAAGCCGTCGGTCAGGCACTGCAGGACACCGATGTCGCACGCGAAGACATTTTCATTACCACCAAACTGTGGAATGACGACCAGCAGAACGGTCAGCAGGCGATTGAGACCAGCCTGAAGAAGCTGCAACTGGAGAGCGTCGATCTCTATCTGATGCACTGGCCGTGCCCGGAAAAAGATCACTACGTTGAAGCCTGGAAAAAGATGATTGAGCTGCAACAGCAGGGCTTAACCAAAAGCATTGGCGTCTGTAACTTCCATGAAGCCCATCTCAAACGCCTGATCGATGAAACAGGCGTCTCGCCGGTGGTGAACCAGATTGAGCTGCACCCGATGCTGCAACAGCGCACCCTGCATGCATGGAACGCACTGCATCAGATCCAAACCGAATCCTGGAGCCCGCTGGCGCAAGGCGGTAAAGGAGTATTCGATCAGGAGATCATCCGCGAACTGGCGAAGAAATACGGTAAGACCCCAGCGCAGATTGTCATTCGCTGGCATCTGGATAGCGGATTAGTGGTGATTCCAAAATCGGTGACGCCGGAACGTATTCGTGAAAACTTCCAGGTGTTCGACTTCAGACTGGAAAAACCCGAGATCAGCGAGATCACTAAGCTGGATAAAGGAAATCGTTTGGGGCCGGATCCGGAGAGCTTTAACGGCTAAGTCGGCACCGTTTAACCGCCAGGCGAATACGGTCAATGCGTGCTCGCCTGTATTGGCTTCACAACAGCCATGCGGTCATGTGCGGGTTGCTATGAATCGTGACCCTGTCGATTTGACAATCTGTTGTAAGGTGCGCATCACTGCGCACCTTTTTTCTTATGGCACCGGATTGACCTGCAACTGCCCCGCCGTGCCGCGGTCGGCTAATTCCAGCGTCTGGCTGTAGTAGACAAACGGGAAGTGATCCGACGAACTCTGCGGGAAGCTCACCAGCAACTCCACATCACCATCTACCCATACCGTATCTTTCCAGCCGCGATCTTCGCCCATCGGCTGTGCGCCATTGACGCTTTTGATCAGGAACATCACGCCCTGAATATGCAGCGATTGCGGGCGATCGGCATGGATAATCCAGCGTTCAAAGGTGCCCTGTTGCACCGTGGTGTCGATGCGGCTCATGTCCCACAGTGCGCCATTGATGCCCGGCACACTGTCGCCAATGCGGAATTCGCGCGTGCGCACCGCCACGCCATCCAGAATCTGATCCGCTAATAAACGCATCGGCAGATTGTCGGTAACCAGCGGCAGTAAGCCGGTTGGCCGCAGGCTCAGAACCAGCGTGTTGGCGAGGATGGAGGAAGGTTCAAACAGACCACGCAGGCGATCCATCAGGCCCGCCGCAGTCCCTGCCGTAATCGAGACTTCATCGCCCTGCGACATATCCACCAGCACTTCACGGCGTTCACCGGGTGCCAGCGACAGCGTTTGCACCGCAACGGGCGCAGGCAGGAAGCCTTGATCGCTGGCAATCACGGTAAACGGACGATTATCCGAGAAGCTCAAATCAAAGCGACGCGCGTTCGAAGCATTCAACAGGCGCAGACGCACCCAACCACGCGACACCTCGACATACGGATTCTGCACGCCGTTGACCAGCAACGTATCCCCGAGGAAACCGCCGTCTGATGGTGGGTTATAAACCGGCGTGGCAAAGTTATCGAGACGCTTGTCCTGGATAATCAGCGGGAAGTCATCAACGCCATAGTGTTTGGGCAGCGGCAGCGCTTTGCTGACGTCATCTTCAATCAGCCACATGCCCGCCAGACCGTTGTAGACGTGTGGCGCCATACGATTTGGCGTATTGGCGTGATACCACAAGGTCGATGCGCCCTGACGTACCGGCAATACCGGCGCCCAGTCAACGCCGGCTGACATCATGCGCGGTGCACCGCCCATTAAGGCACCCGGCACCTGCAATCCACTTACCGTCATCGCCACCGGTTCGTTGAGACGGTTGCTGTAAATCAACTTCACGTCATCGCCGCTGTAGACGCGCACCGTGGGACCGAGGTACATGCCATTAATACCCCAGACCGGCACTTTATTGTTATTACCGCTAAATGACCAATGGCTGCGTTGCAGCGTCAAAAAGAGCGGTTGGCCACGGCGAGACTCAAGCAGTGGCGGAACAGGAAGCGGCACATCGCCCATCGGAGCCGCAGCGTAGGCGGCATAAGGCATGCTACTGGTCGCCAGCGCAACACCGGCGGAAAGCTGAATAAACTGACGTCTGCTGCAAGACATAAAACTTCAGACCTTTTGAGCGGGGCGTGAAGACGCCGTGTCCATGTTGTTCTTGTTAGTGAGTTTTTGCTGTGATGAGCACGGGGCAGCGTTTCTACCCCGTGGATGGCTAGAGTTTACCGTTTTTTTCGCGTTCGGCGACTTCGGCGTTCAATTCTTCCAGCTTAGCAGACATTAATTCGCGGCAGTGGGTGGCTAATTTGCGCACCGAGGTGGTTTCAAACTGTTTGGTATCCACTGGCGGCAGCATTTCAACAATCACCAGGCCGTTGTTCCAGCGATTAAGTTTCACTTTGCCGTGGGTATTCGACACCACCACAGGAATGATCGGCACACCTGCTGCCACTGCAGCATGAAACGCACCGGTTTTAAACGGCAGTAAACCACGGCCACGGCTGCGGGTACCTTCCGGGAACATCCAGAATGAAATCTTCTTTTTATTAAACTGCTCGACCAGTTCACCGATGGTGCCATGCGCTTTGGCGCGGTTATCACGGTCAATCAGCAAATTACCGGTCAGCCAGTAGAGTTGACCAAAGAATGGGATCCACAGCAGGCTCTTTTTGCCGACTGTGACCGTGGTCGGCTGCACGATCTTCGCCGCCGTGATCATGTCGTAATTGTTCTGATGGTTGGCAATGTAAATCGCATTGCCATAGCTCTCCGCGTCGGCGGGTTTGCGCAACTCGACTTTGACGCCAAACACCGTCGACAGGCGACCAAACATATGGCCGAACGTCGCCACATGGCGAGGATTACGCGGTGAGAACAAACACCAGATACTGCCGAAGATGCACACCAAAATCGAATAAACGATAACAATAATCGTGCGTAAAATTAGTAACATAGCTTCCTCAAGTTGGGCAATCCATTGCCTGGTCAGTCTTATTCTTCGCTACTGGCGTCACTTTTCGGGCGCGCTGGCGCGTTCACTTCCACGCTATCAATGCGCTGCAGGCCACGCGACACGCTGCCACGACGACCGCGATCGGCACGCACTTTTTGCAGATCTTCATCGCGCATAATCAGCTTACGCTTGCCGACATACAGGGTAATCGAACTGCCCGGCGGCAGAATCAGCAACCACTGCAGCTTATCCACGCCCGCAGCGGCATCCGCTGATGGAATAGAGATGATTTTATTACCTTTGCCTTTCGACATCTGTGGCAGATCGCCCACCGGGAACATCAACATACGTCCGGCCTGGGTAATCGCCAGCAGCATATCATCGCCCGAATGCACCGCCATTGGCGTCATCACTTTGGCATTGTCTGGCAACGTTAGCAGCGCTTTACCGGCGCGGTTGCGCGAAATCAAATCGGCAAAGGTACAGATAAAGCCGTAACCCGCATCGGAGGCCATCAACAGTTTTTGGTCGTCCGCTTCCATTAGCACCTGTTCAAACGCGGCACCTGGCGGTGGCGTCAGTTTGCCGGTTAGCGGCTCGCCCTGCCCGCGCGCCGACGGCAACGAGGTTGGATCCAGCGTATAACTACGGCCGGTGGAGTCGATAAAGGCCACTGGCTGGTTACTCTTACCGCGTGCGGCGGCGAGGTAACTGTCACCGGCTTTGTAACTGAGACCGGTTGGATCGATATCGTGGCCTTTGGCGCTGCGCACCCAGCCCATCTGCGACAGCACAATCGTCACCGGCTCGGCACTCACCAGCTCGGTTTCGCTCAGCGCTTTAGCTTCTTCACGCTCATGCAGCGGTGAACGGCGATCGTCACCGTAGGTCTGGCTATCTGCCAGCAATTCTTTCTTCAGCAGATTGCTCATCTTGCGTTCGGACGCCAGAATCGCCTGCAGTTGATCGCGCTCTTTCTCCAGCTCCGCCTGCTCACCACGAATCTTCATCTCTTCCAGTTTGGCGAGATGGCGCAGTTTCAGTTCCAGAATGGATTCGGCTTGCGTATCGCTGAGTTCAAAGCGCGACATCAGCACTTGCTTAGGCTCGTCCTCGGTACGGATGATGTGAATCACTTCATCAATGTTGAGGAACGCCACCAGCAAACCTTCGAGGATATGCAGGCGGCGCAGCACGCGCTCTAAACGATAGTTCAGGCGGCGCGTCACGGTATCGCGACGGTACACCAGCCATTCAGACAGGATCTCCAGCAGGTTTTTCACCGCCGGACGGTTATCCAGCCCAATCATATTCAGGTTAACGCGATAGCTCTTTTCCAGATCGGTGGTGGCAAACAGATGATTCATCACCTGCTCCACATCCACACGATTCGAGCGTGGCACAATCACCAGACGCGTTGGGTTCTCGTGGTTGGATTCATCACGCAGATCTTCCACCATCGGCAGCTTTTTATTGCGCATCTGGTTAGCGATCTGCTCCAGCACGCGCGCACCGGAAACCTGGTGCGGCAGTGCAGTGATCACCACATCGCCATCTTCTTTCTTCCACACCGCGCGCTGACGGATCGAACCGCGCCCGCTTTGGTAGATTTTACGGATCTCGCTGCGCGGCGTGATGATCTCGGCTTCGGTCGGATAATCCGGGCCCTGCACAATATCCAGCAACTCATCCAGCGTGGTGTTGGGTTTGTCGATCAGCTTCACCGCCGCTTCCGCCACTTCACGCAGGTTGTGCGGTGGGATATCGGTGGCCATGCCCACGGCGATACCGGTGGTGCCGTTCAGCAGGATATTCGGCAGACGTGCCGGCAACATCTTAGGCTCCTGCATGGTGCCGTCAAAGTTCGGGATGTAATCGACCGTGCCTTGTCCTAACTCACCCAGCAAAATCTCGGCATATTTGGAGAGGCGTGACTCGGTGTAACGCATCGCGGCGAAGGATTTGGGATCGTCCGGCGCACCCCAGTTGCCCTGACCATCCACCAGCGGGTAGCGATAGGAGAATGGCTGTGCCATCAACACCATCGCTTCATAACAGGCGCTGTCGCCATGCGGATGGTATTTACCTAATACGTCACCGACGGTACGGGCAGATTTTTTGAATTTGGCGCTGGCATTGAGGCCCAGTTCCGACATTGCGTATACAATTCGGCGCTGCACCGGCTTGAGGCCATCGCCGATATACGGCAGTGCGCGGTCCATGATCACGTACATGGAGTAGTTCAGGTACGCGTTTTCCGTAAATTTGTGCAGGGCAAGACGCTCTGCACCATCCTGCGTCAATTCGCTCATTAAGCTCGCATCCTCACTTCGTGGCCCGCAACGGCGGGGCATCCGGCGCTCATTTGGCGAGGATAGTACCTTATTCGTGCGAGTTAGTCACAGGGAAGCCAATGACCGCAGGCAGAATCGTATGGCATTAAATAACGTGATATCGGTTGGAAAATGAAAAAGGAATGAGATCAATATCACAATCAATATCCCCATTAATATGTGAGCAGGATCGCAATTAATTATTAACAATTTCAGGTGTATTAAAGCTGTCCGTAATCATGGACAACATTTAGTATTGTTGCTTACACCGTCCTTTCCTAAATTTATACTCCATAAGACATCAATATTGCGCTCCTGATTTCTGGCATGAAGAAATAGATAACGAGGAAATAATATTAAAAACGCTTTGCCAAAATAAAGGGTGACCGAATGCAAATACTGACTTCGCGACAACACCGTTTAGTCAAACTGCTGTTGCAACATGCTGCACCGCAGCCGATCAGAGAATTAGCCCTACAGTTGGGCGTGTCAGAAAAGACGATTCAGCGCGACTTGCAGTGGCTGGAAAGCTGGCTTGGTAGCTGGTCACTGACGCTGGAGAAAACCCCAGGCCGCGGCGTGCGTTTGCGGGTTGATGATATCCAGCAGCGCCTGCAACTGGAGCAGCAACTCAACGGCGATGAAAGCAGTGCCGATGCGCTGGGGCAAAACAGCCGCCGAGTAAAAATTGCCTCGCAGTTGCTGAGTGACGCCCCGCGTGCGACCTCTATCAGTAAGCTGTCGGAACGCTATTTTATCAGCCACGCCTCGATTGTGAATGACCTGAAAGTGATTGAAGAGTGGCTACAACCGTTGGGTTTGACGCTGCAACGTGGGCCAGGTGGCACCCATATCGAAGGTAACGAACAGGCGCTGCGTCAGGCAATGGTCTCCCTGATCAATGATGTGATGCAGCAAAACGTTGCCGGTACGCCGCTGTTGCCACGTCTCGATCCCGGCAGCCAGCAGGCACTGGTGCATTATTTTGGCGATGAGGATGTGGCTTTTGTGCAGACGCTGCTGCAACAGATGGAGCAGCAACTCAGTTACCCGCTAGGCGATGCCTGGTATCTGAACCTCTGCACCCATATTCTGATCATGATGCATCGGATGGCGCAGGGGAATGCGCTGGCACTGGCCACTCTGGCCACAATGCAGGATCTCGATCAGCGCATATTACTGATTGCCCAGCAAATGGTGACGCAGATTGAACAGCGGATGTGCTGTGCCCTGCCCGCCGATGAAGTGGGTTTTATTTATCAATATATCGTGTCATCCGGCATTGTGGTGGAAGAGCGCGGCGATAATGCGCCGATGCATAATCAATTCTGCACCGCAGAGTCCGTAAAAATAACCTGTGAATTAATTGATCGTTTCGCAGCCTTTATTCAGCAAGATTTAGCGCAGGACCGATTATTATTTGACGGCTTACTGGTGCATATAAAGCCACTATTAAATCGACTCAAATATCATATTCATATTCGCAATCCGCTGCTGGAGGATATTCAGCAGGAAATGAAAGGCATATTTTCGTTAACGCACCAGGCGATGCAATTAACCGCTCGCACTTACGGGCTTTCGCCAGTGGCTGACGACGAAATCGGTTATCTCTGCGTGCATTTCCAGGCCGCGCTGGAGCGGCAAATTGCCCATAAACGCATTCTGGTGGTGTGTTCCAGCGGCGTGGGGACGTCGCATCTGCTGAAAAGCCGCATCCTGCGGGCGTTCCCTGACTGGGAAATTGCGGGTGTGGTCTCTGCCAGCAATCACGCCGCGTTTTGTCAGAACCAGACAGTGGATTTAGTGATCACCACTATCCATCTCAACGCCGGGCCAATCCCAGCAGTGTATGTGAGTGCATTTTTTAACGATGACGATATCCGGCGGGTCACTGACGCCATGATTGGCAGCCAGCTGCCGTACGGCGCGCACTGCGCGTTGGCTGAACATTAATTGAATGAGGTAAAACCCATGGACATTTCCCGCATTCTGACGCCACGCCGCGTTAACCTGGCGCTCACCGCCACCACCAAAGAAGAAGTGATCAACGAACTGACCGATCTGCTGTATCAGGACGGCGCCATCACCGATCGTGCAGCCTTTATTGAAGATGTCTGGCTGCGTGAAGCTGAGGGCTCAACCGGGTTCGAAAACCACGTTGCCATTCCGCACGGCAAGTCTTCCGCCGTCCAACACACCACATTAGCCATTGGTCGTACCCAACAGGATATCCCCTGGGAAACGCTCGATGGCAGCCAGGTGCGCTGCATCATCCTTTTCGCGGTGCGACTGGAAGATCAGAACACCACCCATATTCGCCTGTTGTCGCAGGTGGCCAGCGCGCTGGCCGATGATGAGGTGATAGCCCAACTGCTGGTGGAAAACGACCCCAGCAATATCATCCGGCTGTTTAGCCAGTACGCCGAAACCGACCTCTGTTAATCCCCTAACTTTTTGAGGTGACACATGAATATCGTCTGTGTAGCGGCCTGCACGGCAGGCATCGCGCATACCTATATTGCGCGTGAAAAACTGATCAAAGGCGCTCATGCACTGGGCCACACCATCCACGTTGAAACCCAGGGCACCATCGGCACTGAAACCGCGTTGACGCATGAAGACATCGCTGCCGCTGACGTGGTGATCCTCGCCATTGATGTGAAGATCAACGGTGAAGAACGCTTTCAGGGCAAACCCATTGTACGAGTGAAAACCGAAGTGGTGATCAAGTCACCGGTGAAATTCCTCGAAAAAGTGGCGGATTCACTGGCGCGTGCCTGAGGAGATCCATCATGAACGACAACAAACGTCAGTACGGACAAGAGATCAAAGGCCATCTGCTCACCGGGATATCCTGGATGATCCCGCTGATCGTCGCCGCCGGGATCTGTATCGCGCTCGGCCAGGTGATTGGCGGGCCGGATGTCGGCAAGCAAACCGGCACTATCGCCTGGATGTTGAATCAGATCGGCGGCTGGGGCATGGGCTTGATCGTGCCGCTGATCAGCGCGGCCATCGCCTACTCCATCGCCGATCGTCCCGGCTTTGCGCCCGGTTTGATCGTCGGTTTTATCTGCGGGCAGATCGGCACCGGTTTTATCGGCGGTATGCTCGGCGGCTTCCTGGTGGGTTACACGGTATTGCTGTTGCGCCGCACCATTAAGCTGCCGCAGTCAATGCAGGGGTTGATGCCGATTATGGTGCTGCCGGTGTTGAGCACCATCATCGCCGGTCTGTTGATGATGACCTTTATTGGCCAGCCGATTGTCTGGCTGCAGAAGGCGCTGATTCATCTGCTGGAATCGATGCAGGGCGGATCGAAGTTTGTGCTGGGTGCGGTGCTGGGTGCGATGGCGACTTTTGACTTCGGCGGCCCCATCAACAAAACCATGTCGCTGTTCGCCGACGGCATGCTGGTCGACGGGATTTATGGCCCGGAAGCAGTGAAGTTTGTCGGCTCAATGATTCCGCCGTTTGGCATCACGCTGTCGTATCTGCTGACGCGCCATAAGTACACCAAAGCGGAGAAAGAGGCGCTGAAAGCCGCCTTCCCGATGGGTATCTGCATGATCACCGAAGGGGTGATTCCGATTGCGGCGCGTGACCTGCTGCGTGTGGTCGGCAGCTGCGTGGTGGCCTCTGCCATCGCCGGTGGGCTGATTATGGTGTGGGGCGTGGAAGCACCGGTGCCGCACGGCGGCATGTTTGTGGTGCCGCTGTTCACCAAACCGCTGATGTTCTGTCTGGCGCTGGGCATCGGCACCGTGGTGTGTGGCGTGATGCTGTCGCTAATGAAGAAGCCAGTGACGCAGGCAGATGAAGAGTTCGATGACGTGGAAGCCCCTGGCGTCCGCGACGAAGAGATCAAATTCACACTGGAATAAGGAGCCACCATGTTTGCCATGATGAATGACCTGATTCAGGCCGCCGCTAAGCAGCAATATGCCGTGCTGGCGATAAACTGCTTCAACCTTGAAACCGCGCGGGCGGCGATTCAGGCCGCCGAACAGCAGCGTGCACCGCTGATATTGAATGTCTATCAGGGTCACAGCACACACTTCCCACCCGCCGTGGCGGTGCCGCTGGTGCAGGCGCTGGCGAAAGACGCCACGGTACCGATTGCGCTGGCGCTGGACCACGGCAAGGCCTTTCCGCTGATTGGTCAGGCGTTTCGCGCCGGCTTTACCGGCCTGATGATCGATGCCTCTGCCGATCCGCTGGCCGAAAATATTCGCCAGACCGCAGCGGTAGTGAAGATGGCGCACACCGCTGGCGTTTGCGTCGAAGGCGAGCTGGGGCATATCGCCGATGCGCCGACCTACGAGTTAGCCGATGCCTCCGTGAAGATGACGCAGGTTGCTGACGTGCTGCCGTTTATTGAGCAAACTGATATCGATTTGCTGGCGATTTCGGTGGGCACTGCGCACGGGCTGTATCCAGCGGGCGTGAAGCCGAAGATTGATTTCCAGCGCTTGCAGGAGCTGCATGCGGTCTCAACACGCCCATTGGCACTGCATGGTGGTTCGGGCACATCCGCCGAGGATATTCGCCGCGTTAGTCAGCATGGTGTGGCGAAGATTAACGTCGGTGCCGCCGTGTTTGATGCCGGTAAAAACGCGGTTGAGCAGGCGCTGAAACAGCATCCGCACGCGGAACTGGCCGATCTGCTTGGGCTGATGGAATCCGCCTGCCGTGAAGTGGTGATTGAGTATCTGAGCTGGTCGGGATCGGCTGGCAAAGCGTAGTGCTCGGGCGCGCTCACCCTAAATGCATAGCGCTGAAACGAACGCACGTGATTTGACGCATTTATACGCACCTGAAAAGCCGCTTCGGTCATCGTGATTTAAAGCAGCGGCAAGATACCGCGCGATACGTCGTGCAGCAACAGGATGCAGAAGCATTTCCCTTTTTATCCATCATCGGGTCGGCGCACGCGTCGGCTCTGGTAAAACTCACGTTGAGGAAATATTAACATGTTGATTTCAATGAAAGAGATGTTGGCACCGACTCGTGAACACCGCTACGCCATCGGCGCATTTAACGTAGCAGACAGCTGCTTTATCCGTGCCGTGGTGGAGGAAGCCGAAGCCACTAACACCCCGGCGATCATCTCGATTCACCCGAGTGAGCTGGAGTTTGTGACCGATGAATTCTTTGGCTATGTGCGGGAACGCACGCTGAAGAGCAAAGTGCCCTTCACCATTCATCTCGACCACGGTGCATCGATTGCGCAGGTGCTGCGCGCCATCCAATGTGGATTTACGTCAGTGATGATTGATGGATCACTGCTGCCGTACGAAGAGAACGTGGCGCTGACCAAAGAGGTGGTGAAGCTGGCGCATTCGGTGGGCGTGTCGGTAGAAGGTGAACTCGGCACCATTGGCGATACCGGCACCACCGTGGAAGGTGGCGTTAGCAAAGTGATCTATACCGAACCGGCGCAGGCAGAAGATTTTATCCAGCGCACCGGCGTCGATACTCTGGCAGTGGCAATTGGCACCGCGCACGGTATCTATCCAAAAGATATGAAGCCGGAACTGCAGATGCATATTCTGAAGGATATTGCCCAACGCACCGATATTCCGCTGGTGCTGCACGGGGGGTCTGCTAACCCAGATGCGGAGATTGCTGAGGCGGTGACCCTCGGCGTGGGCAAAATCAATATTTCCAGCGATATGAAGTACGCCTACTTCGCTAAACTGCGCGAAATTCTGGCGCGTGAAACCTGGTGGGATCCCAATGTGATTTATCCGGAAGCGATTACCGCCGCCAAAGCAGTGATTCGCTACAAGATGAATCTGTTTGGTGGATTGGGTAAAGCGAGTTTGTATCGCTGAGTGCTCGAATGGGGCCACGTTGCCCCTTTTGAGCCACGCAATAATCGCGCCGCTCCAGTAGCGGCGCGATGCATCAGGCATGAGTTTACTTAATCACACCCAGCCACTGCGAGGCGATCTGCGCATATTCGCCGGTGGCGGTGCTGAGATGTAGCCACTGATCGACATACAGTTTCCAGCTCATATCATCACGCGGAATCATGTAGGCTTTTTCACCATACTGCATCGGCTTATCCGGATTGATGGCGCACAGCGTCGGGTAGTGCTTCATCTGGAACAATGCTTCGGACGCATCCGTAATCATCACATCGGCTTTCTTATCCACCAGCTGCTGGAAAATACCGACGTTATCGGCCAGTTGCAGCGTCGACTGCGGTAAGTGGCTGTGCACAAAGGCTTCATTAGTGCCGCCAGCAGGTTCAATCACCCGCACGCTCGGCTTGTTGATCTGCGCGACGGTTTGGTATTTGTCTTTATCATCACAGCGCACCAGCGGGATTTTGCCATCCACACCCAGCGGCTCGGCAAACCAGGCAATCTGCTGGCGTTTTAAGGTAACGGACACGCCACCCAGCGCGATATCACACTGCTTCGCCACGAAATCGTCACTCATGGTTTTCCAGGTGGTCGGCACCCACTGCACTTTGGCGCCCAGACTTGCCGCCAGTGACTGCGCCATGCTGATATCCAGCCCTTCATACTGCCCATCGCTGCGCAGATAGCTGTAAGGCTTGTAGTCTCCCGTGGTACAGACTTTCAGGGTTTTACTGCTACGAATCTCGTCGAGGTGGGATTGCGCCGACGCAGCGCCACTCACCAGAAGTAATGCACTCAGTATCGCGGTTTTCATGGTTTCTTCTTTTTTATGTTGATGTTGGTTTGCGCGCGGATTGTTGCATAGCCCTGCGCATTGTTGCTTTATTAGCAAAAGTCTTGTGATCAATCACGCATTTTTTTGCTTCGCCTGCGCGCGTACAGTGTGCGCCATCAACGGGAAACGGAGCGAATCATCCATGAGCAATATTTTAATCATCGACGGCGGTAAAACTTTTGCCCACTCGAAAGGCGAACTGAATCACACCCTCACTGACGTGGCAGCCAGCCAGCTGCGCGATCTGGGCCATAACGTAGTTGTCACCCTTGCAGACAGCGATTACAACGTGGCAGAAGAAGTGCAGAAATATCTCGACAGCGATGTGGTGATTTATCAGATGCCTGGCTGGTGGATGGGCGAGCCGTGGACGGTGAAAAAATACATTGATGACGTGTTCACAGAAGGCCACGGTTCACTGTATGCCAGTGATGGTCGTACGCGCAGCGATGCGGGCAAAAAGTACGGTTCAGGCGGTCTGATTCAGGGCAAAAAATACATGCTATCGCTGACGTGGAACGCACCGCTGGAAGCGTTTAATGATCCTGAGCAGTTCTTCGAAGGCGTGGGCGTGGACGGTCTCTATCTGCACTTCCACAAAGCCAACCAGTTCCTTGGCATGGAAGGTTTACCGACCTTTATCTGTAACGATGTGATCAAGATGCCGGACGTGCCGCGCGATATCGAACGTTATCGGACTCATCTCAGCCAGATCTTTGCTTAACTGTAAGCACACCGGGAAAAGAGGAAGCGCTATGTTAACCGTCGTTGCAGAAATTTGCGTCAAGCCAGGCCGCCGTCATGTGGTGCTGGAAGCCATCAATAAACTGATCCCCACCGTGCTGGAAGAAGAGGGTTGCCATCAGTATGACGCGCTGGTTGACCATCAGGCGCAGGTGCCGTGGAAGCAGAATTCACCAGATTCCATTTTCATGCTGGAGCAGTGGGAATCGCTGCGCCATCTTGAGCAGCATCAGCAAATGCCGCATATGGATGCGCATCGCGCCACGATTAAAGACGATGTGGTGGATGTGAAGATCCTGGTATTAGAGCCGGTTCGTTAATCGTCTAAGCCTCTGCCTCTGCCTGTGCAGGGGCTTTTTTATAGCAGGCGATCTTGTTCTATCTTCTCGCGCAGAAAATCGAGAAAACAGGTAATGCGCGAGGTCAGAGATTGATTACGGTAATACACGGCGTGAATCGGCAGGCGCCATTCGCGCGTTTCCTGCTCCAGCACCTGCACTAAATCGCCCCGCTCGCGATCTTTACGGCTGACAAAATCAGACAGGCGCGCAATGCCCTGTCCTGCTAACGCCAGCTGACACAACGTCTCGCCACTGGAAGCCGACAGCGTGGGCTTAATCTGCAAAAACTCACCCTCACTTTGCCAAACAGGCCAGACATTGTGTGCATCCAACTGACTGAAGCCGAGCAGCTGATGAGCTGCTAACGCCTCAACTGATTCCGGGCTGCCATACTGCTGCAGGTAAGCCGGGCTCGCCACTAAACGCGTGGCGCTGCTGCCCAGCACGCGGGCACGCAGCGTAGAATCACGCAACTCCCCGACGCGAATCGCGATATCGGTCTGCTGCTCCAGCAAATCGATCATGATGTCGTCGGTATTCAACTCCAGCTGAATCAGCGGGTAACGCTGTCGAAATTCCGCCACCAGCGGCACGATCACGTGCAGCATAAAGGGGGCGTTGGCATTGATGCGCAATCTGCCTGAAGGAATGTCTCGGCGCTGGGCGATCTGCTCTTCTGCCAGTTCTACCGACGAAAGGATCTGGCGCGCATGATCGAGGAAGATCAAGCCTTCCTCGGTAAGCGCGAGACGCCGCGTGGTGCGGTGCATTAGCGTGGTTTGTAATTTGCTTTCCAGCCGACTCAACGCCCGGCTGATACCAGAACTGGTTTGATCGAGCTGCTCGGCCGCCGCTGTGATTGAGCCGGTATCCACCACCGCCACCCAGGCGCGTAGCTCTTCCAGTGTGATTTTCACGTTCCTTTCCCCGGTAAAAATGTTTGGCTTGCCCAAATAACAAGGGACGCCGCAGCGTCCCAGGTCATCAAGCTTCCAGGTCGGCGAGGTCGCCTTTTTCCTGTAGCCAGTTACGGCGATCTTCAGAACGCTTTTTCGCCAGCAGCATGTCCATCACGCGCAGCGTCTGCTCGACATCATCATCGCTGACTGTCAGCTGCACCAGACGACGGGTGTTCGGGTCGAGCGTGGTTTCACGCAGCTGCAGCGGGTTCATCTCACCCAGACCTTTGAAGCGCTGTACGTTCGGTTTGCCCTTCTTGCGCTTCAGCTGCTCTAGCACGCCCTCTTTCTCGTCTTCATCCAACGCGTAAAAGACTTCTTTGCCGAGATCGATGCGATACAGCGGTGGCATGGCGACATAAACATGGCCATGTTGCACCAGCGAGCGGAAGTGCTTCACAAACAGCGCACACAACAAGGTGGCGATGTGTAAGCCATCGGAGTCCGCATCCGCAAGGATACAGATCTTGCCGTAACGCAGTTGGCTCAGATCTTCACTGTCGGGATCGATACCGATCGCCACAGAAATATCATGAACTTCCTGCGAGGCCAGCACTTCGTCCGATGAGACTTCCCAGGTGTTCAGGATCTTACCTTTAAGCGGCATGATCGCCTGATAATCACGATCGCGCGCCTGCTTGGCCGATCCACCTGCGGAGTCCCCTTCCACCAGGAAGAGTTCGGTGCGATTCAGATCCTGTGCACTACAGTCTGCCAGTTTGCCCGGCAGTGCGGGTCCGCTGGTGAGCTTTTTACGCACCACTTTCTTGGCCGCGCGCATACGACGCTGAGCACTGGAGATCGCCAGTTCGGCCAGCATTTCGGCGGCTTGCACGTTCTGGTTCAACCACAAGCTGAAAGCATCTTTCACGATAGCCGAGACAAATGCCGCGCACTGACGCGAAGAGAGACGCTCTTTGGTTTGACCGGCGAACTGTGGATCCTGCATTTTGACCGACAGCACGTAGGCGCAGCGATCCCAAATATCTTCCGCAGACAGTTTTACGCCGCGTGGCAGGATATTGCGGAACTCGCAGAACTCACGCATCGCATCCAGCAAGCCCTGACGCAGACCGTTGACGTGCGTCCCGCCTTGCATAGTGGGAATCAGGTTGACGTAGCTTTCGGTCAGCAGTTCGCCGCCTTCTGGCAGCCATAGTAACGCCCAATCCACCGCTTCCACATCACCCGCGAAGCTGCCGACAAAGGGTTTTTCCGGCAAGGTAGGGAGGCCGTTGACTGCTTCTGATAAGTAATCAGAGAGGCCGCCATGATAGAGCCATGTCTGCTCGGTATCATTGACCTTGTCTTTGAACACGATCTCCACGCCCGGACAGAGCACCGCTTTGGCTTTCAACACATGCGTCAGGCGCGACACCGAGAAGCGTGGACTGTCGAAGAAACTCTCATCCGGCCAGAAATGCACGCGCGTGCCAGTGTTACGTTTGCCGACCGTGCCGGTCACCGTCAGATCCTGCACTTTATCGCCATTTTCGAAGGCAATATCGTAGATCTCGCCATTGCGGCGCACGGTGACTTCTACGCGTTTTGACAGGGCGTTGACCACCGAAATCCCCACGCCGTGCAAGCCGCCGGAGAACTGGTAGTTTTTGTTGGAGAATTTACCGCCCGCATGCAGACGGCAAAGAATCAGCTCAACCGCTGGCACACCCTCTTCCGGATGGATATCTACCGGCATGCCGCGACCGTCATCGATCACTTCCAGCGACTGATCCGCATGCAGGATCACTTCCACGCGTTTGGCGTGACCCGCCAGCGCCTCATCGACACTGTTATCGATCACTTCCTGGCCCAGATGGTTTGGGCGCGTGGTATCGGTGTACATCCCCGGACGACGACGCACCGGTTCAAGGCCGGTTAAGACCTCAATGGCATCGGCATTATAACTTGATTGGCTCATCGTAACTGTCTGATTAGCAATAGGAATAGGGGTCCATCTCGCAGCAATCAGGGAGCATTTAATCCCAGAAAATCAATGATCTGCGCAAAATGGCGTTCGAATCCGATATAAGCATGATTGCCACCCTCTTCGACCGTTTGGCGGCACGCGCTGTAGTATTCCAGCGCCTGGCGGTAATCGAGTACTTCATCGCCGGTCTGTTGCAGCAGCCAGAGTAAATCGGGCGCTTCGAGAGGGTCAATCTGCATGACTTTCAGATCGTAAATGTGGCGTGACTCTAACACATATTGCTGGCCGGTGTAGGGATTACGGTTCTCGCCGAGATAATCCACCAGCAGCTCAAACGGGCGCACCGCTGGATTGACCACCACCGCCGGCAGCATAAAGCATTGCGAGAGCCAGGTCGCGAAGTAGCCCCCGAGCGACGATCCCACCAGGCCAAGTGGCTCACCGGCATACTGCATCACCAGCTCTTCCAGCATGCTGGCGGCTTCGGCGGGGAACGTGGGCAGCTGCGGCACCAGAACATTAATGTGCGGATGATGTTGCGCTACCCACTGCTGCAGTTGTGTGGCTTTGGCCGATTGCGGAGAGCTGTTGAATCCATGCAGATAGATCAGCGCCGCCATCGCTTAGTAGCCCTCGGAATCGAGATCGGGACGGAACAGATCGCTTTGCAGACGATTCACTTCGGTTTCCAGTACGCCATCTGCCTTCAGGGTTAACCAGCGCCAACCTGGCGCGACGTTATCGATGGTGAAGTTGGTGCAATGCGGTTTGAACTGCACGCAGGTCGAAGGAGAAGCCAGCACGCGACGACCATGCCAGTCGAGATCTAATTCCTGATGAATGTGGCCACACACCAGATTACGCGCACGCGGGAAGTGTTGCAGCACCGCTTCTAATTGATGGGGATTGCGCAAGCTATGCTGATCCAGCCAGGTACAGCCGGAAGCGAGCGGATGATGGTGCAGCAGCACCAGCGTATGGCGCTCAGGATGCAGGCGCAGCGCCTTGTCGAGCCACTCGAGTTGGTACTCGCTTAACATGCCATGCGGCACACCAAAGACCTGACTATCCAGCAGCACCAACTGCCAGTGCTCACCCAACAGCACATGTTTATCGGAAGCGATTCCGGCATCGGCAAGTGTATTGACCATCGCGGGCTGAAAATCGTGATTCCCCGGCAGCCAGACACACGGCTTTGGCAGGCGTGAAATGCCCGCTACAAAGTGTTGATAAGCTTCGACGGTGTGATCCTGGGCGAGATCGCCGGTGGCGATAATCAAATCATAATCGCGCTGTTGTGCCATGATGGCGTCCAGCACCGCATCAAAACTCGACCAGGTATTTACCCCAAGCAGCGATTGATGTTTTCCTGCAAAAAGATGGGTGTCCGTGATTTGTAAAATCCTGATATCGGCCCCATTTGCCGCAGGAAGAGTAAGCAGGCTATCCAAAGCGTTTCCTTTCTCTCCACGCCATAGTTGTATGCTATCAGCAGACCGGCACTGCTACAGCACCGTGCGCCAGACAATAGCGCAACCAATCTGCAAGAAACTGGTTAATCTGATGTTTTTCATCGCGCTGATGCAGTTTTTTATTAGGATAATCATAGCGCGCTTTGAAGCGATAGATCTGCTGAGTGGAACACACTTCAGCGACCATCGCATCATGGTACAGCCGAACGGACATGGATGGCAGGCTCCAGTAACTTACTGCCGGGGCCACCTGGCGAATCTCCACCAGCGTGGTATAACGCGTCGACTCTTGAATAGTCAGCTGATAACGGGCGCCGCTCACCTGATAGATCACCGACGCGCCTGCCTCGTCATCACGCGGCAGCAGGCGACGCAGTTGGGCGAAATTGGTTTCGCACAATCGCATCATTTCGGGAAAGTCAGGGGTATAGCGCTGTTTCATTTTAGCTTCCACTCTTGTCGTAGTTTTTCATGGTGCAACGCCAGCCATTGCAGGGCGATGACAGATGCCGCGTTATCAATAATCCCCTCTTCCACCCAGCGATAAGCCTGTTCGCGGCTCACCACATGGACAAGAATATCCTCATTCTCTTCCTCCAGCCCGTGATTTCCCTCTGCCAGGCTGGCATCCACTTCGCCCACCAGCACCGACAAACGTTCAGACGTTCCGCCTGGGCTGGCTAAGTAATTCACTATCGGTTTCACACGCCCGACCTTGAGGCCTGCTTCTTCTCCGGCTTCGCGACGCGCCACATCTTCCGGCGTTTCACCGGGTTCAATGATACCGGCCACCATTTCCAGCAGCCAGGGCGTTGGGCTGGAATCATAAGCCGGGATGCGAATCTGTTCGATTAGCACCACTTCGTCGCGTAAGGGATCATAGGGTAGCAGCACGGCGGCGTGTCCGCGCTCAAAAACTTCGCGTACCACCTCACCGCTCATCTCGCCATTAAAGCGGCGATGGCGGAAACGGTAGCTAATAATGGAAAAAAAACCATCGTAGCGTGTATCGCGTGCAATAATTTCTACATCGTTTTTTGTGAAAGTCACAGGGGATTTTTTTTCACCCGCCATCATCTGGTTCCTTATGCAGATTGGGATGGAGCGAAGAAAAGCCAACCCTTGTGCTCCGTCCGAGTGGTTCTTTCTGAATTATTTACGTAAATTAGGGGAAGAAGGCACGTTCAGCCAACTTATCTCTGACGCCGCCTCTGTAGAATCGGCGATTATTTTTTGGCTTACCTGCAGCACTACCAGTGCAATTTGCTGCAACAAAAGGAATGCAAATGAAAAAACTGCTCCCACTTTTTATTGGGTTGAGCCTGGGCGGATTTAGCCTTGCCAGCCAGGCAGAGAACCTGTTGCAGGTTTACCAGCAGGCGCGCCTTAGCAACCCGGATCTGCGTGCTTCAGCCGCTGACCGTGATGCAGCCTTTGAGAAAATTAACGAAGCGCGTAGCCCTTTATTGCCACAGCTCGGTCTGGGCGCAGATTATACCTATAACAACGGTTACCGTGACAGCAGCGGTCTTCATTCCAACACGACCAGCGCTTCTCTGCAATTAACACAAACCATTTTCGATATGTCGAAATGGCGTGCGCTGTCGCTGCAGGAAAAAACCGCCGGGATTCAGGATGTGACTTATCAGGTTGCACAGCAGGATCTGATTCTGAATACCGCAACGGCGTATTTCAACGTGTTGAAGGCGATTGATACCCTTTCTTACACAGAAGCGCAGAAACAGTCGATCTACCGCGAATTGGATCAAACCACCCAACGCTTTAACGTGGGTCTGGTGGCGATCACTGACGTGCAGAACGCCCGTGCGCAGTACGACAGCGTGCTGGCCAGCGAAGTGACCGCGCGTAACAACCTTGATAACGCGGTGGAATCGCTGCGTCAGATTACCGGTATGGATTATCTGGCACTGGCTTCACTGAATATCGATCGTTTCAAAACTGCACGCCCGGATGCCGTTGCTTCCTTGCTGAAGCAGGCTGAAAGCCGCAATCTCAGCCTGTTATCTGCACGTTTGAGCCAGGACCTGGCGCGCGAGCAAATTCGCTCTGCAGAATCTGGTCATATGCCAACGCTGGATCTGACTGCCTCTACTGGTGTGTCTAACAGCAAATATGGCGGCAGCCGTGCTAACCAGAGTTCTGGCACCACTGACTCCATCACGGGTTCCAACCAGGTTGGCCTGAGCTTCTCCCTGCCGCTGTACAGCGGTGGTTCGGTGACCTCGCAGGTGAAACAAGCGCAGTACAACTTTGTTGCCGCCAGCGAACAGCTGGAAGGCGCACATCGTAGTGCGATCCAGACCGTGCGTTCTTCGTTCAACAACGTCAACGCGTCGATCAGCAGCATCGATGCTTACAAACAGGCCGTTGTGTCTGCTCAGAGCTCATTGGATGCGATGGAAGCCGGTTATCAGGTGGGTACCCGTACCATCGTTGATGTGCTGGATGCGACCACAACCCTGTTCAACTCTAAACAGCAACTTTCTGATGCGCGTTACAGCTACCTGATTAACCAGCTGAACATCAAATATGCGCTGGGTACGTTGAATGAGCAGGACCTGCAGCAGCTGAACAGCACGCTGGGCAAGGAAATCACCACCGCACCTGAAGTGGTGGCACCGGAAAACAGCCAGCAGGCTTCACGTGTCGATAATGGTCCGAAAACTTCGGCACCTTCAGCCGCCGCGAAAGCGCGCCCGGCTGCCGCGCACAGCAGCGGAAATCCTTTCGGTAATTAATCCCTTAAGGGGCCGCTTGCGGCCCCTTTCGCATTCAAACGTATAACAACGTAAAGATCCCCCAGCCATCCGGCTTCTCGCTTCATTTTCCACCACTCATCACCTATCCTAAGCCCCACCTTTGGGCACAGGATGAAAATAATGAAACGGACTAAACATATTCGTCATGCCGCTTTTCGTAAAAGCTGGCAGGCACGCCATTTAACGCCAGTGGCACTCGCGGTGACCGCAGTGTTTATGCTGGCTGGCTGCGAACAGAGCGATGAGACAGTATCGCTGTATCAAAATGCGGATGATTGTGCGAAAGCTAACCCTAGCCAGAGCGCGCAATGCACCACTGCGTATAACAATGCGAAGAAAGAAGCCGAACGCACCGCACCGAAATACGCCACGCGCGAAGATTGCGTCGCAGAGTTCGGTGAGAATCAGTGCCAGCAAACTCCTGCCCAGGCCGGTGTCGGTAGCACCAACAATGCCGAAGCGCAGCAGAGCGGTAGCTTCTGGATGCCGCTGATGGCCGGTTACATGATGGGTCGCATGATGGGCGGCGGCGCGGGCTTTGCGCAGCAACCCTTGTTCTCACCGAAAACCCCGAACAGCCCGGCTAACGGTCAGTTTGTCGATGCTTCCGGCAAAAACTATGGTGCAGCGACCTCAGGCCGCAGCATGAACGTGCCGAAAACCGCCATGGCACCTAAGCCAGCGACCACCTCCACCATCACGCGTGGTGGCTTCGGTGAGAGCGTTGCGAAACAAAACACCCTGCAGCGCAGCAATGCCACCAGCACCAATCGCAGCAGCACTGGCAGCAGCCGCTCGATGGGAGGCTAAGCCGTAGTATGCAACGTATTGCTATCAGCGAACGCCCGGACTGGCGCGAAAAAGCCAACGAATACGGCTTCCAGTTTCATACCATGTATGGCGAACCTTACTGGTGTGAAGACGCTTACTACCAGTTCACCCTGGCACAGGTTGAGCAATTAGAAGATACCACCGCCGAACTGCATCAGATGTGCCTGCAGGCGGTGGAAAAAGTGGTGAACAGTGATGAACTGCTCACCCGCTTCTGCATTCCCAAACACACCTGGGACTTCGTACGAGACTCGTGGAAGCTGCGTCAGCCGTCGCTCTATTCCCGCCTGGATTTAGCCTGGGACGGTAAAGGCGATGCCAAGCTGCTGGAGAATAACGCCGACACGCCGACCTCTCTGTATGAAGCCGCCTTTTTCCAGTGGATCTGGCTGGAAGATCAAGTCAATGCGGGCAACCTGCCACAAGGCAGTGACCAGTTTAATAGCCTGCAGGAAAAGTTGATTGAGCGCTTTGCCGCGTTGCATCAGGAGCACGGTTTTAACTGGCTGCACTTTGCCTGCTGCCGTGACACCGAAGAAGATCGTGCCACAGTACAGTACATGCAGGATTGCGCCACCGAAGCCGGCCTGCCGAATGAATTCCTGTATATCGATGAAATTGGGTTGGGTGAAAGAGGCCAGTTTACCGATCAGCATGATCAGGTGATCAGCAACCTGTTTAAGCTTTATCCGTGGGAATTTATGCTGCGTGAAGTGTTCTCCACCAAGCTGGCAGATGCCGGTGTGCGTTGGTTAGAACCGGCGTGGAAAAGCATTATCTCGAATAAAGCGCTGCTGCCGCTGCTGTGGGAAATGTTTCCTGACCATCCCAATCTGCTGCCCGCCTACTTTGCCGACGACAAAAATGCCCCGCAGATGGACAAGTACGTGGTGAAACCGCTGTTTTCACGTGAAGGCGCCAATATTCGCATCATTGAAAACGGCCAGGAGATCGCCCGTGCTGAAGGCCCGTACGGCGAAGAGGGAATGATCATCCAGCAATTCCATCCGTTGCCGAAGTTCGGCGACAGCTACACCTTGATCGGTAGCTGGCTGATTGACGATCAACCTGCTGGTATCGGCATTCGTGAAGATCGCGCGCTGATCACTCAGGATCTGTCACGCTTCTACCCGCATACCTTTATCGAATAAATGCTGTGCCGCCCGTCAGACACGGGCGGCCAGTGCATTAGCTGACCTGCACCGAAAGCATACTGATAGCGCCCATCTCCATCCCTTCCACCGGAATGCTGATCGACTCCTCAGCTGCACGCGCGCCGAGGATATACAGCAACGGCAGATAGTGTTCTGGCGTTGGGTTGGACATCTCTGCACCTTCGTGCTGCAAATAATTCACCAACGGATGATCTGCTGCTTCACCGGCAAAGCTCAAATTCTCACGCACAAATTCATTGAAGCTTTCAGCCCACGGATAGCTTGTGGCGGCACCCTGCCAGCGCAGCATCCGCAGGTTATGCACCACGTTACCGCTGGCGACGATCATCACGCCTTCGTCACGCAGCGACGCCAGTTTGCGACCTAATTCGAAGTGCCATTGCGCCGATTGCGTCCCATCGATACTTAACTGCACCACCGGTATATCGGCTTGCGGATACATTTTTGCCAGCACGCCCCATGAGCCGTGATCAAATCCCCATTCCTGGTCGGCATGGACGTCAATCGGTGCCAGCAGTTCGATCACTTGCTGTGCCAGCTCTGGCGAGCCCGGAGCCGGATAACGCACATCAAACAGCGCCTGCGGGAAGCCACCAAAATCATGGATGGTGCGAGGATTATGCATGGCCGTTACCGCCGTACCGCGTGTGTACCAGTGTGCCGACACCGCGAGAATGGCGCGCGGACGTGGCAATGTTGCACCCAGATGCTGCCATGCGCGGGTATAGGTATTGTCTTCCAGTACGTTCATCGGGCTGCCGTGACCTAAAAACAGGGCGGGCATACGGTTGTGGCTCATGATGGTTCCTCTGACGAAAGTGTCGCTTTATTAGCCGCTACGATACGCGCTTTCGTGCCGGGATTAACGCTGATAACTGTGATGATCTCTATCAGAGAATTTGAATAAGAATTTGCGTAGTGGTTGGGCGGTGAAGATGAGGATTAAAGGTGCACTTTCGCGCGAAAAAAAATCCGCAGCCTGTAAAAACCGCGGATCTTTTGATGACGATAACTGAGGCTTAACTTGCCTGGCGCGTTTCACGCTCGCGGCGATAAGCCACCAGATCTTCAATCGTTACGACCGGCATATCGTGTTGTTTGGCAAACACAATCGCTTCTGGCGCATGCGCCATGCTGCCGTCGTCATTGGTCAATTCACACAGCACACCGGCGGGTTTGAAGCCTGCTAATGTCACCAAATCGATGGTGGCTTCAGTGTGACCACCACGCGTCAGCACACCGCCTTCGCGCGCGCGCAGCGGGAAAACATGGCCTGGACGGTTGAGATCGCTCGGCTTCGCGCCATCTGCCACAGCGGCACGAATGGTGGTGACGCGGTCAGCGGCAGAAACACCGGTGGTGACACCTTCCGCTGCTTCAATGGTGACGGTAAAGCCGGTGCCATAAGAGCTGGTGTTGGTTTCTACCATCATCGGCAGATCCAACTGCTGGCGGCGTTCTTCAGTAATGCACAAGCAGACAATGCCGCTGCCGTGGCGAATGGTTAATGCCATTTGCTCTACGGTCATGGTTTCGGCGGCAAAGATCATGTCACCTTCGTTTTCACGATTTTCATCGTCGAGCACCATCACACCGCGACCGTTGCGCAGCGCATCGATGGCGCGTTCTACACGCTGTTCCGGCGTGCCAAATTCAGAAAGAAGCGTCTGATTCATGGTAAAAAACCTTATAAAAAATATATGAGTTACCAGAACCAGGGCGTGCTTAGGAGTGCGCAAATAATACACATGGCAAAAACGTGACGCGGGCCTAAGCCCGGCTGATGTCGTTACCCTCTCCCATCCGGACTCTAACCGTCGGCCCCGGAATTACACCGGATCTGCTGACCTTTCACTTTGCAGTGAAAGCGCTCGCGGGCTTTCAGCCGAAGCTGATTTACCGCCGGTGGGGAATTTCGCCCCGCCCTGAGAATAAGCGAGGTCACTATAACGCCAATCATCTGGACGGGCAATCGACAAAAGCGCAAATGCTTTTGCATTTACTGCGATGCGGAATTCAGGTTTAACCTTTTCGTTTCAGGCATTACACTTAACCTTTGTTGAGTCGGAACACGTGCTGTTATCAGCCACCGCAACCAGGAAATCATCATGATCGACACGAAAAAAATTGAACAACTGGCTCGCCAGGTCCATGAAGCCATGCCAAAAGGGATTCGCGACTTTGGCGACGATGTCGAAAAGAAAATTCGTCAGGTGCTGCAGGCGCAGTTAACCCGCATGGATTTGGTGAATCGTGAAGAGTTTGATGTGCAGACGCAGGTACTGCTGCGCACGCGTGAGAAGCTGGCGGCACTGGAACAGCGCCTGGCGAAACTGGAAAGTGAGAGCCCTGCTGCACCGGCACCTGCGGTGGTGACACCGGACCCGGCGGGTAAGATCGACACTCCGCAGTAATTCGCTGACTCGGCGGCGTATATTGCTCGAAAACACTCGCTGAGCTTACATTGCTCGCAGACAACAACAGGCGGCCATTAGGCCGCCTGTTTAGTCAGAATACGCTTGCTTCTTCGCTCGCCGTTAGTGATAGCGAATCATCTGGAATCTTAGTGCTCGCGTGAGTGGCTGCGAATCATTGAAAACCCCAGTGCTCGCTTTTGATGACAGCGAATCTTCTGGGATCTCAATGCTCATCATGAGTGGCTGCGAATCGTCTTGATGATGTTAGTGGTGGAGATACCGTCTTCAAAGTTCAGCACGCGCACGTCACCGCCGTTGGCCCAAACCTCTTTACTGCCCGCGATATCTTCCGGCTTATAATCGCCGCCCTTCACCAGCAGATCCGGTAACACACCCGCGATCAAACGCTGTGGCGTATCTTCTTCAAACAGCACCACCCAATCCACTGCTTCCAGCGCACCGAGCACGATCATGCGGTTTTCCTGCGGGTTAACCGGACGGGTTTCACCTTTCAGACGTTTGGTAGAAGCATCGCTGTTCACCGCCACAATCAGGCGATCGCCCAGCTTACGAGCGTTGGCCAGATAAGAAACGTGGCCCGCATGCAGGATGTCGAACACGCCGTTAGTCATCACCACTTTTTCACCGCGCTGACGCGCCAGCGCCACAGCCGCTTTTAGTTCAGCTTCGGTCATCACACCAAATCCGCTATCCGGACGGGCGTGAATCGCATTTTCCAGCTCAACGGTGCTCACGGTGGACGTACCGAGTTTACCGACCACCACGCCGGCTGCCGCATTGGCGAGGAAACAGGCTTCTTCCAGGCTATCGCCTGCTGCCAGCACGGCGGCCAGCACGCCAATCACCGTATCGCCTGCGCCGGTGACGTCATACACTTCCTGCGCTTGCGTTGGTAAATGCACTGGCGCTTTGCCTGGTTGCAGCAGCGTCATGCCGTTCTCAGAACGGGTGACCAGCAGCGCAGAGAGATCATAATCAGCGATCAGCTGCATGCCGCGGCTGACAATCTCTTCTACGGTTTTGCATTTACCCACTACGGCTTCGAATTCAGACAGGTTAGGCGTCAGCAGAGTCGCGCCACGATAGCGCTCGAAATCGGTGCCTTTCGGATCGATCAACACCGGCACGTTGGCTTCACGCGCCAGCTGAATCATGGTTTGCACGCTGCTCAACGCGCCTTTGGCGTAATCTGACAGCACTAACGCACCCGCTTGCGCCAGCGATTGGCGCATACGATCGTGAATAGGCTGCGGATCAACCTGCTCGAAACCTTCTTCAAAATCGAGGCGAATCAGCTGCTGATTACGCGAAAGCACGCGCAGTTTGGTAATGGTCGGATGGCTTTTCACCGCGACAAAATCACAATCGACTTTGACCTTTTCCAGCGTCTCACTCAGCACACGTGCCGCATCATCTTCACCGGTCAGGCCAATCAAACGCGAGCCAGCACCCAGTGCAGCAATGTTCATTGCCACGTTGGCCGCGCCGCCTGGACGCTCTTCGATGGTATCGACTTTCACCACCGGTACCGGGGCTTCAGGCGAGATACGGCTGGTTGGGCCATACCAGTAGCGATCTAACATGACATCGCCAACAACCAGCACAGCGGCTTTGCCAAAAGCGGGCAGTGTTACTTTCATTCCAAAGACTCCAGACTACGGTCAAAATTATGCGCGGATAATAACATACCCCGATGAGACTTCGAGCCACAGGTGCGTGGGCTGCGCGCCTTCCTGTAGGCCGGGTCACTAAGGGCGAAGCGTTATTTTACGCTTCCGCGCTATCAGATTCGGTGGCAGCCAGCCAGCGTTGCCAACTGCGATGCACGGCAGCCCGCTCAGTAGCAAAAGATTCCGGTGCGACGTGCCCCGGCAGCTCCTGCAATGCGAGATGGTGCAATGCATCACGCAGCGTGACATACGCGTGAGTCAGCGCCTGCGCTTCTTCTGCATCCATGATCTCCTGACGCGCCATCAGCTCAAAAATACGCACATTGTCTGACCAGCGCGTCAACGCAGGCTGCTCTGCCGCGTAGCCTAAGACAAGATATTGCGCGATGAATTCAATATCGGTGATGCCGCCTTCATCAGTTTTGATCTCCCAGCGTCCTTTGTGTTTGTTGCTGAGGTGGGCACGCATTTTCTCGCGCATTTCACGCACTTCTTTTTGCAGTGCAGGACGCTCACGCGGCAGGCAAAGAATGCCGCGACGGAGGTCATTGAAGCGATCGCAGAGCGACGTCTCACCAAACACAATACGCGCACGCACCAGCGCCTGATGTTCCCAGGTCCAGGCTTCATTACGCTGATAATCATCGAAGGCGGCAAAGGTACTCACCAGCATGCCCGCCGCGCCAGACGGACGCAGCCGCGCATCGACTTCATACAAGATGCCTGAGGAGGTGCGCGTGCTGAACAGATGCATCACGCGCTGCGCCAGCCGCAGGTAAAACTGGCGGCCATCAATCACGCGTTCGCCATCGGTTTCCGCATCATCCGGACAATCATGCAGGAACACTAAATCCAGATCCGAGCTGTAACCCAGCTCCCAGCCACCCAATTTGCCATAGCCAACCACAGCAAAACCGCGCTCGCTGTCGCTGGTGAGGTGCGAAGGACGACCATAGCGCTGCACCATCATTTGCCACGCTTGCTGCACCACCGATTCGATAATGGCTTCCGCTAGCCAGGTTAAGTGATCGCTCACTTTCATCACCGGCAGCGTTTCAGCGATATCGGCAGCGGCAATGCGCAGATGCTGCGCCTGCTTGAACTGTCGCAGCGCTTCCAGCTGCTGTTCTTCATCATCGGTAGGAATGCGCAGCAGATACTGGCGCAATTCATCGCGATACGCATCGGTGGCTGTCGGCTGGTACAGCGTGGCGGGATCGAGCAGTTCATCCAGCAACAGCGGATAACGTGCCAGCTGGCTGGCGACCATCGGCGAGGCGGCACACAGGCGGATCAGATGACGAAGTGCGCCGTGGTATTCCGTCAGCAGCTCCAGATAAGTGCTGCGGGTTAACACACCGAGCAGTAGCGGCGTCAGGCGACCCAGTACCACATCGGCATCTTCGCGTGGACAGACTTCACTCAACAGGCGCGGCATCAGTTGATCAAGCGCTAAACGCCCACGCGGCCCGATGGTGCGACGGCTGACATCCTGGCGGAAACTGTTGAGCGATTCGTACAGCGCATGACGTTGCGCTTCGTTCAGCTGCGGCACAGCAGGAATGAGATCGCTCTCCTCCAGCGTGTCCTGCCACAAACCAGCAAATTCAGCCAGCTGCGGTTGATCGTCAACGTCTGGCGCATCATCACCAATCAGTTCATCAAAGATACTGCGCACGCCTGCCATCTGCTGCTCAAGCTGCACCATCAGCGCATCCCAGTCCGCCGCGCCCATCGCCCAGGCTAAACGCTGGCGATCGAGTGGGTTTTCCGGCAGCGTTTGCGTTTGCTCATCGTTGATGCTTTGCAGCAGATTTTCCAGACGACGCAGGAACAGATAGGCCTCACGCAAATGTTCCACCTGCGCCGTACTCAGCAAAGCCAGTTCACCGATGGCCTGCAGCGTTGGCAGCAGGGAACGGAGCTGAAGTGAGCGCTCACGTCCACCACGAATGAGCTGGAACACCTGCACGATAAATTCGGTTTCGCGAATGCCACCCGCGCCGAGTTTGATGTTGTCTTTCAGGCCACGACGGCGCACTTCACGGGCAATCATGCCTTTCATGTTGCGCAGCGACTGAATCACACTGAAATCGATGTAGCGGCGATAGACGAACGGACGCAGCATCTGCTGCAGTTCCTGGCTCCAGTGGCCCTGGTCGTCGCCCATCAGGCGCGCTTTGACCATCGCGTAACGCTCCCAGTCGCGACCCTGCTCCTGATAATAGTCTTCCAGCGCAGCAAAGCTCAGCACCAGCGGGCCACTGTCACCAAACGGGCGCAGACGCATATCCACGCGATAGACGAAACCATCCACGGTAGGCTGATCCAGCACTTTGATCAGGCGCTGACCCATGCGGGTAAAGAATTGAGCGTTATCGAGTTCACGACGGCCGCCTTGCGTCACACCGTTTTCCGGCCAGGCAAAAATCAGGTCGATATCGGAAGAGAAGTTGAGTTCGCCGCCGCCCAGCTTGCCCATACCGAGGATCAGCATGGGCTGCGCTTCACCGGCTTCATTGCAAGGTGTGCCAAAATCGCGGCTGCAATCCTGCCACACCCAGTCACGTGCAGCGGCGATGAGGACCTCCGCCAGCGTGCTGAGTTGCGTCAGGCTCTGTTCGGTACTGGCGTGTTGCAGCGCCTGCATCCACGCTATACGCACCAACATATGGCGGCGGAACAGGCGCAGTTCGCGCATCAGGGAAGTTTCATTTTCCACGCCCGCCAGCGCCTGATTTAGCCAGGCACTGTAGTGTTGCCACTCATCTGGTAGAGGCGGTTGCTGCTGGAGCTGTTGCCACCACTCCGGATGCTGCTGCAGGTTATCAACGATAAAGTCACTAAAGGTCAGCGCGCCCGCCTGCTCTGCCGTAAAGGCGGAAGGCGGCATATTCAGGCGCTCGGCCACGATAGCTAACTGCGCCTGCATCAGCGCCGGTAACGGTAACAACATCTTCCCTCCCTGATTCGATTGTGCGTCCGACTTAGCGTTTCACTCCGCTATTCAGCCAGAACGGCGATGGCCGAATGGCCAGATTAACCAGTTGAATCAACCCGCGCTCCTGCTGGATGCGAATCGCATGCTGCAGCTCCTGCCAGCCTGCCAGCCAGACATTCACCTCTTCCGCTGGATAAGCCCCTGCCAGCAGATGCACCGCTAAAAGCTGGCGATTCAGGCGCGTGGATTTGTCCTGAAATTCGTTAAACAGCTGCACGTCGACAAAGGTCTCACGCAGATCGGCAGCAATACGGCTGAGCATGATATCGCTGAAGCGTTTGAACGAACCTTGCAGCTTGCTTTTGCTCTTATCATCCAGCCAGTTCTGCCATTGTGATTCCACCAGCCAGTGAGTAAGTGCTAACTGGGCATCAACAGAGACCGTAGAAAAACAGGCGGTTTCCGCATCAATTTCTGCATCTGCTAACAGCTCATCGAGACGCGTCAGCTTCTGACGCAGATCGCTGCTCGCCTTGCGCGGCACCAGCGCACCAAATAGCGAGAACGCCTGTCGCAGGGTTTCCAGCGCATCCATAACCGCTTCTTTGGCATCGGCATTTCCACGCAGCCACACTTCTTCATGGTACTGCCACTGGTTAAGACCGGCGGTCATCGCGTTGATCATGCCCTGCTCTACCGTGGCTTTAGCGCCGATTTTTTGTAGCGCTAATGCACGCAGCGGACGGGCAGGATTGCCCTGAGCCAGCTGATAACCGCGCGCGGCTTTGCTCAAGCTGCCCAGGCGCAGGCCGCCTGCGGTGATCAAGGCTTCAGCGAACTTCAGCATGTCGGCGCGCTGGCCGCTTTTCAGCTCCAGCTCCACTTCGTACAGCGGCTCGCTCAATTCACCTGCGGCAACGTCTCCGCGATCAAACGCCACTTCAATTTCGCTCTCACCATACTGCACCAGCCAGGCTTCACGCTGGAAATGGGTGCTGAACAGCGGTTGCAGGCGCTGCTGTAATGCCGCCACATCGGTGCCTTCTGGCCAGATTTCAGCCGGCAGCTGGGCGATATCCAGCGTTGGCTCGGTGAGGTCGACGTTATATTCCGGGCGCTGATGCAGACCGCCCACGGTTTTGCCGGCGGCCTTCAGCGTCATCTCATAACGCTGATCGACACCGCGGATGCGCAGGCCCATATCCCAACGACGTAGCTGATTGTCATCGGTCTCAAAATAGATGTTGGTCAGCTCGCGTGCGGCGAAGTGCTGATGTGGCCACGCGGCAAGGGTTTCACCGAGTTTTTCGGCGGTTTGTGGTGTGGCAATGAACTTTAATTCGATTTCGATGGTCATAATTTTTTATTCAATACGCTGCTGGCACTTACGAGTTTAATCTGGCGAAGAGTAATGCACCGGAAGCCCGCTGTCTCCGCTTTCTTTTGCTTTTACGACCCTTTTCGCACCAGATTGAGACCAGGATAGTTCTCATTCAGATTTTTGAGAAGCGTCTCCAGACTGTGCCGGTAATTTTACGCCATTAAGAAAAAACGACATCGAATGAAAAAAATCACACTTGCTGCCCTTTCTTTGCTGGCATTTAGCGCCATCGCCCCCGTTCATGCTGCTGACGAAAAGCGTTATATCTCCGATGAATTATCCACTTGGGTACGCAGCGGCCCGGGCGATCAATATCGCCTGATTGGCAAGCTGAATGCCGGAGAGGAAGTCACCCTGTTGCAGGTCAACAACGATTCCCAATATGGCCAGATTCGTGATGCCGAAGGGAAAACCAACTGGATCCCACTGTCCCAGTTGAGTGCCGAACCGAGCCTGCGCACTCGCGTGCCGCAGCTGGAGCAACAGGTCAAAGATCTCACCGCTAAGCTGGCGAATATCGACAACAGCTGGAATCAGCGTACTTCTGAAATGCAGAGTAAAGTGGCGAACAGCGACGGCACCATTGACGGCCTGAAAGCGGAAAATCAAAAGCTGAAAAATGAGCTGATTGTCGCGCAGAAAAAAGTCAGCGCCGCGAACGTCCAGTTGGATGACAAACAGCGCACCATCATCATGCAGTGGTTTATGTATGGCGGCGGCGTGTTAGGTGTTGGCTTACTGCTTGGTTTGGTGCTGCCGCACATGGTGCCGCGCCGCAAGAAAAACGATCGCTGGATGAACTAAAACCGCCACGCCGATTTGTTCTTTTCTTCAAGGGGATCGTAAGATGCCCCTTTTGGCGTGCCCGATATTTAGCCAAAGTATGCAACAATAACGCAACATGCGTGCACGGCGCGCAGAATACATTGCCTCTGGAGTGGTTGAGTGAAGACGTTTCTGGTCGGTGGCGCGGTGCGTGATGCCTTACTGCGTTTGCCGGTAAAAGATAGAGATTGGGTGGTGGTCGGTGCCACACCTGAAGCGATGCTGGCACAAGGTTATCAGCAGGTGGGCCGGGATTTTCCGGTTTTTTTGCACCCACGCAGTCGTGAAGAGTATGCACTGGCGCGTACCGAACGCAAAAATGGCAAAGGCTACACCGGTTTTGTCACACAATTCGCCCCAGACGTGACGCTGGAGCAGGATTTGCAGCGCCGTGATCTCACCATCAATGCCATTGCGCAGGCCGGCGACGGCAGCTTAATCGACCCTTATCGCGGACAGCAGGATTTGGCGAAACGCACCCTGCGCCATGTCTCATCCGCTTTTAACGAAGATCCACTGCGCGTGCTGCGCGTGGCGCGTTTCGCTGCCCGTTTTGCCCACCTCAATTTCCGTGTCGCGGATGAAACGCAGGCCTTAATGCGTGAGATGGCGGAGAGCGGCGAGTTAGCTGACCTCACGGCCGAACGCGTGTGGAAAGAGACCGAGAAGGCTCTGCTGACCCGCAATCCGCAGGTCTATTTTCAGGTATTGCGTGACTGCGACGCATTGCAGGTGCTGTTCCCGGAGCTGGATAACCTGTACGGCATTCCGGCGCCGATCAAATGGCATCCCGAAATTGATACCGGCGTGCACGCGTTAATGACGCTGACGATGTCTGCCGCACTGTCAGAGGAATTGGATGTGCGCTTTGCCACGCTGTTCCATGATGTCGGTAAAGCACTGACGCCGCCGGAAAAATGGCCGAGCCATCATGGCCACGGTTTAGCCGGTGTGCCGATTGTCGAAGCGCTGTGCCAGCGGCTGCGCGTGCCCAATCAGGTGCGCGATCTGGCGCTAATCGTCACCGAATTCCACGATATCGTCCACACCATTGAACGCCAGTCGGCGGAATCACTGGTTGCCCTGTTCGATCGCATTGATGCATGGCGCAAGCCCGATCGCGTAGAGAAGATGGCACTGACCAGCGAAGCCGATGCGCGTGGTCGCACCGGAATGGAAAGCATGGCCTATCCACAAGGCGATTATCTGCGTCAGGCGTTTGCGCTGGCTCAGGCGGTACCAACGAAGGATGTGGTCGCAGAAGGTTTTAAAGGACCAGCCGTGCGGGAAGAGTTGACGCGTCGTCGGGTGATGGCAGTGCAGGATGGGTTGATCAACGTGCGGCCAGCATAACCGGCCGCACGCCGCGCTTACATGAAGATGGCGTAAACCGCCGCCGCCACAATAAAGCGATAGATAGCGAACGAAACAAACGAGATACGCTTAATCAGTTTCAGGAACACTTTGATCGCCAGCAGAGCCACGATAAAGGCGGTCACGAAGCCGACGGCAAACATTGGGAAATCCTGCATTGTCAGGAAGCCCATGCTCTTGTAGAGATCCAATCCGGTGGCACCAATCATCATCGGCACCGCAAGGATGAATGAGAACTCTGATGCAGCATAACGGCTCACGCCCATCAGCATACCGCCAGAAATGGTGGCACCCGAGCGCGAGAAGCCCGGCCACAGCGCCAGACACTGGAAGCAACCAATCATAAACGCCTGGCGGTAAGTGATATCATCGATACCTACCGCTTTAGGCTGTTTAGGTTTGAAGTACTCAGCCACCAACAGCAACACGCCGCCGACGACCAGTGCGTACATCACGTTAATCGGATTAAACAGGCTTTTGATTTGATCGTGCAGCAGCAAGCCAATCACCACCGCCGGAACCATACCTAACAAAATGTGAATCAGGGTCAGTTTCCCGGTTCCAGTGCCTTCATGCGGCTCTTTACCGAAGTGAATACCAATCAGTCCGAACAGGCGACGCCAGAACATCACCACTACCGCTAAAATTGAACCCAGCTGAATGACGACTTCAAAGGTTTCAGCTTTATCGCCCTCGAAGCCCAACAGATGGCCAACGATGATCATATGGCCCGTAGAAGAGACCGGCAGGAATTCCGTGAGGCCTTCCACAACCCCCAGGATTGCAGCAACCCAAAGCTGGTGAATATCTGCCATCAAAATTTTTCCTCTATCCGTTTTAAACAGTAAAAAGGCGGTCGCAAGGTGCTACCGCCTAAAATTATGCCTGCGCCACGCTGAAGGAAACCTTAAGAAAATCGGCAACTTCGCGTCCGTTAGCGCAACGGCCTCAAGTGAGACACACCATAATTTGGTTTGGTTTCATTGTGATGGCAATCACGGATGATTTATTTAGGAATAGTCCCGCGCTCGATACGCACGCCAACGGTCGCTGCCTGGGCCACCGCGCCAGGTTTCCCGACCTTGATGCGTACACCGGGCGTTTTGAAACGATTCATCAACAGATCGGCAATTTCTTCCGCCACGCGTTCGACCAGGGCAAAGCGCTGGCCCTGCAGATGATTGAGGATAACCTCGGTGACATCGGCGTAGCTCAGACAGTCGTTCACATCGTCACTCACCGCAGCACGACGGTTGTCCCACGCCATTTCGACATCGAGCACCAGCTTCTGCTGCATGCCCTGTTCCCAGTCGTAAACGCCAATGGTGGTGAACACGGTGAGTTGTTCTATAAATACGATATCCATGATGTCAGTCTCTGTTTTTGGCTAAGCCGGATACCACTTCCGGCGGATTATGCGTATTATCCACGCTTATCGAGAACAAAACGACCCAAAAGGAACGGTACGAGGCTATGAGTGCTATCGCGCTTGGTATGATTATTTTCGCGTATCTTTGCGGCTCGATTTCCAGTGCGATCCTGGTTTGTAAACTCGCGCGTTTACCCGATCCGCGTACCGCCGGCTCCGGCAACCCAGGTGCGACCAACGTGTTGCGCATTGGTGGCAAAGCCGCTGCGGCTGCGGTACTGATCTTCGATGTGGCAAAAGGGATGATTCCGGTGTGGATCGCCTATCTGCTGCACGTCACGCCGATGTATCTCGGCTTAACCGCGATTGCCGCCTGTCTCGGCCATATCTATCCGGTATTCTTTCGTTTTCGTGGCGGTAAAGGTGTGGCGACGGCGTTCGGTGCGATTGCACCCATTGGCTGGGATTTGACGGGATTGATGACCGGCACCTGGCTGCTGACGGTGCTGCTGAGCGGCTACTCCTCGCTGGGCGCGATTGTCAGTGCGCTGATTGCCCCGTTCTACGTGTGGTGGTTCAAACCGCAGTTTACCTTCCCGGTTTCGATGCTCTCCTGTTTGATTCTGTTGCGTCATCACGACAACATCCAGCGCCTGTGGCGCGGGCAGGAAAATAAGATCTGGAAGCGGAAAAAGAAGAAATAAAAAAACCGGCGCGATGCCGGTTTTTTCGTTTTAGATAGCGGGCAATTCGGCCAGTGGCCAACGTGGCCGGACGCTGACGCCCAATCCACCGCGTGTGCCACCTTTCAGCCGCACCATGCCAGCGTAGGCAATCATCGCGCCGTTATCAGTACAGAACTCCGGGCGTGCATAAAACACCTCGCCACCGCGCTTTTGCATCATCTCGGCCATACGCTCACGCAGCGTACGGTTGGCGCTGACACCACCGGCAATCACCAGGCGTTTAAAGCCGGTCTGCTCCAGCGCGCGTTTGCATTTGATCATCAGCGTATCCACCACTGCATCCTCAAACGCACGGGCGATATCGGCACGCGCCTGCTCATCTCCGTTATGTTCACGAATGGTGTTGGCGGCGAAGGTTTTCAGACCCGAGAAGCTGAAATCCAGCCCTGGGCGATCGGTCATCGGGCGCGGGAATTTGAAGCGACCCGGCGTGCCCTGCTGCGCCATGCGTGACAGCATCGGCCCGCCCGGATAATCCAGACCGAGCAGTTTGGCGGTTTTATCGAAAGCTTCGCCAGCCGCATCGTCAATCGATTCACCCAGCAAAGTGTATTCACCAACACCCGTGACGCTGATCAACTGCGTGTGACCACCCGAAACCAGCAATGCCACAAACGGGAATTCCGGTGGATTGTCTTCCAGCATCGGCGCCAGCAGATGGCCTTCCATATGATGCACAGGCACCGCAGGCACATTCCACGCAAACGCCAGCGCACGGCCGACAGTCGCCCCGACTAATAGCGCACCAACCAAACCTGGACCGGCGGTATAGGCCACGGCATCAATGTCTTTTGCGGCTAATCCGGCTTCTTTCAGCGCAGCCTGAATCAGCGGAACGGTTTTACGCACGTGGTCACGTGAGGCCAGTTCGGGCACCACACCACCGTAATCAGCGTGCAGTTTGACCTGGCTATATAATTGATTCGCCAACAGACCGGACGCATCGTCATAAATCGCGATGCCGGTTTCATCGCAGGACGTTTCAATACCCAGAACTCGCATAGCTTTTATCACCCTCTTCTTGCGGCGCGCAGTGTAGCACAGGCGAATCACACGCTGGACGACTTTGCCAGGAAAAAGTGTTTTTCTGTCGCACAAAGAGTGCGCTATACTCCACGGCCTGAAAAAACCGGCAGCCGCGATGGCATATGTCTCTGTTGGTTCTAAATTGTTCATGGTGCTTTACAACTCGGCTACGGCTGGAGTAAAATGCTGCACCATTTTAAAAGTGCTGGCGCCGCAGTCAGCAGCAAAACCGAATTTATCGAGGTAAGAGTTACATGCCGGTAATTAAAGTACGTGAAAACGAGCCTTTCGACGTAGCACTGCGTCGCTTCAAGCGTTCTTGCGAGAAAGCAGGTGTTCTGGCGGAAGTTCGTCGTCGTGAGTTTTATGAAAAACCAACGACTGAGCGTAAGCGCGCTAAAGCGTCTGCTGTTAAGCGTCACGCCAAGAAACTGGCTCGCGAAAACGCACGCCGCACTCGTCTGTACTAATTTCTTTCGGAAGTTCGCTTCCGCCGCGTGTTAAACGCAGACAGAGTCAAGTAAGAGGCCGTGCTTTCCGAAAGGAAGCGCGGCTTGTTGCCGTTTATGAGCTGAAAAACCGGGGCTTATGGCTGGACGAATTCCACGCGTATTTATCAATGACTTACTTGCCCGCACGGATATCGTGGATCTTATCGATGCCCGCGTTAAGCTGAAAAAGCAGGGTAAGAACTATCACGCGTGCTGTCCTTTTCATAACGAGAAAACCCCCTCTTTCACCGTAAGCGGTGAGAAGCAGTTTTATTACTGCTTCGGCTGTGGCGCCAAGGGTAACGCCATCGACTTCCTGATGAATCACGATCGTCTGGATTTCGTTGAAAGCGTTGAGGAGCTGGCCACGCAACACGGCTTAGAAGTGCCGTATGAAGCGGGCAACGGCCCCAGCCCGATGGAGCGTCATCAGCGTCAAAGTCTGTATCAGCTGCTGGAAGGCCTCGACGGTTTCTATCAGCAAAGCCTGCGTAACCCGCAAGCGACATCTGCACAAAATTATCTCGCCACACGCGGTCTCAGCCAGCAAGTGATCGATCACTTCGCGATTGGTTATGCGCCAGCAGGCTGGGATAACGTGCTGAAACGTTTTGGTCAGCAGAAAGAGGACCGCGAATCCTTGATGGAAGCGGGCATGCTGGTCAGTAACGATTCCGGCCGCACTTATGATCGTTTCCGCGATCGCGTGATGTTCCCGATTCGCGATAAGCGTGGGCGCGTCATTGGCTTTGGTGGACGTGTACTGGGCAACGATACGCCGAAGTACCTTAACTCGCCGGAAACACCGATTTTCCATAAAGGCCGTCAGCTATATGGCCTGTATGAAGCGCAAAAGAATCATCCGCAGCCAGCGCGTTTACTGGTTGTAGAAGGCTATATGGACGTGGTGGCGCTGGCGCAATTTGGCATTGATTATGCCGTTGCCTCGCTGGGCACCTCGACCACCGCTGAGCACATTCAGCTGCTGTTCCGCTCTACCGACACGGTGATTTGCTGTTACGACGGTGACCGCGCGGGGCGCGAAGCCGCATGGCGTGCACTGGAAACCGCATTGCCTTACATGAATGACGGTCGTCAGCTACGCTTTATGTTTTTGCCAGATGGCGAGGACCCGGACACGCTGGTGCGTAAAGAAGGCAAAGAGGCGTTTGAAGCGCGGATGGAGCAGGCTTTACCGCTCTCCACGTTTTTATTCGACAGCCTGATGCCGCAGGTCGATCTGAGCACGCGTGACGGTAAAACCAAGCTGGCCACGCTGGCGCTGCCGTTGATTAGCCAGATCCCCGGTGAAACTTTACGCATTTATATGCGTCAGAATCTGGGTAATAAACTCGGCATTCTGGACGATAACCAGTTAGACAAGCTGATGCCAAAGCAGGCAGAAAGCGGCACTGCGCCAACGGCTCCCCCGTTGAAGCGCACCACCATGCGCGTGTTGATTGCGTTACTGGTGCAGAATCCGCAATTTGCCGCCATCGTTCCTACGCTGGACGGGCTTGAGCAGTCAAAAATGGCGGGTTTGCCGCTGTTTGTGGAGTTAGTCAGTCGTTGTACGGAGAATCCTGGCCTGACGACCGGACAGCTACTAGAGTTATATCGCGGGACAGAATTTAGCCAGCCCCTTGAAACGCTGGCCACCTGGAACCACATGATAGTGGATGAAGAAGCAGAAGCCGTGTTCCAGGATTCACTGGCGAGTCTTTATGACTCAGCCCTTGAACAGCGCCTTGAAGCGCTTATCGCTCGCGACCGTACCGAAGGCCTGAGCGCCGCCGAACGCCGCGAGTTCTGGGCCTTAAGCCAGGCATTAGCGAAAAAATAAGATTATTACCGGGTCAGAACTGTGAAGGCTGTGAAAGCACACATTCTGACTTGGGTGTACGGTTTTCGCTTTTTTAAGCACACCGTACGAGGGCCGTCGGCGTCGAAGCCAGTTTCGTTACCGCCAGCGCGCAGCAACCGGAGCGTACTGAAGTACGTGAGGATTGCGAGCACTGCCGGGGACGAAAATGGCGAGTAAGCCAGGCCCGCTAAGAAAGAACTCAAGCGGCTTAAGTGCCGATATATGAAGGGTCGATACCCTGGCCGCGTTGAAGGCAGCGGCAAAAGAACAACGCCTTCACTGTTATAGTTGGCTCGCTGCCGACCGACACCAATCTAATTAACAGAAGTGTGGATACCGTCTTATGGAGCAAAACCCGCAGTCACAGCTTAAGCTGCTTGTCACCCGTGGTAAGGAGCAGGGCTATCTGACCTATGCTGAGGTCAATGACCATCTGCCGGAAGATATCGTCGACTCCGATCAGATCGAAGACATCATCCAGATGATTAACGACATGGGTATTCAGGTTGTTGAAGAAGCACCTGATGCCGATGATCTGATGCTGAATGAGAACAGTACTGATACTGACGAAGATGCCGCAGAAGCTGCCGCGCAGGTACTCTCTAGCGTTGAATCTGAAATTGGCCGTACTACTGACCCTGTGCGTATGTATATGCGCGAAATGGGTACCGTCGAGCTGCTGACGCGCGAAGGCGAAATCGACATCGCTAAGCGTATCGAAGACGGTATCAACCAGGTTCAGTGCTCAGTTGCCGAATACCCGGAAGCCATCACCTATCTGCTCGATCAGTACGATCGTGTGGAAGCGGGCGAATCTCGCCTGTCTGACCTGATCACCGGCTTTGTTGACCCGAACGCGGAAGAAGATATCGCGCCAACTGCCACTCACGTGGGTTCTGAACTGTCTGAAGAAGACCGTAACGACGACGATGAAGAAGACGAAGATGGCGACGACGACAGCTCTGACGATGATAACTCCATCGATCCAGAACTGGCGCGCGAGAAGTTCAACGATCTGCGCACGCAGTACGAAACTACCCGTACCGTAATCAAAGCTAAAGGCCGCAGCCACGCTGATGCCGTTGCAGAAATCAATAACCTGTCTGAAGTGTTCAAACAGTTCCGCCTGGTACCGAAGCAATTCGACTACCTGGTGAACAGTATGCGCGTCATGATGGAGCGCGTGCGTACGCAAGAGCGCCTGATCATGAAGCTGTGTATTGAAATCTGCAAAATGCCGAAGAAGAACTTCATCACCCTGTTCACCGGCAATGAAACCAGCCCAAGCTGGTTCAAAGCGGCGCTGGCCATGAATAAACCCTGGTCAGAGAAACTGCTTGAAGTTGAAGATGATGTGACGCGTTCACTGCAGAAATTGCAGCAGATTGAAGAAGAGACCGGCCTGACCATCGAGCAGGTTAAAGACATCAACCGTCGCATGTCGATCGGCGAAGCCAAAGCGCGTCGTGCGAAGAAAGAGATGGTTGAAGCGAACTTGCGTCTGGTTATTTCTATCGCGAAGAAATACACCAACCGTGGCCTGCAGTTCCTCGATCTGATTCAGGAAGGTAACATCGGCCTGATGAAAGCGGTTGATAAGTTTGAATACCGTCGTGGTTATAAGTTCTCAACTTATGCGACCTGGTGGATTCGTCAGGCTATCACCCGTTCTATCGCCGACCAGGCACGTACCATCCGTATTCCGGTGCATATGATTGAGACCATCAACAAGCTCAACCGTATTTCGCGTCAGATGCTGCAAGAGATGGGCCGTGAGCCAACGCCGGAAGAGCTGGCTGAGCGTATGCTGATGCCAGAAGATAAGATTCGCAAAGTGCTGAAAATTGCTAAAGAGCCGATCTCTATGGAGACGCCGATTGGTGATGATGAAGATTCACATCTGGGCGATTTTATCGAAGACACCACGCTGGAGCTGCCGCTGGATTCTGCTACCTCAGAAAGCCTGCGTTCAGCCACCCACGACGTGCTGGCGGGTCTGACTGCACGTGAAGCGAAAGTCCTGCGTATGCGTTTCGGTATCGATATGAACACTGACCACACGCTGGAAGAGGTTGGCAAACAGTTTGACGTTACCCGTGAGCGTATTCGTCAGATCGAAGCCAAGGCGCTGCGTAAGCTGCGTCACCCAAGCCGCTCCGAAGTGCTGCGTAGCTTCCTTGACGATTAATCCTCGTTAAGACGAAAAACCCCGGCTTGCCGGGGTTTTTTATTGCCTTCAAAACGGCGTCAGCCCTTTTTCCTGCATCATTTTGCGCGCGTTATCGCTCTGCAGATACTTCACAAACTGCGCCGCTGCCTGCTTCTGCTGGGTGCTACGCGTAATCACCGCGCCGTATAGCGTATCCTGCTGCACCGCTGGCGGAATCAGCCCGACAATGGTAATCCCCTTCACCGCCTGCAGCTCACTGTTCTGCTGGAAGCCCAGCTCCGCTTTCCCTTGTGCCACCGCTTCACCCACTGGTGTGGCAGGGATCACAGACACTTTGCTGGCGGTCTTCGGCCCCAACTCCAGCTTGCTCAGCATCTTGCCTTGAATATATTTGCCGCTGGCACTGTCTGATATCGCGATGCTGGAGGCTTCCGTGAGGACCTGTTTGAATTTCGCCACCGTACTAATATCCGGCGGCGTCATGCCCTGCTTCACCGCCATCGCGATATAAGAGTGCGCCAGCACCTGATGGCTGCTGCTATCCACAAATTTGGCCTGCTCCAGCGGTTTGATGGCGTAATCGACCATCACCAGCACATCGGCATTATCCTGACGTTTCAGACGATTAGGGATCGCCTGTGGCGTATCGCCCATCGATGGCGCCGCTTCCAGCTGCAGGGTATTGCCGGTTTGCTGCTGATAATCCTGCTTCAGGCTCTCAATCACCGGATACATGCCACCGGAGCTAAATACTTTCAGCGTCTCTGCCTGTGCCGTCTGTTGCGCCATCACCAGCAGCGCCGCTAACGCGATTGTGCGTTTCATCTTCCCTCTCTTTATTTGCCATAAAGATTTGGGTTTAGTCAGAAACCGCAAATTGAACAACTTTAGGGCCGCGTTAAGCGGAGCACGCTCACGCGTTATTCTGTAACCAATCATGAAGTTGGCGATAAGCTGTTGCCATCTCCTCTATCGTCGCGCGGTTCAACCCGCTGGGATTGGGCAGCACCCACAAACGCGTTTCGCCCAAGGTTTGCGGCTGCTCGCCCCACTCCACTTTGCGTTGTCGGAACGCTTTCTGGAACGCATCTTTACCCAGCACCGCCAGCGCACGCGGCTGATAGCGTAAGATCTTCTCCTGCAAACGCGCCCCGCCATCGCGCAGCTCATTACCCGCCAACTCATTGGCCTGAATGGTGGGACGCTCAACCAGCATAGTGATGCCACAACCGGTTTCCAGCAGCCGCTGCTCCTGTTCCGGTTTCAGCAATTCGCGGGTAAAACCGGCCTGATGGATCACTTTCCAGAAGCGATTGCCGGGATGGGCAAAGTGAAAGCCGGTGTGCGCCGAAGACTTACCCGGATTGATGCCGCAAAACAGCACCTGCAAATCCGGTGCAATGATGTCCTGAATATCGTGCTCGCTCATGCACTCTCCAATCCTGCGCGCTGTTTCACCGAGCGACGGCTAACCGCCAGCATATTGCGCGCTTCCTCATCATCCGGACAGGCGCGCGCCAGCGCCACCGCACCGACCATTTCGGCCAGCATACTCGCGGCGACATCATCAGCCTGCGGATGGTGCATTTCGATGAGTGCCTGCGCCAGCCGTTGCAGCACCGCCTCGCGACGTTGCGAGAACAGCGTGCGTGTTTCAATCGGCAGATGGGCAATCTCACTCACCAGCGCAGGCATCGGGCAGCCTTCTCCCGGCGTGTTGCGATGATGCTCAGAAAGATAGTTGTCGATCAGTTGGGTCAATCGCTCGGCTGGATCTTCGAGTTGGGTGATGGCGGCAAAGCGCTGTGCCGAATCGGCAAACATCTCGGCAATCACCGCTTCAACCAGCGCTTCCCGCGAATCAAAGTGCGCGTAGAAGCCGCCGTGAGTTAATCCCGCGCGCTTCATCAGCGCCGCTACGCCAATGCCTTCAGTGCCGCATTCACGCATCACCACTGCTGCCTCATCCAGTATACGCTGCCGCGTGCGCGCCTTGTGGCTCAGCTTTTCCATCTCTCACCATCCTGCTCATCGTTAATGGCAATCAGTGTAATTATTACGATCATCATATTCCAGCTTGACGAAAAATATGATGATCGTCATATTAAGTTCCATCAGATATGACAACCATCATTTACAGGAACCGACCATGACACAGCAACTGGCTTTGATTACCGGCGCATCCAGCGGCATTGGTGCAACTTACGCGAAACAGCTGGCCGCGCGCGGCAGCAATTTGATTCTGGTGGCGCGTGATGAATCGCGTCTTAACCAACTGGCGCAGTCGCTACGTGACGCGCACGGCGTGGAAGTGAGTGTGCTGGCGGCCGATCTGACGCGCACTGAAGATTTGCAACGCGTGGCGCAAACCCTTGCGGACAACGAGCGGATTACGATGCTGGTGAACAATGCCGGGATGGCAGTTGAAGGCGAGTTCGTCGCGGGTGATATCTCGCAAATACAAACCATGCTGACGTTAAACATTGTGGCGCTGACGCAGTTGGCACATGCAGCCGCGCAAGCATTCCACCGTCGTGGTACGGGAACGATTGTGAATATCGCTTCAGTGTTGGCGCTGGTGAATGAAATGGCGAATGGTGCGTACAACGCCAGTAAGGCCTTTGTGCTCTCGCTGACGCGCAATATGCAGCGTGAGCTGGCGGAGAGTGGCGTGCGTATTCAGGCGGTATTGCCGGGCTTAACCCGTACCGAGATCTTCGAGCGCTCGGGGAAATCGGTTGATGACCTACCGCCAGAAAGCGTGATGGAGGTTGAGGATTTAGTCGCAGCCGCGCTGCACGGAATGGATAGTGGCGAGCTGATCACCATTCCTTCAGTGGAAGATCTGGGACTATGGCAGAGCATGGAGAGCGCGCGCTTCGCCATCCTGCCGTATATCTCGTTGAATAAACCGGCTTCGCGCTATTTGTGAGTTTTGAGTGGTGATTGAGATGAGGTGGAAGGATGCCCTTGTCTCAAAAACCTGCTGAGGTTGTGGGCTGATTGAGCGATCTTAGGTGGTGGATAGGGATTTTTGCTTGGAGATCAAGGAGTCAGAGATTGTTCTAATTTTCACCAACCGATTGGCGAACGCTGGATCACCCCTCCGAGATACTTTATAATCCCCGCTCCGCTGGCCCCTTAGCTCAGTGGTTAGAGCAGGCGACTCATAATCGCTTGGTCGCTGGTTCAAACCCAGCAGGGGCCACCAAATTTAGTGATTAAAATCATTCATTTAAGCCACCTTCAAAGGTGGCTTTTTTGTTTTTTGAATCTACCATTGGCAGCAAAATGGCAGCAGATATTATCCTACTAAAAAAAAACCCGCCGAGGCGGGGATGTATTTTGAAGTTATAACCAGAGAGTACCTTGCAAACTCCGATCGGGGTGAGGGGGGACCGGTTTGATGTTCCCCGGACTCATAATGATCTCTGCCACAGTCTCATGAGATTTGAATGTACAACTGCAATTAATATTTTGGCACTGGTTGTAACGTTCTTTGGTCGTTTTAGACACCTGAAAACTGCTTCGAGTATGTGCGGCATTCCCGCAAAGTGGACAATTCATCATTTAAGTAACCACCCCATTTGTGATTTCAATGCACATAATAACCAAATTGAGATATTTGTCATTGCATTTCAATTGAATCGATTTTCACCTCTAAATCTATACTCGTCGTGTAACCACTGCCTGCGCTCAGGCTATGCGTCAGTGTGGTAACAATCCATTCTCCTGCATCGATAACATGCTTGTATCCGCTGACCTTTACTGGCATTTCGGTGTAAAGATCTGCACGGCCATGCGCCAGCTGGATGGAGAAAGATGCAACGCCGCGTTGCAGACGCTCCCACTGCATCTTAGCGGCACGCTCGGCGTTGGTCCGGTTCGCGTAAGTGCGGCCCAGAACCAGTACGTTCTCATCGGTGCCGATTAGATAATCGCCCTGCTTCGCCTCCGGCTCTTTTTTCTTTGCCGTGGTTTTGGGCCTGCGCTTAACTTTCGCCTGCGGCTTTTTGGCCGGTTCTCGGGTATGCAGCCAGCTCGCAATCACACCGGTGTAAGCGTCACGGTCTGCCAGTATGAACCGGTGGCCATCACCGTCTTTTCGCTGAAGCGTAATTACCGGCAGCGCTTTCCCGCTGGCAGTCTTGCCCTGGCCCTGCCGGATAAACAGCAGGCTGCCGTTCTTCACGCACGCAATTGCACCGCACTGTTTTGCCAGCCGCATCAGAAAACTTGCGTCTGACTCGTTGGTCTGGTCGAGGTGGTCAATGTCCATTTTTGCTATGTCCTGACCCAGCGCCACCGCCAGCTTGTGCCGCCCGGCAATATCCTTCACCATCTCGCCGACGGTGGTTTTATGCCAGGACTTCTCCCGCTTCGTGTTCAGCGTCTGCCGGAAATCCGCGCTGCGTGCACGCAGCACCAGACGGTCTGGAGTCCCGGTATGTTCAATTTCATCAACGGTGTAGGTTCCTTTGGGAAACAGCGCTTCACCCTGCCAGCCCAGCGCCAGCGAGAGCGACACGCCCCGTCGCGGTAACTTCAGCTGACCGTCGGCGTCGTCCAGTTCGATGTCCAGCTGGTCCGCCTCAAAGCCTCGATTGTCCGTAAGCGTCAGGCTCAGCAGCCGCTTTTCAACCTTCTGCGTAATGTCTGCGCCTTCCAGCATCAGCCGGAAGGCGGGGGATTTTGTCCGCCCGTTAATCCACTGATTTGCCATCATGAGAAAAGCCCTCCCGCTGCGGCGGTTATTTTACCGGCGGCAGTGGTCGCGGCGCTCTGCATGGCGGAAAGCTGATCGCTCAGGCTGCCAAACATTTCACCCAGCGATTCGTCGGTGCGCTTCAGCGTGAGCGTAAAATCAATGCGGCGGCACACGCCGCTGCTGAAGAACTCCGCTTTGGTCTGGCTCAGGCTCTCTATCACGTACATGCCGTAAATGGTGCCGCTCCCCTCAATCAGCGGCCACGCCCGGCCCAGCTCCGCAATCTGCTCCAGCGCAAAAAGCGACAGTCTGCCACCGGTAATCTCCGGCAGCAGCACACCGGACAACGTAATGGTGTCATTGTCCGGCCCCAGGAACTGCAGAGAGGGGCGCACACCCACACGGTTATTTGCCGGAAAGCGCCAGCTGCGCTGGAGCTGCAGCTCCTGATATGGGACCGTTTTCAGCATGAATACGAACATGCCCAGCGTCATCATCATTCGTCAAATCCTCCCCTGTCGCGGTAGCTGCTGCGGGCGCGGGCCTGCGCCTGACGCTCTTTGGCTTCCAGCCTGCGCATCAGCTCGTCCAGTAAATCGTTAGCGCTCTGTCCCGCCTGCTGCACAATGTGAATATCGTATTTCCCGTGCATCACAATGGCCGGTTGCCCTGCCGTGCTGCCACTGCCTGCACGACCTGCCTCAGACGGTGCGGGCAGGCTCATGGGATGCAGCGGTGCGGCAGTAGCGGATGCAGCTGCTCCACCCAGCGCCAGTGCGGCCATGGCGGCCAGTTGCGCGGTACGCCTGCGGCTGGTCACGTTCACCGGACCGTTAATCAGCTCCGGGCCGTTCTCCCCGACAATTCCCGTCTGCCCGGACGGGATATTACCGCCGATGTCGTACATGCGCGGGAATCCCCCTGGCGGCAGCACCACTTTACCGTCCGTATTGACCGCAGCCGGACGGGGTGGCATCAGCGACGCGCCGGTTTTATCACCGCCGGGCTTCAGAAAGTCCGGGAGGTAGTCGGTGAGTGAGGAAAGCTTGCTTTTCAGTGCGTCCCACTTCTGGCTGACGCCTGCCAGCAGGCCGTCAATCATCTTTGAACCCGCCTCCTGAAAGCGCGCGGGCAGCGCCTGCACGTCGGACACAATCTCATCCCACTTAGTGCTGATGTACGAGCGAATGGCTGTCCAGATGCTGCTCACTTTTATGCTGATAGCATCCCACATCGCGGCAAATTTCGGCCCGAGCGTATCCCAGTTCTGCCAGATATAGAGTGCACCGGCAGCAATCAGGCCAATCACAGCCAGAATGGGGTTCGCCATCATCAGCCGCCCCAGCCACAGCACGCCGTTACCGACGATGCCGATAGCGCTCTTAATCAGCCCGAACGCGCTAAATACCTTAATACCCAGTACGCTGCAGCTCATCCGAATGAGCGCCAGGGGCCCGAGTACAGCAGCGGCTGCCAACGATAGGGCGCCAATGGCCGTTACGGCGATGGCAAATCCGGCTGCCATTCTGAACAGCGCCGCCGTAAGTTGCGGATGCTGCTGTACAAAATTGCCCAAGGCGCTGGCAAGGTCGCCCAGCCAGTCAACCAGCCGCTTGAGGTCAGGCGCAACGGTAGCCCCAATCGCCGACAGGGCATTGGTGAACGAACCGCCAGCCGCGTCCCAGCGGTTCGCCAGCGTCTTGAGTGATGCGTCCACTCGCTCGCGGAGAGAGGCCTGATTGTCGAGTTTGGCGGCGGTTTCCCTGTAGCCTTCAATGCCCTTGCTGATCATGATGTTCAGCGCCTGCAATGTTTCAGCATCATCACCAAAAAGGGTGTTAAGCACCGACTGGCGTTTTCCGTCGTCAGTGATTTTCTTCAGCTTCGCCAGCTGCGCATACAGGTTTTCCAGCCCGGCAAACTGCCCCTTTTTGTTCTGGAAGTTGAGTTTAATGCCGGTGCCCGCCAGCTCATCGTTGGCCTTGCCAATTTTCTTGTTGTTCAGCGTGGCCTGAAAAATCTTGCGGTAGGCGTTACCCGCAGACTCACCGGCCATGCTTGCCTGATCGGCCATCACCAGCAGCGGCGCGAAGGTCTTCGCGGCGGTAATGCCCTTTTGATGGATGATGTCCATCGCGCTGCCGATTTTGGAAAAGCCCTGCAGCATGTTGTCCGAATCTACACCCGCATAAAATCCCTTCTGGATGATGTCGGTGAGCGCCATCATATCCTTCTCGCTGGTCTGCGTGGCGTCCTGCAGCTTCGCCGCAAACTCGGCTGCGTCGGTGGGGGCCATCTTCAGCTGTACGCCGAGATAGGCCGTGGCCTCCCCCAGACCACCCAGTATCGCCTGCGCGCTCATCCCCTGACGGCGCAGCATGGTCATCATGTTCTGGAAGTCTGCCGTGGTGCCGGGCAGCTTGTCGCCCAGACTTACCGCCAGACGGTTAATCTGCTCATATTCCGGCAGCACCTTTGCTCCCGGCCCCATCATGGACGCGGCCAGCTGCGTGGCGGCGCTCTCGGAGTCAGCATAGGCCCGAACCGGTGCCATCAGCGTGACGCCGGTGGTCGCACCCGTGGCAACCATGCCCGCGCCGTTTCCGGCAAGCTTATTGCGTGTTTCGGTCAGCTTTTCGTGACGCGCCCGGATGGCTGCGAGCTTCTGCTGCCGCTCACCCAGCCTGCGCAACTCTGACTGCTGGCGCTGAATGGCTCCGGTTGCCGCCTGCGCGTCCGTTTTCAGCTGACGCTGTGCGGCGCTCAGCTGCTTGGTGTCAATGCCCGCCGCGCTCAGCGCCTCTCGCTGGCGCTGGACAGACAGGCGCAGCCCGTTATAGGTCTGCTGCAGCTGGCTGGCGCGGTTCTTCGCCTGCTCCAGCACGCGTTCCTGTGCGGCGGTGGGCCGGTTGGTTTCGGTGAACTGCACCGCAAGGCGCGCCGCTTCCTCGCGGGCAGCCTTGAGATTGTTGGCGGTGATGGCAAGCTGTGAGCGCGATTTGCGGAAGCCGTCAATACGCCCCGCCTGCTCGTTGAGGGTTTTCAGGCCGTCTTTGCTTGCCTTCAGCGCGGCGGCCAGCTCTTTTGAGCCGTCGCGCGCGTTACGAAAAGGGCGCGTGATTTTATCGACCGCGCTAAGTACCACCTGCAGGCGCAGGTTTGTGTCACTCATCGTCACCGGCTCCGCTTCGCTGGATCGCTTTATGCCGCCATGCCAGCACGTCCGTCAGGGATTCCGCGTACATGACCGGCGGCGGCCAGTGAAAGACGGTAGCAATATCGGCTACCAGATCTTCGACCGTCAGGCCATCAGGGAAGCTGACAGCGCCGACTTCGGCAACAAAAAAGTCACCACCTCAACAGAGAGCGACAGCAGGTCCGCCGGGTCCATTTCCGTGATTTCCTGCGTGGTCAGCGCCGGGCTTGTGACGCGGGGCAGCACTACCATCATGGCGTTTACGTCCATGTCCATCAGCGCCTGCAGGCGGGTACCGCGCAGCGCACCGGACTGCGGCTTGCGAACGACGACGCTTTTAATCTCGGTTTTGCCGCGCAGGATCGGGGTGTCCAGCACAACGGTTTTTTCAGATGGTGCGGTTTTGTCTGTCATGATGCGTTTCCATGGAAATAAAAGGATGAAAAGCGGCAGGCCCGAGGCCCGCCGGATAAACTACAAGCCGAGCGCGTTACGGTGCGCTTCCATCAGGTCCTTGCCGTCCACAATGTGGATCATGTTCACGATATCAATCTCGTAAACCACTTCACCGTTAATGGTCAGCTTGGCGTAGCTGTTGGTCGCAGACACCTTGGTGGTGCTGGATTCGCCGGTCTTCCACTCGCCGGAATCCAGCTCCTTATAGCGTCCGCGCGTGACCAGCTCGACCGCCTGCATCTCGCCGGTGTCGTCGCGCTGAATGGAGCCGGTAAAGCGCAGCTGAATACCGTCCACCGTTTCGGTGCCGAGCTGCTTAAATAGCAGCGACTCGGTGCCGCCCACGGTGAACTCCGTATCCAGCGCGCCGTCGTCCAGCCCCATGTCGATATCCACCGCACCGGCCATGCCGCCACCGCGATATTTTTCGAACTTGCGCGTGACCTTGGGCAGCGTCAGGGACTCAACCAGCCCCTGCCAGTTGCTGCCTGCATTGAACAGGTTCAGGTGCTTGAGCTTGCGGGGTAATGCCATGTTTCCGTCTCCTTATGCGCTGACGCGGCTGGCAAAGTTGACCAGATACTGGTCGGTGATGCGCTGACGCAGCAACAGGTTTTCCAGCGGCGGCACCGGCGTGTAGTCGTAATCGATCAGCAGCTTGCCCGCCTTGAGCGTGTCCTTATCGTTCACGCTCTCATCCAGCCAGCAGTCCGCACCGATGAGATAGCCCTGATTGACCAAGCTGCGCAGCTTCGCGCGGATGCTCTCAATAATGTCGCGTGCCAGCGACGGGTTCAGCGGGCCATCAACGGACCACATCTGCGCCTCGGCCATGGTGTCCATCAGCACCTGCGCGGTGCGGGTGTAACATTCGAACTGGAATAGCGCGTCGTCGCTCAGGCAGCGGGAACCCCAGAAGCGATAGCCATCCTTGCGGATCAGCGTGGTGACATCGTTCTGGTTCAGCAGCCCGGCGTCGGTGGCCGGATCCTGCAGGTCCCAGAACACGTCTTTGGAAATGCCTGTGACACCGTTCACCCCCACGTTCGACAGCGACTTATGCCAGCCGGTCTGTTCATCAATCTTGGCGCGCAGGCCCAGCGCACGGGCAGTGGCATACGCCGTCGCGTCCGCTTTAAGCACGGTGTCAAAGCTGATGAAGTCAGGCCAGATAAGCATGCCCTCGCGCTGGCTGAAGTTGGCGCGGTAGGCAATAGCGTCTTCCACGCTCTCACAGCCGTAGGCTGACAGGTAGGCGAAGCCGCGCAGGCTCTGCGCCACGCTCAGCAGTTCGGTGGCAACGGCCTTGGTGTCGTGACCGGGTGCGCCAAGGATGCGCGGCTTCACGCCACACACCGACTGCGCGGCCAGCAGCGCTTTCATCCCGGTGCGCTGGCCGTTAGTCACGCCGCCAACGATGTTAGCTGTGGTTTCCGCCTCGGTCTGGCCCTGCGGCACTCGGACCACAACGGTAACGGGCTTTGACTGGTCGGCGATAGCGTCCAGCGAACGGGCGAGCGTGCCGGAATCGCCCGCTTTACCGCTGGCAGTGAGTACATCGGTCAGCAGTACCGGGCGATTGAGCGGAAACGTCGCCGCGTCGGCGTCGTCGCCGGTGCAGACCAGACCGACAATCGCCGTGCTGACGGTGGTAATGGTTCGGGTGCCCTCGTTGATTTCCTCAACGCGCACACCGTGGTGATAATCCTGTGCCATGTGGCGGTTCTCCTGTGAAGGGGTTCCGCTATGGTCATCGTTCGCTTTGTCGCGCGCATCCGTCAGGCATTGTGTGAGGGTTCACACAATTTTTTCTCGAACGGACCGATTCGTCAGTGCCAGATTTAAACAGGAAAGCGAGGAGGATTATAATCAGCCTACGTGCAACCTACTAATGGCGCTCTCCGCCTGATAAATAACAGGACCGCAAAAGGAGATGATAATGAAACTGGCCCCGAAGCATTTTCGTCTGCTATCCATCATGCAGGAGAGAGGTTCGGTTCCGGCGGACAAAATGCCTACCGTAATGGAAAAACTCGTAAGACTTCGATTGGCTGAATATTTCTATGGGGAAGAATGGCTCCAGGTGAGTGAGCGCTACCGCCTGACTCCCAGAGGCCAGTGGGTTATTGCAGCATACGATGCAAGAATTGAAATGGACAAGCAACGGAGTCAGTTTCAGGGAAGTTTAAAGCGGTGCGTAAAGTTGCCCCCTAAAATTTGACATAAGTGGTCGGCTGGCTGAGGCTTAATTTGATTCTAAGTAAGCCTATCCGTACCAGCTTTGGGTCACACGTGCTCCCGTGTGGCCCATTTTTTCCTTCATAACATTAGATAAACTTATCATTTTAATTGCATCTGGTGAAAATTATGTCATTATCTCTAAACAGTAGGGTGGAACTGTTTGTGACGTGATTGTTGTATTAAAGGATTTCCTGTGTTTACTTCCCTGCCCGACACTCCCATTCCTGGGTGTCGGGATTTTTTTATCTGTCACTCGACCAGCTTCCAGAAATGCGCATTGACGCTCTTGCGAAGATTATCAGAAAACACTTTTCATTTTTTGCATTTAAACATAGTGCTGAGGCGAACACGCTGTGACTTGACGAATAGTCGAAGAGTACTAAGCTTGCCCTTATTCTAATAAAATAAGCATTTTGAAATCCGCATTGCTATGCCGCGCCCTCCAGCGCGGCTTTTTTTCTTCCTAATAATCACGGTACTGACTGTTAAGTTTCTAATCGTCAGGATTGAAACAAATCATTAACCACTATTTAAGTAATGCTAATATCTCCGTGCGATTATCCTTGTCGCGAATTTCTTTATTTTTTTCCGCCCGGCATACCTGGTCAGGTTGCGGGATTTTTTTTATCCTTTTCAATTAACCTTCCGGTCCTGAGCTCGCCCTGCCTTTTTGCGGGTATGTACCGATAAAGCGTTTTGACTGATACCTCTGTCACCAGTGCAATCTGATGCAAAGAAGCGCCTTTCACCAGCATTCTCTCTGCTCTGTCCACCACATCCGGCGTCATAATCCTCCGTCTGCCACCAATGCGTCCTTTTTTACGTGCAGCATCCAGCCCGGCGCGGGTGCGTTCGATGATCAATTCGCGTTCCATTTCAGCGAGTGCGCCCATGACGTGAAAGAAGAATCTGCCCATTGGGGTGCTGGTATCTATGCTGTCGGTCAGGCTGCGAAAGTTAACGCCTCTCTCGCGCATTTCTTCGGTCATCATGACCAGATGACGCATACTGCGACCGAGGCGGTCAAGCTTCCAGACTATCAGCGTGTCGCCCTGCCCCAGAATGCGCAGTGCCTTTTTCAGGCCCGGCCTGTCAGTGGTTTTTCCACTGATTTTGTCCTCCAAAATCAGGTCACAATTTGCACTGATGAGTGCATTGCGCTGGAGATCCGTATTCTGTTCATTTGTTGACACCCTGATGTAGCCAATCTGCATTGATTCCGCCCCGCTTAAAGCCGGAAAGAATGCCATTCATAGACAAAAACTTGCCAGGACTATCTTTCTCAAAAACCTTGGTTTAGGAGATGGCTCGTCACTGCCAGTCGGCGTCCCGGTGCCTTGGTCATTAGCCATTCCGCCAAAAGGCTGGCTCAAATGTAACGGAGCAGCTTTCAGTGCTTCAGATTATCCACTGCTTGCCAAGGCGTTTCCCTCACTCAAGTTACCCGATCTACGAGGCGAATTTATTCGTGGCTGGGATGATGGACGCGGAGCTGACACTGGGCGCACTCTACTTTCAATACAGAGTGATGCACTGCAGCGCCTTACTGGCACACTTGAAATGGGGAACGGTATAGGGTTAATGACCAGTCCGCATGCATCGACAGGTGGCGTTTTTTCAGAGGGACCTGAACGAGTGCAAACTCCAGTTACGCAGAGCAAAACCGGGAATGCGATCAGTTTTGATTCAATAAATGTAGCGCGTTCGGCTGCTGAGACCCGTCCACGTAACGTGGCGTTCAACTACATTGTGAGAGCTGCATAATGAGTACAGAAAATGAAATAGTGCTAGATATAACAGGCCTAGCAAATATATCAGGAATTATAACTGTTTATAACTTTGCACCTGATAACGGTCTTTATATTGGGAGCAGTTTAGAATTCTTGTCAAAGGGGGTGGGCATTCCTGCTTATTCTACAATATATGCTCCCTTTGCGGAGGAGCAAGGTAAAGCATGTATTTATAACAATGAAAAGTGGAAGCAGGTGGCAGATCATCGTGGCGAAACGGTTTATCTTAAGAAAACCGGGGAGGCCATTACGCTAAATCATCTTGGGGACTATCCCGAAAACATAACATTAATGAAACCGAAAACAAAGTTTGATAGGTGGATTGGCGAAGGCTGGATAACTGACACGGCGCTACAGCATCAAGCGATCATTGACGAGCAACAAGCACAAAAGGATATACTTATTAGTGAAGCCTTAAGTGTCACTCAGGTATGGCAAACACAGTTATTGCTTGGCATCATTTCTGATACAGACAAGGAAAAACTTAAATTATGGATGCAATATCTTCAGGCAGTCAGAGCCATAGATGTTGTATCTATGACTGTAAAAAAATGGCCTGACCGCCCAATAGTTGACTAACAGTGATTGGTGTGATTTTTTTATCTTAGACATCATAGATGTAACCAAAAAAATACGCACCAAGAAAATACAAATCATCTCAAATGCTTAAGTAAATAAGTAACTTTTTCTATCCCAGTAGAGTTTATCATGACCCATACATGGGCATTCTAGTTCTGAAACTAAGAATTTAGGCACTGAAGTAGTATTGAAAATGCTGTGAAAATTAGATTTCAAAGGGTTATTAAATATGTCATTTCCATATTGACTAACCAATAAGATGTGAATTGCAGCTACCGCATTTATCACAGCTTCTAAAGAAGCTTTGTTTTTATTAGCTCCACGATTATGTTTGACTGCATTATATGCATTATACCAATCTAAACTTGCCGTTGGTCTATTTTCGTCCCAATCCTTAAATGGCGACCAATTTTTTAAATTAGGATAAAAGTCAAGACTTACTGAGTACTCATTTAGTTTTAAAAAATTAAGGCTCTTCACATAATCTTTTGTGCTAAATCTATCTTTATCTGGCATATATTTGTTATCAGCAAGGAAGTTTTGTAGTAGGTACTCAACTTCAGTGCATGCAATTATAAGTAACTCTCTTATCTTACTTCCAAAGCATTGTAAGTTACCGATGTCAGGGTCTATGTAATTGAAAATTAGGTTCAATGAATCCAGTATGTTGCTGAAGGATCTTATTTCGTCAAGAAATTTCGGCTCAATTGATTGCTGATTGAATATTCCTGGCTCCCCTCTATTTATTCGCGGGTAATATATCCCCGATTGTAATTTTTTTGAGGCATTAATAACTATTGGCGTGTATGGGCAACGGTCGTAAAGTTGATGCCAAGAAAAATACCCAATCGCCTTGTAAGTTTCATTAAGATTAATCGCGTCCGGGAAAACCTCATTGTAATTATTTTCCCCTTGCAGCCAGTGACTCCATCGGTAATGGTAAACTCTTGATAACAAGCCAGAGTTAATATACAAGAAGCAATCCTCTTCGTTGCGCTGGAAGAAACCAAACACTCCCCCCTCTAATTCAAAAACATAATTCTCCATAAAGCCATCCCATTTATGATTAAATTATCACTGCTAGCAAACTTCGGATTGCTATTTAATTCTAGATCCTAAGGTCCGATGCCAATCTAATTTTAAGTGCACTTTAATCTAGATTAAATTAAGAGAATTTTAAAGAAAATTAGGTCATGTAATCTAGAAACTTTCAGGCCTTCGCGGCCAATCAATTTCGGGCGCTGTTTTTAAATCGATGCTCTGCAGAGTTTGGATATAGAACATCCATCTCGTAAGAGAAGCTTTATCAACATCGTTGATCATGCCTAGTAAAAGCTGAGTTTGCCATAAGTGAATTATTCCCCCTGCCTCGCTGATAAGCTCCGCTTTTATAGCTTCAGCTGAACTTAACTCGGCCTGCTTTGCGGCTTCGTTGTCTGTCACCCAACCGATGCCACCCCATTTATCAAAAGCTGTAAGAGGTTTTAAAAGGGTGGTGTTGGGCGGATAATCGCCAGGCATTGTCACAGTTACGGCTTCTCCCGTTACAGTGCTGTACACTGTTTCGCCTCGGTGATCGGCGACCTGTAGCCAGTTTCCATTGTCAAACATACACACTTTGCCCAGAACATCAGCAGGGGGAGCTTGAGTGGTTGCGTTCGCAGGGATGCCAAGTCCCTGCGTCAGAAATTCCTGACTGCTGCCGGAATAAAGTCCGGTGTTGGGGTCGAAGCTATAGACGGTCAGAATGCCCGATGACTGCGCCAGCCCTTTCTCATCCAGCATCACCTCTTTTTCATCGGACATTATGCAGCCCTCACAATGTAGTTAAGTGCGATGTTTCGCGGACGGGTTTCGGTTGCGGTATTGCCAGACGCGCCACTGGATGTGACCGTCTGCGTATTATCAACGCTGTAAGTCGAATCAAGGCTACCGCGATCGCTGTCTGTTGTTCGCAGTGGCACAGCAACGGTGTGCGTGTGTTGCTGGAAAGCGTGCCCCTGACTGCTGAGAAGCGTTCGACCGCTATCTACGCCTCGCCCGTCATCCCACCCTCGGATAAACTCACCGCGCAGATCGGGAAGAGCGAGCGATGTGTAAGCCTTCGCCAGCTGAGGGTAATCCGTCGCGCTGAATGCCGCCCCGTTGCACTTTAGCCAGCCGCTAGGTGCCGTCGCTAAAGGCCACGGTACTGGCACACCAACCGGCAGCGCGGAGCCATCTCCTAAACCAAGGTTTTTGAGAAAGCCGGACACATCGGCAATATCTGCGCCGTTCTTCGCGATATCCATTTTCCCGGCAAGCTTGTTCAGTACTGTCGTGGAGAAATTCGCGTCACCGCCCAGCGCGTCTGCCAGCTCCTTCAGAGTATCGAGCGCGGCAGGCGCCCCCCCTGCCAGTGCCGTCAGTGCGGCCTGCACAAAGGCGGTAGTTGCCAGTTGCGTTGAGTTATTTCCTGCCGCTGCGGTCGGCGCTTTTGGCGTACCGGTCAGCGTGGGGCTGGCCTTGGGGGCGTACTGCGTATGCGGATCGGTGGCCTTCAAGTGCGCCGCCAACAGGCTGTCAGCGTACTGGCGCACCTCCGTGACTTCCTCATCCACATACTGGCGGGTTGCCAGCACCACGGACGGGTCCACCTTCAGCGTGACCGCATCGGTGCTGCTCACGATAATCAGCATGCGCAGTCGCTGCGTACGCCCGCTGCCTTCCTGTAGTTGTGGCTTGTAAGTCTCAGCGGTATTGCAGACCGCAATCAGCGTGCCGTCGGCATCAAACAGGCCCATTTCGCGGATCCAGAATCCGCCTTCGGTTTCTGGGATAATCTGCTCGGCGATAATCTGGCTGCCGTTGGCGGTGTCCACGGTAAGCGAATTCAGCGCAGCGCGGCGCACCTCACTGACCAGCTTTGTCTGGCTGGCGTTCGGCGTGGGCGTCACGCCGCCGCCGTCGCCCACGGCCATCTGCGTGATGTTGAGTTTGGTGCCCAGCGATACGGCGTTAGCAATCTTGGCTGCGCCAAGGTTTGTTACGATTGCATAAAATTTCTGTGTCATGGTCCCACTTCCAGCAGGTCGATTATATGAACCGCCGCGCCCGAGTAACTCTGGCCGCTGACGGCGATAATGTCAGGGGTATAGGGGTAAACAGTCAGGTCATCACCGTCGTAACTGGCGGCACCCACAAAGCACTGACCGCCGCTCTGCAGGTTGATGGACATGCCGAGCATGTGGCGGCTGCAGGGCTTGGCGTCGCTGATAAGCCGCTCCAGCTCCTGATAGGTGTCTTCCGTGATGCCCTGCTCCTGCACGCCGATATCCAGGCGAAAGGTGCCGGGTGCCTCATTATTGTTCCACCACTCGATTACGCGGATCAGAAAACCGAATGGCTCCACCACGCGCCGGATAGCGCTGATGGTGCCCTTGTGCTGATGAATGTAAAACGCATCCTGCACTACCTGCCGCTTGACGACCTCAGACCAGCTCTCGTCCCAGCGGTCTACCGAAAACGCCCAGGCGAGATAAGGCAGAAAGTTCGCCGGGCAGGTGGCCGGATTCCACAAATCGCGCAGCGGCACGCTTAAATCCGATATCCCGCTGCACGCCTGCGCCAGACGACGCTCAAGCGCAGACGAACCCGGCGGCAGCAGGCTCTGACTCATGCCAGTACCTCATCATCCGCCACCGACACGTCGGTGCCCGTGCAGTTGCCCGCCTGCGTGCGGTCCATGATGATGTCCGCCGCCGGTTCGATCATTTCCACCCAGTCCACCCCGGCCACGCGCAGCACTGCCCCGTAGGACTCCCGGCGGACGCTGCGACCCAGCTTTTTCTGCTCGGTGAGATAGGCGGCGAGCTTCGCGTTTGCCGCCTCAAGGCAGGGAGCGGCGGCCACGCCGTCGAACAGGTGCAGCTTTGCCTTCACGCTGTAGTTGTGAATGGTAGCCCCCTGTATGGACACGCGGTCCGCCACCGGGCGCACGTTCTCGGCATTCAGCGCGGTGTTCACTGTGGTCAGTAAATCCGCCGCCGCCGTGCCGTCACCCTCACGGCTCAGTACTGTAATTACCACCGTGGCCGGTGACGGGCTGGTCGCGGACACATCCTGTACCCGGCCATCGGCGCTTTTGGCGTGAAACTCATAGGCCGCCGTTGGCCCGGCCACGCTCAGCCCCTCAAAGGCTTCGGGCACGCGCACGCGCAGCGCGTCGTCGGATTCCATTACCGCCTCAACGGGCGGCACGGCGTCCGGGTTGGCCGGGGTGACGGCCAGGCGTTGCACGTTGCTGCGCGCGGCCAGCTGGTCGAGATCGCTGCCCAGCGCATAGGCCACCATGACGGCCTGTGCCGCCTCGTTAATGCGCTGGCGCAGCAGGATTTCCCGGTAAACGCTTTCCTGCAGCGTCTTGACGATAGGATCGGATTCCAGCGCAAGCACGCGGCGCACCGCCGCCTGTTCGTCCACCGGATAGAGCGCAATCAGTGCCTCTTTACGCTCAGCCAGCAGCGTTTCAAAGTCAGGAACCTCTATCACTTCCGGCGCGGGCAACTGCGAAAGGTCAATTACCGCCACTGTTCTCTCCTGTAGATACGGACATAGCAACCGGCGAGCCGTCATCACGCTGGCCGGTGAGTTCCACCACCATTGAGCCGTTCATGGCGGTGGTGATGTTGACGGTGCTGAGCTTGATGCGCGGCTCCCATCGGCTGAGGGCGGTATAGACTGCCGCCATGACCTGCAGGCGGATCACTTCGTTCTGCGTCTGGTCAATGAAAGACGACAGCAGCGAGCCGTATTCGCGACGCGCCAACCGGCTGCCCTCCGGCGTCATCAGAATGTCGCGCACGCTCTGCCGGATGTGTTCAATGTCCGTCACCGCTTCGCCGGTCTCCCGGTTCATGCCGAGATACATCACTGCGGGCCTCCTGACATATCGCCGCCGGTCTTCACCTTGTCGTGCAGGTGCTTGTCTGCCACAACGCCGTTAGAACTCATCGACCCGCCGCCCTGCGTCACGTCACCGTTCATCACGGTGTCGCCGTTAATGCTGGTCTGACTGGCCTGCACCCCGAACAAATCCGTAATCAGCTGAATGCCGTCAGCTGCCTCAATGCGCACACTTCTGATGTTCTTAATCAGCAACTGGCCGGTTTCCGGCTCATACTGGAACCAGCCGCCATCAGCAAACTCGGTCACGCTGCCGTCGTCAGAATCTGATGGCGGCGGGAACGAGTCGGAGTAAATCGAGGGCAGCGCGAAGGCGGTTTCAAGGTTGCCACCGAGGCTCAGCAGAACGACCTGCTCACCGATGGAGGGTTTCCACCATGTGCGGGTTTTACCGGCGCGGAAGGTGAGCCAGCTGATCCAGTTGGTTTCAAGGTCGCCCGTTTTCACCCGGCACAGCCAGTTGGCCTTATCCACCTCGGACACTGTGCCGGTGCGGATCAGGTTGGTGATGAGGCGCATAATTTCAGTGAGTTTTTCATTCATACCTGGAGAGTGCCAGCAATGCCATGCATCGGCACCCGCCGGGCATTGTCTGGCGGATGGCACAATGAAACCCGTCATTTAAGGGGGCAAACATGGTGGTTTATCAGGTCAGCGTGATGGCGCACGGGCCGGTGCGCATTCGCAAGGTGCAGGACGGCGACGGCGACGTGGTGTTTCTGTTTGGGGATAAAGGCGTGGTGGTGTTTGAACAGATAGCCCGCTATGGGGTGCGATATATCACCGACAACCCGGACCTGATTCATATGCTGGACTTCACGCACGGCAAGGCCCTGAAGGAAACGCTGCCCAATACGCACCCCGGCGTGCATGCGGTGGTATTCGGCGACTGACAAAAATCAGTTATTCGCTAAGCCAGCGCAGCAGGGTTTCGCGCACGACATTTACCACCTCGCTGCTGATACCGAGCAACGGGCGCTCGGCATACTGCGCCGTGGTGCCGCGACGGTTTACCCGGTCCCGCAGACCGTAGTGATGCACGCGGGCAAGACGCTGCACGGCAGGCACAAACGAGACTTCAGCGGTGTCGTCAGTGGCCTGCGCCTTCAGATACTTCGCAGTTCTGAGCTTTGCAAACATGGCGCGGCGGATGCGCCCTTTTTTACTGCGTGGAGTGACGCGGCGCGGCTCCCATGCGGTGCCGTCCGGCGAACGCTGCGCGGTGATGTTCGCCTGCTGAATGCGGCGCAAGTCGCGCGATACCTCGCGCAGCATCTTTTTACGGGCCGCCGGTTCAAGCTGCGCCAGTAGCGCGTTCAGCCAGGCGTCCACCTCATGCAGTTCAGCCACGTTTCACCGTCCAGAATTCCTCCGGCGTCTCCGGCTCCGGTAAGGCCTCCACGCGGGTTTTGCCGTCCACCGTTGTTGCCACGACGCGCTCGGTCAGCTTCAGGTTTATGCTGATGTCGCAGCGGTCATTGCCGAGAATATCCACCTCAAATGAAAACAGTTTTTCCCGCTGGTCGCTGTTCTGCAGCGCGTCCGGCTGGTTTTCCCTGAGCCAGAACATCACCGGCGCCATCAGCAGGTTCTGGTCGCCGGTAAAGTCGGTGATGACGATATTCAGCGTGTAACGGTATTCCCACGACAGCGAGGCCGCGGACGTGGCAACCAGCTGGCCGCTGTCCACGAACAGGTGCAGCCGGTCCGGGTTTTCTGCCACGTAGGGCACGGACTTATTCAGGGCGCTGCGCAAGGACTGCGGCTTGTTCATCGTCTTTTTCCTGACAGCTGATGATGGTGTCTACCTTATCTGCACACGCCGCCCAGGCGGCCTCGGTTTCATCCAGCAGCGCGTTCAGATCGTCGTTACTGCGCGGCCCTGCCGGGTCCAGCTGGCAGCGAGTGATTTTGGGACAGCCACTCACGGTAAGATTCACCTCCGGCGAGGGCCGGTCGCTGGCGCAGCCGGATAACAGGATCAGGCAGAGGGGTATCAGCCCAGCGGCGAAGGTCTTCATTTTCACGTTTCAGTTCCTCAATAGTGCGCTGCCGGTCGCGTATCAGCCTGCCGTTCTGCTCGGCGGCGGCGTACAGCTGCGTCTGCGCCCGGCTGCTGGTCTGCGTCAGAATATTGAGGGCAATCAGCTGGCCGTTTTTCTGCGACAGCTTTTTGCCCTGGCTCGCTATAGTGGTTGTCTGTATTTCGATACGGCTGTGCGCGTTGCCGAGCCGCCACGACTGCACGCCCAGCAAGGCCATTACCACAATCAGCACCACAACCAGCGCGCGGATCATGCTGTGACCCGCTCAAGTTCGGGCCTGAGCATGCCTCGCTGAAACCCGGCCAGCAGGCTGACCAGCGCCGTGAGCTTCCAGCCCGCTCCCCACATCACCCCGGCGATAAACACGCGGTGATACCACCTGAGCGGTACGCGCTCCGTCAGCCGCGCAAACCGCATCAGCCATGCAAATACCTGTTTCCGGTCGCCGCCGGTCAGGGTGCAGGCATACAACCCGCCAAAGCTCACCAGCATCCACGCGATAAAGTCGGCCCACATCAGCGCCGCCACCGGATAGCCTGCAAAGCTGCCGTGATAAACGCTGACCAGCGTCAGCAGGGTGCCGAGTACCGCCGTAAACCACCACGTTTTCAGTAACTGCATGTCACACTCCTTTCAGGCACCATGCCAGCTCACGCTGACGACGATTATCTATGCCCTGATTAAATACGCCTTTGACGTATACCCAGCGCGGCAGCTGATAGCATGCCTCGCGCCACTTACCCTGTTTCAGCAGCACCACCATGGTTGAACCGCAGGCGTTGCCGGTGCCGACGTTGAACGCCAGCGACACCAGCGCGTCATAGACCTGCTGCGGCATGGAAACCGCCACGCAGCGCGCCAGTGCCGCCTCGACGCGTAACACGTTGGTGATGAAGTTCCCCGCCGCCTGCCGCTCGGTAATGCTTTTGCCCGGCACCACGCCGGACGTGTTACCAATGCCGTCGGTCCACGTTCCCGCGTCGCACTGGTAGGGCTTAAGGCGGCACCCTTCGGCGTCGGCGATAAGCCGCAGCCCCTCCGCCGAGGTGTGCAGCTGCTGAAAGCCCGGCAGCGTGGCGGCAATGGCCAGCACCGCACCGACGGCGCAGCGCTTAACGGTTTGCAGATTCATAGTCCTCCCGCGTGATGCGCCCGCGTGCCAGCAGCTGATAGGTTTTGTGCTTGTAGTACCAGCTGATGAGCGCCATCAGCAGGCCGATAAGCACCCCGGCCACGGTGGACACGTCCTTGAGGTTCATGCCACCCAGCCACGCCATCACCACCGCAATGCACCAGGTGATAAAGGTGCTGATTTTCTCCCACATGATTCAGTCCCAGAGCTGGACGGCCTGCACGGTGGCCGTTGTTGTCACGTCCGGCAGCTCCACTTCCAGCCCGTGCGGCAGGATGGGGCCGTACTCAGCCAGCCCCGGATTCGCCTGTAAAATCTGCTCGGTCATGCCCTGCGTGCGCCCGTAGTGACGCCAGCAGAGCGCGTCCACCGTGTCGTACTGATGCGCACGCACCTTCATCAGATAAGCTCCACGGTGCAGTGCGGCAGGTTCTGCACGCGGCTGATGGCCCAGCGGGCGTCACGCCATAAATCACCAGTGGCGTCCGCCAGCTCCTCGCCGCGCTTTACGGCGGCGGCGGTGGCGTCAAAGTCCTGATAGCGTTCGTTGAGCACGGCGCGCGTCCAGCACCACACCGCATTCTGATAGTGATGCAGTCGGGCGCTCTCACCGGCCAGCTGCTCGCCCGGCACGTCGGCCAGCAGATTAAAGCCGCGCAGCTCCTGCTGTTCGCGCCACGGGTACAGCTCCGCGTTTACCTCCGACATCGCGGTGAGCACAACCTGCCGCAGCCGATCCGGCGTCACGGTGCCGTCAACGCGCATCGATACGCGAAACTTCGCCATATCAACGTCCGGCCAGAATGAATTGTTGGGGATAACGTCCGGCGCCCCCGTCGCCTTCTGCGGCGCTACGAATTCCATAACTTGCTACTCCTGAAAAGGGTGGGCGGTGGACAGGGTTTTGATGAGGCAAAAGCCTGTCGCCATCCCGTGCCGCCCCGCGCGTGGGCACGTCCGGTTATCAGCTGGCGTTGCGGATTTTCCGCGCCAGCTGCTCAATGTCTTTTTTAACGCCGCATTTCTCATCGAGCTGCAGCGCGCGGGTCAGGTGATTAAGTGCGGACGCCGGGCTGGTTTCGGTGAGCAACCAGCCGATGGACTTGTGCAGGCGGGCGCGGGATTGGTCCGGCATATCCAGATCGCCAATCACGTCCAGCGTCTGCAGCAGTAAATCCACGTCAAACTCCACGTTTGCCAGCAGCGCGTTCTTCGCGGCGTCGGCCATTTCCTCGGCCAGCACCGTCTGCGCGTTGCGGTTGCCAATCGGCATTGACCAGTTACGGCGGATGGCGTGACGGCCAATCGCCAGCGCACCGGCGTAATCCCCGGCGTCAATGCGCCAGAGCATGACGAACATCACCACGTCATCCTGTTGTTCGGCATCAGCGGCCAGCACGCCGTCCACCCACGGTACATACCGGGGCAGCACTTCGATTTTGATTTCGGCTTTTTTAACGGTGGACTGAATGCCCTTGAGGCGGCGGCGGTCTTCACCGAGCTGCATCAGCATCAGCTCATAGCCGCTGGCGTGGCGAACACTGCCGCCCTGACGGGCGGCCTGTTCAGCCTGAACGCGCTGGCGGTGTTGCCGGGCGGGACTCAGGCTCATTGGTTACTCTCCGGTGCCGGTTTCGGTGCTGGCAGGTGCTGAGAAATCACCGATTTCGATGTTTTCAACCAGCGCGGCGCAGCGGTAGTCTTCCACCACGTAGGCCTCGTTGACCGATTCAAAATTTTCAATGCGGTCGCGTTTCGGGTTGTCGATCACCGAACGGCGGCGGGTGTCTTCCTGCCAGTACACGGACAGGTTGTCCAGGCGGGTGATCAGCACAGCCTTTGGCGGGAAGAACGGCGCGCGTACCGCCTGCAGGCCGCCCATGCGCTTCTGGCTGATGATGAGGTCGGCCGCCAGCTTCTCGGTATTGGCCTGCTCGCTATTGACCAGCGGGAAGTACTTATCGGACAGAAGCTCGCGCCCGCAGATCACCACCAGTTCGTCATCGTCCTGGAAGATAGGATCGATAAGCTCATTAACCGCATCCATCACCAGCGCGTCGAGGTTGACGTAAGCGCCACCCTTGCCGACCTTCACCGGCGCGGCGGTGGTTACGCCGTCCTTAGTGGTGCTGCCCATCACGTTGTCCGCCGCGTCTTCGCGCAGCTTCTGCAGCCAGCCCTTGTTCACGTCCTGCAGCATCGGATTCTTCACGCGGTCCGAGGTTTTGGCGCGCTTCTCACCATTAAAACCGATGGTGATGCGGTCCAGCGCCTGACGCTTCACGATGGCGTCGCGGATACGGGTCTGGAAGTCCTGAAACTTCGCCCACATGTCCAGCTTGGCGTAGGTGATCGCGGTATCAAAGTTGGTCTGCTCGCACTTGTACTCAACGCCGCTCATATCGGTCGGGTCGGTAGGCTCACGGTCCTTCGCGGAGGTATCCGTGGTGCCCGCGATAGAGCCGCCGATGCCGAGGCCGAGCAGCTGGCCTGACTGCTCGCTGACGCCTACCACGTTGACCAGCGTCAGGAACGCGGCGGACTGCTGAATGGTGTCTTCCAGCGTCTGCGCCACGGACGGCTCAACGTTGAACTTGCTCGCCAGCTCCTCGACCGGCACGCCGTTCAGGGTGGCCAGCTGCGTCAGGTAGGCGTTAAACGCAAAACGGGTGTTCTTTTTCATGGGGTGTGCTGCTCCTTTAGCAGTTGGTCAGTTGTGCCGATGGCGTGTGGCTGCCCGGCGCGCGCTGGCGAAAATCTTTGCGACCGTCTTCACGCTCCAGCTGCGATTTCAGTTCGGTGAACGCTTCGCGCTGCGTCTTCAGATCATCCAGCTGTTCGTTCAGGGAGGCTTCCAGCTGATTCAGGCGCTCCGCCTGCTCGCCCAGCGCCTTGTCGGTGCGGGTGCTGAAACCCTGCTGCTCGGTGGCAATCAGCTCAACCGCCTGATGCACGTCGCTGAAGCGCGCGGCATCGGTCTGCTGCTGTTTGCTGAACATGGCTTTAATGCGGGTGAACAGCGCGGGCTTTTCCTCCGGCGCGTCTTCCAGCTCGATTAGCGTTTCGGTGGCGGCGGTAAACAGGTTTTCCGGGTGCTGCTTGCGGTTCGCCAGCGGGTTTTGCTCCGCTTTCGCGCTGAACGCCAGCATTTCGGTGCCGAGGCTCGCCGGGTCATCGGTGGCAGCGAGTCCGACCAGATAGGCCTTGCCGGTGTCGGCAAACTTGGTGCTGACTTCCATGGAGGTGAAAAGCTTCTGGCCCTTTTTCACCAGCTCCACGAGGGCATCTGTAGGCAGGATGTCAGCGTACAGCGCCATTTTTCCGGCAAGCGGCCCGTCGCTGATTTCCTCGGCGACCAGCGCGCTCACCGTGCCGTAGCGGTTAAAGGTGCTGTCCGGCGCGTAAGACTTCAGGTGCTCCAGATTGATGGTCGCGGTGTACACCGCCGGGTTGTAGGCGGCGGCCATCTGCACCAGCCATTCGCGGGAAATCTCGCGCCCGTCCGTGGTGGCACCTTCCACCCCGATACGAAAACGCTTTGCAGTTACTGTCATGAGCCAGGCTCCGTTAGGTAAAACGTCTGAGAGCCTTATGGTTGCGGTGAGAGGGGGAACGAAACAACGCGGGGACGTTGTGCGGCAAACCACACAATGAGGCGCAGCGGAAAAGGTGACTGCGGGGCCGTATTTTGAGGCCATGACAACGACACTCGCCCCCGAAGACCTTGATCCCCGCAGGCAGGCTTTACTGCTGTACTTTCAGGGATACCGCATCGCCCGCATTGCTGAAATGCTGGGAGAGAAACCCGCAACCGTTCACAGCTGGAAGAAGCGCGACAGGTGGGGCGACTACGGCCCGCTTGACCAGATGCAGCTGACCACCGCCGCACGCTACTGCCAGCTGGTCATGAAGGAGACAAAGGAAGGCAAGGACTATAAGGAGATTGACCTGCTGGCGCGCCAGTCCGAGCGCCATGCGCGCATCGGGAAATTCAATAACGGCGGCAACGAGTCGGATCTCAATCCGAAGGTGGCAAACCGCAACAGCGGACCGCGCAAGCCGCCGGAAAAAAACGTGTTCTCAGACGAACAGGTGGAGAAGCTACAGGAGATTTTCCACGGCTCGATGTTCGGCTACCAGCGCCAGTGGTGGGATGCGGGCAACAGGCACCGCATCCGCAACGTGCTCAAATCGCGCCAGATTGGTGCTACCTATTACTTTGCCCGCGAGGCGCTGATCGACGCGCTGACCAGCGGGCGTAACCAGATTTTTCTCTCGGCCAGTAAGGCGCAGGCGCACGTCTTTAAGCAGTACATCATTGAGTTTGCCAAAGAGGTGGACGTGGAGCTGAAGGGCGACCCGATGACGCTCGCCAACGGCGCGTGCCTGTACTTCCTCGGCACCAACGCCCGCACCGCGCAGAGCTATCACGGCAACCTGTACCTGGATGAATATTTCTGGATCCCGAAGTTTCAGGAACTGCGCAAGGTGGCGTCCGGCATGGCGCTGCACAAAAAATGGCGGCAGACCTACTTTTCCACCCCGTCGAGCCTCACGCACAGCGCCTATCCGTTCTGGTCCGGCGCGCTGTTTAACCGTGGGCGCGCCAAAGCGGACCGCGTTGACATTGACCTGACGCACCCGAACCTGTCGCCGGGCCGCTTCTGCGATGATGGCCAGTTCCGCCAGATAGTCACCGTGGAAGATGCGGTGCACGGTGGCTGTAACCTGTTTGACCTGGACCAGCTGCGCCTCGAATACAGCCCGCCGGAATACCAGAACCTGCTGATGTGCGAGTTCGTGGACGATCTCGCCTCGGTGTTCCCTCTGCAGCTGCTGCAGAAATGCATGGTAGACAGCTGGGAGGTGTGGGACGACTTTGAGGCGCTGGCGCTGCGCCCGTTCGGCTGGCGCGAAGTCTGGATAGGCTACGACCCGGCGAAAGGGACGCAGAACGGCGACAGCGCCGGGTGCGTGGTGATTGCTCCGCCTGCCGTGCCGGGCGGCAAGTTCCGTATTCTGGAGCGCCACCAGTGGCGCGGCATGGACTTTCGCGCGCAGGCAGAGTCCATCAGACAGCTGACGCAGCAGTACAATGTCACCTATATCGGCATTGACTCCACCGGCGTGGGCCTCGGCGTTTATGAAAACGTGAAGGCGTTTTTCCCGGCGGTGAAAGAGTTTGTCTATAACCCGAACGTTAAAAACGCCTTGGTGCTGAAGGCGTTCGACATCATCAGCGGCAGGCGTCTGGAGTTTGACGCCGGGCACCTCGACATCGCGCAGTCATTCATGGCGATTCGCCGTTCAACCACGGCCAGCGGCAACCGCCCGACCTATGAAGCCAGCCGCAGCGAGGAAGCCAGCCATGCGGACTTAGCCTGGGCGACCATGCACGCGCTGGCAAACGAACCGCTGCAGGGCGAATCCGCCCACACCCGCAACATCATGGAGATTTTTTAATGAGCAAACGCAGGAACCGCACGCGCACGCAGCCCGTGCAGCAGATTAATATGACCGGCGGCGCGGCGGCAGAGGCGTTTACCTTTGGCGACCCGATACCGGTGCTGGACAGGCGTGAACTGCTGGACTACGTGGAATGCGTGGTGACGGACCGGTGGTATGAGCCGCCGGTGAGCTTTGACGGGCTGGCCCGCACGTTCCGCGCCGCCGTGCATCACAGCTCGCCGCTCAACGTTAAGCGCAACATCCTCACCAGCTCGTTTATCCCGCACCCACTGCTGAGCGGGCAGGCGTTCAGCCGCTTTATTCAGGACTATCTGGTGTTCGGCAACGCCTATCTGGAGAAGCGCACGAACCGACTAGGCGGCGTGATTGCGCTGGAGCCGGCACTGGCAAAATTCACCCGGCGCGGGACTGACCTGGACACCTACTGGTTTGTGCAGTACGGGCTGAACACGCAGCCGTACCAGTTTACGCCGGGCAGCGTGTTTCACCTGATGGAGCCGGACCTTAATCAGGAAGTTTACGGCCTGCCGGAATACCTGTCGGCCATCCCGTCTACCCTGCTGAACGAGTCGGCCACGCTGTTCCGCCGCAAGTACTACCTAAACGGCAGCCACGCTGGCTTTATCATGTACATGACCGACGCGGCGCAGAATCAGGAAGATGTGGACAACATCCGCAAGGCGATGAAAAGCGCCAAGGGGCCGGGCAACTTCCGCAACCTGTTTATGTACTCGCCGAACGGGAAGAAAGACGGGATTCAGATCATCCCGCTGTCAGAGGTGGCGGCGAAGGATGAATTCCTGAATATCAAGAATGTGAGCCGTGATGACATGATGGCCGCGCACCGAGTGCCGCCGCAGATGATGGGCATCATCCCAAACAACACTGGCGGATTCGGTGACGTGGAAAAAGCCAGCCGCGTGTTTGTGCGTAACGAGCTGATGCCACTGCAGAAGCGCTTTGAAGAACTGAACGACTGGCTGGGCGAAGAGGTGGTCCGCTTCAGTCCATATGTGTTAGATACTGAATAGCAGGCATAAAAAAGCCCGGCTTGAGGCCGGGCTTCATGCAAAACGCACTATGGAGTTAAGCAGCTTGCTGCTTTTCTTTGAGCTTACCGTGAAGCTCATTTCCTTCAAACTTGCCATCCTGCATCATATGTGGGGCCGCCTGAAGTAAGTCTTCCATTGCGACGCCCATACGGGTGAAAACGTCAGACACTGCGTAATGCTTCTGAGTTTTCTTGTCACTATGCGTCATAGTCATGATTTCCTCTTAGAGGTTTAGCCTCGTCATCCGGTGTGGATGTCAGGCGCAGCATTCTATCACTGCGCAAAAAATTATCTACTGTTTCTTGGAAGTAATGTAGCGCCGTACTACATCAGTTATTGTAGCAAAAGGTGCCGAAAGCAAGCTTATGTCACCCTTAAACCCAAATTTTTTATAATGCTCAGCAACTTTATGATTGAGAGCTTCTGGAATGCGTATCTCTTTGCAGTCCACTGCGCTACCAAAGAGATAGACCGCCCATAAAGTGATCATGAACATGTTGCCATAGAGCGGATGCCCTGTGTCATCATCCTTCACGAAAGATTCAACAAAGTGAATCTCAATCACACCAGCGTCCTCATCAAAGGTACACAATGCAGCGCCGGAAGGTATATGCCTTAACGGTCCAGCAAGCAGTTTCAGACAAAACTCAAACTTATCTGCGCGATTGCCAAAACGAGAAAAACCGTAATCCCACTCAAGCTGTGAGTATCCTGTCGTCAGGATCACATAATCCTCGTCGCTGATAGGACCAACAGCCAGCGGCAACTTCAGAGTATCGAGAAGAAACTGAAGGTTGCTGATACTTTGACTGGCGATCTGCTCTAAGTTCAATTCTATGTCCTTACAAACGGCATTTAAGGCGAACTACTTTAATGTCATTTTCGGACAAAGACTATAAATCTTTAATGGGATCGTACCAGCCGCAATTCAATGTTTGCCACCTATCACTGCAACTTGTGACAGAACACAAAATCTACAGCTATCCGCGAAAGTAATACAACTCTTTTTTGAACACTAATGAACAAACTCGCACAATCGTAACGCTCAAACCGCGTTGCAGAGTGCCTCAGTGGCATCCTGCCGGGGGCTTATTTAATGTGCCCCAAGGAACTTCCCACCATAACCAACGTCCCAGCGGCCCGGAAATTGAGCCGCATTTTGACCAGCTGCACCCTCAGCGCGCGCTCGTACCCCCGCCACGCCTGCCCACTTTACGTAACGGTTTTCATGCATTGCATTAAGTATGCAAAAGCCCGCCAGAAAAGGCGGGCCGGGGGAAAAGAGATCCATTTTGGATCATGCGATTTCATGCAGCATAGTCATGCATGATCACAGTGGACATTAGGACCACCAATTCTCACTCCAATTGATTCATCGAACGGCTGTATTCATGATTCCGCAAGCGCGCCATTAACTCATCAGTTAGCTCGGCGACCCACTCGATAGCCATACTTTTTTCCGACTCCGTGCAGTCACTAATAGCAACAAGTTTTAGAAACAAATCAATGCGCTGGAGCTTAACCGACTCCAAAAGATAATCCTGCATGCTTCCTCCTCATCATCAAACAACTGTATATGCGTACAGTATATAAAATGTATCTCAATGTGAAACTCTTTTTTATCTTTCAATGAGATTGCTCTAGATCGTCACTGGTCCAAAGCAGCTTCCTGTAGCCTTCCGTTCTGATAAAAAAGCCTTCGCCTCGCCCCCGCATTTAGGCTGCATCCTCTTTTCAACAAGCCTATTTCTTCATCATGCCCTTCAAATCCGCGAGCTTTTAACTCCATCTCTAAACGTCGGCGCTCGGGCCCCGTACAGTTATTGACAGAACTCCAAGGGGCGGCGATGCCGCCAGAAGGACCAGCCTCCGCTGACGCGTCGGCGAATTTGGCAACGGCTTCCCACTTCACCAGACGCGTGAATACTTCAGAATCTTGATAGTGAGGCGAGTAGATGCCCTGAACACGCTGCACGTCCTCCGCGTACTCGTTGCCCATTTCGGTGATTTCGTAGCAGAGACGGATCACCAAGTCATCACGCGCAACCAACGGGCCACCCTGCGCCATGGTGTAAGACGCCCAGCAGCTGGCAACGGAAGCAGACGCCAGCACGGCGTCCATCTTCTCGTTTGGTAGGCGCGTATCGCCGAGACGGCGCAACTCGCGCCATACAGTGACCGGCGCACCGCCAATCTGCTGGAACTGGCGGATGCGCCAGCGAGAAGCCCACGCGCAGACCGCTTTCGCCATATCACGCATGTTTGAGCCGGTTTCATCGTCCTTCTCGCCGTCCATTGCAAAGCCGTCGATATTTTTGGAGATGTATTTAGCGATGTAACCCGTGGCGCTGCCTTTAGAGGGATCGATAGGCTCAGCGTGAAAACGCGCTTTGCGCGCCTGCGCCGTGCTCAGTTCGTCGGCGTCTTCTTTGCTGGCATGCTCACGCATGATCTGCTGCACACGCTCGCGATGTTCCGGCAGCATAAACAGCAGCATGTGCCAGTGTGGCGTGCCGTCGTGATGAGGCTCAACGACACGGAAACCAAAAACATGGATTTCTTCGCGTGACAGCGCGGCGCGTATACGCGCCCAAACTCGGCAGAGATAGCGCTGCGTATCGCGCGGGCTTGAGCCGTTCCATTTGGTAATGAAACCGCCCTGACTGTAAACGGAGTGATAACGCGACGGCGCGGTGATCGTATAAAAGTCCCCTACGCAGCCGGTTTCGTTGGCGATGTCTTCAAAGCCGCGCATTCTGGTCATCAACTCGCGGCGGCGCATGGCCGGGTTCGCGGTGCTGCGGTTGACCATCTCGTCCATTGCGATACGGTCACCAGTCTCTTTGTTCATCAAGTCGTAGCGTTTGAAGAACTCGCGGTTGCGTTTCTTCTGCTCGACCCATTCGGCCAGCGTGCCGCGTGAAACGTAAGGCGAAGCAGATTTTTGCACCTGCCCAACAGCGATTGCCATGTGCTCGCGCTGGAGATCGCGCATCTGCTTAAGACGGCCGCGCCACCACTCTGGCGCCATCATGCGTAACAAACCGGATTGCGCCTTGCGCAGACTCAGCTCACCTTTGCAGGCTTTGAACTCCGCCCAATATGGCGGCTGCGTGCCGGTCAATGCGGCCAGCTCAGCAACGTAGCGATAAGCAATGCAGGTTATGGTCTGCTCGTCCGCTTCCTGTGGCATTGAGGTTTTATCGACAAACTCAGCCAGGCTGAGCGAAAGATAGGATGCGACTTTATAAGCCAGATCGCGCACGTCCTGCCGGTCAAGCGTAGGCAGACGATCAAGCTGCTTTATGAACGGCAGTTCATGTTGAGCGGCTTCATCAAGACGATAGCGACTGCGAACCAACTGGAGGCGTGGCAATACGCTCTGGCCGATAGTTTGGCGCAGAAACGCATTGGCCCGACGGCGGCCATTATTTGCTGAGAGGATTTTGCTGTAGCGATCGGCAAAGTAACCGGCCAGATATTCCGGCATATTTTGCAGATATTGGCTGCGCCAGTTGTGGTCCTCTGGATTCACATTCCAGAGACGGCGCTCAGAAAGGGACATATCCGCCGGAGCGGACATGCCAAAGACTTCACGCCGCTGCTGATTTACGGCGTGATATTCACCAGTAAGGAGATCAGGAAGGCTTTCAGACATGCGCGGCCTGAAGTTCAGCCAGCTCTTGCACTGCAGCCTCGACCAACTCAGCAATGCGGCGAGTTTCCGCCACAAAGCCCGCGATTGTGTTCATCTGCCCGCGCAAAACATGGCGACCAATGACATCAGCAGCCAAATCGCGCATGAGGAGCACTGCCGACTCATATACTGCCATGGTTTGCGGCACGCGCTGATGGACGCCATCAATCTCAAGCCAACTGAATTTCTCCAGCACCAACTGTTGAGGCTTGCCCGGCTCACTGGATTTCAACGCGCGCAATGCATAGCGATCATCAACCTGGACTCTCAAAGCGCGACCCCTTTGTAATGCACACTTTTCAGTTCGCTAATCTCTTTGCAGGTAACGCACAGCTCGACACCCGGCAGCGCTCGGCGACGCGCTTCAGGGATAGCTGCATCGCATGACAGGCAGAAAAACTCACTCGCTCCTGCAGGACGGTGAATAGCCGTTGCCAGATTACGCGCCAGTTCTTCCTGGACGCGCTGTTGAACCAGATCCATTGAGTCGGCCATTAGTGCAGCTCCCGTGATTGGTTCTCGAAGCGCACGGATTCTTTGTCCAGCAGTTCGATAATTTCAGCAGCTGACATTTCTTTGTTTCTTGCGTGAATCGCTAATGCTGCCAGGCGGACGGATACGGCCAGCGCATCATCTGATCGCTGCTCACTTTTGGCCTTACTCAGCATCGCGTTTAAAACTTCTGCATCGGCTTCAAAATTTTGGGTTTCAACATTTCGCATTTAACTCTCTCCAGAATTTGGGCGAAAAAATGCCCGGCGGGTTTACGCCATTTATTTTTTCGGGTTAATTAATTTGGAAGCGTTAGCTTCTTGGGAAATAAACTCACGACTGCGCGAAAGTGATTCATTGCACCTATCAGCGCGGTAATTTCGTCACTCGTCAATTCACTGTATTCAACGTTGTGACGTTCTTTATTGATGTTTGCCAAAAAGAAAATGGCGCTCATCGCTCGGTTATTTTGTTCGTACTGTGGATCACGAGTATTACGCATATCACTGATGAATCGCTTTATCTCATTACCGCAATCGCCGTACATCATGGTGCGAAGTGCGGCAATATGATTAAGCGCGCTAACTCGCTGCCCGGCGCTCATTTGAACAGTGATGCTTTCAGCTTTGTAAGCCATGTCGCTTTTTTCCTGTTTCCAGTTAAACCTGCCAGCAATTCGGCTTGAGAGTTTGCCGGGTGCCAGCGCCTGCCATTTTCAGCTGCAATCCAACCGTGACCGAATGCGTGTGAAGGGCTTTGCCGTTTTAGAAGCGGCGCCACTGAAAACGCCATAACTAAACAACCCCTATCGACGCGCCGATTCCGCTTAACATATCTGCAGTGCCAGCCATTGCAGGGTTTGAATGCACGCGCGTTTGAACAGCTATCGCAGCTAGGGTCAGGCAACGAATGCCTGCGTTAACGTTCTGCACAAATCCGCGTCGGCAGGCCGAGGTAAATTTCTTCTGACTGACTACGTCAGCAGCCAACTGCCCGACCTCGGCGGTAGCTTTGAGGACATAAGCCGGTAAGTTCTCCTGAGCGATTTCATTTACCGGCACGCATGGCAGGCATTGCAGTTGAGCCAATGCGCCATCAACCAGCGTTGAGTCTTCCGTCAGGTCGGTCAGTATCAGCATTTCACGAACGGTAAGCTGATGGACCTGATCCGGGTTTAGCTTGTTACGGATGGTTTGCGGATTGAACCCCGCCTTTTTAGCCAGCTGGATGATGTTGTGGTTTGCGGAAAACTCGCGGCACGCTTCATCAAAATGGCTATGTGTGGAGATACTGAAATCAAACATGCTTAATACCTCACGTTATCCCAATATGGATGTATCAAGCCTGCATTGTGATTTCACAGCCAGCAGCGGCTTCGATAGTGAGAGCAACCATGTTGATTTCGATAAGGCCGTTTACGCCCTCTTTCTTCCTGATAGGCAAACGGTTCTCGCGGTACATCTGGCGAACGGTGCCTTCCTTGTAACCTGTGCGACGGCAGAACTCTTCGACAGTAATGTACGGTTCCGAAATCACGAGATTGATTGATGGGCGCATTGAAAGTTTACGGGTCATGATGCACTATCCTCTGTTGAGTTCTAGCCAACTCTATTTATCACTATTAAACACGTCTTGATACGACGAGTGAATATTAGGATCACAAATTGGAAAGGTCAACGAAAGATTTTACGAGTCGTAAAGCACCAACTTTACCAGAGGGTGGTAAAGACCCGATTGAGCGTATCGTTCAAGCATACGGTTTTCCATCCCGACAGGCACTGTGTCGGCACTTAGATGTTTCTCAGAGCACTATGGCTAACCGCATAATGCGCGGGAACTTTCCTGCTGATTGGGTTCTCATTTGCTCGATGGAAACTGGTACTTCTCTTGAGTGGCTGACCTACGGACGCGGTGACTCGAACATCACAAATCAAGATGAGCCATCAACCAAAATCGAACTCAGAAAAATCACAAATGGGAACTTTTCATCATCTGATTGGGTTGAATATGACGCTCAACTCTTACCAAGTGATGTTAAAGCCCCACTGTTAGTACATTTCGAGAAACAGAATTACTTGGTTGATATGACCGCCGCAGAAATCACTGACGGGTTGTGGCTCATCGAGATTGATAAGCTCATTAGCATTAAAGAACTGTACCGTTTTCCCGGCGGACGCATCCGCGTTGAGAATGGCAAAGCCTCATTTGAATGCAAGGCAGACGACATCAAGGTTTTGGGCAAAGTCGTTGCCCGCACTGAGTTCCTTTAAAGGCGAAGCATGGCGATAAACAAATTACCCAACGGGAAATGGCAGGCACAGGTTTTCCCAAACGGCCGTGACGGCAAGAGGATTCGCCGCCAGTTTGCGACGAAGGGCGAAGCGCAATCCTATGAGAAGTTCGTGAAAGAACAGGCTCAAGATAAGCCCTGGCTGGGAGAGAAAGCAGATAAGCGGCGGGTAATTGAGCTGGTTGAATTGTGGTTCAACACGCATGGCATTACGTTGGCTGATGGTGAGAAGCGGCGAACCACAATGGCGTTCGCTTGCGAGGCAATGGGAAACCCACTCGCAACTGAGTTTAATGCAAAAATTTTTGCGTCTTATCGCGAGCAGCGGTTAAGCGGGAAGATCACCCGCTCCACTCGAGTGAAGACAGTTACGCCCCGCACGGTCAATTTAGAATTGGCGTATTTCAGAGCGATGTTTAACGAGCTGCGCCGGTTAGATGAATGGACCGCACCGAACCCGTTAGAAAACGTGCGGGAGTTTAAAATCAGTGAATCGGAGATGGCGTATCTCACCATTGAGGAAATTAGAACCCTTCTCGTCGAATGCGAGAACAACCGCTCCAAAGACCTAACGACCATTGTGAAAATCTGCTTGGCAACTGGCGCACGATGGAGTGAAGCCGAAGGCTTGAAGGGCAACCAAATCCGCGCCGGTCAGATCATCTACGTTAAAACTAAAGGTAAGAAAAATCGAGCGGTGCCGATAACTGAAAAATTACAGGCTGAACTGCCATCCAGCAGGAAAGCGCAGGTGCTCTTTAAACCATGCTATTCAGCTTTTAGAAAGGCTATGCAACGCGCAGGCATCGAGACACCTGCAGGGCAACTAACACATGTTTTACGTCATACCTTCGCGTCTCATTTCATGATGAATGGCGGCAACATCCTTGTACTACAGCGAATATTGGGGCACACGGATATTAAGGTGACGATGCGGTATGCGCACTTTGCTCCGGATCATTTATCTGAAGCGATGTTGCTGAACCCTCTTGATCGCATTTAAGTATAATGGTATTTGATAATAACAGGCTGATAAATTTAAGGAATCATAAAAAATCAGCCTTTTTCAAAGAATTCCAGAAAATCATAAATTAGTAACTCAACGAAATCATTAGTAATGGTGGGATATATCTTCTAATTACCTATCTTATGTAGGTTAAATAGGGGGTAGAATTCCTTAAGTTAGCATAAATAGGGATTAATTATGTTTATAAAATCAATGATTATCGAAAATTTTAAAGGCTTTCATGGCAGTCATAACTTTAATTTCAATGTACCTAATGGAAACACAGAGGGTAGCGGCCTAAATATATTTGTAGGAGAAAATAACTCTGGAAAATCTACAATTTTTGAGTGTCTCGATTTCATCAAAGATTCCACAAAAAAAGATCCAGAGTCCTTGCTAAACAAATCCAATCCGTCTATGGCATTGAACGACTTCATGGTCGAAGTAGTTTATACTGGAAATGTTTCAGGCTCCGTTAACGCTCATGTTCAAAATAATAAAAATCGATCCTTCTTAAGCTGTATATATCAGCATGGTGGAGCGGAGCATTTTAAAGTTAAAAGGTCATGGGATAGAAACTTCCCAGATGACATCAAAAAAATCAACTTCTGGGATAATGCCAATGGTAGTTATTCAAACCCCTCAGGAATCGATGCACCATTCAAGAAATTTTACGACAATAATTTTATATGGGCTGATACTAATCCGAGCGATGAATCTAAATTTGGTGCATCAACTATCTGCGGTTCCCTACTGAAAGAAATAGCATTAGGTCACACTAACACCCCCGAATATCAAAATTTTCAAAGTAGTTATCATGGACTCTTCAACAATCCGGCATCGCTATTGAGAAGTAAGATTGCTCAAATTGAAAATCAAGTACAGAATATATTCTCCTCTCAATTTGGCATGGCTAATATTTCATTTTCTTTTGAAGAATTACAAATTGAGAACTTCTTCAAGACTGCAAGCATTATTATTGATGATGGTGTGTCTGTACCAATGAGCGAAAAGGGGCATGGAATGCAGAGAGCCGTAGCTTTGGCACTGCTGCAAGTTTATGCAAATATAACATCTAATGTGGCTAATGCTGCGGTTTCGAAACCGTTTTATTTCTTTATAGATGAGCCTGAATTATGCTTACACCCTTCCGGGCAAAAAAAATTATTAGATGCTTTGATGGTTATATCAAAAACAAAACAGGTATTTATTACTACTCACTCTCCATTTATGCTTTCATCTCCATATCTGAAAAATACAGGCTTATTCATCTTCAATAAGACTAATAACAGTAGTTCCGTTACTACTGCAACAACTTCTCCCATGTTTCCATGGAGTCCTTCTTGGGGTGAGATTAGTTATAGAGCATATAATTTAGCCACTGTTGACTTACACAATGAACTATATGGTTATTTGCAAGAAAAGAATAGCCTAAAAACAATTTCTGATGTTGATCTATGGCTCAACTCTCAACTTATTACATCCAGTAAACAATGGACTAGGGAAAAGAATGGATTGCCACAGCAGCCATTGCCAACAACATTACAGTCATTCATACGTAACCATATTCACCATCCAGAGAACGTAACAATGCAAGCCAATCGTTACACCTATGGAGAATTAAAACAATCCATAGATCAGATGGTCCAGCTCATTTAATTTATAAATTAGGATTATTCAGCCTTCTTTGATAAAGAAGGCTGTTATATTATAACCTTTATTAATTGAGAATTCACAATCACTAATATATATAATGGTCATATGAAACTTCAGTTAATCCAACCCTTCCCAATTTTTTGGTTTTAGATTGGATTGGCAGCAAAGTGGCAGCAGAGCGCAACGCTATGTGCCACTTTTCATCACTATTCGGCCCAGAGAAAACATAGAAATCAGTAAGTTACTGATTTAACTCGCTTCAAAATGGGACTCATAATCGCTTGGTCGCTGGTTCAAACCCAGCAGGGGCCACCAAATTATCAACGACTTACCTCAGAAGCTACAGTTAAGCCGGTTTTCCAGGATACTCATAGGATACCGGTCATAAGTAGTTCAAAGTAGTAATCCCCTCACCCCACATTTAGCTAATCTCGTCACTCTAAGCTGTTTCAGCCCTAAAGCTACGTAGTAATCAGGTCACCTGTAGTATAAAGCTGCTCAGCAGTGCAACGTCTGCTTTGAGCGCAGGCTGTGTGAAAACTGTTTTGGTCGCTTAAACTGCCAAAGACAGGGCTGAAAACTGCGCTCATACGTAAAATCTGGCTCCGGCCAGCCAGTCGAGCACTTCCAGATTTTGCGTAGATACGCACACTTCAGTTTTGTGGCAGGGTTTTCACACAGCCTGAGCGAAAAACAGACGTAATGTCTCATTGAAAAAGGGCGCAGGATTATATTTTCGAAGAAGTCCTAAATGGTGCGATTTTCCATCAAGTGTTAAGGTCAGGCTTCCCGGAAATTCATAAACAGGAATGAACGTGAACATTTCAGAGATACATGAGTGGCATAAGAATAACTACTTGGTGAGTACAGACCGGAAGAAACTGGATGTGCAGGCTATCCATCTCTATCTTACGAGGTCAACATGGGCAAAAGGGATTGATCTGGATCTCGTCAGTGCATCAGTAGAAAACAGCCTTAATTTCGGTGTTTATCACGATGAAACCCAAATTGGTTTCGCGCGATTAATAACAGATTACGCTACGTTCGCTTACCTTTGTGATGTATATATCCTTGAGGAATACCAAGGAGAAGGGCTGGGAAGGTGGGTGATGCAGTGCATACATCATCATCCAGTTTTTGAGCGGCTTCGCAGGATCATGTTGTTTACAACCACAGCACCTTGGCTCTATGAAAAATTTGGGTACGAACCTGTTAATCGGGAAAACTATGCATGGAGCATCACACGGCCTGATATTTATACCCATGTAAAAAAGACTGGCTGACCTGTGGTCATATTCATCTCTGAGCTGGCGTATACACTCCTGAGTTTGCAATGTCCGCTTGGCACAAAACGGACCATTACCTCGTTCAGATCTAGTCCGGAGGCGTATCATATTTTTCACATTGGGCCATAAACTAATCCTTCAGCTATATGCCCAGTCCTTTTGATCACGGAACATAGCATTCATAATCGTAATAAATTTTCTGATACAGGCTGTTATAGCCACTTTTTTGGGTTTTCCATGTGCAACAAGCGACGTGTAGAAACTTTTAATCTGGGGGTTATATCTTACCGCTGAAAGCATTGCCATATAGAGTGTTGCGCGCAGACCGGACCTGCCGCCCCAGATAGCCCTTTTACCGCGGAGCTGCCCGCTATCCCTGTCATAGGGGCATACGCCAACCAGGGCTGAAATCTGCCTGCGATTAAGATGTCCCAGCTCCGGAAGCTGACTCAGGATCGCAGCCTGAGTTACCGGCCCGATACCTTTAACTGTTTCAAGCATTTTTCGTTTTGGAGAGAATGCAGCATTCTGATTCAGCTGGTCTTTTATTTCCTTATCAAGGGCATCGATCTGCACATTCAGGCACGCAATATGCTCCGCGATGTCCTTCTCAATCCAGGCGCCGCTTTTTTCCTGCAGCCTGGTGATTTCCATGACACGATTCTGCACCAGCTGACGCCGCCGCGTCAGGAGCATTGCCATATCCTGAAGTACTTTATCCCTGACAGGTCTGAACTCCGGTTTCATACGACGACCATATTCGCAGATTATCCTGGCATCAATGGGGTCGCTTTTTGCCACCTTGCTCATCGCCCGGGCAAAATTCTTTATCTGTAGGGGATTAATGACGGCAACAGGCAGACCCGCTGAAATCAGCATTGATTCAGCCAGAGAGTGATACCGGCTTGTGGCCTCCATGATAACGCCAGATATGTGAAGTCCTTCGAATTCCTTCAGCAGTTGCACGATGCCTGAGGCGGAGTTCTCCAGATGTATCAGTCGCTCTCTGGTGTCGATCCAGACATCTAAAGCGACCTTTGAAACGTCAATACCAACGGTTGTTTTATCGCTCATTTCAGTTCTCCCTGCCTTGCAGATACGGGCTTTAAGTGCGCCAGGCAATTGTTCGGGCTAATGCTGAAAAAGATGCTGCGCGGGATTGCTCCCCCTCGGGCTTTCAGCCCATGGAGACGATCGTGCTGCAGCATCTTGGGAACCAGATGAGTATAGAATCATCTACACCCCTCTATAAACATACAAGGAGACGAGCTTGTGCATCTTGAACACGCAGCGGCCGGGCTAAAGTGAAGTCACGGCACCGGCCGCAGACCGCACGGATTTTTATTCTCCCGCCGCAGGCGGCATCAATGAGGCGCGCAGCAACATCCATATTGTCTTGTCCACATCCCGGGTGCATATCCGCCCCGGAACCCTGTGGATAAAACTGGCCCTGCCGTGCGCCGGCAGGGATGCAGAGTGGCGCTCATTTTCTAATCAGTTACGCCCTCAGATGTTTCTTTATCACGGCCGCGCGCCGGTACAGTTCAACCAGGTCATTATCGATCCCCTCAATCAGCAGGCCGGCCATGCGCTGCTCGCGGCTGGCGCCCTGCCAGAGCTGGCGTGCAATCATGTCGCGCAGGCGCAGATGAAATTCGTACAGCGACTCTTCCAGGTCGGCCACGTCATCGGCCAGCGCGTCGTTATCAGGGTGCATAGTGTGATCGTTCATCGTGTTCTCTCCGTTCATCAGGCCGCACGGGCGTCGCGGTGGGCATACAGGCGGCGCAGGCCGGCGGCGTGGTACTGTTCCATCAGCTCGATACCAATCCAGCGGCGTCCGCAAGCCTGGGCGGCCACGCAGGTCGAACCGGAACCAGCAAACGGGTCCAGAACAATGGCGCCGGGCTGCGTGAAGGTCTCAATCAGCGGCCGGAGGGCGCTGACCGGCTTTTCGGTCGGGTGATGGCGGTTGCCGGTGTACTCCCACGGCATCACGTCCGGCAGCGGCTTTGCCGGCAGCGCCGGGCGCCCTTTGGCCAGCACGTAGGCGCTTTCATGCTGGTAGCCGACGAAGGCCGATTTTGAGGCGTAAGGCTTGGTGAAGACGATGTGGCCCACCACGCGGAACCCGGCCGCCTTCCATGCCTGCATAAAAATGTCTATCCGGTTCCAGCCGTAGAAGCTCACCGCCAGGCTGTTGTCTTTCAGCACCCGGAACATTTCGTTGCTTGCCGGCTGCACCCACTCGCTGTTCACGTCGTTGGCAATCGAGCGACCGGAACGGTCCTTAAAGCCGACGAGATATGGCGGGTCCGTCAGAATGAAATCAATGCTCTTATCCGGAAAGCCGCCCATAACCTGTACGCTGTCGCCGTGCATGAATCGAGACATAGTGATGCTCCTGTGTATGAAGGGGGCACCGGTAGTGGTGCCGTGACCTCCACACAGACGGGCGAACAGCAGAGCAAACAGGGGCGGATGCGCAAGCCGCACGCGCCGCCGGAGCGGACTGAATGTCCCGCGCACGGCGGGGAACGGGTGAGCACTCCGGCGACAGCTTCCCTTATATGTCGGTAAATATCTAAACTGACTTTGCAGGTCTGGCGAGGTCCGTGCAGCAGGTGAAGCTTCCGGGGCGCAAGAGCCCGTAAACAAGCGAGTGCGCACGGACTGAGCCACTCATCATTAGCCCGGACAGTTGTCTGAACCTAAATTCGTATCGTAATGAGGGGCACCATGAGTCAGCCGGATTTGCAGTGCATTGGTAGTGATGTGGCTAAGGCCACGCTGGACGTGGCCTCTACAGAGGAGATTATTCCTTTCACCGTCAGTAATGACACTGCAGGTTTTGAGGTAATTACTAACAAAATCAGCGGACTAAATATTTCTTTGATTCTGATGGAGGCCACCGGAGGCATGGAGGCGGAGCGCAACGACAACCTTTTTCATTCCTGCAGTGATGCCGCCATGACCGGCGACATCAGAGGATCGGCAGCTGCATACCGGGCAGCGCTATGCCCCTTTCTTCTCGAGCAAGACAGCATCGATGGCATCTCGAGATGCCACCAGTTAAATCCCTCGTTTGCATCATGATGGTCTTCGGCATACTCCATGGCCGCCGCAATCTCATCCGGCGTCATATCCGGGTTAATGCCGAGAAAATCCTCTGCCAGCCAGAAGGTGCCGCAGCACAGCTCGTCATCGCCGACTGCGGCCAGCCGCGCCCTGAATTCCCGTACGGTCATTGCTCTCATTACCTGTCCGGCGGGTTGTCCCGCCGCCTCCGGTTTTCTGATGATCAGGCAGCGTCTGTTTCAACACGTGCGGCAGGGATGGTGTCGGCACAGTGGCGCAGCAAATACCAGCTGAGACTCGTATCCGCATCGAGCGAGGCGTCGGCCAGCGCGATTGTGGCCAGCACCTCGTCGGGCGTCAGCTCTGGTGCCACGTCTTCGAAATCATCAGCTACCCACAGGTGCACCACGCAGGGTGTATCGGGTTCAAAGCGCAGCAGCTGTTGGGCCAGCTGGCCAGTGGTGAGAAGTTGATTCACGATTACTCCGGTCTACAGGTTGCACGGCATCAGCGCCGTGACGTCACGGCAGCCGGGCTATGGCGCAGGACGCAGGGTCGAAGGACGAAACCGCACGCGCCGCCTGAGCGGACTGAATGTCCCGCGAAGGGCGGGGAACGGGTGAGTCGTAAGGCAAAGCCTGCCTTGCGGACGAAGCGGCCCGGCTAAGGTGAAGTCACGGCGTAGCCCGACAGACGGAGGAAGGTTGCATGCATTTTTTGTATGTTTTAATCCGAATATGACTGCGCTCATGAAAATCGGGCGGCAGCCGAAGATATGATGTACACAACAGACAACTGCGAGTCACTACTCATGGCCAGAGCCCTGCCCCCGACCTATCTTCCCGTTTCCCCTTCCTGCCTGACAGAAAAGCTCCGTGAAATTGCGGACATGCTGGAAGTCCGCAGCCCGTTTATCCGCGCGGCAGAACGGCACTGCGCCACGGGAAGCCGCGGCGAGCCTGTAACGATTATCCGCATCGAGATTCAGGAGCAACCTGAGTAAGTCAGATATTTACGGTTAAAGTAAGGCGGATGACTGGCTCTGGCAACTCTATGCGCAGGGCCATATCAGTGCGGCCCCTTCCCGGGGCTTAAATTATTTTATGCACCGGGCACTTAAATATAAACTCGTACGACTCGCCTCTACCGATTAACTGAATGTCAGGTGACATCGGATATACAGGACGCCAGGTCCGGGAAGCGCCGCTTCGAACAAAAAGATTTATATTTAAGCACAGCGCCAGTGTGAAAGTGGCAGCATATTTTCGCTTCGGCAATCAGTCAGTCATTGGAGACGGAAAAAATAAATGAGAGAGTTAATGAACATATTCTCTGCAGGAAGCTCGTTATTGAGAAAAACCATTGCGTAGATCCTCTGGCTTTACTGCACCTGAACAGGATTTAGCAGTCTGCCTACGGGTGCGCCCTTTCGGAATCGGATGCGCATTACATGCACCGTGCTTCTGACAGTACGAGTTACCTGCTCTGACCCGGGAGCAGGCCAGAGTGAGAGATATTTTCTCAGGATGGAATTTACAACATCAATATATCAGAAAAAATATCAGCCACTTATAATAAAATGAAAAGATTCAATTTATTTATCCTTATTAATCGATAGTCGATAACTATGCACCTCATTTAAATCCTTCCCCGCCATTTGCTATAATAACAATATGGTTAAAATTATTCTCATTCATTTCTTAAGCGAGGTGTAAACGTGTTGTACAGCGAGGACATGACCGGTCACGCAGTTATTGGTGAAGCAGCAGTCAATCTTGCCGTGCGTGAAGAGGAAATATCCGTTGATGCTCTCCTGACGGAGCTGAACATTATGCTCAAAGCAGAGAAAACCAGCAGCCGCAGCCGGCGCATCAGCGATGCCATCAGCTGGCTGCGCGACTTCCGGACCGTCGGTTCACGCGGGGGCGCCGGTAAGAAATGGATGCTGTGTGATGCAGACAGCCCCAGTGCCGGCGGCGAGTCCACCATTCGCCTGCAGGCTGATGATGAAGATGAAATGAGATAACCACAACCTTCAGGAGCGGGCGCTCAGCGTCCGCCTTCACCTGACTTCGTAAGATGACTGCCTGCGCGCGCCATCATTAACGAAGCGCACCCCAGCGCCTTTTAACCTATAATTTCTCTGTTATCGGGTACGTTCTGCAGATGCAGAGCTCCCGGCCACACATTAACAATCCGCAACACCACTTTTACCGCCGTCATCCGCTCAGGATGCTCCGGCAGGGACCTTCACAGCATGAAAAATACCAACTCAGTGACCACAATCCGCACCCGCCTGCAGAGCAGCGGCGACGCGCTGGCGGCTGAAAGTCAGGAGCTTGAAGAGGCAATACAGGCGATCCTGGCCTCAGGCGGACAGCTGTCTAATAAAACGCTCATCACCCACGTCATTCGCGACCTTGAGCAGGAGCGTGACGCGCAGAGACAGGCGGTGCTGCGCAGCGTGCTGGAGCTTATCGTCAGTCACACGCCGGATGACGCCGGCGGGCAGGCCTTTTAACGCCTGCGCGACAGGGCTAATTCAGTTAAGTTTGGCGGCAAAAATCCGGATGGCCCGGCTGCAGGCCTCGCGCATGGCCATATCGGTACCGGACTCCTTCAGACGCCACAGCGTGCCGATAAGTTCGTGCGGGCTGACTGTCCCGCCCCTGTGCAGTACCTGCCTGATGGCCAGCCCGATGGCTTCGTGCATCAGTTCCTGTATTTCATTTTCGGTTTTCAGATGCGCTCCGCTTATTGGGGATATACACAGTGTATCGCGATAAGCGGCGCGCAGATATAAGCACCAAAAAAAACCGCCCGGAGGCGGTTAAATCAGCGGGGTGGCGCCCCGGTCAGGCGGAATGTCTCTGTCGCCGCCCGGCACCTCGTCTTCATGACCGGGCGCCGGCTCGTGGTCCGGCAGCGGGGTCGCATCGTCAGGCATCGGCTGGTCAGACATGCTATTTTCCGCCCTTCTGCTTCATGGTATCGCTGTCCCTGGTGTCTTTTTTGTTGCCCGCAGGCAGCTTGCTGTGGTCGGCGTCTTTGCCATCCTTCACATTTTTATCGTTACGGTCAGCCATGGTTACCTCCGTCACCCGGTATCGGGTAACGTTAAGTTTAGCCGCGTGACGGTACCGGAAGGTGAACAAATAACCGGTCTGTGACTTAAGCGTAAAAACCGCTCATTGCGCGGGCGGTGAAAGCGAGGCGTCCCGCGCTTCAGTCATGCTGTCGTCCACGCACAGGCGGCAGATGCAGGCCCGCATCTTCAGCTGCTGTGACGCGATCTGATACGCGTGCCGGTAGTTCACGGCCGAGCCCAGGAACTGACACTCCGGGTGGTCCTCAAGGCACACGCAGCCCTTCACGTGCAGCTGGTCCTGCTGCGCCATTCTGAGCAGATAATAAAACTGCCACATAAGCGGCCTCCTTCCATGATAAAAGGAGCAATGTATGCCTGAATATATATAACGGTGGAATTAATTTCTGATGCGATTTAAGCACGGGATATGCGGAGAGTGTCGTCCCTGACAGGTTCTCCGGCCGGTACACGCCTGAGCGCGACCGCTGAGGTCATCTTCATCGTCGTCTTCCGGCCAGAGCCGGACTACGTCCTTTGGCGTCAGTTCTTCTCGTCGTTCAGGCCCGCAAGGGTCTGCAGGTACGGCACGTGCCGGACGGCCTGCTCCGGCTCGTGGAAGCTCTTCAGCCAGCTTCTGGCTTCGGATATTTCAGTGAGCCGGTTATCGCTGCCGCCGGCCTCCGCCATGTGTCCGAGCTCGGCAATAAGCGATTGCACGCTTATTTCCTTTTCGCCCAGCGCCAGGCTCAGTGCCGCCTCGCCAATAATGACGTGCCCTTTCCCGTCGTGTTGAATAGACAAATTTACTACCTCCGTTTCACGTTGATGACAGCCTCACGTCACACTGTAGTCGCGGATGGTGAAAGCGCCCGGAGTTTATTCTGAAATTAGCCGTATCCGTAATAATTTATATCAGGTAGTGTGGTAATGAGACTCTCCGCGCGACGAGTTCCTCTCAAGCCCGCGCAGTTAAACCTCCGGCCCTGCCAGACAGGCTTTCTCCCCTGACGGACGCAATTTATGCCGTTCCATACAACTGATACCGTCTGCGGTATCGTGGGCGTGCTGCCTGAAACCCTGCGACGCTGGCGGCGGGCAGGCCTTATATCCCCGCCCTCAAAAGAAGGGTACTCGGACGCCCAGCTGGCGTGTGCGCTGCGCGTGCTGGATCTGACCGCCGGAGGCAATACGCTGTTTGACATTCACGCGACGCTGCGCTGGCCGGGGCTGGCGCTCAGGGGCGGCTGGACATTCCGCGAGGAGGATATGCTGCAGCTGCTCCACCGCCACACCGATGACGATGTGCGCCGGGAAATGCGCATGATGGCCACGGACTACTGTACCGACGACTTCGTTAACCGCTACCTGCGGCCGCTCAATCTGTGGCTGCGCAGCGATGCCAGTGAAGGCGCCACGGAACGACAGGGGCGCTTCCATGCGGCCGTACTGGCGCAGTGGAGCCTGATGGCTTCGGCGTCAGCGCGGCGTGCGGCCATCCCCCTGTTTCTGGAGGCGGTCAGCGTCACGGACAGCACTGAAATCTGAATGGAAGCCATCCGGCTGACGGGCCAGGGGTTCAGGGTGGAGGTTAATAATGCATGCAGCGGCATCCCTGCGAGCGCCCTGAGGCGCCACGACCATCACCTGAAGTGGTGCGGTAACGGCATCAGTGCAGCGATGCGCGACCACTTCCGCCTGAGCCTGGAGCGCGGTGAGGCCATTATGCTGACCGGCGGCTGGTCAGCAACGCTGATGAGCTGACAGCCGTCGCATAAGGTCGTCACCGTTCTTTCTGAGGTTTCACTGGTAGCATTCTGATACCTGCCCGCTGATACCTCTGCGCGGTGCAGCCTGCGCTGACCCGTAAAGCTCCGGGACGAGCCAGACCCGGCTACCGGTCCGGTTTGAGAAAGCGCGGCCGGCTGCTATGGTGCCCGTGACAATCTGCGGCAATACGGAGCCTGAAATGCTTACAACCATAATTTACCGGAGCCACCTGGCCGATGACGTGCCCGTCACCATTCTGCCGGACATGGTGAAGAAGGCCAGCCTGCTCAACGCCCGCCATCAGGTGACGGGCATCCTGCTGTTTAACGGCACGCACTTCTTCCAGATCCTGGAGGGCCCGGAACAGGGCGTGCTGGACATCTACGGCCGCATCTGCGCCGACCGGCGCCATCACAACGTGGTTGAGCTGATGCGCGACTACTCGCCGTCGCGGCGCTTCGGCAACCACGGCATGGAGCTGTTCGATCTGCGCCAACACCCCCGCGGCAGCGTGCTGCAGGCGGTGCTTGACCGCGGCACCTCTAAGTACCGCCTGACCTATGACGATCGCGGCCTGCAGTTTCTGCGAACCTTCGTGGAGGCCCGGGAGAAAGAAAACTACTTTGAGGTTCTGCCCGCCGACTACTGGGACTTTGTGCCGGATGAGAACGGGTCACCGGCCCCCGCCGCGGGCGTGACCTTCCGCCCGGTGGTCGACCCGCTCGGCCGTGAGGTCACGGCCCTTGAGGCCATACCCGATGATGCGCCGGAGGGGCTCTCCGGCGATGCGATGTACGTACATAATCTCGCTGCGGTCACCGGGGCGCTGCACAGAGCCGGCAGGTCATGCCCTGACGACATGATGCTCTACCTCAGCATTCTGCCCGGGACGCTGGTATCCGTTCCGGATGCCGTTGGTCGGATTGTCCGCGCCATCGACAGCGCTGAACTGGTGCCGCAGCAAATCATACTGGGCGTCAGCGAGACGGAGGTGATTTCTCAGCTGGAAGCATTTTCCGCAGCGGTGCGGCAGCTGAAGCAGGCCGGCATCAGCCTCTCTGTCGATAACTTCGGTGACGGCTCCGCCGGGCTGTCTCTGCTGGCGCACGTCCAGCCGGACCGCGTACGCATCGGGGCCGCGATCGTGCGCAATATTCACCGCAGCGGACCCCGCCAGGCGGTGGTGCACGCGGTGCTGCGCTGCTGTTCTGCGCTGGAGATTAACGTCATCGCGGCGGGCATCGAGCAGCCGGAAGAGTGGATGTGGCTGGAGGCGGCAGGGGTCACTGATTTCCAGGGCGCGCTGTTCACCGCAGAGGGGGCGGCCGTGGCCTGGCCGGAAACCCGCGAGGCCGTCTGAGGCGCAGGAACAGAACAGGGGCCCCCGGGCCCCGTATGATTAACAGGACGCGGCACGGTGAGGCGGAAGCTGCGTGGCCATAACGGCCGCGGGCACATCAGCCTTTTCCTGCCGCAGGGTTCTGCCGCGGTTGGCCTTTTCAAGCCAGGTGCGGAAATGCGTCATCATGGCCGCCGCATGCTGCGCGTCCGGCGTGCGGTAAATCAGCAGCCGGCTTTTGGTCTGGTTTGAGAAGTCGAGGGCATAAATCTCGATGACGGCCTCGCGCTGCTCGCTTTCAATTGCTGTGAAATGCATGTCAGGCCAGCGGTTCACCTTCAGCATAAACTCACTTAAAATCATTTTTTTTCCTCTTATTGTTTTAAAATCGGTACTCTTTTCACTGGTTCGCCCAGTGTAGAATGGGTTGCGGACTCTGCAAGCCGTCAGCGAGTTATTAAGCGTAAAGGTTTCGTAATCTCCCTGTTTTCAGCACCGGAGATAACTGCAGCATGCGCCAGCAGGAGATATCCGGCAATCTGCCGGTGGGCTATCAGTGCAACAGGCAATAACACACAGGAGAGGCAACCATGCTCAGCGAAAACAGGCTCCGTCACATCGCCGGCGATCCGGACAGCCATGACGCGGAGGCCGTCGCGATGGCGCAGGAGATCCTGCAGCTGCGCCGCACGCTGGGCGCGCCCTGGGCCGTGGTACAGCCGCTGGGCGAGCTGTATGTGGAGGACGGGAACGCGGCCATGATCTGGCCGGCGAGTCTGGCGGAGCGCGGCGACGTCTGCCTGTACCGCCTGGAGAAGCCTTCTCCGGTGGCGGAAACCGCCCCGCCCGCAGCAAAGCAGCGCGGCCGCAGAAAGAAATTACCGGCGCCGGAGTAAGGTATTTTCAGGACAGCATGCCTCTGCCGGACAGCGCTGACGCTGCAGCGCAAAAGTTTTCTACAGGTTCTTCTCCCCCGTTAATGTCCGGACCCGCTGCGCTGTGGTAAGCTCTGCGCCCGAAACCTGCCGCCGGAAAACCCCATGAAAAATGACTTTGAAGAAAAAATGGCCGACATCATGATTGGCGAGGCCGTCACCGCGCTGCTGGAAGAGGACATCGCCATCAGCTGGGCCGTCCTGACGGACCGCCTGCGGGCGGCGATTGAGCATGAAACGGATGAAGACCGCGTTCGCGCAGGGCTGCGTGCCATTGAAGAGGTGCGGCGGGAAATGCAGATTCGCGCCGCTGAAAAGACCGGGGTGCACGGCACTGAAGGTATGTCAGCGCAGAAGCTTCACTGAAGTCACCCGGGGCGCTGCCGTATCCCCGGGGTCGCCTTTCTGATATACTGTATACTTATCCACCTTACGGACGGAGGTCATATGAACGATGACACCACCGCCGAAGATATCTACGCCGTTATCGGAACGGTCGTGGCGCGCCTTCTTAAGCCGGACCAGTACCTCACCCTTCACGAAATCACCAGCGCCCTGCACAGCATGGGCGAAGCGGCAGGCACTGCCGGGATGCGCGAAAGCTGCGAACGCGCCGTCAGGCTGCTGGCTCAGCAGATGCACTGACCTTCAGATTACTCCCGTTCTGACGATCACTCCTCGCGCAATGACGGTGAGGTGCCACACTGATAAGTGTGAAATTGTTTAAACCGGGAGATGCCTGTGAAAGTCTGGATTGCCGTTACCCTCGCCGCCGCCGTGAGCTGCTCCGTATGGGCCTCAAAAGGGGGATTTGACTCTCCGGCTGCTGTGGCATCTGCGCATACTGCGCAGCAGAATTAATATCAGAAGCCTTCGTCGTCAGGCGTTTTGCCCACCACGATTTCCAGGGCGCTGCGCAGCACGTCAAGCTCGACCACGTCTGAAGTGCTCTCCAGCTCGGCGATAAGATAAAGAATGATCGCTTTGCTGGTGACCTTTTTGCCGTGAATAACGATGTCGCGGATGACGGCGTCTAGCACGGCGGTCTCGGCGGCCAGCGCGTCGCCGCCGCTGCGGAAGTGCTGGATGATATCGGCTTCGGTGGTGGTGTGATGTTCGTTAAGCTGCATAGTGTTATCCGTCAGGCCCTGCGGGCAAAAGTGGCCAGGCTCAGTGCCTGAAATAAAAACGGCCACCCTCCGGTAGCCGCATCCTGCGGGCGTCCTGCCACTTTCCGTCTGAAACGGAAATCTGTGCTGAGGTTCAGTGCTTGCGACCATTGTCAGGTGCGGGCTCAGCATTAAAAGCCAGAATTGCTGCATCACGGCTGCTGCTTACTTGAGGAAGAGTAGCTTCAACTTCATGAATAGCCATCATAATTGCTTCCAGTCGTTCGGCGTTCTGCTCGATCTTTGTCATGGACTTAAGCACGCCAATCAGCCTGACGGCGCCAATGTCATCGCCGCTGTCAAGCATAGTTATGACAGCATCACCCAAAACTATATCGACCAGTCTTTCTGATTTACTTCTTTGCATACCCGCGCCTTATGGTGCCTGTCATCCGGACAAAGTGCCGGTCGCCCAGTCCGGACGGCCCTTGTATGCATGCTGCGGGGCGTTTTTACATGGAAACTGAAACTTAACGCTCGAACAACATACCGATAAGCGTCTGGTAATGACGCTCTTCTTCCAGGCTGGATGCCACTTCAAGGCGACGTAACAGCTTGGTGCAGATGGCCTTACGGTTAAGGTTCTTGCCTGCGCGCAGGATTTCAACGACAATCTGCCCCAGCGTTTCCTGCTGGGTCGGCGCCGATGCCTTGCTGAAGTAATGCGCAATGTCGCTGGCGGAATCCGGGAATCTCGTATTGCTCTGACGCATGGTGAACCTCTCAGTGGTTAAAATGTAGTCGGCTCTGTCTGACCGTAAAGTTATACAACTAAATCAAACTTGTACAGCAATTGTGTTGTTGTACAGCTTATATTTTTGTGCAAAAAGTGCTAGATGTTACTAAACAGTAACTTAGGTGAGTATCAGCGCGCGAATGATGAGCGGGTTAACGAAAGGGTTGTACAACAGTCAGAACAGCATGCTCAGCTCAGGGGCCGGGGTACAGGGAAGAAGCCTGCCCGGTATCATCCGAACAGGCGGGAGATGCCTTCAGTGCGTTGAGCCGCGGCCTGAGGCGGTAATCCATCTCAGCTCGTCCCGGTTGCCCGGTAATGACTCAAACCTGCGGAGCCAGCGTTTCGCCCCTCTTATCTGCACGCAGCGCGCTGGATTTTCCTCTACGTCGGCCATCTCAGCCAGCTCGCGGATAAGCGAGCCAACGGTAATGTCCGCATTATTCATCGCCAGATGAACTGCCGCTTCGCCAATAATCATTTGGTTCTGGTCATGGTCATTATCAGGCATGCTTTGCTCTCCCTCCGCTTTATTACGGTATTTCAGTGTAGTCACTTAACGGACTGAAAACCGGTTCCGTTTAAATACTTTCCGCGCATTATCCCGTCAGTCAGAATTACGCTCAGCCGCACAGCAATAAAAAACACCCTGAATTCAGATGCATGACAGATTATCAGAGGTAAATATCGGAAAATACTGAATAAAACTTATGTGTAGTCTGAAATCGTTTTCATCCTGAGATGCAGCCTGAGCATGTGAATGTTTCGGGATTTAATCTCAGAAGAGGACTTAACATGGCCTGATAAATATGGATGATAAGCCAGCAGGTTACTGGCTATTAATATGCGCCATATATCAGAAAAATCAGGGGGGTAAGCTCGGTTGATTATTCTACTTCAACCTCAGATATAATTTGGAAATGCATATTTCCTAATTAAGCGCGCCGGGATTTAATTTACTTCCGGCGCGCGTCCGTGTGGTTTTATTTAAACTTCAGGTTTTGGGCTCCGCCGGCTGATAAGTCCGCCTTTACGACCGGCCTCGCGCGCGCGATCGGGACAGTTTTTGAAGTTACCGCCGCTGACGGCGCCGCCTTTGCTGCCCGCTTCAGAGGCGCGTGCCGGGTCGGCCGCGAAGTTTCCGGCTCCCCCGCGTCTTGCTGTTGTCATGATGTCTTCCTCAGTTAAAAGATGTCCTGTATTTCATGAAGTTATATTGTGGCACGTCTGTACAGGGCTGCCCGCCTTCAGGAAACTTTTTTTCAGGACCATGATGGCGGACACGCAATACTGGGTGGCTGAACCTGAAATGCGGGCCCGCTGGACCCTCACGCTTGCGACTTCAGCGATATGCGCCAGGCTGTGTGTGCGGAACGGCGCGTGACATCCCTCCGGTGGAGAGTTGTTCTGCAGGCGTGCCGTGCCGCATTCGTATTACTTCTGCGCAGCGTTCAGGGGGTGCGTGCTGATGACAACCCGTCGCCGCAGATGGCTTTCAGGCTCCGCGCCCCAGCAGAAGGCGGCCCAGTGACCGCAGAACGCCAGCCAGCTGCGCACCGGGTGCAGACAGCCCGATTCACCTGTGCCGTCCCACACGTATACGTAGTGCTCCGGGTCGCGCAGCGCCCAGGCCACCATCCCCTCCCACATCACTTTTGCCGCGTTGGTCTGCGCGCTGTCGGTAATGATGATCGACCAGCGATGCAGAAAATGGCAGAAAAAACGCCGCGCCAGGCCGTGCACCGCCCCCTCATGCTGAGGCTGGCGGGTGCGCCATACCATAACCTGTATGCAGGCGCGCTCCGGCGAGGTGAAGTCTTCGGTTTCCTCCAGCCGCACCGCATAAACGGTCTCCGGATCACGCTCCTGCGTGACCAGCCTGAACTGTCGCTCTGCTCTGTTCTGCCAGAGGGTGTAGCCAAACGGCGTCACAAACCCGGGCAGCGTAAAAGGCTCTGCGTCGCGGGCAAGAAAGGCGCGGGTATCGGCCCGGTTGGTGTCTTCCGGATTCAGCACCTGGCTGAAGCTGGTGTCGGGCAGGGTAATGGGCATGCTGTCGTCCGCCGTTACTTTTCTATTCACTTAGCCTCCCTGATAACCGGAGCGTTAATTTATACCGCTGAATTGTCTGCAATAATGGGTGGTGCTGTTTAAAAGATAGAGCACCGCAGGATTACTGCTGTACACGCGCCTGTGCATCGGTTACTTTGCGCCCGACCTCATTCACTACGCACGGGTATTTGATGCGACAGGACGGACTACCACCGGAAAAAGAAGCCGGATTGACCGGCTATTTCAGCCAGGTCACTCACCCCTGCCAGATTGAGCTGCTGGGCCGCATCACCGTTGAAATCCTGCGTCAGGAACGGCGGCTGACGCGCACCGCCTTGTGCCTGAAACTAATAGGGTGCCTCGACGGTGCCGACGATGAGGCCGAGAGAGAACACCTGAAGGTTCTTCTCAGAATGCTGTTTAATCGCTGAGCCTGAGGGGTAACACCGGGAGTTCACCGGTCACGAAACGTTCGTCCAGGGAAGAGAGCGGCAAACGGAATGCCGTGCAGTCATGGCGCATAACAACGGTTCGCAGATGCCGGTTACAGATAAACCAGACCTCGTCGCGGTCGTTGGAAAGAATGAAATACGCGTCAGACGTTTCCGAAGGATTAAAGCATCCCAGCGCCCTGTAGGCCGTCGTGAGGCTGAACCCGCTCAGCAGCGGCAGCGGCCGCGGCCCGCCGGGCAGTTCTTCCACCCTGAGATACAGCCCCTGTTCCATCCAGAGCATGGCCACCTCCGTAGCGCCTCTTCATTCTTCAGTAAAAGTTACGGTGCCGGGTGCCTCCCGGTGATTCAGAAAGGCTACCACCTGAATCGCGCTTTTGTTCCTGCTGTACCTGTGTAGCCTGGCCCCGTCGCATAGAGGGATTCACCGTGTTCAGAGCATATCAGCCAGTCGGCTTTGTTTTCTGACATCACAAAAAATAGTGAAGCAGGACGTTATCTACTGCTGCACCCATTGAATCAAAAAACATGAATTTATTTTTCATAAAACTACCGGATACATTTGGGAGAATGTGATTCTGGTTAACAATGCTCGCCAATTGACTGACAAAGAGAAGGAATTAACTGAAATGATTATGCTGAGAAAAAGCCCGATGGCGGCCAGGTTGTTCTGATTAGTCAGGTCAATAGGGGGGAAGCGGAAAAACCAGCCCATTTCGGACCAGTAAGCACTTGTTCTGAAGCCAGATAATATCACCTCGGCACTACCAGTGTTCCGCACTGGCCCCTGCTTCCGGACAGCTGCGAAGCGAAAAATCAGGACAAATCGCCAGGTCTGGAAAAAAATCCCGGGACGGTACCCGGGAAAAAGATTCAGTTTCCATTACACCCAAATCCGGAGGAGTTCCGGACCGGGAATAACTATAGACAGAATAGAAGGCGTGTCAAAATTTTTCGATAAATCATGTTCTTGGCAAATGCGCATGGAATATTTTCTTTCAACATGCAGCAGGCTTACCCGGCCTTATAAATGTATGCAATACATTCTTTTTTAAAACTTCGAACCCTATACGCAATATCCTGAACGAATAGCACCGAGAGCCAACCACAATAAGTAGCCCCGCCCGGCAGACTTTGTGCGCAGATTTCATGACTCACCGTCACAAGGAGCTGTTTTATTCACATCCGTACAATCAGGCAGTACGTTACTCGTGGTCGGACCTTAGCTGTGAATACCTGACCCTGGCAGATTTTTTTTCACCGGGCTGTCGAGATCCCCTCAGGCGACTACACTCTGATGCGCCTCAACGCCCTAACTCACCTGCAGGCACTTACCGGAGGCATCACCCTTCCCCGCCGCCGGTATGGAAGGTATATCCGGTGCATTGCATTAAGGTGTGAATGTGAATTCTCAGCCTGTAACCCTTCTGCCGCAGAAAAGACTGGCAGCGATAAGCTCCGGATTGTCAGTCTCAGTCCACACCGGATTAATTAAATGCGTACTTAACGATACCGCTATGCCGGACGTGCTGACGCTCTGGAAAAATTATGCAAAGAGTTACCGCCCTGACGTTACTGAGATATAAGCACTGGATGGATGCCGGGATGCTCAGCGCCATTGCCGAAACGGACGCGCGCCGTTTCCGCGCTGAACACCGGGAAATGCTCAGGCTCATGTACCACATGCACGCCACTGGCATGCTCATTCGTGCCAACCTGAAGGGGGAAGCGCCATCCCGGCCGAATATCAGACCGCGCAGGCCGCCTGAGCAGGCAGTCCTGGTGCCGTGCATGCTGGCCTGCTCCGGCTGGTTCATTGAATATGCGGCCGGCATGACGGCGGAAGCCTGGGATCGCCCCATCATTTATCAGCGCAGAGAAGAAAAGATGGCGCAGACAAGCCCCCTCAGCCTTATCGAGCAGGTGATACTGCATGGTACGCGACACCGCGGCGCGGTGAGCTGGCTTATCAAAGCGTGTGGCATTCAGCCCCCTCAGGACGTGGTGTCACATTTTCTGCGTAAACAGCTGACGTCTTTCGACACAAGGGGCTGAAGGAATGGCGATAATCCCAAAGTTTTGCCGCAAATCCGGCCGTATCGACAAAATCGGGCGAAATAAGGCATGAGGCCTGCTAATCAATTGCTGATGAAATTTCAGCAGAAAAGTTATCGGACTTACATCCGGGGGTTTCCGGATGAGAACATTCCGAAGGAAAGTGGCCTAATCTTAAATAACAATCTTTGTAAATTATAGGGTTACGGATTAGGCAATGCGATGTTAGATTGGTGTGCGACATTAGCAGTGCTTAACCCCACCTCTGCGAGAGAGCGTTGTTCCGCGGTGAACAAAACAGGCCCACTGATACTCATTAAGTGGGCTTTTTTTTGATAAAAATTTTTGCTCATTACGGTCAGTCATTTCAATTTTAATCCCCTCAGTTTCAGTGCCATTCTTCGTCTGCGTCACACAGCAAATAAGCCGTTTTGTCCTTAATCCGGGGTTTTGATGAGTTATATTTTTCACCGCCGCGAGCCGGAAGATAAAAAGATCATTGTGATAAATGAACAATGGCAGATTACATACTGGATGCTCACTTTACAGACTACGCAGGATAAGCTGGTGAAAGCACTTAAAACGGTGGGCACAGACCCGGAAACCGTTAAGCGCTATCTCCTACACTGAGCTTTCTGACTTACCCACCTCCCGGTGGGTTTTTTATTTATATCGGGCTGCCTGTGAGTGCAGCGTGACTGTACCCGGACAGTTCCGATGACACGCTCTTCGTATTAAGTCAGGCTGGCTGTAAGGGCATTAGTCGGAAGTTGGATCAGAAACAGAGAACTCTGAAATAACAGTTAACCACAACGCTACTTCCTCTTTGTGCTCAACCCTGCAGGCCAGAATGGTGGGCACCCTCAACTCAGGTTTCAGTCGACTCTGTAATTTCTTGCGGCCATCCTGCCGCTTTTTCACTCACGGCCTTATGTTCACAACGAAAGCCTTTTTATTCCCGCCTGGCATGTCATACGTCGAAATCAGCATTCTTCCGAAAGCAAATGCATTTCTAAGGATTCAAAGTACACCGCCAGGACAACCATACCTGCAGACATGGCAGCTAACTGTAATTAATTACGTTTCGATAAAAGCAATCTCAATCGTCAGCCTGATTCAGGTCTTTTCGGGCAGGCTGGCAGCCGTCGTATCAATGGGTGGAACCGGGACACTATGTCAGCTATTTTTGCGGAAAAAATACCCCTAACGACTGTGATGATGAAAGAAGCCACAGGTGCAGCAATGAGTGAATACGTCCGCGTCGCATATCATGCGTGAACATACCCCCTGTCTCTGAGTTCGGGTAACGCGGTTATTTTATTCGGGCTAAGAAGAATCCCCCCTGCTGCTGAAAGCGCTCTGCCTGAGTGCCGTCATAGCGGGAATGTCCGGCACGCTGCTCCCACGCATACTTCGCACATGACAGTTCATACAGGGTTTTCCGGACGGTCATCGGGACAGTGAAACACTATAGTTGGGGGATAATAGAAAAGTGCAGTAATTGCACTTTTTCAGGTTTTTTCAAGAGGAGAGCACATGACAGGATGGCATCTGAGGCTGTGGCGCAGGAGTATGCTCTGGAGCCGGGAGCGCGCGGCGGCAGAGCTCGGCGTGAGCCTGCGTACGTACAAAAGCTATGAAAATGCACAAGAGATTAAACGCTCGGTGGCACTGGCAACGGTGACGCTTTCGCTTACCGGTATGATGCCCGCACTCAGAACTCAGCAGCTGAGCGCAGAACGTCTGCTACAGCTCCTCGGCGAGATGACGGAAAGCGTCAGTAGGGAAATCTGACCGGGCCAGCGTGAACTGACCGTGAACGAAGAACAGGAAACAGCGAATAAAAAAATCCCGGGCGGCTGGCCCGGGAGCAACAGGAGTAAGCACTTCCGGTCTGAGGCCGGTGATGTTGGATCCTGAGAGCATGTCAGCTATTGCAATACGTCACACTGGTGTTGGCACGAGGAATAACACACGAGATAAGAATAGCGCCAGACGCGTTTTTATTTGCCAGGAAGCGTCTGATTTAACAGGGCGAGGTGCCGGTACGGTTACAGTTTATTAATCGCCCTGGTGAAATCGGGGTGAGAAATTCCGTACCGGCACTGGAAAATTTAGCATACTCACCGCGTTCAGGTATCGCGGTCTCCGGGTAGCGAAACGCCTTCCCGCCACAGCTGCCACATCGCCTGCCTGATGCTCCAGAATCCGGGCGAGTAAAACACGCGCCCGAGTTTCTCTGCGATGGCCGGCGTCACCGGCTTACTATCGCACAGCAGTGACCAGACATCCCGCTGTGCCAGACCGGATTTCAGACAAAGTGATTTTACCGTCATGTCATGTTCAGCGAGCAGGTAAGCCAGAAAGCGGCCGGGCGAGGTGCGGCCATCCATAGAGCCCAGGGGTCCGTGAGGGTGATAGCCCGAGCATAAGAGGACATCGGCAGCTGCACAAGATCTGTACCACAGATTGTGAGAAATCCGCTGCAAAACTCACACCGGGGGACAGAGGTGAGATTAAGGTGTGGCGAAAGTGGGATAGCAGGCTGCACAAACAGAAAGGCCCGGAATAAATCCGGGCCATCTGGAACCAGTGTGGCGTCATCCTGACACCGAGCTTGCCGTGTCATTATAGCGGGCTTTAACAGAGTAATATGTCAGGACAGAGAAAAGTTTGTCTTCCGGTAAGATTTTAGAATGTCTTATACGCTTACCCGGGCAGATTTGTACCGCGTTATTCAGGCAAGGCCTGCCGTCTCAATGGTTCTTCCTGACCGGGAAAATGCCGGTTGAAACTCTGTTACTGGCATGGAGGTAAAGGGGATGAGTACGGGATATGTTTTTGAAAAAGCCCGGGGCGGACCCGGGAATAATTCAACGATTCACCTAACCATTACTGGATCTAAAGACACAGTGCAATAATCATGGTCTGTACGTACCGGCTGTCAAATAAATCCGCAAAATAAATCCGACATTTCATCCCTTAATGACCGTTACTCTGCGCTTTTACACCCCGCGTTTTCCATGCAAAAAAGTCCCTTCAGATGCCCGGCCGGATGTTTCAATTTGTTAGTTTTAAAAATAATGCAGATAAATAACCTACAGTTTGTAGTGTGTATCCGTCAGGTTGGCGGGTAAAACTCACTAAGAGCAGACCAAACTAAGGATTAACTATGGTTGATAAATCAGAAGTTCTGGACCATGCCCAGGTAGTGGACGTTAACGGTGAGCATGTGGGTATCGTTGACCATTTTGAAGGCGATGACAAAATCAAACTGGCAAAAAGTGACCCGGAAGCCGGTGGCCAGCACCACATCATTCCTTTCAGCTGGGTGAAGGAAGTGGATGACAATAAAGTGATTCTTTCCAAATCCAAGGATGAAGTCGAGAGCGAGTGGCAGGCCGTCTAAGCAAACCGCCGCGGCAGAACGCCGCGGCAAACTTTTAACGCTTTATAGTTATTACTGCAAAATCCCCTGGTACTGAACACATCATTTTTTCTCACGCATTTATATTCTGATGTACTCCCGTAAAATCCGCCATCTGAAACCAATATTTTATTTTTTGTCCATATGACAGATTTTTCTTCTGGTGAATGCACCAGTTGCGTCTACAGTGAATCCTGAGGTTGTTATTTTCCCGAAAAGGAGGATTTGCTGTGTTTTATCACGACGATGAGAAAGGCCATATCATTATCGGAGAGGCAGCGGTCAGCCTGGCGGTCGCCGGCCAGGACATTTCGGTGGAGTCCCTTATAAAGGAGCTCTCCGTAATGGCTGAAGGTGACGTCAGCGACGCGAAGCTTGCGGAAATCTTTGACGCCAGACGCTGGCTCCAGGGTTTTCGAAAGTACAGCAGTCGTGAGCAGGCCGAGCTGCACTGGATGACGATGACGGGCCAGGAAAACGACGGATAACACAACCAGGAACGTAGACCGGCTCCGGCCGTGACACGACGATGAAAGACCAGCCTCGTATCGGGCGCGCTCTGCGCGTGCCGGCCGGAGAAACTGTCAGGGACGACACCTCCGCACCACTTCAGCTACGCATCCCGTCCTATACCCCTCTGTTTTATAAGCATAAGCATTTTTTGCAAAAAAAAAGCATCACATCCTGCAACATATATCTGTACAGCTTTTATTTTTTTGTATAACTTTCCGCGCATCAGCACCCGAACACATTTTAACCGTCCCTTTTACGAGAGAATAATCATGCGCCAGAACAGCCTTAAACCTGAAACTGCAGGAGACATTGCCCGTTACTTTACCGAAGCAAAGCTTCCCTCGCAGCAGGAAACGCTGGGGCAGATTGTGGTTGAAATTCTTCGCAGCGGCGCCGCCCTGAACCGGCCGGCCATCTGCGCGAAACTGGTTCGCCGGCTGGAGCTGGCGGGCGGAGCGGAAGAAGAGCAGCACTACCGTACGCTAATCGGCCTGCTTTTTGGCCGCGAGCAGGCGGTCTGAAGCCCATCTGCTGCAGTGACCGCAGGTTTCATTTCATTGTGGATATCAAATCCGGTGCGGCCTGACCGGATTGAACATCAGCCAGCCGCGTAAGCGGCGGCCGGTACAGGAAGGTGCCCCTCTACTGACACCCGGAAAGCGGTATGTACAGAAATAAAAGCGAAAAAATAATGGATATTGCTATTGGTGAGGCTGTGGCCGGATTGCTCAGCGAGAACGCGCCGGTGTCCGGTACAACGCTGGCGGTCAGGCTGATGGAGATGGCGGCCGGCGAGACCCGCCCGGAAAGGGCTGAAGCACTCCGGATGGCGCTGGATGAAGTTATTGCCGCATTGCCGGCGACGCGCCTGCTGCTGAATCCCGAACTGCTGTTCCTGACCGAAGACAGGCCGCCTCCGGGCACCCGTCAGCACTGAATACCAGCATTCTCCGTCAGGCCGCGGAGGCAGGATGGAGCCTGCAGAAACGGGTCGTCACTGGCGACCTCAACCTTGTTTATCCCGGACGATGGGTTATGCAACAGAACACAACAGAACAAGACATCCTGCGGGCGCTCAGTGAACGTGGCGACCAGCTGGCCCCTGAAACAGAAGTTATCTGCGCCGTACTCGAAGGCCTCAGAGCCCGGGGTGGACGCGTGCTGCGAAAAGACATCATCCTAGCCCTTATAGCGGAGCTGGAGATTACTTCAGACGTAGTCAGGCTTGACGTCCTGCGCGGTGCGCTTGAGATCGTGGTGGGCTATCCGCACGACATTGATGATGAATAGTTAACCCTGCCGCATTTAACGCCCGAAACGCCTCAACCGTCTGACAACAGCCTGCTCTGCAGGCTTTTTTTCGTCTGGTGCCAGAGTGCTCAGGCGAACGTGAGCAGAATGAACGGGGTGAATGCGAAGCGCACTGCTTCGTACCAGGCCGGGCCCGAACGATCCCCCTTCATCACCGAGGCTTAAATCAGTGGATTCAGCCGCTGTGGGAGGCTGGCGATGAACTTAAACCGGCAGTGCGGCAGAATGAAGCCCGGCGGCGGAACGCCGGGCTGTCTGTGTACAGTCAGGAGGCGCCTCCCCGCGGCACCTGACCCGATATCATCATAAGCCCTGTGAAGGAATCCTGCCTGAAATAAAATTTTTGCTGCCGCCTCAGCCAGATAAACGCTATTCCCTGACAGCGCGTCAGGCTTTCTCTTGCCAGATAAATGCCGCTCAATAACACTGTACATAAACACAGTATTAAGAGGAGGATTTATGCGTTATTTACATACAGCACACACCCTTAACCCCGCAAAGTCTGCTAGGAGTTTCCAGTGAAACCGGCAGTGTACAGCTCTGGCCTGACGCTGCTCTGGCTCCCCGTTTTCACACCGCGCGTGCGCGTGCCACTCTATGCCGAGCCGTGTGCGGCAGGGTTCCCCTCCCCCGCCGCAGATTATGTCGAAAAAGAGCTGGACCTGAACGAGCTCTGCATCCGCCGGCGCGCCTCCACGTTCTTCGTGCGCGCCAGCGGCAGCAGCATGGAGGGCCTTGGGCTTTATGACGGCGACGTCATGGTGGTTGACCGGGCCGAGGAGGCGTCGCACGGTGACATTGTTATCGCTGAGGTGGAAGGTGAATTTACGGTTAAACGCCTGCAGCTTCAGCCCCGGCTCGCGCTGCTACCGATGAATCCGGCCTACCAGGTGATTTATCCGGAAGAGTTGCAGCTGCTCGGCGTGGTCACCTGGTGGTTCAACAGCACGCGTGCGCGTCGGAGGTAACGATGCCAATGTTTGGCCTGGCAGACGTGAACTCGTTTTACGCCAGCTGTGAGGTGAATCGCCACGGATTTAACAGACACCTCAGAGTCATTTAAGATGACTTAAAGAGAGGTGCCCATGAGCGGTAAGCGTTATCCTGAAGAGTTTAAAATTGAAGCAGTCAAACAGGTTGTTGATCGTGGTCATTCTGTTTCCAGTGTTGCAACACGTCTCGATATCACCACCCACAGCCTTTACGCCTGGATAAAGAAGTATGCTCCTGATTCTTCCACTCATTACGCACAGTCAGATGCTCAGGACGAGATCCGCCGTCTTCAGAAAGAGCTGAAGCGGGTGACCGACGAACGGGATATATTAAAAAAAGCCGCGGCGTACTTCGCAAAGCTGTCCGATTGAGGTACGCCTTTATCCGCGACAACAGCCGTTGCTGGCCTGTTCGTTTGCTGTGTCGGGTTCTGGATGTCCATCCGAGTGGATTTTATTTCTGGCTTCAGCAGCCACATTCACAACGTTACCAGGCAGACCAGATGCTGGCCGGGCAGATCAAACAGTTCTGGCTTGAATCTGGCTGCGTCTATGGTTATCGCAAGATCCATCTCGATCTGCGTGATAACGGGCAGCAGTGCGGAGTGAACCGAGTCTGGCGGCTGATGAAGCGTGCCGGAATAAAAGCTCAGGTTGGGTACCGTAGCCCACGGGCACGTAAAGGCGAAGCCAGCATCGTGGTACCCAATAGGCTTCAGCGACAGTTCAATCCGGACTCACCGGATGAGCGTTGGGTGACGGACATAACATACATCCGAACCCACGAAGGCTGGCTGTATCTGGCCGTGGTGGTTGACCTGTTTTCCCGAAAAGTTATCGGCTGGTCAATGCAACCCCGCATGACAAGAGATTGTCCTGAACGCGTTACTTATGGCGGTGTGGAGGCGTAATCCTCAAAAACAGGTATTGGTTCATTCTGATCAGGGCAGTCAGTACACGAGCCATGAGTGGCAGTCGTTCCTGAAATCACACGGTCTGGAAGGCAGCATGAGTCGTCGCGGTAACTGCCACGACAACGCGGTTGCGGAAAGCTTTTTCCAGCTACTGAAACGCGAACGGATTAAGAAAAAGATCTACGGAACGAGAGACGAAGCCAGAAGCGATATTTTTGATTACATCGAAATGTTTTATAACAGTAAACGTCGGCATGGTTCGAGCGAGCAGATGCCACCGGCTGAATATGAAAACCTATATTATCAACGGCTCAGAAGTGTCTAGATTATCTGTGGCGATTCAGAGAGCACTTCTATGGTTACTTCAGTCACTTATCTACCTCATTCCCCTCGCAGCTGTTGTAGCAGGGATCTACATTTTTGTCCGCTTTATGCCAAATTACGCAGCCTTCCTTAGCATATCCTTGGTGATCGTTGTTTCCTTCATCTACATCAAATACAACAGATGGTATTGAATGTTTCCAACACCATCTGTCAGCACTCGCTTTTAACATCCAACCCAAATCATTAATGATAGCGCCACTCAACTTGATAAGGCCTGAAAGTCGTAACCTAATCCATCACTCCCCTTCCAACCCGCAAACCTGCCACCGCACCGAACTCACGCCCTTCTCCAGACTAATCCTTCCCACCAAACTCTCCAGCTGATCCGACATGCTCGGTTTGCCCAGCACTTCCGCATTCACTTCCATACGATGCGGCGGGTTCATATCCTCGCTGTGCAATGATTGCAGGCGTAATCCGCTGCCGCCAAGGCTGTGCAGCATCAGGCTGCGCACCTGCACTTCATCTTGCGCCAGACAGATGATCTGCACTTTGTAGTGCTGCACCACTTCTTCCGCAGGCACCAGGCTCTGGCGATTAATCCCCTGCGCCAAATCGCGCAGCAGAATATTGGCGCAAAGAATCACCATGCAGCCAATCGCCGCTTCCAGCAGCAATCCCATGCTGCACAAAACGCCCACGGCGGCAGTGCACCACAGCGTTGCGGCGGTATTCAGGCCGCGCACGTTAAGGCCGTCGCGCATGATCACCCCACCGCCGAGAAAGCCGATGCCAGAGACCACATAGGCCGCTACGCGTGAGGCATCGGTGGCGATGCCGGGTACGCTTTGCGTCATCAAAACAAATAAACAGGCGCCAGTGCTGACCAGCGCATTAGTGCGCAAACCGGTCATACGTTGGCGAAGCTGGCGCTCGCTGCCAATCAGCGCGCCCAGAACCAGCGCGACAGTGACGCGCAGTAAAAAGATTTTCCAATCCATCATAAACCTCACTCCGCTGCTTCAGGCAGGCGGAACTTCAGGGGGTAATAAATGGATTACAGCCGGTGCCGCTACCGCTAAAACTCAGCAGCATCACGCAAAAAAACAGGGGGAGATTCTGGAAGGAAATCCACCGTCTTAACGCACGGTTAAGACAGCGTTGAGGGCTATCTTACCGCAGGGACCTTTTGTAATCGTTCGGGACAGGTGTCCAATGCAGTTATCCTCTTGGGTAAAAATTCGCCGGGATTCTAAACCTCGTATCCTGTTATGGCTACTCCAAATAGCGCTTTCGTTTAGGTTGGGTTAAAGACTTCGCTATCGGAATCCCCAACCTGTTGATGCCTTTTATCACCGTGCTATCTTACCCACTCGCTATACCGCAATCGGATCAAGACCAATGGCAAAACAACGTGTAGGAATCGTGTTTGGTGGCAAATCGGCCGAGCATGAAGTGTCGTTACAATCAGCGAAAAACATCCTCGAAGCCATCGATAAGAGCAAATACGAGGTGGTGCTGCTGGGCATCGATAAACAGGGTGAATGGCATCTGAATGATGCTTCCGGTTTCCTGCTCAATGCCGATAATCCGGCGTTGATTGCCCTGAATCGCTCCGGCGAAAACGTCGCGCTGGTGCCAGGCAGTGCTTCACAGCAGTTGATCACTCGTCAGCAGGCACAGCCGTTGTCACAGCTGGATGTGATCTTCCCGATCGTGCACGGCACCCTGGGTGAAGATGGATCGCTGCAGGGCTTGTTGCGCATGGCGAACCTGCCGTTTGTCGGATCGGATGTGCTGGGCTCAGCGGTGAGCATGGACAAAGATTTCACCAAGCGTTTGCTGCGCGATGCAGGCTTAAAAGTCGCGCCGTGGATCAGCGTGACGCAGGCACAGCGTGCGCGTTTGGATGCGCAAGCCGTGATCGATCAGTTCGGATTACCGCTGTTTATCAAGCCCGCCAATCAGGGATCGTCTGTCGGTGTCAGCAAAGTGGATCATATTGACGATCTGGCGGCGGCGCTGGATCTGGCCTTTACCTTTGATCGCAAAGTGCTGATCGAGCAAGGCATCAAAGGCCGCGAGATTGAGTGTGCGGTGCTGGGCAACGATGAACCCGAAGCCAGCCCGTGTGGCGAAGTGGTGGTGCATGATGCCTTCTACTCGTACGACACCAAATACATCAGCGCCGACGGTGCACAAGTAGTGGTGCCCGCCGCCATCAGCGAGCAAGCCAGCGAAGCAATTCGGGCCGTGGCGATTCGCGCGTTCCAGGCGCTGGAGTGCTTTGGTATGGCACGCGTTGATGTGTTCCTGACCGAGAGCGGCGAGATCGTGGTGAACGAGGTGAATACTCTGCCGGGCTTTACCAATATCAGCATGTATCCGAAGTTGTGGCAGGCGGCAGGATTAAGCTACAGCGATTTGATTACGCGCTTGATTGAGCTGGCGCAGCAACGCCATCAGCAGAGCAGCAAGCTAAAAAGCAGCGTTTAATCTTCACGTTCCGGGTGCCCATGAATGCGCACCCTACAACGGTTAAACAGGTTTGTCATTGATGGCGATCGAAACAAATTAGCGTCAGGCAGTTGAGAGGTTGTCATCAATGGCGACCGAAAAAACCAGCACCAAGCCATCGTAAGGTCGCCATTCACGGCGACCAAAACAACCCAGCATCAAGCCATCCTATGGTCGCCACTCATGGCGACCATCACGCACTTCACGCCACGTCATTCACCATGCTGCGCGGCTCCATCGCTGGAGAAGTTTGGTTACGGCCATTGCGTTTCGAGAGGTAGAGATTTTTATCCGCTGCCGACACCAGACGGTTAATCACGCCCGGCCATTCCCGCTCACTCTGCGCACTGCCGCGCGCCAGGCCTAAACTGGCGGTGACCGTCACCGTGTTGCCCTGAATCCAGAACTTCTCTTTGACCATCGCCTGACGAATCGCTTCGGCCAGCTGGTAAAGTTGCAGATGGCTGTAGTCGAACACCACCACCACAAACTCTTCGCCACCAAAGCGACACACCATGCCGCGATTGCCCACCACGCGTTGCATGCGGCGCGCAATCTCTTCCAGCACGCCATCACCGGCATCGTGGCCAAAGTTGTCGTTAATCGCTTTGAAATAGTCGACATCCAGCATCACCACGCCCGCTTCGCGCTGTAAGGAGAACGGCTCCTGCTTCAGGCTTTCATACAGGCCGGAACGCGACAGCAGCTGAGTGAGGAAATCGAAATTCGCCCGCAACGCCAGGCGATGATTGAGCTGGCGGATCGCATCCATACTCACTGCCACCAGCAGCGGGCTGAGTGCCACCGTTGCCACACCCAGTCGCGCCGAGGTGAGATGGCTGATAGGCAGCAGTGCGTCATCGCCCTGAATATTCATTACGCCGTGGGAAACGAGAACGATCTCAGTGATGCCGGTAATCAGGATCACCAGGCTTGTAACAGGAATCGGTAACACGATGGCGCACCAGATCAGCGCCGGCACCGGGAAGGTTAAGCTACCTGCCCCGCCAATCATCGCCCCCATGGTCAGTGACAGCACCACTGCCGCCAGCGGTAACAGCTTGCCCGGATGCAATAAGGTGCGCGGTGAGACGTTGCGCAAGGAGCGCGCCAGCATCACCGGCAACAGCATCAGGGAAGTCGAGAATTGCTCGCTAAACCAGTCGCCCCACGCCACCGCAAAGCGCGCGTTGAAATCGATATCCTGCGCCCACGCGCCCCAGGTGGCACAGGCGGCGGCACCGAGGAAACAGGCCGGGAAGATGCGCATGGCGTTGAACACCTGGCTGTTGGCCGAAGGCGGCTGCAGGTGCTTGATCAACATGCTGACCGAAACGAGGATAAACAGGATATTGGCGAAATTCACGGTCACCGCAGGCAGCGCCCAGCCGGAGAACACTGTGTCGTTAAATATCATCGCGGCAAAGCACACCAGATAGCTGGACGTGGTATGCAGGAAAGGATTTCGCACCATTAAACCGGCAATCAGCGCGTTCACCGGCCAAAACAGGGAGAACTCCTCCGGAATGCGCAGATGACTGCCAATAAAGCAGAAGAAAAGCGTAATCAGGAACAGCGAGAGTGCATTCTTTTTTAAATTATTCTCAGCAAACAGCTTAACGCGCATACGTCTGAACCCTGTAACCTGGAAATCGCTGCCTCTTGCCCACGGGCATCAGCAAGCATTTAACCTGAAATAACTGTGCGATGATTCGGCAATTAAGCGAGTGTTCGTCATCCTACTCTGCGACTGGGCGGCACTCAATGCGCCGGATCGGCGAGATGCGAGCGCGCGAGCAGGGTTGAAACCCGAGAAACAAGGATGAGAGCTGCTGCAATTATGCCCTGCAAATAAAAAAATCGGATATCCGAGATATCCGATTTTTACGCGAAAAACCAGTTTTTCAGCAAAGCGTTATTGCTAATTAACCGCAACGGGCCACTGACTCAGACGAATACCACGATCGCGCGCGTTTTCGCCGAAATCCTGTAGTACCGCTTTGACGTCCGGATCCAGGTACTCGGCGTTATCGTGATCAACAATCACCGTGCTGTTTTCCGGGATCTCCGCCAGCAATCCCTGCAGTTTTGGGTTGTGCATAAAGGTGAGGTTTTGTTGGAAGCGCAGCACGTAGTGATCGTCATAGCGGGTAAGCTGCAGCGCGTTGCGGTGGCTTTTGTAGATGCTATAGAGAATCTGCGTGGCGATACCGATACCAATCCCGGCCAGCATGCCGAATACAATAATGCCGCCGATGGTGGCGAGGAACGGCACGTACTGCTGAGCGCCCATGCGGAACTGTTCAACGAACAGGCGCGGCGTTGCCAGCTTATAGCCGGTATACAGCAAGACAGCGGCAAGGCTGGCTAAAGGGATGGCGTTGAGCAGATCGCTGAACCACAAGCCGCAGATCAGCAATAGCGCGCCGTGGATCAAAATCGACAGTTTAGTCTGCGCCCCGACACTGACGTTCACCGAACTGCGCACAATCACCGCCGTAATCGGCATCGCACCAAGGAAACCAGCAGTCAGGTTGCCGATGCCCTGTGCGAACATCTCTTTATTTGGCGAAGGTGCCGGATGCTGCGGACGCAGTTTTTTCAGCGCCTCCTGACTCAGCAGCGTTTCCAGGCTTGCCACCAGCGCCAGCGTCACGGCAACCACCCAGACTGAAGGATTTTGCCACGCCAGCCAGTCCGGGGTTTCCAGTTCCGCCGCCAGCGCTGACAGGCTATCAAAGGCTGGCAACGCAATACGCGGTAGCCCTTCCGCCAGGCTCGGGAACAGGCGATCGCCAAATACCGTCGCCATGCAGCCGAACAACACGGCCACCAGTGGGCCCGGAATCCAACCAAGCAGCTTGACCGATTTCACTATCGGCGTGGTCCACAGACAGAGAATCAGCAGACCGATGCCCGCCACCAGCATCGCGCTTAGCGAAAACTGAAATTCGCCATTCACCAGCGACACCAGCTCAGCATCACCTGCGGCACCGAAGGCCACCGGGATCTGCTGCATAATCAGCAAAATACCGATCGCCGCCAGCATCCCTTTGATCACACTGCCCGGCACCAGCGAAATGAAGCGACCGGCTCGCAGCAAACCAAGCAGGCACTGCAACACGCCCGCCAGAATCAGCGCGGTGAGGAAAGCGGAGAAGCTGCCAAGCGTCTGGATCGAGGCCACCACAATAGTCACCAAACCTGCCGCCGGGCCGCTGACGGCAAAACGCGAGGGACTCAGTGAAGTGACCAGCAGGCCGCCGATCACCCCGGTGAGCAATCCGGCAAACGGCGGTAAACCGCTGGCCTGCGCGATGCCAAGGCACAGCGGCAGCGCCACCAAAAACACCACCAGACCGGCGGGAATATCCTGACGCAGCGTGTTCAGATTCATGGCACCGATTCCTCTGCAGATTGCTGAGTAAGCTCTTTCAGATGACCCGACTGCAGGTCATACACACAGCCAAACACTTCCAGCGATTGCCCGGCTTGCCAGGCCTGTCGCACTGGCTCACACGCCACTAACTGAGCAAACTGGGCGATGACGTTGGCTTCGACTAAGCGGTTGAGCTTACTGCTCTCCTCTTCCTCAGCACTGGCGTGATGTTCCACCAATCCTTGCTGCAGACTACTGCGCAACGCGGCGATGCGTCTTGCCAGCGCCGAATCCTCTTTTGCCAGCGGGCTAGCGGGCAACCCCAGCGCAGCCTGCACGCCGCCGCAGCCGTAATGGCCGCACAGGACAATGCGCTCCACGCCGAGGTAGAAAATCGCGTATTGCAGCACGCTCATCAGGTTATCGTCATCGGGCGCCACCATATTGGCGATATTGCGATGCACAAACAGTTCGCCGGGATGCGAGCCAGTCAGCACTTCGGCAGGTACACGGCTATCGGAACAGCCGATCCACAGCGAATGCGGTTTTTGTTGATGCAGATATTGTTCGAAATAATCTGGATTACGCTCACGGCGCTGTAATGCCCAACTGCGATTTTTCGCTAATAAGGGTTTAAGTGTCGTCACAATTATCTTCTCTCTACGTGCAGAAATATCGTTTTCAGGCTAAGTCACAGGGTTTTAAACGCCGCTAAGACGATCGATGGAGGATGAAAGCCGAGCTTCCTCACATAAATTGTTTATAGCTGCTAATGCTTGTGGTTGCACAATCAATATTTCCGCACACGACAAAATCGTACTCCCTGTAAAATAAACGTCAGGAAGTGTCGATTAAAAGTAATTTAATGCAAGCCGAGAGAATTGATTAAAAAAAAATATTTGTTATGTTAATCATGCATTTAATTTGATAATTAAATTATACATCTGGAATGAATCGACAAAAATATACACGCAGTCTTATCATGCCTTTGCACTAGTATGGTGAATTGAATGATTTGAGTTGAGAAAAATCTTAATTATAAAATTTATGATTGGAGTCATTCACTGGGTAAAAAGCAAAATGGCGATATTTTCCGCCAATCACTTACCTGTAATTAAGCAAGAGATCAGGAAAATAATAAGGAGAATAATAATGACGATGAAAAGTAAATATCACTGGCCCTGAATTAAAATCACCGCGCCTGCCGCAACAGGCGCTAATTCGCTTGACGAATTATTTACCGTTCCACACTTTCATACGCGCTTCACGTACCTGCAGCTGCTGTTCCGGCGTCAGTTTGTTGTAGTTCTCCGCCATGCCGCTTTCCCAATCGCCGTACAGCGGATTAGGCAGCACGATAAATTGCGTACCAAAGTGCTGATGATTGAGGTTAACGAACTGCTGACGCTGTGCATTACCCTGATGCCAGGTCGCGCCGCCAAAGTCATTCAGGTTATCGCCGACGTACAGCACCACGTTGTAGCCCGCGTTTTTAATCGCATCGAAGCGCGCCTGTTTATTGGAGTTTCCGGTGCTGAGACGCACGGTTTTGTCACTCACGCCGCTGAAGCCCAGCTTGTTGAGGTTGTCCACCGTCGCGGCGTAATCCTTCTGGTCGCGGTTCGAGACGTAGAACAGGGTGCCGCCGTGGCTGTTGACGTAGTTCGCGAACTCCACCGCGCCCGGCACGGCGGTGGCCTGACGCGCCTGAGTCCAGGCTGACCAGGTTTTGCCAGAGAACGGCTGGCCGTTTTTCGCCTGCCATGCGCTATAGGCACTGTTATCGATCATGGTTTCATCGAGATCGACGATCACCGCTTTCGGCTTGCCCGCCAGCGATGGCGCAGCATCAAACGCCATACGCGCAGTGTTAAATGCCTGCCAGCTTAATGCCTGATACTCACCGGACTGCTGGAACCAGTTCACTGCCAATACCGATTGCTGGCCGAGCTGCTGCTGTGCCTGCTGTTTGGCCGGTTGCGCGCACCCGGTCAGCAGCAGCGCAAGAATGCCGGACGCTGCCAGCAAAGAGGTGTTTTTCATCAGATCATCCTTAAGTGATTATGGTCAGTTTGTGTAAAGCTTTAAAAATGTAGCAGTTAACGTAAGCTGTGGGCAGAAGAAAGCTGCCGCCCTGTCAAAGGAGACACTTATGTCACATGCCGGACCGCGTTCAACGCTGCTTGATGCCCTGCCGTGGCTCGACTATGCCTTTCAGCCTGCGGGCCAACCGGTGCCCACGGACGCCGCCTATGGCCAGCAGCGCCACAGCGCCCAGGTGGTGCTGGCAACCCAAAACCTGCCGCCGAAAAGCTGCGAGTCCGATGGCGTGATTGGGGAAAACCAGCTGCCGGTGGCGGTGTATACCGCTGACTGTTTGCCGGTACTGTTCGCTGATAGCGCGCAGCATCAGGTGGCGGCAGTGCACGCCGGATTAAAAGGCACGCTGAGTGGAGTGCTGAACAGTGCCATTGACGGCTTGCTTAATCTTGGCGCCCGCACTGAAACGCTGCATGTCGCCATCGGACCGGCGATTGGTCCGTGCTGTTATGAGCTGGGCAAAGATTTGGTGACGCAGATGCAGCAACGTGCAGATTTACCTGCGCTGCAGTGGGCAAGCGAGCAACCACGCAATAGCGCGGCGATCCGTCCGCAGGCGCGGGCGCATCATCAGGGCGTGTGGTTTGATTTGCCGCATCTGGCGCGAGGGTTGCTGTTACAGCGTGGCATTCCTGCCGAGCAGATCGAGGTGTTAAACGTCTGCACTTATTGCATGGCGGAGTCGGGATCGAGCTATCGCTACAACACCCATTTTGACAGCGGCTATCAATCGCGATTTTCGTGGATTCGTCGTCGCGACTGAGTGGCTGCACATCCTTGTGCAGCCCATTGCATCAGTGAATGATGGCGTTGAGTGCCAGCACACCGGCCAGGCCGAGGATCGAGATCAGCGTCTCCATCACCGTCCAGGTTTTCAGGGTCTCCACCACGCTCAGGTTGAAGTAGCCCTTAAACAGCCAGAAGCCCGGATCGTTGACGTGTGAGGCGATCACGCTGCCCGAACCTACCGCCAGCACCATCAATGCCGGATCGGCATGGGTCACCGCGATGATCGGCGTGACGATCCCAGCGGTGGTGATCGCCGCAACCGTGGCCGATCCCAGCGCGATACGCAGCATCGCTGCCACCGTCCAGCACATCAGCAACGGAGAGAGCGACGATCCTTTCATCATGTCCGCGATATAGTTGCCCACGCCGCTGTCCACCAGCACCTGCTTGAACGCACCACCACCGGCAATAATGAAGACGATCATGGCGATGGCGGCAATCGACTCACCGCACATATCCATCACTTCTTCCATCTTGCGACCGTTGCGCAGACCCAGCGTCAGCACCGCTATCACCACGGCAATAAACAGCGCCACGGCCGGGTTACCGATGAACTCGAAGAACTGACGCAGCGGGTTTTCTTTTGGCGTGGTCAGCTCAAATACCGCTGCAATCGCCATCAGCACCACCGGGATGATGGCGGCGAAGATACTGATACCGAAGCCCGGCATCTCTTCTTCGGTGAAGATTTTCGGGTTATACAAGCCTTCCGGCGGCGACTTCTCAAAGCTTTTAAGGAATTTCGAGAAGATCGGACCGGCCACAATCACCGTCGGGATGGTGATGATCATGCCGTACAGCAGCGTGGTACCGAGGTTAGCGCCAAAGATGGTGGCGATAGCGGTTGGGCCAGGATGCGGCGGCAGGAAGCAGTGCGTCACGGAGAGCGCAGCCACCATCGGCACGCCGACGTACAGCAGCGGCAAACCGGCAGCAGCCACGATGGTGAACACCAGCGGCAGCAGCAGCACGAAGCCCACTTCATAGAACATCGCCAGACCGACGATCAATCCGGTGACCACCAGCGCCCATTGCAGGCGTTCTTTACCAAAAGCGGCAATCAGCGTAGTAGCGACGCGTTGTGCCGCACCGGTGTCCGAGACTAATCGCCCGAGCATGGCACCGAAGCCGAGGATCATCGCTAATCCACCGAGCGTCGAACCGATACCTTTCTGGATCGAGGCCATCACGTTGAGCGGCGTCATCCCTTCGGCAATACCCACCACCGCCGAGACAAACACCAACGCAATAAAGCCGTTGACCTTAAATACAATCATCAATACCAGCAGCAGTATCACACCCAGCACAATAATGGTTATTGGCATTTTTTATTATCCTTAGGAATACAGAGGGGTGATTAAGGTTTAGGCGCGGCCCGGCGAAAATGCCAGCCGCGCCATGACATTACACGGCGACGCGCATACCGCCATCAACGAACAGCAAGTGACCATTGACGAAATCAGACGCGCCCGAGGCGAGGAACACCGCAGCACCGATCAGCTCTTCCGGTTTACCCCAGCGGGCGGCTGGCGTGCGTTTGGTGAGCCAACCGGTAAAGGCCGGATCGTCGGCCAGCGCCTGCGTCATCTCCGTGACGAAGTAGCCCGGTGCAATGGCGTTCACCTGGATGTTATGGCGCGCCAGCTCGACGCACATACCGCGCGTCAGCATGGTGACGGCACCTTTGGATGCCGCGTAAGGCGTGATGGTGTCGCGGCCCAGTTCGCTTTGCATCGAACCGATATTGATGATTTTACCGCGCTGGCGATCGACCATTTTTTTCGCCACGGATTGAGAGACCAGGAACACGGCGGTCTGGTTAACGGCAATCACGTCATTCCAGTCCTGCTCCGGGAATTCGAGGAACGGACGGCGGCGCTGGATCCCGGCGTTGTTCACCAGAATATCAATCGGTCCCCATTCGGCTTCAATCTCATCCACCGCCTGCTGCACCTGCGCAGACTGCGTCACATCAAAGGCTTTGGCATGGGCGCGCAGGCCCAGCTCGCGCAGTTTCGCCGCACCCTGCTCTGCCCCCTCTTTGGTGGTGGCGTTGACGATCACTTCCGCGCCGGCTTCACCCAGGCCCCGCGCCAGCAGAAAACCAATACCGCGCGCCGAACCGGTGAGTAATACACGCTTGCCTTCGAGGGAAAATAACTGACTCATCACTGCTCCTTAAAAGGTTAACTGGACTTTCGCCGCACGGGTTTTATCGCCGGCAAACTGCAAAGCCGCGTCGATGTCCTGCAAATCGTATTCACCGCTGAACAGCGGCAGCGGATTGACCACACCGTTCGCCAGCCACTCAACGGCGGTGTTGAATTCATGGATAAAGCGGAAAGAACCGACCAGCTGAATCTCTTTGGCAATCAGCGCCATGATCGGGAAGTTCGGGATAGTGCCACCCATGCCGACCTGCACCAGCGTACCTTTGGCGCACACCACATCGAGGCAGCGCTGTAACGAGGAAGGATGGCCAGAAGCCTCAAACGCCACATCGAAATAGCCTTTGTCGGCCAGATAAGGCGTGAAATCGCCCTCGGCGGCATGGATCACATCGGTCGCGCCCATCTGCTGCGCCATCTCCAGCGAACGCTCGCTAATGTCGCTGCACACCACAGAGGCGGCACCGCGCGCTTTCGCTGCCGCCGCAATTAAGCAGCCAATCGGACCGACGCCGGAAATGAACACGTGCTTGCCGGTAAGATCGCCCGCCTGATGCGTGGCGTGAATACACACCGCCAGCGGCTCGGCAAACACCATCACGGTTTCATCAGCATCCTGTGGGAAAGGCACGCACTGTTTGCTGTCCACCACTTTGTACTGGGTGAAACCGCCGTCGACATGCGGCACATACATCGCACTGCCGAAGAAGCGCATCGAGGTGCACTGGTTTTCCTGATCGCGCTGGCAGTATTTGCACTCGCCGCACGGTTTGGAGGGATTGACCGCCACTTTCTGATTCGGCTTCAGGTCCGGGTTGTCGCTTTCCACCACATGACCAATCACTTCATGACCGAGGATCATCGGCATTTTGACTTCGAAGCTGCCGACTTTGCCTTCCTGATAGTAATGCAGGTCAGATCCACAAATGCCGCCGCGCGTAATACGCACCAGCGTGCCTGTGCCGTCCCAATTCACCTGTTGCGGTGCGACGCTGACCTGCTTTTTCCCGGTAATCACGCAGGATTGCGTTTCGATATTCATGGTTTCCCCATTTGTTGCTGTTGCAATGGGGGCTATCAAAGCGGGATCAGAGGCTGAAAACTGTGAACCAGATCACTCTAAATCATGTTACGAAATAGCTGTTACCTGGAACGTGAACTGCTCGTACAGAAGATGGAAGCGGGATCACTTTTTGCTGGGGAAAACCAAGACTCGTCTTGGGGATTAACCACAGTGAGCTATGTCATTATCGCCGCACCCTCACCCGGGAAAGTCGTCTGGATTGAGTCTGACAGGAGTCATAACTATAGAGCTAAATCATTAGCCCTCATCTTCAAGCTGTTTCAGGGTGCACAGGTCTCTTCCCGTGCCGGGCGAAGGAGTCCGAACCTTTCGCCTGCGACCTGTCGCCCTGCTTTTTTTGAGGTTTCTCACAGCCTGAACACCGCGAATTTCCATCCCAATCAATTCCCGCTAAAGTTGACTCATCCGACCACTTTCCGAGACTGTGTTCATGACTGAGCATTACGCCCACCTGTTTGCCCCGCTGGATCTGGGATTTACCCAACTAAAGAATCGTTTTCTGATGGGCTCCATGCACACCGGGCTGGAAGAACACACTGATGGCGCCACACGATTAGCCGCGTTTTATGCGGAGCGCGCGCGGGGAGGCGTGGCACTGATTGTGACCGGCGGCATCGCACCCAACCCACAGGGCGTGGTGGCACACGGCGGCGCCATCCTCAATCAGGAGAGCCAGTGCGACTGGCATCGCACCCTCACCGATGCGGTGCATGCCGAGGGCGGCAAAATCGCGCTGCAAATTCTGCATGCCGGGCGTTACAGCTATCAACGCGATTTGGTTGCGCCTTCAGCGTTGCAGGCACCGATTAACCCTTTCACGCCGCGCGAACTGAGCGATGGCGAGATTCGTCAGACCATTGCGGACTTTGCCCGGTGCGCCAGGTTGGCCCAGCAGGCCGGTTATGACGGCGTCGAGATCATGGGCTCCGAAGGTTATCTGATTAATCAGTTCCTGGTGGCGCACACCAACCATCGTGACGATGAGTGGGGCGGCGATGTGCAGCGCCGTCGGCGCTTTGCACTGGAGGTTACGCAGGCGGTGCGCGAGGCGGTCGGCCCGGCGTTTATCATCATCTTCCGCCTGTCGATGCTCGATCTGGTAAATAACGGCAGTTCGCTGGAAGAGACGCTGACGCTGGCAAAGGCGCTGGAGCAGCGCGGTGTAACGCTGTTTAACAGCGGTATTGGCTGGCACGAAGCGCGCATCCCGACCATCGCCACCTGCGTACCGCGTGCCGGCTTTGCGTGGGTGACGCAGCATCTGCGTGAAGCGGTATCCGTCCCCGTTATTGCCACTAACCGTATCAACCATCCGCAGGTGGCGGAATCGCTGCTGCGCGATGGCATTGCCGATATGGTGTCGATGGCACGTCCGTTTCTTGCCGATGCGGCCTTTGTGCGCAAAGCACAGGCCGGGCAGCCAGATGCCATCAACACCTGCATCGCCTGCAATCAGGCCTGTCTCGATCAAATCTTTGTCGGCAAGGTCACTTCCTGTCTGGTCAATCCCCGCGCCTGCCATGAAACCCTGATGCCGGTGATCCCTGCTGAACAGCCTAAACAGATTGCGGTGGTCGGTGCCGGCCCGGCGGGTATGGCGTTCGCGCTACAGGCAGCCGAGCGCGGCCATCAGGTCACGCTGTATGAAGCCGATGCGCAGATTGGCGGCCAGTTTAATATCGCCCGCCAAATCCCCGGTAAAGAGGAGTTTAGCGAGACACTGCGCTACTTCCGCCATCAGCTGGAGACACAGGGCGTGGCGATTCGCACCGAGCATCGCGTGAGCGCTGATGAGCTGGAAAGTGTGGATGAAGTGGTGATCGCCACCGGTATTGCGCCGCGTCAGTTGTCGATTCCCGGCATCGACCATGCCAGCGTACTCAGCTACCTCGATGTGATTCGCGATAAAAAGCCGGTCGGCCAGCGCGTCGCCATTATTGGTGCGGGCGGTATTGGCTTTGATACCGCCGAGTTTTTGCTGCATCAAAACGCGCACGAAGATTTCTATCAGAGCTGGGGCATCGATCACAGCTTACAGGCGCGCGGCGGGTTAGCCCGTCCGCAGCCGCTGGCAGCGGATCGGCAAATCTGGCTGTTACAGCGTAAATCCGGCAAGCCCGGCGCCGGGCTGGCGAAAACCACCGGTTGGATCCATCGCGCCAGTTTGCAGGCGCACGGCGTGCAGATGTGGGGCGACGTGGAGTATCTGAAGATTGATGATGCCGGATTGCACTTGCGCCATCAGGGCGAGCCGATCACGCTGGCGGTGGATAACGTGGTGATTTGTGCCGGGCAGGAACCGTTGCGTCAGCTGGCGGATGAGCTGGCCGCACGCGGTAAAGCGTTAAAGCTGATTGGTGGAGCCGATGTGGCGCAGGAGCTGGATGCTCGCCGCGCCATCGCACAGGCCACTGAGCTGGCGCTCAGCGTGTGATTAACGCAGTTTGACCGAACGCAGCACCACGAACTTGGCGTTAGACGCCACCAGCTCACAGTTGCCAAACAGCTTTTTCATTTTGACGTGATAACCGAGGTGGCGGTTGCCGACAATACGCAACTCGCCGCCGTACTGCAGGCAACGTTTGGCATCACGCAGCATTTGCCAGGCCAGATGATCGGTCACCGCGTGCTGCTGATGGAACGGCGGGTTGCACAGTACCGCGTGCAGACGATCCGACGGGAAGCCACTCAGCACGTTGTTGACGCGGAACTGACAGCGCGCCAGATCCTGCGGGCGGTTCACTTCCACGTTGAGCTTACTGGACGCCACGGCCATGTAAGATTCGTCATAGAACAGCACGTCCGCCTGCGGGTTCTGCTCCAGCGCCAATAAACCAATCACGCCGTTGCCGCAGCCAAGATCGAGGATTTCCCCTTCAATATCTGACGGCAGATGCTGCATAAAGAAACGCGCACCCACGTCCAGCGATCCGCGAGAGAACACGTTAGCGTGGTTGTGAATCTGGTAAGAGGAATCGTCCAGCGGCCACACCGTGGTCTCTGACACCTCCGGCAGCTGAGGTGCACTGTATGTGCAGTAGATCAGACGAGATTTTTTCCACGCCAGCGAAGTTTTGCTCTCACCGAGAATGCGATCGAACAGCTGCTGCGTGGAGTTGTGGATGTCTTTGGCTTTGGCCGCGCCAAGGATCAGCGTGTCTGGCGTCACCACTTTACGCAGCGCGCGCAGTTGGTGCTCCAGCAGAGCCAGCGCTTTCGGGATTTTAATCAGTACGACAGCAGGCGCAGCTGGTAGCGGCGCCAGGCTATCGATAAAGTGCACCTGATCTTCGTCCATCTCATTAAGACGCAGGTTCTGTTTCGCCGCCTGCTCGCTCAGCAGCGAGTCGCTGACGTGCCACACTTCACGGCCGTTCAGTCCGCAGGTCAGCGCACCAAAGCTGTCGTTGAACACCAGCACCGGTCCTTCTGGCAGTTCTTGCTGCAACAGATATTCATCGGCGGAATCCCACGCCTGTAACGGGCTTTCTTCACGCATCGGCGGGAAGCGCTGCAAGGTCAGCGTGCGATTGGTCAGTTCAAGTTGGCTCATGGAATCTCCGGCGTGGTACACTTTGCGCGATTTTCGCCCTAAAAAGGGGGCGCAGTATACTGTCTTTCGTCGGGAATCCCAATGTCATTAATCTATCTGCAGGGTTATCCTGAAAACATCCTCGAACAGGTGCAGTTGCTGATTGATAATCAGCGATTGGGCAGCTTTTTGCAGGAACGCTATCCTGACACGCACAATATTGTCAGTGACCGTGCGCTGTATGATTACACCCAGGCAATGAAAAATCGTTATATGCGCAGCGCGCCGCCAGTGAGCAAAGTGATCTGGGATAACAAAATCAAGGTGATGAAACATGCGCTTGGCCTGCACACCGCCATCTCGCGTGTGCAGGGCGGCAACCTGAAAGCCAAAGCCGAGATTCGTATCTCCACCTTCTTCCGTCTGGCACCGGAACCGTTCCTGCGCATGATCGTGGTGCACGAACTGGCGCACCTGAAAGAGAAGGATCACGACAAAGCGTTCTACCAACTCTGCTGCCATATGGAACCGGATTACCACCAGCTGGAGTTCGATGCGCGCCTGTGGATGACGGATCAGGCGATGCGCGGTAACGCGGCTTAAAGAAACTCCTGCGCCTTCTGAATCAAACTGGTTTTGGTCAAGGCACCCATAAAGCGGCGCTCTTGTGGATTGTTGAGCACCGGTAAACGCTCCAGCGTCACGCGAGCAAAGGCCTCCCAGCCTTCACGCATACTCTGGTTCTGATAAATGCACGGGAAGTTATCGTCCATCACGCTGCTGACCGGTGAATCGAGGGTGATCTCCTGTGACAGCACCTTGCGCGAGATATCATGGATTGATACTACCCCCAGGAATTGCCCCGCACTGTTGATCACATACACATAGCGTTCGCGCTTCAGCGAACTGACTGCCAGCGCCTGCCCCACAGACTCTTCCGGCTGGAGCGCCGCACCAGGAATGATCAGCTGATCTACGCGCATATTATCGAAATCGAATTTGGCTTCTGAGCGGCTAAAGTGGTTGCTCACCACCGGGTAGGTGCTGGCCGATTGCAGCCGATACACCACCATGGAAGAGAGCACCGAGGCGATCATGATCGGGAATAACAGGCTGCTGTTGAGCGTCATCTCCAGCACCATCAGCATCGCCATTAACGGCGCCTGACTCACGGCCGCTAATACCGCCGCCATACCAATCGCCGCGTAAAGCAGGCTATCGCCAACCGGCAGATGAAGTGCCACGCCCATCTGCGCCAGCGCCACGCCGAGCAGCGCACCAATCAGTAGCGAAGGGGTAAACAGACCGCCCACCGCGTTCGATCCCACCGACAGCGTGGTGGCCAGGGTTTTGAGCACCAGCAGGCCAATCAATCCAGCCAGCACATAGTGACCATCGATAATCTTCACGATCACTTCGTAGCCGTTGCCCAGAATATCGGTGGATATAAGCGCCAGAAAGCCCACCGCTAAGCCACCAAGCCCCAGACGTGCTGGCAATGATTTAATACGACCAAATAGCGTTTTGCTGCGGGCAATCAACTTTATCAGCAACCAACCGGCAAAACCGGCCACCACGCCAATCAGAATGGTCATCAACAAACTGCTGATATCCATCTGGAACAAGGCTTCGGAGAGCGGATAGAGCGCACTGCGAAAGCCAAGTGACCACATGGTCATCACCGCCACCGCCGAGGCGACAATCAGCGGGATCAGCCGCTGCAGCGCCGAGATACCAAAGGCAATTTCAGCGACAAATATCGCTGAGGCCAGCGGCGCGTGGTACACCGAAGAGAGCCCTGCCGCTGCCGCCATCGCCACAATATCGCTGTTACGCATCTGCGGGAACCAGCGGCCCATCAGGCTGCCACTCAGCGCGGAGAGCTGCACCATCGGCCCCTCTTTACCAATCGAAGCACCGCTGCCGATACTGGCAATCGAGGAGAGTGCACGAAACAGCGAGGTTTTGGTCGGCACCGCATCCAGGCGCGCGTTGATCACTTCGAGATAGTCGGTTTTAACCGTTTCCTGTTTCTCAATCGCCACCGCATAGCGCAGGAAGAACCCCGCCAGCACACCGCCCGCGCCCACCAGCAGCGGCCAGAAGATCCATGGCCAGACATGCATCGCCACGGTGATTTCGCTATCGCTGTTAAACAGCAGGCGGTTAATCAAATCAATGACGCCGCGAAATGCTAAGGTCACCAGCGACGCGACGAATCCCACGGGGATAGCAATCAGCAGTGTGGTCCAGTTCAATGCATGTTTACTTCCACTCACCCGCGCGTCCCCGCTAGCTGGTTAAAAAAATGTGCCGCATCATCATATTGGAATGCGGATCGCATGATCAAATTTCGTCTGACGAACGATCCGCTGAACATGCTACTCTGCCGCTTTACTGTTGCAGGAGTACAAAGCCGTGATTCGTTTTGCCATTGTGGGAACCAACTGGATAACCCGCCAGTTTATCGACGCCGCGCATGAGACCGGCAAAATGAAGTTAAGCGGTGTCTATTCGCGCCAGCAGTCACAGGCGGATGCCTTTATCGCTGACTATCCCTGCAAACTTACCTTCACTTCCCTCGAAGATTTGGCGGCCAGCCCGGAAATCGATGCGGTATATATCGCCAGCCCGAATGCGTTACACGCTGAGCAAGCGATGTTGTTTATGTCGCACGGCAAACATGTGATTTGCGAAAAACCGATGGCATCGAATCTGCGTGAGGCCGAGGCGATGATCGCCTGCGCGCGCCAGCATCAGGTAGTGCTGTTTGAAGCATTTAAAACCGCCAGCCTGCCGACCTTCCTGCAACTGCAGAACACCCTGCCGCAACTTGGCAAGCTGCGTAAAGCGTTGATTAACTACTGCCAGTACTCCTCACGCTATCAGCGTTATATCGACGGCGAAAATCCCAATACTTTTAATCCGCGCTGGTCGAACGGTTCGATTATGGACATTGGCTTTTACTGCCTGGCCGCTGCCGTCACATTGTGGGGCGAACCGCAGCAGGTGAAAGCGCAGGCTTCGCTGTTGGAGAGTGGCGTCGATGCGCACGGTGCAGTGGTGCTGAGCTACGGCGATTTTGATGTCACGCTGCTGCACTCCAAGGTGAGCGATTCACTGATCCCGAGCGAAATTCAGGGCGAAGCCGGCTCACTGGTGATTGAGAAAATCTCGGAATGCCAGCAGTTGCGCTTTATCCCACGCGGTGGCGAGAGCCAGAATCTGACGCAACCGCAGCATATCAACACCATGCTGTATGAAGCCGAGGCCTTTGCCCAACGGGTTGAGCAGCGCCAGGTCGAGCATCCGGCACTGGAAGCCTCGCGCATCACAGCAAAACTGCTGACGGAAATCCGCCGCCAGACTGGCGTGGTGTTCCCGGCAGACCAGGCTCAAGTGTAAATATTGCAGAATATTTCAAACTCCCCATTGAATCCTTGCGCGGTTGGACGTATCTTGACCGCTGCAAAGGGGAGTAACTTGTAAGCTGATTGATCGTCATTACGATGCTAAACGCATCCGGTCGTCAGGCAACCCGGAATCTATTCTGAGTTGTAAGTGAGACCTTGCCGGAAGGCGAGGTTTGCTTGCAGCTTGATCAAAGCGGCTAACGTCTTCTGACTTAGCCGCTTTTTTATTTTCCGGACAGGAATACAACTATGCACACTGTAGGCACACCGTTACTCTGGGGCAGCTTCGCTGTTGTTGTGCTCATCATGCTGGCGATCGATCTCTTCTTACAGGGACGTCGCGGCGCACAAACCATGTCATTCAAGCAGGCCGCCGTTTGGTCGCTGGTATGGATCTCCGTTTCTCTGCTGTTCAGCGCTGCGTTCTGGTGGTACCTCGAAGGCACCGCCGGCCGTGAAGTGGCGACCGCACAAACCCTTGCCTTCCTTACCGGCTACGTGCTGGAAAAAGCACTGGCGGTGGATAACGTCTTCGTCTGGCTGATGCTGTTCAGCTACTTCGCTATTCCGGCAAACCTGCAACGCCGCGTGCTGGTGTATGGCGTGCTGGGCGCGATCGTATTGCGTACCATCATGATCTTCGCCGGCAGCTATCTGGTGACGCAGTTCAGCTGGATCCTCTACGTGTTCGGCGCTTTCCTGCTGTTCACCGGCCTGAAAATGGCGTTTGCCAAAGAAGGCGATGACGCGGCAGTGGGCGACAAACCGGTGGTGCGCTGGCTGCGTAAACATCTGCGCATGACGGATAATCTCGAAGGCGAGAAGTTCTTCACCCGCAAAAATGGCGTGCTGTTTGCCACCCCGCTACTGCTGGTGCTGATCATGGTGGAGCTAAGCGATGTGATTTTCGCGGTTGATAGTATTCCGGCGATCTTCGCAGTGACGACCGATCCCTTTATCGTCCTGACCTCGAACCTGTTCGCGATTCTCGGTCTGCGCGCCATGTACTTCCTGCTGGCGAACGTGGCTGAGCGCTTCTCGATGCTGAAATATGGCCTGGCGATTGTGCTGGTGTTTATCGGCATCAAGATGCTGATCGTCGAGTTCTACCATATCCCGGTGGGCATCTCACTGTCGGTTGTGGGCGTGATTTTGGGCGGTACTCTGCTGATTAACGCCTGGGTTAACCACAGAAACGACCAGAAACGCATCTCATCATAATCTTCTGCAGGGGCGGTAATCGCCCCTGCTTTGTTTCGCCAGCTGCAAATTTCACCTTTCATAGCTCTGTCACATTTCACATCGTCAGCAGATCAAAAAACCGATCTGCGCCGCACGTCCAGAATTATCTCTTCCCTCACCAGGACTTTTCCTTATACTCCGCCGGGCAAACCGTTTGGCGCGGAGCAACCGCGCACAACACTCATACCGCTATAAAAAGACCGAACTATGCTAAATAACTTTATTGGACGTCTGGGCGCGCTGTTCGCAGGAAGCCTGGTAAAACAAATCATGATTGGCCTGATTGCCGGCGTAGCGCTGGCGTGGTTCTCACGTGATGCCGCTCTGGCCGTAGGTCTGCTGGGTGAACTGTTCGTTCGCGCCCTGAAGGCGGTGGCCCCGCTGCTGGTGTTGGTTTTGGTGATTTCTTCGATTGCTAATCATCAACAAGGGCAGAAAACCAACATCCGTCCCATCATCATGCTCTATCTGTTGAGCACCTTCTTTGCCGCTGTGGTCGCAGTCACCTTGAGCCATCTGTTCCCGCAAACTCTGTCAATGAACGTGGGCGCAACCGAAATTTCACCGCCGTCTGGCATTACCGAAGTGCTGCACGGTCTGTTGATGAGCATGGTGGCTAATCCGATTGACGCGTTACTCAACGCCAACTATATCGGCATTCTGGTGTGGGCCATCGGCCTCGGTCTGGCCTTCCGCCATGCCAGCCCAAGCAGCAAGGCGTTTCTTACCGATGCTTCGCATGCGGCGACGTGGGTGGTGCGTTGCGTGATTCGCTGTGCGCCGCTGGGGATTTTTGGTCTGGTGGCCTCGATTCTGGCCTCAACCGGCTTTGGTGCACTTGAGGAGTACGCAACGCTGCTGGCGCTGCTGCTGGGATGCATGGCCATCATGGCATTGGTGGTGAATCCGATTCTGGTGTTCCAAAAGATTCGTCGTAACCCTTATCCGCTGGTGTTTACCTGCATCCGTGAAAGTGGCGTGACCGCCTTCTTTACCCGCAGCTCTGCCGCAAATATTCCAGTAAATATGGCGATCGCCAAACGCCTGAATCTTGATGAAGATACTTATTCTGTGTCTATTCCGCTTGGCGCGACGATCAGTATGGCGGGCGCGTCGACCACCATCACGGTGCTGACACTGGCGGCAGTACACACGCTGGGCATTTCCGTGGATGTGCCGACGGCAATCCTGCTGAGTTTTGTGGCCTCGATTTGTGCCTGTGGCGCCTCGGGTGTGGCCGGCGGTTCGCTGCTGTTGATTCCGGTTGCCTGTAATATGTTCGGGATTCCGAATGACCTGGCGATGCAGGTAGTGGCCATCGGCTTTATCATCAGCGTATTGCAGGATTCCGCCGAGACAGCGCTGAACTCTTCAACCGACATTCTGTTTACGGCAGCGGTGTGCCAGGCGGAAGCCGAGCGCGAACCGCGCACGGTGTCTGAAGCAGAATAGATTGGCATTGCACAGGGCGGCACAGATGCCGCCCTTAAGATAAGCAGGTGTGATTGATGTCAGATGCACATCGATCGCACCTGATGTTTACAGCGTGACACCGCTCTTAAATATCGCTAACTCGCGGAAATCATTGGCTTCGTTACGCGCCGGTTGACCGTTGGCAATCGCCACAATCATATCGACGAAATCCTCCAGCATCTCCGGCATGCTCATGCCCTCAATCAAACGCCCGGCATTAAAATCGATCCAGTGCGGCTTCTTCTCTGCCAGCTGCGAGTTGGTGGCAATCTTCACGGTAGGCACGAATCCGCCATAGGGCGTGCCGCGTCCGGTGGTGAACAACACCATATGACAACCTGCGCCCGCCAGCGCGCTGGTGGCCACCGCATCGTTTCCTGGCGCGCTCAGCAGATTGAGGCCAGGCGTGACCAGACGCTCGCCATATTTCAGTACATCCACCACCTGGCTCTGCCCGGCTTTCTGCGTGCAGCCAAGGGATTTCTCCTCCAGCGTGGTGATACCGCCCGCCTTGTTACCCGGCGATGGGTTCTCATAGATCGGCTGCTGATGGTCGATAAAGTAACGCTTGAAGTCGTTGATCATCGCCACGGTTTTATCGAAGGTAGCTTCGTCACGGCAGCGGCTCATCAAAATGCGCTCTGCACCAAACATTTCCGGCACTTCGGTCAGCACTGTAGTGCCGCCGTTAGCGATCATTTGATCGGAGAAGCAGCCCAGCATCGGGTTGGCGGTGATGCCAGAGAAACCGTCAGAACCGCCGCACTCCAGTCCGAACTTCAGTTCGCTGAGCTTACCCGGCTGGCGCTGATCGCCACGCATCACATTGTACAGCGCATGTAGCTGCTCCAACCCCGCTTCGACTTCGTCGTCCTGCTTCTGACACTCCATAAAGTGCACGCGGTCACTGTCGAAGCCGCCCAGCGTTTCGCGGAACACATCCACCTGATTGTTCTCACAGCCCAGACCAATCACCAGCACCGCACCAGCATTGGGATGGCGTACCATGTTTTGCAGCATGGTGCGGGTGTTTTCATGATCCTGACCGAGCTGAGAACAGCCAAACGGGTGGCTGAACAGGTGCACCCCATCGATCCCTTCTGCCTCGTTGGTCTCCTTGAGGAAGCGCGACAGAATCTGCCGGGCGATGCCGTTCACACAGCCCACCGTTGGCAGAATCCACAGCTCATTACGAATACCGACTTCACCACTGGCGCGGCGGTAAATCTGCACCTCGCGATCGCCGGCCTGAGCGGGGATATCGAGAAACTCCGGCTGGTAGTCGTACTCATCCACATCGCTCAGATTGGTGCGGGCGTTGCTGGAGTGAATGATTTCGCCAATGGCGATCGGGCGCGTGGCATGGGCAATCGGCAAGCCGTATTTGATCACCAGCGCATCCGTTGCCAGCGGCGTCAGCGCGAATTTGTGACCGCGCCCAACCTCTTGCTGCAAGGTAATGAACTGGCGATCAATCTCGACTTTGGTATCGGCAGGTAAATCGCGCAGCGCTACCGCCACGTTGTCGCGCGAATGGATTCTTATCGCATCTTGCATAGCGTTATCTCAGTTGTACCAGCGCCGTCCGCATCCCGTGGACAACGATGTTTTGCAGGTGTTGGCTGACTGCGGCCACTAATCCGGGCCGCTGAGTGAGATCTTCGCCCCAGTGTGAGCGGTTGCTGAGTACCGCCTGCACCAGCTGTTCCGGGGTCAATGTGTCCTGGTTTACCGCTGGCCACAGCTCCGCGAACTGCTGCAACCAGTGGTCGTCGTCTTGTAAAGTCCACTGCTGGTCGCCCTGCTTGCCGCGATAAAACGCCAGTAGCGCGGCAAAGGCGAAGGTCAGGCGCGGTGGCCATTGGCCGGTTTGCTGCTGAGACAACAACAGCTGTGGCAGCAAACGGGTACGGAATTTGGTCATGCCGTTGAGTGCAATCGAAAGCAGCGCATGGCGGATAAACGGATTGCGGAAGCGACGCTGTACTGCATCGGCAAAGGCGTGCAGTTCATCGCACGGCAGATCCAGCGTCGGAATCACTTCCTCACGCAGCAGCGCATTAACATAGTTCGCAATGGCGGCGTCATCCATCGCCTCGCCGACGCTCTCCAGTCCGGCCTGAAACGCCACCGGCACCATCGCGGTGTGCGCACCGTTGAGGATCGCCACCTTCTGCGCTTTGTAGGGCGTGATGTCATCGACGAACTTCACTTCCGGCGCCAGCGCGGCGAGTTTCAGTTCTTGCGCCAGCGCATCGGGCCCCTGAATCACAGACTGGTAATAAACTTCGCCAGCCACCAGATAGCGATCTTCGTAACCCAGTTGTGCAGCGATATTGGTGCCATCGGCTGGATAGCCAGTAACGATGCGATCCACCAGCGTGTTATAGAACGCACAATGATCCAGCACCCAGCGGGCAAATTCCGGCGGCAGCTGCCAGTGCTTGATATAGCGCAGCACCAGATCACGCAGTGCATCGCCGTTGTGATCGATTAACTCGCACGGCACGATCAACCAGCCTTTCTCTGCCGCACCGCCAAAGTGGCGGAAGCGCGCCCACAGCAGTTGTGTCAACTTGCCTGGGAAGGAAGAGGCTGGCGCATCCTCCAGCCGATCCTGCTCAACAAAGGCAATGCCTGCTTCGGTGGTATTAGAGAACACAAAGCGCATCTGCGGCGCACGGGCCAGTGCGAGAAAACCCTCAAACTGCTGATAGGGCTGGATCTCGCGATTGAGGCTGCGGATTAGGCGGGTTTCACTTACCTGCTCGCCCTGCGTGTTCAATCCACGGATCAGCGTGGTGTACAAACCGTCCTGCTGATTCAGTGAGTCTTCCACCACGCGATTGCGCGGCCGCACCACCACCACGCCCGCATCGGTGCCCTGATGCTCATTGAGCCAGTCGAGCTGCCAGTCAATAAACGCCCGCAGGAAGTTGCCTTCCCCAAACTGGATCACGCGCTCGCTATAGCTTGCGCCGGGGAAATCGTGACGGTTTAGCCGCTGCATCATCAGGCTCCCAACTCAATGCCGAAGTAATCGCGCGCATTGTTAAAGCAGATGTTTTGCACCATCTGCCCCAACAGCGCTTCGTCGGCTGGCGCTTCCCCGCGTTCAACCCAATTGCCGATCATCTGGCACAGCAGGCGACGGAAGTATTCGTGGCGGGTGTAGGAGAGGAAACTGCGGCTGTCGGTGAGCATGCCGACGAAGCGACTCAACAGGCCGATTTGCGCCAGCTGCGTCATCTGACGATGCATGCCATCAAGCTGATCGTTAAACCACCATGCGGAACCAAACTGCATCTTGCCGGGTTCACCTTCGCCCTGGAAATTGCCCGCCATGGTCGCCAGCACTTCGTTGTCGCGTGGGTTAACGCAGTAAAGAATGGTTTTCGGCAGTGCATTGTTGCGGTTCTGCGCATCCAGTAAACGGCCCAGCGGGATCGCCATCGGCGCGTCATTGATGGAGTCAAAGCCTACATCCGGGCCGAGAATATCGAACTGCCGACGATTAGCATTACGCAGCGCGCCAATGTGATATTGCTGCGCCCAGCCGCGACGCGCATATTCGCTGCCAAGCCACACCAGCACCGCTGTTTTGAACTGCGCCACTTCTTCTTGCGTCGGTGCAGCACCTTGCAGGCGACGCGCCAGGATACTATCCAGCGTGCTTTCATCGGCCTCGGCAAACAGCACTACGTCCAGCGCATGGTCGGAGATTTTACAGCCGTGTGCGGCAAAATGATCGAGACGCAGGCTCAACGCGCGGCGCAGATCATCAAAACGTTGCACGCTGACATCGGCGACCTGTTCCAGGCGCTGAATCCACGGCAGGAAGGTATCCAGCTCAATGTTGAAGGCTTTATCCGGACGCCAGCTTGGCAGCACTTTAACGCTAAAGCTGGCATCGTCCGACAGCGTGCGATGGTGCTGCAGATCGTCAAGTGGATCGTCAGTGGTACCGACCATTTTCACCTTCATCTGCTGCATGATGCCGCGTGCGCTAAAGGCATCCTGCGCCAGCAGCTCATTGCACTGCTGCCAGATGCGATCCGCGCTCTGCTCATTCAGCAATACATCGGTAATGCCAAACGGACGGCGCAGCTCAAGGTGCGTCCAGTGATACAGCGGATTGCCAATAGTGTGCGGCACCGTGCGTGCCCAGGCGTTGAATTTCTCGCGATCGCTGGCGTCGCCGGTGCACAGCGCTTCGGGTACGCCATTAGCACGCATCGCTCGCCATTTGTAATGATCGCCTTTCAGCCAAATGTCATAGAGATTGGTGAAGCGGTAATTTTCGGCAATCTGCTGCGGCGGTAAATGGCAGTGATAGTCGAAAATCGGCTGGTCTTTGGCGTAGTCATGGTACAGACGACGGGCGAACTCGCTATCGAGTAGAAAATCCTCACTCATAAAACGCGACATACCTGCTTCCTCATGTTTGGGGCCAATTGGCTTCTGATTCAAAGTTATCATACCAATTTTGACGATCGGCAAAATTGTTTGCGATAGACCTCACAATAATGACAGTTTCCCTGTGGATATATGGACAAAATAGGCAGCCACATTGCACTAACTTGCTGTTATAACGCCTGTTTAGCGGATCACACAGCACATGCAGGGTTTTTGTGATGGCATTCAACTTTTAAAGTTGTATAACAAGTTAATCTCTCGCCTCGTTGATGCCGAACCTCATGGCACATCTCATAACAACAAGGCGGCAGGTCTAATTCGTCAACGCCGCCAGCGGGAGTGCTCAAGTACTCCCCCTACCTTTAATGGCAAGTGTTACGACAGACTGGAAGAGGTTAATGATGCGTAAGATCAAAGGGCTACGCTGGTACATGATTGGGCTGGTGACAGTGGGCACCATACTCGGTTACCTGACACGTAATACCATTGCCGTGGCCGCGCCGACGCTGGAAACGCAGCTGGGTATTACCACCCAACAATATTCCTATATCGTCGCCGCCTATTCGGCGTGCTACACCGTGATGCAACCTGTGGCAGGTTATGTGCTGGATTTGCTGGGCACCAAAATTGGCTACGCGGTGTTTGCCATCCTCTGGGCGATCTTCTGTGCTGCCACCGCCATGGCAGGCAGCTGGGGCGGTTTTGCGCTGGCACGCGGCGCGGTGGGCGCGGCCGAAGCGGCGATGATTCCTGCAGGCCTGAAAGCCAGTAGCGAATGGTTCCCGGCCAAAGAGCGTTCCGTCGCGGTAGGCTACTTCAACGTTGGTTCATCGATTGGTGCGATGCTGGCGCCACCGCTGGTGGTATGGGCGATTCTGGCGCACAGCTGGCAGCTGGCCTTTATCATTACTGGCGTGCTAAGCATGGCGTGGGCGTTGTGCTGGTTAATATTTTATAAACATCCTAAACAGCAAACCAAGCTCAGCGATGAAGAGCGTCACTACATTATTTCCGGTCAGGAAGTACAGCATCAGACCGGCAATAACAGCAAAATGTCAGCCCGTCAGATTCTGCGTAATCGTCAGTTCTGGGGTATTGCCCTGCCACGTTTCCTCGCGGAACCGGCATGGGGAACCTTTAACGCGTGGATCCCGCTGTTTATGTTTAAGGTCTACGGCTTCAACCTGAAAGAGATCGCCATGTTCGCCTGGATGCCGATGCTGTTTGCCGACCTCGGCTGTATCGTCGGTGGTTACCTGCCACCGCTGTTCCAGCGCTGGTTTGGCGTGAACCTGATTGTGTCGCGCAAACTGGTGGTGACCATGGGCGCGGTGCTGATGATTGCACCGGGCACCATTGGTTTGTTTACCAGCCCTTACGTGGCGATTGGTTTGCTGTGCGTCGGTGGCTTCGCCCATCAGGCACTGTCCGGTGCATTGATCACCCTCTCCTCGGATGTGTTTGGCCGTAATGAAGTGGCCACGGCAAATGGCCTGACCGGCATGGCCGCGTGGACAGCCAGCACCCTGTTTGCGCTGGTGGTGGGTGCATTGGCTGATACGCTGGGCTTCAGTCCGCTGTTTGCCGCGCTGGCAGTATTTGACCTGCTCGGTGCCTGTGTAATCTGGACCGTGCTGAAAAATCAGCCGGTATCGGAGCTGGACGTTCAGCACGTGGCACAACCGGCAACAGCTCGCACTTAATCTCCACGCTTTGGGCTGGCGCACGTCAGCCCATTTCCTCCACCCGGTCAAAGTGGTATAACAACTCATCCTTCCCTGCCACAGCGAACCGCGCAATGGATCTGAACGAATCCCGTCGTCTTTACCAACAACTCGCCAGTGAACTCAAACGTCGTATCGAGGCGGATGATTATCGCGTGGGCGATAAGCTGCCTGCTGAACGCCTGATCGCTGAAGAGATGGAAGTCAGCCGCACTGTGGTTCGCGAAGCCATCATTATGCTGGAAGTGGAAGGGTATGTTGAAGTACGTAAAGGCTCAGGCATCCACGTCATCAGCAATCAACAGCAAAACCGCGAGACCACCCCCAGCCAGCTGGAATTTGCCAGCTTCGGCCCCTTTGAGCTGTTACAGGCGCGCCAGCTAATTGAAAGTAACGTGGCCGAGTTTGCCGCCACCCAGGTCACGCGTCAGGACATCATGGCGTTGATGGCGATTCAGGAAAAAGCCCGCCAGGAAGACCATTCACGTGATTCAGAATGGGATATGCATTTCCACGTCCGCATCGCGCAATCCACGCAAAACAGCGCGCTCGCCGCGATTGTCGAGAAGATGTGGTTGCATCGCCTGCACAACCCTTATTGGCTCAAGCTGCACGAACATATTGATGCGCGCAACATCACCAGCTGGTGCGACGATCATGACCAGATTCTGAAAGCACTCATGCGCAAAGATCCCGCCGCCAGTAAGCTGGCAATGTGGCAGCACCTGGAAAATACTAAACAGATGCTGTTTAACGCCACCGCCGACGATTTTGAATTTAATGTCGACCGTTACATGTTTGCGGAAAATCCTGTCATCCTGCCGGAAGGTAATGACAATTCTTATTGATTCTGCTGCATTTCCAGGCGAATAAGTCAGTTAATCTGCAATAGTGTCAGCTCATGTAAAGCTCCTTTTGAGCATCTGCGTCAAAAGGTAAAACTCCTGTGCGAGCGCCACTTTACACTGTCTGACCTGCGTGATTTTTGTTACAGTTATCGCCCTTTTCTTACCCTTTGCGACAGGGCTTTAAAAAGTCGCTGATTTAACAATCAATTCTGGATGGATCCGGAAACCCGCAACGGCTGCATACCAAAAATGTATAACCAAGCCAGCCTGCGCCTCAGCCCCTTACGGGCACGTTTAACAATGATGTTCAGGAATGATTGATGGATATTTTGAAAGCATTGCTGCATGCCTTGTGGCAGCAGGATTACGAAATGCTCTCCGACCCGACACTGGTTTGGGCCATTTATGGCGTGCTGTTCTTGATCCTGTTTCTCGAGAATGGCCTGCTACCCGCCGCGTTTCTGCCCGGCGATAGTCTATTGATTTTAGTCGGTGTTTTGATTGCCAAAGGCACCATGGGTTTCCCGCTGACCATCCTGATTTTGACCACCGGCGCCAGTCTGGGCTGTTGGGTAAGTTACATTCAGGGCCGATGGCTAGGGAATACGCCAACGGTACAGAAGTGGCTCTCGCACCTTCCGGCGCAATATCATCAACGCGCGCACAGCTTATTCCATCGCCATGGTCTTTCGGCCTTGCTGATCGGTCGGTTCATTGCCTTTGTGCGCACCCTACTGCCGACCATAGCGGGGCTTTCTGGCCTGAGTAATGCACGCTTTCAGTTCTTCAACTGGATGAGCGGCTTCCTGTGGGTGCTGATTCTGACGGTACTGGGCTTCGCGCTGGGTAAAACGCCGATTTTCCGCCGCTATGAAGATGAACTGATGTTCTGCCTGATGCTGTTACCGCTGGTATTGCTGGTGATTGGTCTGGTGGGCTCTCTGGTGGTGCTGTGGCGTAAACGTCAGTCTTCACGCAACGGGAATTCACAGCCATGATCAGATTCCGTGGATTCCCAAGGCGCTTCGTGCCCTGGGCACTTGGCGCTGCGCTGGCGCTGCTGGCGGTGATCTTTGTACCTTCGATGTTGCAGCACGATACCGTGGTACAGATTCGCGTCGCACACAATGGCACCAATTTGCCGGATGGCTTTTATCTGTATCAGCAGCTGAGTGCGCAAGGTGTGCGTATCAAAAGCATTACACCTGCGGGCGATGCGCTGCTGATTCATTTCGAAAATGAAGAACAAAGCCTTGCCGCCCAAAAAGTGCTGAAACGCTTGCTACCACAGGGCTTTGTCGTTGCAAGCGGACCGCAGGCTTCGCAGCAAGTACCTGACAGTAACCGCCCAACTTATAGCTGATTTCCACCGTCTGATGACAAGCCAGACGGTGAATCAATCCTCGCTATCCCCGCGTCTTCGTTGAATTTTTTCGTCTGCTGTCTATGCTTAAAGGTAGCGCGAGTTAAGATAAGCTGGGACGCTTCTCCTGCCCGGTTTGCGGCAGGTCATCAACAATGGAAGGTAAAACCTGATGAAACATCAATTACTGCTGGGTGCTATTCTGTTCTCTCTCTCGGGATCTCTGATGGCAGCTGAAACGCTGTGTCAGCAGAAAGAACACGATATTCAGCGTGAAATCGACATGGCTAAACAGCACGATAACCAGCGCCGTGTGACCGGGCTGGAGCGCGCGCTCACTGAAGTACGTGCGAATTGTACTGATGAAAGACTGAAGTCAGCCCACAGCGAACGCATTGCAGAGCAAAAACACAAAATTGCGGAACGTGAGCGTGAGTTGAAGGAAGAGCGTCAGGATGGCGACAAAGATAAGATTGAGAAGCGCGAACGTAAGCTGGAAGAGGCACAGCACGAGCTGAAAAAGCTTGAAGCTGAGCCTTACTAATCGGACTTAAATAAATGATGTAATGGAGAACTTCATGTCTAAAGACACCACATCTGAACATCTGCGTGCGGAACTGAAAAACCTTGCTGACACCCTGGAAGAAGTACTGAGCAGCTCGGCGGATAAATCGAAAACCGAGCTGGACAAACTGCGCAGCAAAGCGCGCGGCGCGATTGAAAGTTCGCGTGAGCGCCTGGGCGATTCCGGTGAGCGCATCGCGCAATCCACGCGTGAAGCGGCAGAGAAGGCCGACGAGTATGTGCGCGATAATCCGTGGCACGGCGTAGGCATCGGTGCAGCTGTCGGTGTACTGATCGGCATCCTGATCTCACGTCGTTGATATGAGCGATAGTCAGAGCCACGGCCCAGGCAAAGGGGTCTTCAACATCGGTCAGCGCGTCGTCACTACCTTAGTGAGTATGGTGGAAACGCGCGTCCGTCTGGCGATTGTTGAGCTAGAGGAGGAGAAAGCCAATCTGATTCAAATGCTGATGATGGTTGGGTTGACGATGCTGTTTACCGCTTTTGGTTTAATGAGCCTGATGGTGCTGATCATCTGGGCGGTGGATGCGCAGTATCGGCTGATGGCGATTGCCATTACCACCGCCGTGCTGTTTGCGCTGGCGCTGATATTTGGTGTGTGGACACTGTATAAGTCACGCCAGTCAACGTTGCTGCGGCATACCCGCAAGGAGCTGGAAACCGATCGCAGCTTGCTGGAGGAGCATCGCTCATGAGCCGTCGTGAACGTGAAGCACGCATTCATGAATTGTTGAATCAGGTTCAGCAGCAGCGATTGGATCTCAGTGCTGCACGCCGTGACTGGCTGGATGGCACCGCTCACTACGATCGCGGCTGGCTAACGTTTCTCAGCTTACGCCGCTATCTGGCAATTGGCAGCAGCGCGCTGGCCATCTGGTCAATCCGCAGTCCTAACCGTATTTTGCGCTGGGCAAAACGCGGTTTTGGTCTTTGGAGTACCTGGCGCATGATTAAATCCACGCTCGAACCTCGCTAACGCCTTCATTTGAAACCGGATCTAAAAAATCCGGTTTTTCTTTATCAAAATCCCTGAACAACATTGACAGTTTAACTCGCTTACAACTGTTGCAACCTGCGACTATCATCTTCCTCCATCAGCCCAACGAATTGCGACCTGCGATTCAGCGGGATCAAAACCTTGCAGGCCAACAACCTGCTTCTTAATTCTTGTTGGAGTAAATGATGAAAAAATTCGAAGACTCAGGCCTGCTGCTGGCACGTGTATTAATGACCATTCTGTTCATCACTGCGGGCTGGGGCAAAATCACCGGTTATGCCGGTACCGCGCAATACATGCAGGCGATGGGCGTCCCGGGCTTCTTATTGCCGCTGGTTATTCTGCTGGAGTTCGGCGGCGGTCTGGCAATTCTGTTCGGTTTCCTGACGCGTTTCACCGCACTGTTCACTGCGGGCTTCACTCTGCTGACTGCGTTCCTGTTCCACAGCAACTTTGCTGAAGGCGTTAACCAGCTGATGTTCATGAAAAACCTGTCCATCGCCGGTGGTTTCCTGGTGCTGGGTCTGGTAGGTCCAGGTGCTTACAGCATCGACCGTCTGATTCGTGCTCGTTTCGCACCAGCAGCCGCACGCTAAGCACACAAGCGCTGCCAGAACACATATACTGATTTGCAGGGGCGGGGATTTTCCCCGCCCTTTTTCTTTATGGAGGGCTTATGGGACAACTGATTGACGGTGTATGGCATGACACCTGGTACGATACGAAGTCAACCGGTGGCCGCTTCAAACGCACAGAAGCAGTCTGGCGCAACTGGATCACCGCAGATGGCAGTGCTGGCCCCACCGGCAAGGCGGGTTTCGCTGCCGAGCGCGATCGCTATCATCTTTATGTTTCTCTTGCCTGTCCGTGGGCACACCGCACGCTGCTGATGCGCCAGCTTAAAGGGCTGGAAGAGATGATTTCCGTCTCAGTGGTGCATCCATTGATGCTGGAAAACGGCTGGACCTTCGACGACGATTTCCCGGACGCAACCGGCGACTCTCTGTATCAAAACGAATTCCTCTATCAGCTCTACCTGCACGCCGACCCGCAATATACAGGCCGCGTGACCGTTCCGGTGCTGTGGGATAAAACTCAGCACACCATCGTCAGCAATGAATCGGCTGATATCATCCGTATGCTCAACACGGCCTTCGATGCACAAGGTGCCCGCGCCGGAGATTATTATCCGCCGACGTTGCGCGATAAGATCGATGAGCTGAACGGTTGGATTTACGACACGGTGAACAATGGCGTGTATAAGAGCGGATTCGCGACCTCGCAGGCGGCCTATGATGAATCAGTCACCGCGCTGTTCCATTCGCTGGCGCGACTTGAGCAGATCCTCGGCCAGCATCGCTATCTGGCTGGTGATCGCCTGACGGAAGCGGATTTGCGTTTATGGACCACCTTAGTCCGCTTCGACCCGGTGTATGTCACGCATTTCAAGTGCGACCGTCACCGCATCAGTGATTACCGCAATTTGAGCGGCTTTCTGCGTGATATCTACCAGATGCCGGGCATCGCCGATACAGTGAATCTGCCGCATATTCGCCATCACTATTACTGTAGCCACAAGACCATCAACCCGAGCGGCGTAATTTCGCTGGGCCCGGCGTTTGACTGGGATGAGCCACACGGCCGCGGTTGAGGTTAGTGGGGATCATTGCGTTCAACACACTCCTTTTTTAAGGAGTGTGTTGTGCAGGTTTTAAAAGGTGGAATACGAGGTGAACCGCCTGACACTCCATTTCTTCATGCGCGTTAGCCGCTAAGTGTCAGGCCGATGTGCCCACTTTTAAGCAAACTTAATCAGCACCATCCCAGCAATCAGCAATCCCACCCCTAACCAGCCGATGCGATTCAGACGTTGACCAAACAGTACCCAACCAGCCGCTACCGTTGCCACCAGACCAAAACCACCCCACAGTGCATAAGCCACTGAGAGATCGATCCCTTTCACCGCTTGTGACAACGCACTGAATGCCCCCAGCACCGCGACCAGTGAGAGCAGGCCGTAAATGACACGGCGGAAACCATCGGAGTATTTGAGAAAGATATTCGCGACGATCTCCAGCCCAATCGCCAGTGCAAGCCAGGTAACGTGCGCCGCATTAAACGTGGCCATGTTGCAGCTCCTTGCGTGTCAGCGTGCCAGATTTGATTAGCGCAATTCCCGCCACCAGCGTGATTAAGCCCGCCACCTTCATCAGCGATAAGGGTTCATCGAACAGCGTGACGCTGAACAGGGTGATAAACAGAATGCCGATACCTTCCCACATCGCATAGGCCACGCCTAAAGCGATACGTTTTACGGCGAAAGACAGGAAAATATAAGAGAGCGCAATCATCACCAGCATAAAAATAAAACCCGCGTTGTCGTCATTGACGCTGGCCCATTTCATAGAGAGCGTGCCGGTTATTTCAGCCAGGATAGCTAAAACCAATAAAAGCCAATAGCGCATACTTTCTCTCCTTAAGAGAAATAAAGAACTATCACGCGAAATAAACGCATGTGAAATTTTAAGAATATTTTTAAATAAGGAGAGTGTGGCGCTAAAGCGCGAAGCGCCAGTGCTGGTCGCAGATCGAGCAGTGGAAGAGTGCAGGAAGGTCAGTAGAAATAGCCATCATTGGGGCGAATATTTTGTCCATAATTTTACAACTTATCCACGTTGTTGCTTTTCGTCGATGTGGATGAATAATTGTCCTCGGTAGTGAAACACGCGCCTATTCTGGCATAAGGTTTATTTTGTTATGCGGGATTTTCATTTCTTTACGCTTTGGCATTTTTTATTCTCTGCGAACGAGAATTTATTTTAATTATTGTTATGCCGCGTTCTTTTCATAGAGAGTGGAGTGGACAGTCATTCATCTTGCCGCCGTACGCCAGATAGCAAAAACCCCGCCGAAGCGGGGTTTTCACATGAAAAAGTCGAAACTGACTGATAAGCCGCGTTCTTTTCATAGAGAGTGGAGTGGACAGTCATTCATCTTGCGCCGTACGCCAGATAGCAAAAACCCCGCCGGGGCGGGGTTTTTCCATCAAGAAGTCGAAACTGACCGATAAGCCGGGTTCTGTCGTGGACAGTCATTCATCTAGGCCAGCAATCGCTCACTGGCTCAAGCAGCCTACCCGGGTTCAGTACGGGCCGTACCTTGTGAACCCCTATTTGGCCTTGCTCCGGGTGGAGTTTACCGTGCCACGAACTGTTGCCAGCCGCGCGGTGCGCTCTTACCGCACCCTTTCACCCTTACCTGATCCCATTACTGGGCCATCGGCGGTTTGCTCTCTGTTGCACTGGTCGTAGGCTTGCGCCCCCCAGGCGTTACCTGGCACCCTGCCCTATGGAGCCCGGACTTTCCTCCCCTCTGCCCGTCTCCCCCGAAAGGGACGACGACAAAGCGGCGACTGTCTGGTCAGCTTCGGCGCGGGATAATAGGCGATCCGCCCGCATTTGTCACGCCTCTTGCTGCTCCAGCGCGTACTTATACAGGGCGTTCTTCTTAACGCCATGAATTTCCGCCGTTAACGCAGCGGCTTTTTTCAGCGGCAGCTCAGTTTGCAGCAACGCCAGGGTTCGCAACGCTTCGGCAGGCAGCGCTTCTTCATCGGCCTTGTGCCCTTCAACAATCAGCACCATCTCGCCTTTGCGACGGTTTTCGTCTTCCAGTACCCAGGCCAGCAGTTCGCCCACCGGCGCGCCCTGGATGGTTTCCCAGGTTTTGGTGATTTCACGCGCCAGCACCACATAGCGATCGGCACCCCATACGCTCACCATATCTTGCAGGCTATCGATCAAACGGTGAGTAGATTCATAAAAAATGAGGGTACGTGGCTCATTCTCAAGGGAGCGCAGCACATCGCAGCGGCCTTTGCTCTTGGCGGGCAGAAATCCTTCGTAACAGAAACGATCTGACGGTAACCCCGCCGCGCTTAATGCTGTGATAGCCGCGCAGGCACCCGGCAACGGAACCACGCGCACACCTGCTTCACGGCAGCAACGCACCAGATGATAGCCCGGATCGTTGATTAACGGCGTGCCCGCATCAGAGACCAGCGCTATGCTCTGGCCTTCTTGCAGCTTGGCTAACAACACTTCTGCTTTCTGTTGTTCGTTGTGGTCGTGAAGTGCGAACAGTCGCGCATTGATGGCGAAATGTTGTAGCAACAGCCCGGTATGACGTGTATCTTCCGCTGCGACCAGATCGACGCTCGCAAGCACCGTCAGCGCACGCTGCGTGATATCACCCAGGTTACCGATCGGGGTAGGAACGATATAGAGCGTGCTGGCAGAAATCTCTGCCCGATCGAGTTGTTTCATTGTTTCATCCGAATTGCCGATTTAATATTGAGCATCTAGAAAAAAACATCACTGGATACAGTATGCTTCCTTCAAAAGTCGTACGTCATAAAGCAGGACGCTTTGTACCTGTTCTTCTCGCTGGACTGATTTTAGCCGCCTGTAGCGGCCAGGGACCGCAGCAAACCTCCAACGTCAATATTCAGGGGCCTGCTACTGGCCGGTCTGACTATTATCTGCAGCAGGTGCAGCAAAGCAGCGATGATAGCAAGACCGACTGGCAATTACTTGCCATCCGTGCCCTGTTGAAGGAAGGAAAGTATCCGCAGGCTAACGATCAGATCTCGCAACTGCCACAGCAACTCTCTGCAGTGCAGCAGCAGGAGCTGCAATTACTGCGCGCGCAGATGCAGATTGGTCAGCAGGATTTCGGCGGCGCTCAGCAGACGCTGGGTCAGGTGAAGACTGATGGCCTGTCTCAGGATCAGCAGGTGCGCTACTACGCACTGCAAATCGCTGCGGCGCAAAATCGCCCTTCACTCGCGCTCTTACGCGCCTATATTGCTCAGGAGCCGTTGCTGCAAGGCGCCGACCACCAGAGCAATATTGACGCCACCTGGCAAGCTCTGACGCAAATGACGCAGGATCAGCTGAACAGCCTGGTGATTAACGCCAATGAGAACACCCTGCAAGGCTGGCTGGATCTGCTCAACACCTGGCATACCAACAGCCAGGATCCGCAGATGCTGAAAGCGGCGATCAAAGACTGGCAGACACGTTATCCGCAAAACCCGGGTGCGAAAACATTACCAACTCAGCTTAGCCAGGTGCAAAACTTCACCAAAGCCTCGACCAGCACCATCGCGCTGCTGCTGCCGCTGAATGGCCAGGCACAGGTTTTTGCCAATGCGATTCAGAAAGGTTTTAACGATGCTAAAAATGGCGTGTTAACTGCACCAGCCCCGCAACCCGCCCCTGCTGCTACCGCGGCAACCGATGCCAATGGCCAGCCGTCAGCACAACAGCCTGGCGACGCGAACGCACAACAGCCTGCCGATGCTAACGCTGCCGCTAACACGGTTGTCAGCCCGGCCATGGCGGGCAATATGCCACCGCAGACCGAACAGCCGCAGGCTGCCGCACAACCGGCGACAACGGCGGCTCAACCGGACAGCAGCGCGCAAGTGAAAGTCTATGACACCAGCAGCCAGCCGATTGCTCAGGTAATGCAGCAGGCGCAGCAGGATGGCGCGACCATCGTGGTAGGCCCACTGTTGAAAAACGAGGTGGAATCGGTGGTGAACAGCCAGACGCCACTCAACGTGCTGGCGCTGAACGAGCCAGAACAGATCCAGAACCATCCGAATATTTGTTATTTTGCGCTTTCTCCTGAAGACGAAGCGCGCGATGCCGCGCACCATATCTACGAGCAAGGCAAACGCCAGCCATTACTGCTGGTACCGCGTAGCAGCTATGGCGATCGCGTCAGCAAGGCGTTCGCACAGGAGTGGCAGAAACTTGGCGGTTCCACCGTACTGCAACAGCGTTTCGGTGGCGTTTCTGAGCTGAAACAAGGTATTAATAGCGGAGCGGGTATCGCATTGAGTGGCACGCCGCTGACGGTTGAACAGCCGCAGTCTGCCGCCGTGGCTGTTGCGGGCCTGACCATTCCAGCGCCGCAAACCACCCCGCCAGCGCCAACGACCGATGCCAGCGGCGGCAGTGTGGATGCAGTGTACATCGTGGCCAGCCAGGACGAGCTGCAACTGATCAAGCCGATGATTGCGATGCGCACCAGCAGCCGCAACAACATCGCACTGTATGCAAGCTCACGCAGTGCGCAGGCGGGTGCCGGTCCAGACTTCCGTCTGGAAATGGATGGCCTGCAGTTCAGTGATATTCCGCTGCTCTCCGGTAACAATCCGGGTCTGATGCAGCAGGCGGCGAAGTCGTTTAACAACGATTATTCGCTGGTTCGCCTCTACGCGATGGGCATTGATGCCTGGACGCTGGCGAATCACTTTAACCAGATGCGCCAGGTGCCTGGTTTTGCCATTGATGGCAACACTGGCAAACTGAGCGCCGACACGGATTGCGTGATCAACAGGAAGTTGGCATGGAACCAGTATCGTCAGGGACAAATCGTTCCAGTGCAGTAAACCGCCAGCGCATTGGCGCTGAGCAGGAGCAGCAGGCGCGTGGCTATCTGGAGCGCGCCGGGCTGCGATGGGTTGCCAGCAACGTGCGTTGCCGCAGTGGGGAAATTGATCTCATTATGCGAGACGCCGATTGCTGGGTGTTTGTCGAAGTGCGCTATCGACGCGATGCGCGCTACGGCGGTGCCGCCGCCAGCGTGACGCGCCAGAAACAACAAAAGCTGCTGCGTACCGCTGCATGGTGGTTGCTGGCACGCGGCGGCAGTTTTGATACGGTGAATTGCCGTTTTGACATCATTGCCATTACCGGGCGTGAGCTGGAATGGCTGCCCGATGCCTTTAATGCCGATGGATAGAACCAGGTGGTCTTGTGCAGGACAGAATTAAAGCGTGTTTTACCGAAAGTATTCAGACTCAAATCGCCGCTGCGGAGGCACTGCCGGATGCGATTTCTCGCGCCGCTATGACGCTGGTGCAGTCGCTGCTGAACGGTAACAAAATCCTGAGTTGTGGTAACGGTGCTTCATCGGCCAATGCTCAGCATTTTGCCGCCAGTATGATTAACCGTTTTGAGACCGAGCGCCCCAGCCTGCCTGCGCTGGCACTTAGCGCCGACAATGTCATGCTGACGGCGATCGGCAACGATCGTCTCCACGATGAAGTTTATGCCAAGCAGGTTCGCGCGCTTGGTCAGGCCGGTGATGTGCTGCTGGCTATTTCAACCCGTGGCAACACCCGCGATATTGTTAAAGCGGTTGAAGCTGCGGTGACTCGCGATATGACTATCGTCGCGTTGACCGGCCATGATGGCGGTGAGCTGGCGGGCCTGTTGGGTCCGCACGATGTGGAAATTCGCATTCCGTCACATCGCAGCGCACGCATTCAGGAGATGCATATGCTGACGCTGAACTGCCTGTGTGATTTGATTGATAACACTTTGTTCCCACACCAGGAATGACTGAAGGAGCTCAAATGAAAGCATTGAACGCTGTCGCCATTCTTTTAACCGCCATGATGCTGCAAGGCTGTGTTGCCGTTGTGGCAGGCGGCGCCGCTGTGGCGACCAAAACCGCAACGGACCCGCGCACCGTCGGTACGCAAGTGGATGATGGTACGCTGGAACTGCGTGTCAGTAACGCACTGGCTAAAGATGAACAAATCAAAAACCAGGCGCGCGTCGTGGTCACCGCTTATCAGGGCAAAGTGCTGCTGACCGGTCAATCGCCATCGGCTGATTTGGCGAGCCGCGCCAAGCAGATTGCCATGGGCGTGGATGGTGCCACCGAGGTGTATAACGAAATCCGCACTGGCCAGAAAGTGAGCCTCGGCACGTCATCATCCGATACCTGGATCACCACCAAAATCCGCTCACAGCTGCTGGGTAGCGATCAGGTGAAATCATCGAACGTGAAAGTGACCACGGAAAACGGTGAAGTGTTCCTGCTCGGTCTGGTGACACAACAGGAAGCCACTGCGGCGGCCGATGTGGCCAGTCGTGTAAGCGGTGTGAAACACGTAACGACCGCGTTCACCATCCTGAAGTAATCTGCATCTGACGGGCGCAGTCAGCTGCGCCCCGACCACAGACAAGGGCAGCCTCAGCGGGCTGCCTTTTTTTATGCCGGTAAATCGATGACGAGAGCACGTAGCGGCGTTTTCGCCTGCAACGTAATCTGCTGTTCTTCACTCAAGAACGCGCCGTCACCGCAGCTCAGTAACTCCTGATTGGCGCTACTTGCCTGCAGATCCAACGAACCGTGGATAGATTGCAGATAGGCACGAGGGCCGTTCAGTTTCACCATATGCTGCTCACCGGGTGCGAGTATCACCTGATGGACCCAAACTTGCTGACGCAGTTGCAGGCTGCCATCCACGCCGTCTGGCGAGGCCAGCAAGAAACGGGTCTGCTGCGGCACAGCGATTTTCTGCAGCAGCGGATTCTCTCGATCCGGGCAGGCCGCCAGCCACAGCTGCATGCGTGTTAGCGGGTGATCTTTGCTGATGTTGATTTCGCTGTAGTTCACACCCTGACGTGCCGACAGCAGCATGGCCTCGCCTTCCCGCGCGACCAGGTGGTTACCTTCGCTGTCGCGGTATTCTGCTTCGCCCTGCAACACCAGGTTCAGCACATCCACCTGCGGATAGCTGCGTGGCTGGAACGCCGCACCGGGTGCCAGCACTTCCTGATTAAGCACACGCAATGAGGCGTAGCCCATTAATTTCGGGTCAAAATAGTGGCCAAAAGAGAAGCTGTATCGCGCCTGCAACCAACCGAAATCGGCCTGGCCACATGCTGACGCGCAGCGGGTTGTCATCATGATTTACCTCCGACGCACTGCGGTGAGATTCGACCACAGGCTTTATACGTTAATGGTAAAAGGCTGGACGCCGGATTGTTAGCCAGTTAATCTGCCTGGCATATTCAAATTTACTGACAGAGAACCGGCATGGCAAAAGACCGCGCGTTAACCCTCGAAGCTTTACGTGTGATGGATGCTATCGACCGTCGTGGTAGCTTTGCTGCGGCAGCCGATGAACTGGGCCGCGTTCCCTCTGCATTGAGCTATACCATGCAGAAACTGGAAGAAGAGCTGGACGTGGTGCTGTTTGACCGCTCCGGCCATCGCACCAAGTTCACCAATGTCGGGCGTATGCTACTGGAGCGTGGGCGCGTGCTGCTGGAAGCGGCCGATAAACTCACCACCGATGCCGAAGCGCTGGCTCGCGGTTGGGAAACCCATCTCACCATTGTGGCCGAAGCACTGATCCCCACCAATCTGCTGTTTCCTGTCGTTGAAAAGCTGGCTGAGAAAGCCAACACGCAGATTTCGCTGGTGACGGAAGTGCTGGCCGGTGCCTGGGAGCGTCTTGAACAGGGCCGCGCGGACATCGTGATAGCGCCTGATATGCATTTCCGTGCATCAACCGAGATCAACACCCGTAAGCTCTACAGCATTATGAGCGTCTACGTGGCCAGTCCGGATCACCCGATTCATCAGGAAGCCGAGCCGCTGTCTGAAGTGACGCGCGTGAAGTATCGCGGCATCGCGGTGGCGGATACCGCGCGCGAACGCCCGGTGTTAACGGTGCAGCTGCTGGATAAACAGCAACGCCTGACGGTGAGTAGCATGGACGATAAACGCCGAGCGCTGCTGGCAGGATTGGGTGTCGCCACCATGCCTTATCCGATGGTGGAACAGGATATCGCCGAAGGCCGTCTGCGTGTGGTGAGTGCCGAATACACCCGTGAGGTGGATATCATTATGGCATGGCGTCGCGATAGCATGGGTGAAGCCAAAGCGTGGTGCCTGCGTGAAATCCCGCGGTTGCTGGCGAAGCAGCGTAGCTGATTAAGACCAGGCCGGCATAAATACTGACTCTATCCCAACAGTGTAGCGGGATATTCATCGCAAACATCATGAGCCGGGATGCGTGCCGGACGTTGTAGTGCTGGCTTCATCCGGCCCTGGTTTACCATCACATCCGGCTCAGACAATCGATCGCCACCGCTTTAAAGCTGACGAAATCCGCGCAATCGCGCAATCGGGTCATCGCCCGCTCGCGCAGGAAAGTAACGAACAGATCGTAAATCGCCATCGCCTCTTCGTATTCGCTTTTGCTGATCGCCAGCAGGAAAATCACCGAAGCGGTTTCATCACCCCAGCTCACGCCATGCGGCGCCAGCACGGTATACACCACGGTTTTCTTCGCCAGCAATCCCAGTGAGTGTGGCAGCGCAATGCCTTCGCCGAGCAGGGTGCTGACAATCGCTTCTCGCTCTTCGACGGAGGGATAAAAGTCCGCATCCACACAGCCTTCTGACTCCAGCTGATCGCACAACACGCGGAACAGCGCGGATTGCGTCATCGGCTTATCCAGCACCATAAAGTGCTGTGCATCGAAGTATTTTTCCAGCATGTAAGGCCGTGTGCGATCCACCAGCACCAGCTTACCCAACTGCTCCAGCTGGAACTCGGTCGGGAACGGCGACATCACCGCAATCGGTTTATTCTTCTCACTCAAACGCACGGTGGAAATCACGAAATCTTCGTCAATGTGTTCGCGCATCTCGTAATCACGCTGCGACAAACGCGCCGTGACCACCAACTGCGGGTATTTACGCAGCAGCAGCGCTTCAATCATGCGCAGTGTGGAGTTGCCGCTGTCGCACACCAGCAGCACCTGCGGATGGCGTTGATAGCCGACATCGTAATGCCGCTCTAGCCCGACACCGATGTGCAGCACCAGAAAACCGATTTCGTTCTCGCTGATGCTGTACGGCGTGTACTTTCCCCAGCTGGTGACCGCCGCCAGCGTCACGTCATACGCCATCGGATAGTGCTGTTTGATGTTACTCAGCAGCGGGTTGGGGATGTGAATCTGGTAGCGCACCCGGGTAATCATAGTTTTGATATGGGTGAGCAGATCGGCCCGCAGCTGCTCATCCTGCTGCAAGCGGTAGTTGTAATGGGTGTTGATGTAGTTCAGCAGGTAATCGACTAACGCATCGGCGTCATCAGCATTAATGGTGCTGGGCGACAGCGCCTGAATCTGCCGGGCGGCGATATTGACGCGCAGCCAGTTCTCTTCCGCCTGCGAGATCGGTTTGCCGACCAGCGGATGCATCAGATTCACCAGATGATGCGCGGCTTCGCGCACCTCATCACCGACATCTTCTGCGCCGGGATCGTTGAGCGGGAAACCTTCGCTGATGCGTCGCACCGCCACCGCACAGTAAATTTGCAGATAGCGCTCGCCCTCATCGCTAAGGCGAATCGCGTGCTGATTAAAGCAGTGCTGCAGCAGCGGCTCCAGCTGCGCCAGGATGCCGCTGTGCAGCGCTTCCACCGTCAACAGCGGGCTGTCGGGCATCTCCTGATCAATTTGCCACAGCAAATCCGTCAGGCAGGTGCGGATCGCCGCTTCGCTGCCGAACAACTTCATGCCGTAATGCGGCTTGGTTTCGATATTCAGATGATAGCGGCCAAGCCATTCCCGCACCTCCGCCATGTCGCTTTGCAGGGTGGCACGGCTGACAAACCACTCTTCCGACAGGTCTTCAAGCTTGAGTGAATAGGCGGCGGTGAGAAAACGCGTGAGCAAATAGCGTACGCGATCCTGAGAAGTGCGCGGCACGCGCAGCGGCGCGGCGCTCTCTTCCTGCAGACGGTCAAAAAGCGCCACATCGTCGATCTTCAGCTGATATCCCGCGCCGCGCGCCAGTACGAACTGTGCGCCGTGTTGCTCCAGCAGCGCATTCAGCGCGGTGATATCGGTGCGCACCGTGCGCGTTGAAACTGAAAAGCGGCGCGCCAGTTCATCCTGTGGCAGCGTTTCGTTTTGCAGCGCAGCGAAAAGTTGGGCCAGACGCTGATTGGGAAATCTCACGGAGCTTCACCTGTGACTCGTTTGTTACAGCAGTTTCTTGCACGTTGCCAGAAGCTGACGCACATCGTCAATGCGCGTGTCGCCAGTGGCACTGTCGATGATCGAACTATAGACGTGTGGAATCACTTTGCTGACGCCCGCATCGAGTGCAATCTGCACAATGGCTTCGAAGTTATTGAGATCGATGCCGCCGGTCGGTTCCAGCCAGAAGTCGTGACGCGCACAGGCTTCAGCAACGGCACGGTACTCATTCACCGCTTTTAAGCCGCCCATCGGGAAGTATTTCACCGAACTGCCCCCCATGTCCTGCAGCATGGCGATGGCGCTGTCGATCGGCACAATCGCATCTTCCAGTTGCGAGCTGCGCGGTCCGGTGGAGATTTTCACCAGGCCCGGCGTGCCGGTTGGTGAAATCAAACCGTTGACCACGGTGTGATGCTGCCCGAGCAGTGCGCGGCTGGTGGCGACACCGGTAAACACCTGGTTCACGTGCTGCGGTTGCAGCACCGCTGAGATCTTACTCACCATCGCCGACTGATTCGGATCGCCCGCGCCCAGTCCGACGGACAGCGCGTTGTCGATCAGTGCCGCGTACTCACGCATATCGGCAATCGCTTCTTCATTGCTCGCGTAATTTTTTGATAAGACGCCCACCAGCACGTGGCCTTCTGCGGCCTGCCAGATCTCTTTGGCGTTCTGCTTAGAACCGGCCAGCACGTTGAGGCACAGACGGCCCTGATAGAAATTCGGGTTCAGACTCATGCGCGTTTTCCTCCACTGAGTAACGCCTGGATACGGCTAAAGATAATATGCAGCTGATCGGTGCTGACGCTGCGCACATCCGCTTCGATAATGCCTTCGTTGGCTTTGTAGCCACGGAAGTAGATGGCGATGTCGCCGGTTTTCAGCGCCTGCACCAGCTCACCGGTTGGCCATTGAGTGACGGCCTCATCGAACTTGATCTCGGCACGGGCGATATCGCGGCCCGCCGCATCCCATACCACGCGTGCAGACACACCATTGATTGTGTTGAGGTTATCGATAAACGGCGTCATGTTGGCTACCATCTCAGCGCCGGTGGTTTTCGGCTGCACCAGATAGTTTTCAATCGCCTGCGTCAGACCAAGAATGCCCTCTTTACCGACTTTCATCGCGCGGCCAATACCGTTGCTTTGACGTTTTACCCACTCAACGTACTGGGTGCGGCCAATCACCAGACCGCTGGTCGGCCCTTCAATCGCCTTGGCACCGCTGTAGATCACCAGGTCCGCGCCCATCTGGTAGTAGCACTGCAGATCTTCTTCTGCCGCCGCATCCACGATTAACGGGATACCGTGTTTACGCGCGACTACCGCCGCCTGCTCCACACTCAGGTGGCTCTTCTGCACGCAGTGGTGTGATTTGATGTAAAGCAGCGCCGCCGTGGTTGGCGTGATGGCCGCAGCCAGCTGTTCTGGCGAACATTCGTTGCTGTAGCCGGCTTCCACCAGACGTCCGCCGCCCAGCGCCACCATCGCACCCACCGGCGCACCGAAGTTCACGTTATGGCCTTTCGGCACCACGATATCGTGCGGCACGGTCAGCGGCGCGGCATGCAGGTTGTCCAGCAGCCAGTCGTTATCTTTAACGATCACCGCCGCCACGCTCTGTGCGATGCCCGCAGAGGCGCAGGAGACCACCACCGCGCTCTCGACATCCAGCAGTTTAGCGATATACGCGCCGGTTTTATTGACCAGATCTTTGATCTCGAAATAGTGATTCAAACCGTAGCTGACGGTCTCGACCACATCGGCAGAAGGCGTTGAAACACCAAGAATGGTCATACGACCGGAGGCATTGATGACCTGTTTCAGGTCATATTTTTCATAAATCGAAGACATGATTAGCTTTCCCTTCATCAGTCAGATGCCACTTACCCGCGATAACCACGGCCAGCGGCAGCAAATGTTGCTCACCCAAAACCCGTTCGCCTTCAGCATCAACGAACGGGCGGGCTTCCTCTTTGACGGTAAAAATGGTCAGGTCGGCGTCATAACCTTCGGTTAAGCGCCCTTTGCCCGCTAAGCGCAGGCCAGCCGCGGCATTACCGGTGACGCAGTCGATAACCTGCGGCAGCGTCATGCCAATGCTGAAGAATTTCGACATCACATGCGCCAGGCTGTGTACCGGGCCGTTGATGCGGTTGCGACAGTAAATGTCCGAGCTAATGGTGTCGGGCAGAATTCCCTGCGCGATGGCCTGACGGGCCACTTCAAAGCTGAAGCTGGCGCTGCCGTGACCGATATCCAGCTTCACGCCGCGCGCGATGGCATTTTTCACCGCGGCTTTCAGTTCGCCCTGCGGCGACAGAATGCGGTTGGGTTTGCCGTTGAAGCAGTGAGTGATGATGTCACCGGAGGTGAGCAAATCGGCGATCTCTTCCAGCACCGGCGGGTTGTTGCCGATGTGCACCATCAGCGGCAGATTTCCCGCCGCCTGTTGAATGGCTTTGGCGCGAATCAGCGGCTGAATGCCATTTTCACCCACCACGCTGCTGCTCATGCGCGCTTTTAATCCCACGATAAAGTCCGGGCGACGTTTCACCGCCTGCACCACCGCATCACCGTCGATCTGCGTCATATCGGCCAGCTCATTCTGGGTGATGATGCCGGTACGTGAAATGTTGATCAGCGCGCGCACTTCGGTGGTGGCGGAACGGGTGAGCTGATAGAAATCGTCGATATGATCCGCGCCGGTGCTGCCTGCATCAATCACGGTAGTGACGCCCTGCGCCATCCCAATCGCATCGGCTTCATCGTGATAAATCGGGGATTTGGGATAGCAGTGCACGTGGCTGTCGATCCAGCCGGCGCTGACGTAATAGCGCCCCTCTAAATCGCGCTCCTGCTGAGCTGAACCGTTGACATCGCCGACCGCAGCAATCTTGCCGTGCTGGATGGCGATATCCACCAGCTGTTCGTCGCACAAACGCGCGCGGCGCAGAATCAGATCAAACATATTTACTCCTTAACAACCTGCATTCAGCCCGGTGCGCATCAATACGCACCCTACGGAATTTGCATCACATCTGTGTGGGGTCATCAATGCGCCTCCACACAGAATGCACTGTTCAATCGTAGGGTCGCCGTGAAGGGCGACCGTTAAATCGGAAACAGCTTTACAGCGAAACCGGGAACATTGCGCCTAACGCCATGGCACCTAAAATCGCGCCACCGGTGATCGGTTTGTTCCACAGATAAAACAACAACGCACCCACCAGCGAACCGATGCCAATCGGAATCGACGCGGCCATCGCAGACAGGATGATCAACGGCCCAAGGAAGCGACCCGATGCATTACCTGCGCCCATCATCACGTCCGCACCGTAGGTGGAATCGCTCTGATTGATGGTGAACTTACGCGCCAGGATAATCAGATAACCGATCGCTAAACCCACCACCAGGCCCGTGGCCAGTGATGCGGCAAAGTTTGCCACCGGGAACACAATGCCCGCGCCCAGCAGCAAAGCCGGAACGCCCAGCCCGACACCGGTTTGAATCGCACCGCCGATATCCAGAATCCCGACCAGCGAACCCTCGATGATGCGGGCAAACAGGAAGCTGGCACCAAACGCCGCCACGGCGCCATACACGCCGGTTTCCATGCCGGAACGCAGCATCGAAACAAACGCCACTTCGTTAAATGCACCGATGCCGTACAGGTAGTACATGTGCGTACCGGCAAACACCCCGGCGGACAGCAGGCCAACAAAGATCGGGAACGACCAGTCGGCATACCAGAACCCTTTGTTTTCAGTCTCGTTCATGCTCGAGGCTCCTTATTTGCCGCTCAGGCTGTTGTGAATCATGTCCAGCCAGCCTGGGACACCCAGCTGGAAGGATTGCAGCAGTTTCATGTCGAAGCCACGGAAGAAGCCACTCAGAGCGAACAGCAGCACAATCGCGAACATCATCACTTTGGTGACTTTGTTCCAGCCGCTCTCTTCCACGCCTTTACCAATCAGGATACCCAGCACCAGACCCGGTACGGCATTGCCCATGATCAACTGCGCCAGACCACCAAAGATGGTCGCCCAGAAACCGGATTTCTTACCGGCATCAATCGCTGCCAGCCAGAAGATCACCGGCATCACGGTGTTGACCAACAGGTTGGCCGCCGGCACCAGTACTTTAACCGCCGTAACCTGCAACGCTGCAGGCACCGCAGAAGCGGTACTGTTAAGGAACGCCACCACGATCATGCCGATGATGCCGCAGGCAATCGCCATGCGTTTCGGGTTGTGCAGGGTTTCCGCGACGTTACGATTTTTCACCATCAACGCAGCCGCGCCCCAGTTGGGCAGAATGCGGTGGTCAACGTCCTGTGTGAAGGAGCCTGCCGCCACAGACGATGCCCAGGCGTTAAAGAAGAAGCCAAGACCAAAGGAAAAGTGCGATGCAGGATCGCCTTCACAGGAATTGAGTTCACCCAAGGTACGAAACGCGCCCATACCCTGGGTGGTCGGTGCGTGGAACATGCGCGCTGCGCCCGCTCCTACTCCAACGCCAACCAATCCACCAATGATCAACGACTTAAACAAAATGATTAAAAACATGTTGTTGTACCCTTTGTTGTCGTTTTTATTTCGTCGCGATGAAATCCACCTTGTCGGTGTCGATCACGGTGACGCTGACGGTAATCTCCAGCTCGACGCTGTAATTCCGTCGTTCGCGCGCCAGAAAGAAGAACAAGAACTTCTCTGTGCGTACGCTCTCCTGCGCGCGCAGCACCCGCACATCTATGGGTTCAATGCGCAACAGAATCTTTTGGCTGGTGCGCAGCACTTGCTGCTGCACCTTGCTCAGTGCATCGGAAAAGGCTTTCGCTTTGCTGTCGCCTTTGCCCTGCACCGTTATCTGCGTCTCGTATTGCTGTTTCATGCTTAGCTGCCGTGTTTTTTATTCCAGGCCTGCACCAGACGTTCACCCAGCTCTTCTTTATCCATAAAGCCAAAGCCCAGTACGGTGGCGCCTTCGTTGATGGCGGTCACGCCTTCATCAATCGAACGCATACCGTGTTTGGCTTTGTAGCCATATTTGTTCTGTGCAGTGATGGCACCCGCGCCGCCGCTGCCGCAGAAGGAGATGCCGAAATCGGCGTTTTCCGCTTTCATCACATCGCCCAGCTTCATATCCGCTGCGACGCCCGGCACCACCACGGCACGGCCGCCTGCTTTCTCAATACCGGCTGCGACTTTCTGACCTTTACCCAGACGATCACCAATCACGACTGTTACCATGTTCAATTCCTCTCGATTTATGCTTCGTTGGATTTCGCCACTTCGATATGCACCGATAACAACCAGGCTTCTTCTTTGGGCAGATTGCCAAACAGATCGACCACCTGCTGTGCCAGCGCCATGGTTTCTGGCGAGATATCTTCAAACAGTTCGGCTTCCACTTCCGGCAAGGCTTCTCCCGTGAGGGAACGCGCTGCCATCGCCCGTACATGCGAGGCCAGCATTTGCTGCTGCACGGCATTGGCTTCGATGTGGTGCGCGGCGTAGATCGCCGCAATCTGCTTCAACGTGTTATCCGCCAACGCCTGAATGGCTTCTGGCGTACTCGGTTTCAGCGGGACAGCTTCACTCCTCACCTTGCTACTCCTGTTTACTGCGGATAATTAGAGATAATTCGCGTTAGAAAGAAATTACGCTTTCCGCTTCAGGCTGTGGAGACGCATCTTTTCCACCTCAAAGTGGAAATCCCACGGGCGTGTGTGCGCCAGATCGCACTACGCATGAAGTGTGCGAAACAGGTCACAAAAATGCGGGTTATGCCGGAAATCGATGCGTTTAAACGGAGGGAATGCGAGAGGAGATAAGGCCAGCCACAGGGCTGGCCGGGTTATCAGCGGAATTTCTTATGGTTGGCGTTACGAATATCTTCCAACTTCTTCGCTTCAGTTTTGGCTTCGTCGAGCTTGTTGGCTTTCGCCAACTGATCAACGACATCAATCTGCGCAATCAGAGAATCGAGACCGGCGTGATAATCCTTAATCTGGGCGCTATCGGCAGCCTGACCTTCCAGTTTTTCCGGCGTGGATTTTTTAGCATCCTCCGCCGCCTGGCGCATCTTGCCGAGCGCGGTTTGCATTTCCTGAGCATCAGAGGTTTTCTTCACCACGCTCAGGCCATCTTTCAGGGTATCCATATCACTCTTCAGGTCAGCGGCGAATACGCTAGCCGAGGAGAACAACAGCGAGAGAGACAACATTGCAATCACATGCTTACGCATAAATATTCCTTATTTCCCGTCATATTTCAGGTTCCAGACACGTTGGCTACGCTCACTCACCTTAGTCACTTACTGATGTAATGTCCTGAGGATTCATTCACTTGCCGCCTTTCTGTCACGCGAATTATTAAGGGGTATCATTGTCGGGCTAAAAAAAAAGCAGCCTTGCGGGCTGCTTTCATGAAGCGATGTCTTTATTGTCCGGCGATTTTCATCTCCGGCAGCAGCACCGAACCGCATTGTATATTGCTGCGCGTTTCAATGTCGTTACCGAGCGTTACCATATTGAGCCACATATCCTTGAGGTTGCCCGCAATTGTGATCTCGCTCACAGGATATTGGATTTCACCGTTTTCAACCCAGAAGCCTGATGCACCGCGTGAGTAATCACCGGTCATGGCGCTGACACTGGAGCCCATCATTTCGGTAACCACTAAACCACGGCCCATCTGCTTCAGCATATCTTCAAAGCTATGCCCCTGCCCCGCAATGCGCCAGTTGTGAATGCCGCCCGCATGACCGGTGCTCTGCAAGCCAAGCTTACGTGCCGAATAGCTGGTCAGCAGCCAGTTTTGCAGCACGCCATTTTTGATGATGTCACGCGCCTGAGTGCGGACACCTTCGCTGTCGAACGGCGTAGACGCCAGGCCTTTCAGCAGGTGCGGCTTCTCTTCAATCGTCAGCCACTCAGGCAAAATCTGTTTGCCGAGTGAATCCAGCAGGAAGGTCGCTTTGCGATAGACGCTACCGCCGCTGATCATGCCGACCAGATGGCCAAACAGACCCGTCGCCACTTCCGGCGCGAAGATCACCGGCGCTTTCATGGTTGGCAGTTTGCGCGGCGCCAGGCGTGACAACACGCGACGTGCGCACTCTTGTCCCACCCAATCCGCAGTTTGCAGATCGTTAATGGAACGGCCGATGGTGTAGGCGTAATCGCGCTCCATGTTGCCATCCTGCTCGGCAATCACACAGCTGGAGAGCGAATGGCGGCTGGAGCAGTAGCTCTGCAACATGCCGTGGCTGTTACCGAACACTTTGATGCCGACGTGGCTGTTGAAGCTGCCGCCTTCGGTATTGGTAATGCGCTTGTCAGCCTGCAGCGACGCCTGTTCGGCCTGTGCAGCCCATTCGATAGCGCGATCGGCATCGATCTCCCACGGATGGTAAAGATCGAGATCCGGCGCTTCAAATGCCAGCAGATCGGGATCGGCCGGGGCACCAAAAGGATCAACCGAGGTGTAACGCGCAATGTCGATCGCCGCCTGCACGGTACGTTTGATGGCATCCGGGCTGAGGTCGGTTGAAGAAGCACTGCCTTTGCGGTTCTGATGATAGACGGTGATGCCAAGTGCACCATCGCTGTTGAATTCGACGTTTTCCACTTCGCCATAGCGGGTACTGACGCCGATGCCGGTGGTTTTGGTCACCGCGACTTCTGCTCCATCGGTGCTGGCTTTCGCCAGTTCCAGCGCCTGCGCGACAGCCTGTTCTAACACTTTACGTTGTTCTGCAACCTGAGTAGATACGTTCATCGACCTGCCGTCTAATCTTAAGTATGAATTTATTGAGTCTATCAGACTCAGAGAACAATTTCGCAGTCGCCCGATAAACTGGTAGGATTAGCCTCTTTTTTTTAGGGAGCCAAGAGATGACCAAGCAGCCCGATGACTGGCTCGACGATGTGCCAGATAATCAAAACGAAGAAGATGAAGACGAAGAGATTATCTGGGTCAGCAAAAGCGAAATTAAACGCGACGCCGAAGAGCTGAAACGCCTGGGTGCCGAGTTAGTTGATCTGGGGAAAAACTCCCTCGACAAAATTCCACTCGACGATGATCTGCGTGCCGCCATTGAGCTGGCACAACGTATTAAAAAGGAAGGCCGTCGCCGCCAGTTGCAGCTGATCGGTAAGATGTTGCGCGCGCGCGATGAAGATCCGATTCGTCAGGCACTGGATAAGCTGAAGAACCGCCATAACCAACAGGTTGCGCTGTTCCATAAACTCGAGCAACTGCGCGATCGCATGATCGAGAAAGGCGATGATGCGATCGCAGAAGTGATTAACCTCTATCCGCAGGCCGATCGCCAGCAACTGCGTACCATGATCCGTAATGCGCAGAAAGAGAAAGCCGCTAACAAACCACCGAAAGCCACCCGTCAGATCTTCCAGTATCTGCGTGAGCTGGCAGAGGCGTAAGTTTGCCGCGTGCATAAAAAGGGTCGCCAGTGGGCGACCCTTTTTAGTTTGGGCAAATAACAGAGCGTCATCAAACCCAGTGGCAACCCCGATTAAAGGGTCGCCACGCCATCAACGTCCCAATCTCTCCAGCAGTTTCTGGTGAATGCCACCAAACCCGCCGTTACTCATCACCAGAATGGAATCACCTGGCTGGGCTTCTTTTGCCACCATTTCCACCAGCGTATCGATATCCGCGCTCCACTTCGCCGGCTGGATGCAGGCTTCCGCGACATCAGACACCTGCCATGGAATGTGGTGCGGCTGGAACAGGAACACGTTATCGGCGCGACCCAGAGACGGGGCCAGCTCGTTTTTGCTCACGCCCATCTTCATGGTGTTGGATCGCGGCTCCAGTACCGCCAGAATACGCGCGGTACCACCGACTTTGCTGCGCAGCGCCGCCAGCGTGGCCAGAATCGCGGTGGGGTGATGGGCAAAATCGTCATACACTTTGATGGCATTCACTTCACCACGCAGCTCAAGACGACGGCGCGCATTGATAAAGCTGCTCAACGCTTCACCGGCATCCACCGGTTTCACCCCGACGTGACGCGCGGCCGCAATCGCCATCAGGCCATTGTGCATGTTGTGCTCGCCGACCAGCGCCCAGTTCACTTCACCGACTTTCTCGCCGTCCAGCCAGATCTCCCAGTGCGAAGAGTCCGGCGTCAGTTTTTTCGCCTGCCAGTGGCCGTTGTCGCCGACGGTTTCCTGCTCGCTCCAGCAGCCCATCGCCATCACTTGCTTAAGATTGTTATCGTGCTCCGGCAGCAGGATTTTGCCCTGGCCCGGCACGATGCGAATCAGATGGTGGAACTGCTTCTGAATCGCGCGCAAGTCATCAAAGATATCGGCGTGATCGAATTCGAGATTGTTAAGGATCAGCGTGCGCGGGCAGTAATGGACAAATTTGGAACGCTTGTCGAAGAACGCGCTGTCGTATTCATCCGCCTCAATCACGAAGAATGGACTTTTTCCTAATTTTGCCGAAACCTCGAAGTTTCCTGGCACTCCACCAATGATAAAGCCCGGTTCAAGGCCACAGGCCTCCAGAATCCACGCTGCCATGCCTGCGGTAGTGGTTTTGCCATGGGTTCCGGCCACGGCCAGTACCCAACGGTCACGCAGCACGAAATCATGCAGCCACTGCGGGCCAGAGAGGTAAGGAATGTTACGTTCCAGTACCGCTTCCACACACGGATTGCCGCGCGTCATGGCGTTGCCAATGATCACCAGATCCGGCTGCGGATCGAGCTGACTGGCATCATAACCTTCTGTCAATTCAATGCCTTGCTGTTCCAGCAAGGTGCTCATCGGCGGGTAGACATTGGCGTCAGAGCCGGTCACTTCATGCCCTAGCGAACGGGCCAGCATTGCCAGTCCGCCCATGAAAGTGCCACAAATCCCAAGGATGTGAATACGCATAAAGAGATCCATTACTCAAAAGTTCGGCGCACAGTGTAACCCCGAGCAGAGTGGGAAGAAACGGATTAGGACTATGGTTTTTAAAGTTCAATCGGCTAAACTGCGCTCATACGTTGGTAGCGTGTTAAAGCTGCTGCCACTCCATCGTAGATTCAGGGAATGTGTTATGAAAACGTTAGGCGAATTCATCGTCGAGAAGCAACACGACTTTCCACACGCCACAGGTGAACTGACGGCGCTGATTTCCTCCATTAAGCTCGGAGCCAAGATTATCCACCGCGACATCAACAAAGCGGGTCTGGTGGATATCCTCGGTGCCAGCGGCGTGGAAAACGTGCAGGGCGAACAGCAGATGAAGCTGGACCTCTTCGCGAATGAAAAACTGAAAGCTGCCCTGAAAGCGCGTGGTGTGGTTGCCGGTATCGCTTCCGAAGAAGAAGATGAGTTCGTCATCTTTGAAGGCTCAGAAGACGGTAAATACGTGGTGTTGATGGATCCGCTGGACGGCTCTTCCAACATCGACGTGAACGTTTCCGTCGGCACCATCTTCTCCATCTACCACCGCATCAGTGAGCCGGGTACGCCGATCACCGAAGCTGACTTTATGCAGCCGGGCAACAAGCAGGTTGCGGCCGGTTACGTGGTTTACGGTTCTTCCACCATGATGGTTTACACCACCGGTGTGGGCGTGCATGCGTTTACATACGATCCGTCACTGGGCGTGTTCTGTCTGAGCCATGAGCGCATGACCTTCCCGGAGAAAGGCTACACCTACTCCATCAACGAAGGTAACTACATTCGCTTCCCGCAGGGCGTGAAGAAATACCTGAAGTTCTGTCAGGAAGAAGATATCGCCACCAAGCGCCCATACACCTCGCGCTACATCGGTTCACTGGTGGCAGACTTCCACCGTAACCTGCTGAAAGGCGGTATTTACCTCTATCCAAGCACCGCCAGCCACCCGAAAGGTAAGCTGCGTCTGCTGTATGAGTGCAACCCAATGGCATTCCTGGCGGAACAAGCCGGTGGTAAAGCCAGCGATGGTGCCAACCGTATCCTCGACATCCAGCCTGAAACCCTGCACCAACGTTGCCCGTTCTTCTGCGGTAACGATGCGATGGTGGATGACGTTGAGCGCTTTATGCGTGAGTTCCCGGACAGCCACGAATAAGCTGATGTGATTTGAAAAAGCCCGCCAATAATGAGCGGGCTTTTTATTGGGTTATTTTCGTCGCTTTGCTTGCCGATCAATCAATTCACCCTGCGCGGAGTAGTAGCGGCTGGGCCAGATTTCATCCGGTGCGATGCCAATCGCTTCGGCAATCAGCCATTCGCCCTTGGGCCAGGGTCGGATTAAGGCATTGCCCAAAGTGGTCGAACACAACCCCGCTTCACGTGATACGGCGGCTAATGAAGTCCCTCTCTTGCGTAAGGCGGCTATAATATCGGCCTGATGCCAGTCCTGCTTGCTTTCACCCACGTCACTCTCCTTAGTTCTCGTTATAGGTTGCCATAACGATACTACGTTACTCGTAGTATCTGACAAGCAGCAAATCTACGATTCTCGTAGGCATGAAACCGACCTCTTCCCTGCAAAAAACCTTCTGTAGACGCCTGAAACAGGTGCGTCTGGTGAAGGGTTTTTCGCAAAAAGGGTTAGGGATTGCCGCTGGCATTGAAGAGTTTTCCGCCAGTGCGCGCATCAATCGTTATGAAGTCGGTGTGCATCAGCCCGATTTACTGACGCTGCAACTGCTGGCGAAAGCGCTGGAGATCCCCGCCGCCTATTTTCTGGCAGAAGATGACCAATTAGCAGACATGATCCTGCGCTTTGCTGAAGAGATAAGTAGCAACGCGCCATAAGCACGTTGCACCTGTTTTTACGCGGCGACCACGCGGAACTGCGCCATTGATTCCTGCAACTGCTGTGACTGCGCTTCCAGCGACTGCGTGGCGGCACTGGCTTCTTCCACCAGCGCGGCGTTTTGCTGCGCGGCTTCATCCATTTGCGTCACCGCCTGATTCACCTGCTCAATCCCACGGCTCTGCTCTTCTGAAGCAATCGAGATCTCTTTCATCAGTGATGTGACACGCATCACTTCGCTGGAGATTTCATCCATGGTTTCACCGGCGCGTGTCGCCATGTCGCTGCCCTCTTTAACACGCGTTTGTGATTCGCTGATCAACTCACGAATCTCTTTAGCGGCGGTCGCACTACGGCCAGCCAGCGTACGCACTTCGTTGGCGACCACGGCGAAGCCACGGCCCTGCTCGCCAGCACGCGCGGCTTCCACCGAGGCGTTCAGCGCGAGGATATTGGTCTGGAAGGCGATACCATCAATCACGCTGAGGATGTCGCCGATGCGGTTAGAGCTTTGGGTGATCTCCTGCATCTTCTCCATCACGTAACCCACCACCTCTGCGCCACGATCGGCGCTGGTCGACACATTGCTGGCCAATTGATTGGCCTGCTGAGCGTTACTGGCGTTAAGACGGACGGTGGCGGTCAGCTGCTCCATGCTGGCGGCCGTTTGCTCCAGCGAAGCAGCGGACTCTTCGGTGCGCTGCGACAGATGCACAGTGCCCGCCGCCAGTTCACGGCTGCCCACATCAATCTGCATGCTGGCTTCACGCACCTGACTCACCGAATCACGCAGCGCCAGCTGCATATCGGAAAGGGCCTGATTCAGGCGACCAATTTCATTTTTGCCTGCGGCAGGTAAAGGCTGCGAGAGATCGCCCGCCGCAATCTGTTCCAGATGTAGGATTGCGTTGTCCAGAGGACGCAGCAGCGAGCGACGCAACAACTGCCAGGCCAGTACGATTAGCAGCAGTGTCAGTACCATCACCACGCCAATCATCACCTTCATCCGGACTTCGTTGTCAGCCGCCTGCTTGAGGCGTGCCGCAGAGACTTCATCGGCGTAAATACTGAAATCATTCACCGCCTTCGAATAGTTTGCTGCCAGCTGTGATTGTTTGCCTTCCAGCACCTGATAGTACTCATCGGTATACTGTTTTTTTAAGGCATCCATCATGGGCGTGATGCCTTCTTTATCGTAGACGTTGTAGGTCGCCACAATCGCATCGGCCAGAGTTTTACCATGCGCTGTTACGGTGCCTGCATCGACAAATGCTTTGAGGAACTGGTGAGAACTGTCCACTGCGGCTTGCGCCTGCTGCGTGACTTTGGCGCCGTCATCCAACAGACCAATTTCGATCTTACGAACGGCCAGCGCCGCATTGGCGCGGGCGCGCATTAAATCTGAACGGCTTTGGTAGAGCTTGTTGAGTTCAATCCCCTGAATGCGGTTCAGCGCATCCAGAGATTGATTTCCAGCATTAATGGCATAGATGCCCATGGCGCTGACGGCTAACAGCATCACCGTCATGATGGCCAACAACGCAAGTAAAGCGGTACGTATTGATAGTTGTCTGATCATGATCATTCCCGTGTGTATGAAAAGGCAGAACTCCACTGGCCCTAAAACGGAGAGATTATCGGCAGCTGGTCGCAGAAACTTTATCCAATGTTGATGGTCAATCTGCCGACGTTCGCTTACCCTTCAGCTTTTCTGAAGTCCGCTGCGCAAAAATGAAGGAATGAAATGATGAAAAAGTGGCTCCCGATTGCCTGTCTGTTCGCCAGTAGTATGGTTATGGCGCAGACGCATCCGCTCGACCAGCAGCTACAGCAGTGTCTGGACAAGGAATCCAGCACCGCGGGCATGTCCCAGTGCTACGGCAGCGCCAATAAGGCCTGGGATAAAGAGATGAATATGCAGTACAACCAGATGATGAAAAAATTAACTGGCGAACCTAAAGACAAATTACGTGCTGCCCAACGCGCGTGGCTGGCCTATCGCGATAGCTGGATGGAGGCCAGCCGCAGCTATTTTATGAGTCGCCAGGGCAGCATGGCAGCCCTTTCCATCGGGGCTCAGGGCGTTAATCTGGTGCGGAATCAGGCTTTAATGTTGCAATCAATGAACAAAGGCAGTTGCGCCAATCCCGATGATTGTTGATAAATGGTGGCGTTAAAAAAACGTCAGCGCAGGCACTGACCTGCGCATCCATCCATCTTCAGGGAGAAAACATGGCTGCTTATGCCTCTACCATCATTCTGGTCTGCCTCGCCGTCCTGAGCTATTTCGTTCATAACAGTGCCGTTACCATTTCCATTCTGATCCTGCTCGCCATCAAGCTGACACCGCTGTCGCAGTTCTTCCCGTATGTGGAAAAACAGGGCATTCAGATCGGCATTATTATTCTAACTGTCGCAGTGATGGCGCCACTGGCAAGTGGGACGTTGCCCGCTTCATCCTTGCTGAAGTCATTTGCTAACTGGCAATCGATCGTGGCGATCATTGTCGGGGTGTTTGTTGCCTGGCTGGGCGGGCGCGGCGTCAGTTTTATGAGCGTGCAGCCATCAGTGATTGGTGGATTGTTAATCGGCACCGTGATTGGCGTGGCGTTTTTCCGTGGTGTGCCGGTCGGACCACTGATTGCTGCAGGGATTGTCTCGCTGTTTGTCACCGCGAAGTAGGCCGTTGGAGCATTCCGAAACGCCAAAAAGGGGGCATACTTTCAGAGTCAGTTGGCTATAATAGCCGTCACTCAACATACGACCAATGAAGGAAAGCCAGATGAGTTTGAACCAGGTGCCTGCAGGTAAAGAACTGCCAGAAGATATCTATGTCGTTATCGAGATCCCAGCGAATGCCGATCCGATCAAATATGAAGTGGACAAAGAGTCTGGCGCCCTGTTTGTAGACCGTTTCATGTCTACCGCCATGTTCTATCCGTGCAACTACGGTTACATCAACCACACCCTGTCTCTGGATGGTGATCCGGTTGACGTGCTGGTACCAACCCCGTATCCGCTGGTGCCGGGCTCAGTGATTCGCTGCCGTCCAGTTGGCGTGCTGAAAATGACCGACGAGTCTGGCGAAGATGCCAAACTGGTTGCGGTTCCGCACACCAAACTGAGCAAAGAATACGATCACATCAAAGATGTGAACGACCTGCCAGAACTGCTGAAAGCGCAGATCACCCACTTCTTCGAGCACTACAAAGATCTGGAAAAAGGCAAATGGGTAAAAGTTGACGGCTGGGACAACGCTGAAGCGGCCAAAGCTGAAATCATCTCTTCTTACGAGCGCGCACAGAAGAAATAATCTTCTCTGCCTCGCAAGCATAAAAAAACACCGTCCAATGGACGGTGTTTTTATTTATGCCTCGGGTGCGTCGTCGCGCTTTAGCCAGTCACCGCTCGCAATGCGGGTGCGACCCGCAATCGAACGCTGATAGACATACAGCCAGGCACTGCCGTAAGGCGTCTGGATGAGTTGGCGTTTGTATTCGCCATTCTTGGTGCGCAAGGCATCGAGTTCGCCAAGCGTGCTGGCGTCGATGCGATACACTTCGCAGAAGACGGTTCCCTCATCTTCAACGACGCCCGGATAGTGACCCAGATTGTAGAGCGCAAACCCTTCAATCTGATGGTCGCCGAGCCATTGCGCATTCGTCATCCAGTGACTGTTTCCCTGTTTGCGCCGTAAACTGCCGTAGACAATTATTCGCATTGCTAAAACTCAAACTGATAGAGCAAATCCAGTGCCTGATCGAGACCGGACACGGCTTCCAAATAGAGTTTGGGCATCAGGCGGTAACGCAAGGTTAACGTCGCCAGTGAATCAAATATGCCAACACCGTATTTTACTTGTAGACCCGGCAGTACATAACCGCTCACCTGCACCTGCTGGCTGTCGCCTACACCGGTGGTATCAAGCGCGAGGTTACTGACGCCGAATGTCTCGCCGATTTTACCCATAACCTGACCACTTTGTGCAACCCCTAACCCCACAAGTGCTGAAGTTAATGCATTACTGTCGCCATCACTGCTGAGTCCCTGACCGCGTAATAAGTAAGAAAGCGCTTCCTGCTGCGACATGGCGGGGTCAGAGAACACCTCGACTTTCGGCTCATCGGCCAGGCCGGTGACGCGAATACCGGCGGTGACATCATCTTCGGTGGCTTCCGGGTTACGTATCGCTTCAAGGTTAACGTACGGCTGATCTGGCGGCCCGGCAAACTGCAACTCGCCTTTACGCACAATCAGATCCTGCCCGTAAGCGTGGAAGCGGCCATCAGGAATATTGATCTGTCCGTTTAAGCCCAGACCGGTTTTATCCTGCACCAGTTTAAGATCGCCATTCAGCTTGGCTTTTAGACCAAAGGCTGACAGCCGCACATCGTTACCGACATGGATCACCAGGTTGCTGTTGATCGGAATGGCGGCGGTCTTCGGTTGAATCGGCTTGAGATCTTTATCCAGCATCACCTCATCCGAGGAGACGCCAGTGGCGCTTTCCGGCACTTCCTGCACCGTGATGCGCGCCCACGGAATATCCACTTTGCCATCAAGATTAAACGCGGCTGGCGTGGCTTCAAACACCAGGTCTGGCGAGACATCCATACGCACCATCGGTGGCACGGTGACACGAATACGGTTGCCCTGCGCGGTGATGCGCGCACGCCAGTTATCCAGCTGGCTCCAGTCGGCATTGCCGCCCAGATTGAGGTTGCCCTGCGTCGTCTGTAACAGGCCGTTAAGCGTCGAACTCATGCCATTGAACACCATGTTCAGATTGGCGGAGGTGAGTGTGACCGGCATAAAGCTGGCCTGCACGTTGACATCGCTCAACCCCAACTGGCCAAACACCTGCGGCTGTTGCAGTGTGCCGCCCAGACGCAAGTTGCTGTTGAGGTTGCCTTTAATCTTTTCACCCTGCATCAACGCCGGATTGAACATCGCCAGCGACAGATTGCTGATACCAATATTACCTGACAGCTGGCGACGGGTTTGCGGATCGGCAATCTGCACATTACCGCTCAGCTGGCCGTTGTTGACGATGTGAATCAGCCAATCGAGTTGGGCACGACCGTTGCGCATCGCGGCATTCAGGTTAAGCGTGTCAAAGGCGATCGGCAGCGTGTTGCCCTGCACGTCTTGTTCGACTTTCACGCCGTTACCTTTCAGCGAGACCGTACCGGTTGGCAGCGCGCCGTCGGCGGTCCAGTTCACACGCGCATCCCCACTGAACACACCGTTCAGTTTGGTGGCATCGGTGAGGAACGGTTTGATCATCGCCAGATCAAAGCGGTTCAGCACCACATGGGCGTGACCGCTGGCCCCGGCTTCAATCGGCTCGGGTACGCACAGCTGCGCGTTCGGGTTCTGCCAGCAGTGTGGCCCGATAGAGGCGGTCTGCTTAGTGTTGAGGTAATCAATCGCCATCGCACGCGTCAGACGCCATTCGCCCACCGGGGTATCAAAGTGGGTGTTGTTGAGATTGCCCTGCCAGCGTTCAGTTTTGCGATCAAAGCTGCCGTTGAGCGCCAACTGGCCGGAGACCGGCTCGCCCTGCACGTTCAGCTTGAGCTGATGCTGCTTCTCGTTGCCGTCCGCATTCAGCGTCAACAGATTGATCTTCAGCGCGTCCTGTTGCAGTTGCTCAACGCGCAGCTGCAGCTTACCGGCGATCTGATCGCTGGATTTCACATCTCCTTCCAGCGCCACACGACGAATCTGCAGTTGCTGCCAGCGCAAGCCGGTTGCAGTGAGATCGGCCAGCAGCTGCGGTGCCTGCAAGGTGCCGCGTGCTTTTACCGTGCCTTTCGCCACGCCGCCGAGTCCCGGCAGTGCGTTATCCAGATGCGGTGCATCGATATTGGCATCCAGGTTGAGCGTGTCGCCCAGTTCACCTTTCACGTCCAGATGGTTGCGGCCCAGTGCGATATTAATGCCCGGGATTTTCCACTGGTTATAGCTGTTGCCGGTGAGTGAGCCATTGGCGCTGACGGCGTTCTGCTTCACGTTCCCTTTCAGCTCCAGCTGCGGCACGCTCAGCTGCCAGCTTCCGCCGTACAGGCTGCCACGCGTGGCGATTTTGCCGTCGAGTTTGGCAGGCCAGTCCGGGTACTGTTTGGCGGTGTTGATGCCGGATAGCGTCAGTTCGCTGCGCCAGCTGATGGCTTTGCTCCAGTCCACCAGCGCGGTTAAATCAACGTTACCCTGCAGTGCCGCCACGCGCAGCTTGTCCAGACTGAACTGCTGCACGTTGCCTTTGCCATCAAGCGCAATGGTCGCCGGCGGCACGGCTTCGCCTTTCACAGCGGTGCGCAGTGACATCACATAATCAGTGGCTTTGCCTTTGAACTGATAATCGAGGTTATCCGCCTGATACTGCACCGGGTCGGTAAGCGGCCAGCGCAACTCCGGGCTGGTGAGTTTCAGTGACAGTGGCAGACCCGCCACCGCCGGTTGCGCTGCGGCATCCAACTGTGCGCGGACCGGGCCAGAGAGATTCAGCCCCAGCTTAAGCTCTTCACGCATCGCCCCGCTGAGGTTCATTTTGATCTTCTCGCCCTTGATCGGATCGAGATTCAGCGATCCATTCAGCGCGAAATTCACTGGCCAGTTATCCGCCAGCTGCGCATCACCGCTGGCATTCACCTGCCCTTGCGGTGAATCGATGTCAAAGGTTTCTAACTGAAGATGGCGGTCAGCGGTTTTGGCTTTCAGCAACAGACGGGTAATCGACACATCGCTATCGCCGGTCAGGCGCAGCTGTTCGCCGAGCAGCTCCTGAACGGTAATATCCAGCGGCAGCTGGAAGTCAGGCAGTTCGGGTAACAGCGGTTTGGCAAACATCTCTTGCAGCGTTTCACCCAAGGGTTTCTCATCCGGCTGCGGCTGTTGCACTTTCGGCTGCACCACTTGCTCATCAACCACTTTCGCCGCCTTCGTCAGCGCTATCAGCAGGCTTTGAATATGCGTTGGGGTTAACGTCAGCGCGCGACCCTGCCAGTTGAGGCCGGTGGTGAAGTCCAGCAGCGAGATGGATGTGTCATCCACTTTGACGTTGATGTTGTGCAGCCCGACCTTGCTGAGCGTTATCGGATACGGCGTGGTCAGGTTGGTGCTACCGCTCTCTTCCTGCGGCGGTGGTGCAGCGGCCGGGGCCATTTTCTTGCTGTCGACCACCACGCTGACATCCTGCAAGCCAATGTCATTCACGCACACCGACGAGTGCAGCAGGCAGTTCAGGTTGAGCGCCAAATGGAAGCGTCCAGCATCCACGCTGACGCCCGGCATCTCATACTTCACACCACTCAGCGTCAGATCGCGCCAGCCACCTTCGACTTTGTTGATCGATAAACCGGGCACCCAGCGATCGGCACCTTTCAGCACCAGATGCAATCCGGGTGTGGTGCCAATCAGAAATGCCACACTGCCAAACAGCACCACCAAAAAAATACCGAATCCAATCAGGACCTTTTTCCACAGCTTCATAGTTCAGGCCCCAGTCCTACATAGAATTGCAAACCATGTTCCTTGTCATCGCCAATCGGCCGTGCGATATCAAATTTGATTGGTCCGACCGGAGAAGCCCAGCGCACGCCAACACCAGCACCGGTTTTAAAATCACTCTGTTTGATGTCGTTTACCGCTTCACCGGAATCGACAAACACCGCGCCCCACCACTTGCCGGTCACGTTGTATTGATACTCCAGCGAGCCGGTGGCCATTTTGGAGGCACCGGTCAGCTTGCCGTCACTGTCGCGTGGCGAGACATCTTTGTATTTATAGCCGCGAATACTGCGGTCGCCCCCGGCGAAGAAGCGCAGATCCGGCGGAACTTTGTCGAAGTCGTTGGTCTCGATCCAGCCCAGGTTACCGCGTACCACAAAGCGATTTTTCTCGCCCAGCATACGGATCCAGACGTTTTGCGCCTGCAGGATCAGGAAGTCGACATCCGATCCCCAGGTGGTATCGGAGACATCGACGGAATAACGCTGCGAATCGCCCCAGGTCGGCATCAAGCCACCGCGTGAACGCGTGCGGCTCAAACTCACGCCCGGATAGAGCAGCATGGTGGTGTTGGTGACACTGCCTTGGGTGAAGTGATCAAGACTCCACTTCAGGTTAACCGCGCGCTGCCAGCCGGAGCTGCTGTCCCAGTTACGCGACACGCCCAGCGTGGTGGTATCGGCTTTGGTGTCGTTGAGATCGGTACGCTTCAGGCCACCTGAGAAGGTGTAATACTGCTCCAGCGGGCTCTTCAGCAGCGGCACTTTATAGCTGAGATCGAGTTGCTGCTCGGGAGCTGAAATATAGGAGCTGGCGGTGAGGCTGTGGCCGCTGCTGTTGATCCACGGCTTTTTCCACGTCCCTTTCAGACGCGGGCCGACATCGGTGGAATAACCGACACCGGCTTCGATGGTGTTTTCAACGCGTGGCGAAACGACGGCATTCAGCGGCAGCACTTTGGTCTGGCGACCTTTGTCGAATTCCGGGGCAACGACCACCGAGTTAAACCAGCCCGTGGCTGACAAGCGGCGGTTTAATTCCGCTAAATCGCGCGAGCTGTAAGGGTCGCCCTTTTTGAACGGCACAAGATTCCGCAGATAGGCTTCGTTGATTTGCGAGCCCTGGAAGCTGACATCGCCAAAACGGTAGCGCGGGCCACTGTCGTAATCGATATCCCAGAATGCTTCGCGTCTTTCGACCGAAACGCCAAGCTGGCTTTGCTTAAAGTCACCGTCGAAGTAACCATTACGCAGTGCCAGGCTGGAGAAGCCATTTTTAAATTTGTCGTATTCGCCGTGATTGAGCTGGGTGCCGATTTTCGGCGTGCCCTGCTTCACCCAGGCTTTATAGTCATCATCGTTTTTCGCCGCACCTTCGACCACGATGTGGCTGCCACCGATTTTCACCGGTTCGCCCGGCTTAACGTGGGCGATCAGCACCGGTCGACCGCCCTGCGGCGGCGCGGGACGTGATTCGAAATCGATTTCGGGTTCGTAATAACCGAGTGCCCGCAAGCCTTCTTTAATCGCCTGCGAGACACGCGCCTGGAAGCGCCCATCACTCGACACTTCGTCAGTTCCAATGGTGGACAAGCGCGCCCTGACGTTCTTCTGTAAATCCCCGGTTAGCCCTTCCAGCTGCAAGCGCACTTTCGCTGCCTCAACGGCAGGTGCAGCAAGCAACAGGCTGGCCAAACAATAAATATGCAATCGCGGCACGCTTACTCCTGTTAATAATGCCTGCCCCTTATTCCGCAGGGGCGTTATTTCTCATCGGAGGCTATCACCACCACTCGCTTACCCATCAGCATAGCCGCTCTTTTTGGCGGATGGCTGAGGAAAAATGGTCACTAAGCCAAATCATTTCCTATTGTCGGTAAATGGGGGGAGCGATACAACACCGAAGCCGCACTTCTGCGACTGAGGGGAGCGCACTCGGATTATTCCGACCTCCTTGTGCGCGCCTCTGGCGGCGGCATAAGCGCTGCTGCTATAATCAGCACCCAGCAGGCATGACCTGCTTTCCTTTCTGCCCCGACGTTAACGTTCCTTGTCGAAATGGCGCAGACATTTTTGGCACGGATAGCCCTGTATGACAGGCGAATACTGGATGTTCTCCTGCGCTGCCCAGGCCAAAAATGACAAGTGATTAACCCAACGGATCTTTTATGCTCGATAGCTTACTTGTCATTCTTTTACTGATTGTGATCAGTTCATTCTTTTCTCTTTCTGAGATCTCGCTGGCGGCTGCCCGTAAGATCAAACTCAAACTGCTGGCCGATGAAGGCAACATCAATGCGCAGCGCGTGCTGAAAATGCAGGAACAGCCTGGCATGTTCTTCACCGTGGTGCAGATTGGCCTCAATGCCGTGGCCATCCTCGGTGGTATTGTCGGCGATGCCGCGTTTTCCCCCGCCTTCAGCAGTTTATTTAGCCGCTTTATGGCCCCTGAACTGGCCGATCAGCTCAGCTTTATCTGTTCCTTTACCGTGGTCACCAGCCTGTTTATTTTGTTTGCCGATTTAACGCCGAAGCGTGTGGGGATGATCGCGCCGGAAGCGGTGGCGCTGCGCATAATCAACCCGATGCGCTTCTGCTTGCTGGTGATGCGTCCGCTGGTGTGGCTGTTTAACGGGCTGGCCAACGTGTTTTTCCGCATCTTCAAGCTGCCGATGGTGCGTAAAGACGACATCACCTCCGACGATATTTACGCGGTGGTGGAAGCCGGTGCACTGGCTGGGGTGCTGCGTAAGCAGGAACACGAACTGATCGAAAACGTCTTTGAGCTGGAATCGCGTACCGTCCCGTCTTCGATGACGTCACGCGAGAACGTGGTGTGGTTTGATCTGCACGAAGATGAAAACAGCCTCAAAACCAAAATCGCCCAGCATCCGCACTCAAAATTTCTGGTATGTGATGGCGACATCGATCATATCGTCGGTTATGTCGATTCCAAAGAGCTGCTGCTGCGCGTGCTGGGCAATCAGAGCCTGACCCTGAGCAGCGGCGTGCAGATTCGCTCTGCGCTGATTGTGCCGGACACATTAACGCTCTCTGAAGCGCTGGAAAGCTTTAAAACTGCTGGCGAAGACTTCGCGGTAATCATGAACGAATACGCGCTGGTGGTGGGGATCATTACCCTCAACGACGTGATGACCACGCTGATGGGTGATTTGGTCGGCCAGGGTCAGGAAGAGCAGATTGTGGCACGTGATGAGAACTCATGGCTGGTTGAAGGCGGCACACCGATTGATGACGTGATGCGCGTGCTGGATATCGATGATTTCCCACAGTCCGGCAACTATGAAACCATTGGTGGTTTTATGATGTACATGCTGCGCAAAATCCCGAAACGCACCGATTTCGTCAAGTTCTCAGGTTACAAGTTTGAAGTGGTAGATATCGACAGTTATCGCATCGATCAGCTGCTGGTGACGCGTATTGACGATCGTCCACCGGTGCTGAGTGTGACGAAGAGCGCCACTGATGAGCTGGAGTCGCCGTAGTACCGGGCGGCAGAAAAAAACAAGGCGCGATTTCTCGCGCCGCTACTGAGGGCGCCTGATTGCATGGCGCCCTTTCTTTTTTACTGCTTAGTTGTACTCGGCTTGCAAACGCAGGACCTGGCGGTTGATCTCGGACATCACGCTAAGGTGCTGTTTATCTTTGACGCGGGGCAACATCACTTTGCCTTTATCGAACTCAAACGCGCCAACATCCTTGATATACAACCTTCCTTTAAAAAGCGTTTTTACGTATTTCGCAATTTGCAGCGGATTATAGCGCTGGAAGATTTTCATACTGTCTAACTCCTGAACAGATGTACTACGCTTCGTCGTTGCCAAATCCGGTACGAACCCATGAAGCGCAAATGAGGCATAACTATAGAACACCAATCGTTACGTATGTTCCGAAAAGGTGAATTTTTTACTGAATTGACACATTATTACAGAACACTCTGTTATGCCGTTCACAAAACCCAGTATAAACCTTCACTCATTAAGGAATTGTGGCGTGGGTTGCAAAGCTGTTAACTCATCGCGACAGGCGCATCATCCACACCTAATATTGCAAAAACATGAATAACTGGTCGGATCACTAAGGAGTATCACCATGCGTTTGGCACACTCTGTGTTAGCCCTGGCACTGCTGGTTCCCAGCCTTGTCTCAGCCCATGCTTTTAAGATCGGCGATCGTGTTCCGCCAGTGGGCGTGAGCGACAGAGGCGAACTGCTTTATCAACAAGATAAGTTTAGCTACCAACCGTGGAATAGCGCGCAGCTGAGTGGAAAAGTGCGTGTCATCTTACATATTGCCGGGCGTTCTTCGGCCAAAGAACAGAATGCCGCGCTGATTGAGGCGATCAAAGCGGCGAAATTCCCGCATGACCGTTACCAGACTACCACCATTGTGAACACCGACGATGCGATTCCCGGCACGGGGATGTTTGTGCGCAGCAGTATTGAGAGCAACAAGCAGCAATATCCGTGGTCGCAATTTATCGTCGACAGCAACGGCAACGTGCGTAAGGTCTGGCAGTTGGAGAAAGGGGGTTCGGCAATTGTGGTACTGGATAAGACCGGGCATGTGCGATATGCCAAAGAGGGTGCACTTACGCAGGATGAAGTGCAGCAGGCGATGAAACTCATCCGTGAGCTGTTGCAGTAAAAACGAAGGTCGCCATTAATGGCGACCCTGTGTTGCCCGGCTTGTGTTCTATATTCATCCCGGAATGAATAGCGAAAACACAGGCTTCTTTCGCAAAGTGCGCGTCAGGAACTAAAACAGCGAGACGCGGAAACCCGGATTCAGGAAGGATTCGCGTGGTGTGTAGTCGAGAGTTTTACCCTGCCAGTCATGCACGTGGGCTCCCGCCGCAATCGCCACCGCGTGACCTGCTCCGGTATCCCAAATGTTGGTTGGCCCAAAACGCGGATAGAGCTGCGCTTTACCTTCCGCCACCAGACAGAATTTCAGTGAAGAGCCAATTGCCGTGGTTTGATGTTCGCCTAACTGCGTCAGATACTCTTTCAGCTCTTCATCTTTATCTGCATGCGAACGGCTGACAACCACCAGCAGTGGACGCGCCTCGCGCACCTGAATCTGCGTTTTATGGCCGCCCTCTTCTTTCCAGGCTTTGCCATCAGCGGCCGAATACATCACACCCAACGCGGGCGCATAGACCACACCTAACACCGGTTTGCCGTTTTCAATCAGGGCAATATTGACGGTGAATTCACCGTTGCGCTTGATGAACTCTTTGGTGCCATCCAGCGGATCCACCAGCCAATATTTTTTCCAGTTCTGACGCACCGCCCAGCTCGGCGGATCTTCCTCTGATAACACCGGCACTTCTGGGGAGAGCGCGGCCAACCCTTCCACGATGACTTTGTGCGCCGCGAGATCGGCAGCCGTGACCGGCGAATCATCTGACTTGCGCGTCACATCCATCGGCTGCTCACCCGCATAGACATGCATAATCGCATCGCCTGCTTCACGCGCCAATTGGCTAATTTTATCTAACATTCTTCACCTCTTTTCCGCTGATTCTGCCTGTCAGACATCAACAGCTCACCTCTACACATTTTAGCAGTTGTGTTCCCATGCTTAGCGGCTGAACTGTCTGAAACGGCAATCTATATGATTATCAATACCATAGTTCAAGGTTGGCGGCTATGGCGTGATACTGAATCCCTTTTTAGCGGACAGCGAAGCCTGCTGATGCGTGAAAGTCTGAGACACATCACAAATTGAAATGATAATTCGTCATTGTTTTACATTATTTTGAGAGGCCCATTAGATCAGACAAGGAGCAAATCATGTTCAAAGCGAGCATGTCGTTACTGGCGCTGTGTGTGACGGCGGCCACGGTGCAAGCCGCTACAGTGGATCTGCGCATTTTGGAAACCACCGATCTACACAGTAATATGATGGATTTCGATTACTACAAAGACACACCAACTGAGAAATTTGGCCTGGTGCGCACCGCCACGCTGATTCAACAGGCACGCGCAGAAGCAAAAAACAGTGTGCTGGTCGATAACGGCGACATCATTCAGGGCAGCCCGCTGGGCGATTACATGGCCGCTAAGGGGCTGAAAAAAGGCGATGTGCATCCGGTATATAAAGCGATGAACACGCTGGATTACGCAGTAGGCAACTTAGGCAATCACGAATTCAATTACGGCTTACCCTATCTGCAGAAAGCGATTGCCGGGGCACGCTTTCCCTATGTGAATGCCAACATTATCGATGAAAAAAGCGGAAAACCGCTGTTAACCCCCTATCTCATCAAAGAAACCACCGTTACCGACCGCAGCGGTAACCCGCATCGCTTAAAAATTGGCTACATCGGCTTCGTTCCACCACAGATTATGGTGTGGGATCGCAACAATCTGCAGGGCAAAGTGCGCGTTGATGACATCACGGAAACAGCGAAGCGCTATGTGCCGGAAATGCGCGCAAAAGGTGCTGAAATAATCATCGCCATTCCGCACTCAGGTTTAAGCAGTGAGCCTTATCACGCCATGGCAGAGAATTCCGTCTACTACCTCAGCCAGGTGCCAGGGATTAACGCCATTATGTTTGGTCACGCGCATGCGGTGTTCCCCAGCAAAGAGTTCGCAGCCATTAAAGGCGCTGACATTGCTCAAGGCACGCTGAACGGTGTTCCGGCAGTGATGCCCGGCATGTGGGGCGATCATCTCGGCGTGGTCGATTTGGTGCTGAATAACGAAGGCGGCAAGTGGCAGGTCATGCAGGGCAAGGCTGAAGCGCGGCCCATTTACGATCCGGTTGCTAAAAAATCACTGGCCGCAGAAGACAGCGGTCTGGTGAAAGTGCTGGAGCAGGATCACCGTGCCACGCGTGAGTTTGTTGCTAAGCCTATCGGTAAATCCGCCGATGTAATGTACAGCTATCTGTCGCTGGTGCAGGACGATCCCACTGTGCAGATCGTGAATAATGCCCAGCGCGCCTATGTTGAGCACTTTATTCAGGGCGATCCCGATCTCGGCCGCTTGCCAGTGCTTTCGGCTGCCGCACCGTTTAAAGCCGGTGGGCGTAAAAACGATCCCGCCAGCTATACCGAAGTAGAGAAAGGTGAACTGACCTTCCGCAATGCCGCCGACCTGTATCTTTATCCGAATACCCTGGTGGTGATGAAAGTCACCGGTGCACAGGTGAGAGAGTGGCTGGAATGCTCAGCCGCGCAGTTTAATCAGATCGATCCGCACAGCAGTAAACCGCAGGCACTGATTAACTGGGATTTCCGCACCTACAACTTCGACGTGATTGATGGCGTCGATTACCAAATCGATGTGACGCAGCCTGCACGCTATGACGGCGAATGTACGTTGATTAACAAAGACGCTTCACGCATTAAGGATCTGACATGGCAGGGTAAGCCCATCGACCCTAATGCGGTATTCCTCGTCGCCACTAACAACTATCGTGCTTACGGCGGGAAGTTTGCCGGCACCGGCGATAAATACGTGGCGTTTGCTTCACCAGATGAGAACCGTTCAGTGGTCGCGGCTTATATCAGCAGCGAAACCAAAGTACACGGCGAAGTGAAACCGCAGGCCGATCATAACTGGCGTTTAGCGCCGATTCACAGTGATACGCCGCTGGATATTCGCTTTGAAACCGCACCGGGCGAGAAAGCCACGCAGTTTATTGAGAAGTACGCTGATTATCCGATGAAAGCCGTGGGCAGTGACGAGATCGGTTTTGCGATTTGGCAGGTAGATTTGCAGAAGCAGTAAGATTGGCAAAAAAATGGCCAGTCATTCACGACTGGCCATCCACTACGAAAAATTCAGATTACAGAATTTCCAGCAGCTCGACTTCGAATACCAGGGTGCTGAATGGCGGGATGGATGCGCCAGCACCGCGTTCGCCGTAGGCAAGGTTTTGTGGAATCACTAATTCCCACTTAGAACCCACTGGCATCAGGGTCAGCGCTTCAATCCAGCCCGCGATCACGCCGCTTACCGGGAATTCAGCCGGTTCGCCACGTGCCACTGAGCTATCAAATACCGTACCGTCGATCAGTTTGCCTGTGTAGTGTACACGGACACGATCCTGACGTGATGGAATCGGGCCATCACCTTGAGCGATTACGCTGAACTGCAGACCAGATTCCGTGCTGCTCACGCCTTCACGCTGCGCATTCTGCTCCAGGAATTTATGGCCCTCAGCCGCCATGGCTTCCACACGCTCACGGCGCACGCCTTCTGCACGTTCGTGCACTTCACGCAGCGCGCGATGTACCACGTCAACAGGCACAGCCGGTGAGTTCCCTTCCAGCGCGTCGCGCAGACCCGCGAGCAGTGCTTCTGGCTGCAGGCCCTGCAGTCCAGATTCCTGCAGCTGCTGGCCGACCTGTAAACCGATACCGTAACTTGCTTGTGATTCGACGCTGTCGAATGAAGGGGTGGTCATCTTGATTCCTTAATCCCGGAGAAAATAGAAACGGCAGCATAACAGCGCAGGCGGCTGGCGTAAAATCTGCAGCGCCGCAGATGACATTTACCAGGGAAAGAGAAACAATACGCAGGTCAAATTTTTCAATGCTGGCAGGCACTTCGCGCCCGCATTGCCCATACTATAGCTGTGGCAACGTTTTCGTCGTACAGCGCTAAGAAAGAGAGAATACATGGGCCAGATCGCCCCACGACGCCGCAGGACGCGCGCACCGCGTGCTTTTACTTTATCGAGGTTGCAACGTTGGCTGCCGCAATTTTCGCGCAAGGCCGCCAGCGAGGAGGATTCACGAATGGCTTCTGATACCCCTTCCCGCGTTCCCGCCGTGCTGCTGCGCGTCTGGCATCTGCTGGATGATGTGCGCTGGATGAACCCGCTACCGGCCTTCCATCGCCGTGGCATTGTGATTGCCTTACTGGTTCTGCTATTAGCGTTTCTCTGGCCGAGCAGTACGCCGCAATATCCGATTGAGCGCCCGGCAGATAACAGCAGCAAAGAGGTGCCGTTACAGGCAGAGATTTACGATAACAAGCAGCCGCAGAACACCCAACCGAAAACCGATTCTCAGGGCGAATGGCATAACTACACGGTGGCATCAGGTCAGACGCTGGCACAGTTGTTCCGCGACAATAATCTGCCGGTGAATGATGTGTTCGCGATGGCACGCGTCGAGGGTGACGATCGGCCGCTTAGCGCATTGAAGAATGGCCAGCAGGTGAAGGTTCGTCAGAACGCGCAAGGCGTGGTGACAGGATTAACGGTGGATGGCAGCAACGGCCCGGTGTTATTTACTCGCCAGCCCGACGGCAGCTTTATCCGCGCTCAGTAAATCGCAGATACAAAAACGCCGGCACATGGCCGGCGTTTTCGCGTTACCGAGTAAAAAATTACTCAGCCACTACATTCACAACCAGTTTAGCGAACACTTCGCTATGAACCTGGAAGTCAACTTCGTGCTCACCGGTAGAACGCAGAACGCCGTTTGGCAGACGCACTTCGCTCTTAGCCACTTCAACGCCAGCTGCAGTTACTGCATCAGCGATGTCGCGGGTACCGATTGAACCGAACAGTTTACCTTCGTCGCCTGATTTAGACGCGATGGTAACGGTGCCCAGTGCATTGATTTTCTCTGCACGTGCGTTAGCAGCAGCCAGAACGTCAGCCAGTTTGGCTTCCAGTTCAGCGCGACGCGCTTCGAAGAACTCAACGTTTTTCTTGGTAGCAGGAACAGCTTTGCCCTGTGGAACCAGGAAGTTACGAGCGTAGCCCGCTTTAACGTTAACCTGATCACCCAGGCTGCCCAGGTTTGCTACTTTATCAAGCAGAATAACTTGCATTACCTTATCCTCTTAAAGTCGTTAATGGACAACTACCAATTACTGATGACGATCAGTGTATGGCAGCAGGGACAGGTAGCGAGCGCGCTTGATGCAACGAGCGAGCTGACGCTGGTATTTTGCACGAGTACCGGTGATACGGCTCGGGACAATTTTACCGCTTTCGGTAATGTAGTTTTTCAGTGTAGCGATATCTTTGTAATCAATCTCTACAACGCCTTCCGCGGTGAAACGGCAGAATTTGCGACGACGGAAATAACGTGCCATTTGGCTAGTCTCCAGAATCTATCAATTCAATCTGCTCGGCATGTAACACCATTCTGCTCTGACCATTGCGTGCCTGATGGCAGCTAATGAAACCTTCGAGAACGAGTTGCGTACCGACCGTTATATGTTGAGTAATCACCTGATGGGTGCTGCCGCTGATAATCACCGGCATCTGACACCAGGCTTGCCGGTGAAAACCGGCCTCCTCCTGCACAGAACGGTGCTCAAGCACGAACTGGCAGTGAGGAATCCCTGACGGACTGACTTTTCGAACTGGCGTCTTGCACACAGTGCCTGACAGGCGCAGTCGATTTGCCGTCATGTCGGATTACTCTTCAGAATCCCCAGCATCTGAGTCATCTGATGATTCGTTAGCGAAGTCTTCGCGACGATCACGACGCTCATCTTTCGCTTTAACCATCGGAGATGCTTCAGTTACCGCGTGCTTAACGCGCATAACCATGCTGCGGATAACGGCGTCGTTGAAGCGGAAGTTAGTTTCCAGCTCGTCAATCACTTCCTGCGGTGCTTCTACGTTCAGCAGAACATAGTGAGCTTTGTGCAGTTTGTTGATTGGGTAAGCCAGCTGACGGCGGCCCCAGTCTTCCAGACGGTGAATCGTGCCCTGTGCACCGGTGATAGCACCAGTGTAACGCTCGATCATACCTGGAACCTGTTCGCTCTGGTCAGGATGGACCATAAATACGATTTCGTAATGACGCATCGATAGCTCCTTACGGATTATTCAGCCTCCTGTCGGGGTCAGCTGCGGCCCATGGAAGCAAGGAACGTTATAGGTTGTGAATCATTTAAATGAAACACACCTCTGAATGCAGCTGAAAAATTGACGCGTAATCATACTGGCGTCCCCCTGGAAACTCAAGCGCACAATTCATCAAATCGCGTGGGTCGTGCCAGTTAAGCGCACCTTTTGTGCTAAGGATTAAGATTCAGCGGGTTAGCGAGGGTTTATTCAAAATTGCTGATGGAGGCGTTCAACAGGGCGATCTGGCATCAATGTGGCGAAGAACTAAACTATTTACAGGCGCAACGGTTTGGCTTATTCGCGGCGTCTGAGAGTGTAATCCCTGGAGTGAGGAGTCGAATATGAAAACCATCATTTTCGCCACTTTACTGGGTCTCTTCCTGTCTCCACCCGCTTTCGCCAGCTCCGCTGACTACGCGCAGCAGATGAGAAGTAACAGCAGCAATGCGGCTTCAGGCTATGTCTATGTCAACCGGCTGGATGCGCCTGGCAGTAACCCAGTCAGTGCGAATACCAGTGCAGCAGATCGTCTGTCTTCACAACTGTAAATCGGATGACGTAACGGGCTGGCTCACTTTGCCAGCCCGAGTTGTTTCTACAGCTGATGTTTGAAAAAACTCACCAGTGCAGTCAGGGCTGAAGGCGTGATTTTGTGGCCGATGTGCTTTTCCGACAGGTAAGTCATTTTTTCATTCAACGCGGCTTCACGCAGCCCTTTCTCCAGCCGGACGGTTTCAGCGAACGGCACCACTTCATCGGCTTCACCGTGCCACAACAGCAGCGGGCGATTGGCCAGCTTATCCAGTTGCTGGCTGGGATCGTAAGGTGCCAGCGGCGCGAGGCGAGCAGCGAAGGCCTCTTTCTGTTCTGGCGTGCGCGCCACCAGCGGTGGGAACAGCGTGTGGCTGAGCTGCATAAAGTAACCGGAGCCCATCATACAAGCGACGCTATGAATCTGCGGATAGCGCACCATCGCGCCCAACGCCGTCATGCCGCCCATCGAAGCACCAGCCACTGCAAAGCGCTCATCGGCAATCAAATCTTTCTCACGCAGCGCCGCTTCTAACTGTGGTACTTCGTCGATGTTCTGTTTGAGGATCTCCCAAAAGTGCGTCATACGCGCTTCAGTATCCCCGTTGTAGCGCGCGCCGTGCATGTCGGCATCCGGCATCACGACGCGGAACCCAGCCTGCGCCAGCGCCACCGCGAAGTAGCTGTACACTTCTTTGGATGAGGTAAAGCCGTGATAAAACAGGATGGTGGGTAACCGTGCCTGCCGCTGTCCTGCGGGAGCCGCATGGATACACTCAATACCTGCCAGGTTTTCCGTTGCCAACTCAATCATACCGCCTCCGTTGAGAATGATTATCACCCGTCACAGTGTAAGCGCTGAGCGACAAAACGCGAGCGACTTCACATTTAATCAGAATAATTTCTGTACTAAACCTTTTGCCGCATTTGCCGTTGATCTTGTACCCCTCCAATAGTCTTGAAATAGGTACTTTATGAAGCGTCTCTCTCTCAGCGCCATGGGTCTCGGCATTAAACTGTCTGTATTGACGTCTTTAAGCGTGGCGATTGTGCTGTTTACCCTGACCCTAACACTGAGTCATAACGCGGCCCGTCAACTGGAGCAGCTGGCGACTGACGATATGCAAAATCAGGTGCTGGGCATTAATGAAATGGCCACCATGTTTAACGCCACGTTGTCTGAAGAAGTGGCGAACTACACCAAACTTTTCCAGAGCTTCCTGCCCAAGCGCTTTAGTCGTGATGAGAACGATCGCATTCAGGTCGGCGAATTCAGCACGCCTACGCTGCGCGCCGGGCTGAAAACCCTCAACCTCGATCAAATCGCGGTGGATGATTTTCTCGATCGCACCGGTGCGGTGTCGACCATCTTTGTGCGTGACGGTGAAGACTATGTCCGTATTGCTACCTCGCTGAAAAAACAGGACGGTAACCGCGCCATCGGCACCAAACTGGATCGCAGCAGCGCGGCATGGCGCAACGTCAATCAGGGCGAAGTTTATCGCGGACTGGCCACGCTGTTTGGCCATCGTTATATCACCCAGTATCAGCCGGTGCAGGATGAGAGCGGCGCGGTGATCGCTATTCTGTTCGTTGGCGTACAGATCGATACGCAATACGCCCTGATGCGCGACAAAGTGCTGGCGCGCCATCTCGGCGACAGTGGCAACTTCTTTGTGTTGAACGGTGCCACCGGCAGCACGCAGGGACAGTATCTGTTTGATCGTCAATCAGAAGGCAAATTGCCGCGTTGGGATCAGACCGTCCAGCAGCAACTGTTAACCCAGCCAAAAGGGTTAATGAGTATTGAGCTCGATGGCGAGACTAAGTTATTGGCGTGGCAGCAACTGCCGGGCTGGAACTGGATTATTGCCGGAGAAGTGAGTCGTGCCAGCCTGCTGGCCCCGATAACCCAGAGCCGTAACCTGTTTATCGTCATTGGGCTTGCCCTGGTCATCGCTTTTGCCGTGGGCTTTATCTGGTACAGCCGACGCGCCATTACGCTCCCGTTGCAGCAGGTGATTCATCTGGCAGAGCAGTATGCGGCCGGTAATTTGCAGGCGCATCTGGATTCCACCCGCCGTGACGAAATCGGTCAACTGGTCGCGGCCATAAACGGTATCGGCGATGGGCTGGAAAAAGTGGTGAGTCAGGTTCGCTATGCGGCACGCGATATCAGTCGTGGCACTGACACTATCGCCGCCAGCAGCTCCAGCATTAGCGAACAGATCAATCGTCAGGCGAGTAGCGTGGAAGAGACCTCTGCCAGCATGGAGCAGTTTGGCGCGACGGTGGCGCAAACCGCGGCCAACGTCCGCCAGGCGATGGCGCTGGTCGGTGAAGCGGCCAGCACCGTCAATCATGGCGGCAGTACGGTGGCACGCTCGGTCGAAACTATGGCGGAGATCCGCGTGGCTTCACAGAGCATTGCTGATATCACCCATGTGATTGAATCGATCGCTTTCCAAACCAATATTCTGGCACTTAACGCGGCGGTGGAAGCGGCGCGTGCCGGTGAGCACGGCAAAGGCTTTGCCGTGGTGGCAGCGGAAGTCCGTGCGCTGGCGCAGCGCAGTGCCAATGCGGCTAAAGAGATCGATAACTTGATCGCCACCTCCATCGATAAAGTGGCGGCTGGGCATACGCTGTCGGAGCAAACGCGTGATGCGATGCAGCATATCGTCAGCCATATTGAGCAGGTGAAAACGCTGATGGGCGAGATCAATATCGCCGCACAAGAGCAGGCAGCGGGCATTGGTCAGGTTAATCTGGCAATGAATCACATTGGCCAGGCAACGCATCAAAGCAGCGATATGATCACCCAATCGGAAACCACCGCGCAGACGCTAAGCCAGCAAGGTCATCATTTGACGCAGCTAGTGAGTGTTTTTCATTTGAAAGACTAATGTGAACGGGGAAGATGGCCTAAACTGGAGCCATCTTCCTTTTCAGGAGCGTGTTATGCATCGCTTTTTACTGGTGTTGAGCCTATTACTAACCGGATGTGCTGCGTTTAAAACCACGCCGGAAGCCCCACCGCCGCCCACCAGCCACGCGCAGGAGATTAGTCGTGCGCAAAGTTATGGCTTGCGCAAGCTGGGCAATATTACGATCTCTACCCGTGGTTCACCGGATGATGCCGAGCGCGCACTGGCCGCACGCGCGAATCAGGCGGGCGCGGTTTACTACCAAATCCTGATGCTGGATGAAACCACGCTGCCCGGTTTTTGGTACGGTACTGCGATTCTCTATGGTGCGCCTTCAACCAGCGCTGGCGCGCAACAGTAAGCGCGTGCAGAGGTCGTCACTCAACGAACGCCGCCCCCGCATATCCAGGTGTTGATCGCACCAGCCATCAGCCAACGGCGGTTCTGCCACTTTTAACAGAATCGCCGCGCTCGCCAGTTGTAACAGTTCCTGCGTCACCTCACGTGCCATACCTTCCCGCACATGGTTGAGCTGCAGCCTTAACTGGCGCCAGCGACGATCAAAGTGGCGATTGCTGCCTTTTACCGCTTCAAATTCATCGTTGAGCATGGTCATGACGTCCGCCTGGCGACCCAGCACGCGCAGCACGTCGAGGCACATCACGTTGCCAGAACCCTCCCAGATGCTATTAACCGGCATCTCACGGTACAGACGCGGCAGTTCACTCTCTTCGCAATAGCCGATGCCGCCCAGCACTTCCATCGATTCTGCCACAAACGGCATGCCCGCTTTGCAGATGCCAAACTTGGCGGCGGGGGTGAACAGTCGCGCATATAAACGTTCGTGCTCGCTGGCGGGGGTGGACCATGCACGCGCTAATCGCATTAGCAGCGCGGTTTGCCCCTCTAACTGCAATGCCTGCTGCGCCAGCACGGTGCGCATTAATGGCTGATCGCTAAGGTTTTTGCCCATCACCTGACGCTGCTGCGCGTGATGCAGGGCAATCGATAAGGCGCGGCGCATTAAGCCATGGCTGCCCAATGCGCAATCAAAGCGTGTCATGCCGCCCATTTTCAGGATCAGCCGCACGCCATCGCCCTCTTCGCCCATCAGCCAGCCAATCGCATCCTGAAATTCCACCTCGGCGCTGGCGTTGGAGCGGTTGCCTAGCTTGTCCTTCAGGCGCTCGATGCGAATGGCGTTGCGCGTGCCATCAGGCAGCAGACGCGGCAGAAAGAAACAGCTCAGCCCTTGCGAAGTCTGGGCCAGAATCAAATGCGCATCGCTTTGCGGCACAGAGAAAAACCATTTGTGACCGGTGATCCTAAATGGTTCGCCCGTGCCGCGTGCCCCAATGGGTTCCGCGCGCGTACTGTTGCTGAGCACATCGGTTCCGCCCTGTTTCTCGGTCATGCCCATGCCAATCAACAGGCCGCGCTTTTTGTTGCCCGGCTGGTGATGCGCATCGTAGCGATCGCTCAGCAGCGCCTCGCGCCAATCCGCGTAGGCTTCCGGCAGATGATTTTGCAGTAGCGGAATGGCGGCGTGAGTCATGGTCACCGGACAGAGCGAACCCGCTTCGACCTGAGCATGCAGCATAAATCGCGCTGCACGCGCCACCATCGCATTGGGCTGCACATCGGGCTGCCAGCTGAGGTTGTGCAAGCGGCTGGCGCATAGTCCCTGCATTAGCAGATGCCAGGCCGGGTGAAAGCGCACTTCGTCCAGCCGTTCACCGCGTGCGTCATAGCGCTGCAGCTCAGGCGGTTGGGTATTCGCCAGCCGACCTAATTCCAGCGATTCCGCGCTGCCGAGTTGCAGTCCGACAGAGGCCAGCCATTCGCGGTCCCAGCCAGCACCCTCACGTGCCACTGCCTCGCACAAAGCGATATCGCGGGTGAATAAATTGCTGTTACTGAGAGGATGGGGCTGATTGAAAACGCTGTGGGTTGTCCAGGTCATAATGTGGCATCTCCCTCATAAAACGCATGGTTCAAGTATGAGGGGGATGTGCAGTTATGCCTGGCTCAGAAACACTTTTGTGGTGGGGATCACGCCAAACGCTGGCGTACCGCTTCGAACAGGCAGACGCCGGTGGCGACAGAGACGTTCAGTGAAGAGACGCTGCCCGCCATTGGGATGCTGATCAGCTCATCGCAGTGTTCACGGGTCAGACGACGCATGCCTTCGCCTTCCGCACCCATCACCAACGCCATCGGGCCAGTCATGTTGCTCTGGTACACGGTGTGATCGGCTTCACCTGCGGTGCCAACCACCCAGATGTTGTACTCCTGCAGTAAACGCAGGGTACGTGCCAGGTTGGTGACGCGAATCAATGGCACGTTCTCTGCTGCACCACTGGCGACTTTTTTCGCCGTGGCATTCAGCGGGGCGGCACGATCTTTCGGCACGATGACGGCATGCACGCCCGCCGCATCGGCGCTACGCAGGCAGGCACCGAGGTTATGCGGATCGGTAACGCCATCCAGTACCAGTAGAAACGGTTTTTCCAGGCTTTGCAGCAGATCCGGCAGATCGCCTTCCTGATAGTTTTTACCCTGCTTGACGCGTGCCACGATACCTTGATGCACACCGCCTTCCACCTGGCTGTCGAGCCATTGGCGATTAGCCACCTGAACCACAATTCCCTGAGCTTCCAGTGCGGCAATCAGCGGCTGCAGGCGACGATCGTCACGGCCTTTGAGAATAAAGACTTCCTGGAAACGCTGAGGATCACGTTCCAGCAGCGCCTGCACGGCATGAATACCAAAAATTATTTCACTCATTTGTTTGCTCAAGGTTGGATGTATCGATTTGAAAATTTGAGTATTAATTTCGGTGCACATAACTGCGCACCCTACAAAACGTGCTGATTTAACGTACGCTCGTCGTCACAACACGCTGAACTAACTTAAAGTCGCCATCACTACGCACTTATCCATGATCTGTCGAGCGGGCGCCATCAAAGCACGCTAGCCTAACTTTGGGGCGCCGTTTAAGGCGACCCCACCTTCAAAGTGCGATCAGGTCTTCAGGCTTCGCGAGCCAACCCTCAAGCTTCGTTAGGTTTCTTCTTCGACCCGCGCTTGGCCTTGGTGGCGGCGGCGATTTTACGGGTTTTCTCAGAGACTTTTTTGCCTTTTTTCTCAGTTTTAGCCGATTTTTCAGCAGGCGCATGCTGCTTCTTCTCGCTGCGGAACGCTGAATCTGGCTCGAAGGTGCCCTTTTTACCCGCATCGCGACGACGTCTTGCCGGCGGCTTGCCGCCGCGCTTCTCACGTTCGCGCTCGGTTTTACCCTCGCCGCGCGGTACGCGCTTGCTGGAGATGAGCGCAAAGTCGATTTTGCGCTCATCCATGTGCACCGCTTCCACACGCACTTCCACCGTATCGCCTAAACGATAAGTACGGCCACCAGATTCGCCAATCAGACGCTGACCAATTGGATCGAAACGGTAGTAATCGTTATCCAGCGAAGAGACGTGCACCAGGCCATCGATAAACAGATCGTTGAGACGCACGAAGAAGCCAAATCCGGTCACGCTGGAGATCACGCCGCTAAACACGTTGCCAACCTGATCCTGCATAAAGTCACATTTCAGCCAGTCCGCGACATCACGCGTGGCTTCATCAGCACGGCGTTCGGTCATCGAACAGTGCTGACCGAGCTGCAACATCTGCTGCATATCGTAGTGATAACCGCCGTTTGGCGTAGTGTTGCCTTTCAGCGTGCCCTGCTCTTTCGCCAGCAGGTATTTAATCGCACGGTGCAGCAGCAGATCAGGATAACGACGAATTGGCGAAGTGAAGTGTGCATAGGACTGCAACGCCAGGCCAAAGTGACCACGGTTTTCAGGATCGTACACCGCTTGCTTCATTGAGCGCAGCAACATGGTTTGCAGCATTTCTGCATCCGGGCGATCGGCCACTTGCTTGAGCAATTCGGCATAGTCGACAGGCTGCGGTTTCGCGCCTCCTGGCAGGCTCAAGCCCAGCTCGTTCAATACGGTGCGGAAGCTTTTGATGCTATCTTCGGTTGGACGATCGTGATCGCGGAACAGTGACGGTTCCTGATGCTTCTCAACATAACGCGCCGAGGCGATGTTGGCGAGAATCATGCACTCTTCGATCAGCTTGTGCGCATCGTTACGCACGGTACGTTCAACGCGATCAATACGACGCTCCGCATTGAAGATAAATTTGGCCTCTTCCGTTTCGAAGGAGATGCCGCCACGCTGCTCACGTGCGGTTTCCAGCTCCTGATACATGTGATGCAGCTCTTCAAGGTGTTTAACCTGCGCGGCATACTGCTCACGCAGCTCGGAATCGCCCTGCAGAATGTTCCACACCTTGGTGTAGGTCAGACGCGCGTGGGAGTTCATCACCGCTTCGTAGTGCTTATAGCCGGTGAGCTTGCCGCTGGAAGAGATGGTCATCTCGCACACCATGCACAGACGATCCACCTGCGGGTTCAGCGAGCACAAACCGTTGGAGAGGATCTCCGGCAGCATCGGCACCACTTGTGACGGGAAGTAAACCGACGTGCCGCGCTGATGCGCTTCGTCATCTAACGCCGTGCCTGGACGCACGTAATAGCTGACATCCGCAATCGCCACCCACAGACGCCAGCCACCACCGCGTTTTTTCTCGCAGTAAACGGCATCATCGAAGTCACGCGCATCTTCACCATCGATGGTGACGAGCGGTAACTCACGCAGATCGACGCGGCCTTTTTTTGCCTCCTCTGGCACCTGCTCTTTCAGTTTCGAAATCTCTTTCTCAACTTCTTCCGGCCAGGTATGTGGGATCTCGTGGGTGCGCAGCGCCATATCGACCGCAAGACCGGTGCCCATGTTATCGCCGAGAATCTCGGTGACCTTACCGATGGCTTTGGTGCGACGGGTTGAGCGCTGGACGATCTCTACAACCACCACCGAGCCCATGCGCGCGCCCTGGGTTTCTTCCTGCGGAATCAGGATGTCGAAGCTCAGGCGGCTGTCATCCGGCACCACAAAACCGGTGCCGGCATCGGTAAAGTAACGGCCAACAATCTGGCTGTTGCGTGGTTCCAGCACGCGCACCACGCGCGCTTCACGGCGACCTTTACGGTCTGCACTACCCGGCTGTGCCAGAATCACATCACCGTGCAGGCAGAATTTCATCTGCTCAGCAGACAGATAGAAATCATCTTTCTGGCCTTCGACGCGCAGGAAGCCATAGCCATCACGGTGACCAATCACTTTACCGCGCAGTAAGTCGAGGCGTTCTGGCAGGGCGTAACATTGACGACGGGTAAACACCAGCTGACCGTCACGCTCCATGGCGCGCAGACGACGGCGCAGCGCTTCAAGCTGCTCTTCGCTGGTGATATTCAATTCCTGGGCAATTTCATCACGATTGATGGGTTTCTCACGCTTTTCTAACAGCGCCAGAATAAATTCGCGGCTTGGAATGGGGTTGTCGTACTTTTCTGCTTCTCTATCCTGATAAGGATCTTTTGACATTACGGTTCCTCCGATGTCATTTAATTTGGATTGCCACCGGCGGTTCGGACAATAAAATTTGGTACAGTGAATCGTTATCTTTGACCAGATCGGCCAATGTATAGTTATCCAGCTCTTTGAGGAATAACTGGACCGCATCGTGCAGCGCCTTGCGCAGACGACAGGCCGGTGTGATGGCACACTCCTCACAGTTCACCAGCTGCAAAGGCTCCATTTTTCTCACTACCTGACCAATGACGATTTTTTCCGGGTCCATGCCTAAACGAATTCCGCCGTTTTTACCGCGTGTCGCGGCGACAAAGCCAGCCCGGCTGAGTTGGTTGATGATTTTAACCATATGGTTACGCGACACCCCGTAGGTATCGGTGACTTCGGTAATGTTGGTCTGCTTACCTTCCGGCAACGTCGCCATGTAAATCAGCGCACGCAGACCATAATCGGTGAAACTCGTTAGCTGCACATATACCTCGGTGAATCATCGGGCGTTAGGGTTATGCGCCGGTCGGCGTGGTGTTTAAGTATGATGATAAACCAGAGCGTGGAAGCCGGTGCGTTTTTTCTTAAGCAAGTATCGATAATTGCAAGAAAAAAGAGAGTGAGCGGAGTCAAAGAGCGGATAAACAAAGGCCGGACAGTGTCCGGCCATGTAAGATTATGCGTCGAACGGGTCGCGCAGAATCATGGTCTCACTACGGTCCGGGCCAGTTGAAATAATATCAATCGGCACACCGGTCACTTCTTCTACACGCTTGATGTAGTCACGCGCGGCCTGTGGCAGACCTTCCAGCGTTTTCACACCAAAGGTGGTTTCGCTCCAGCCAGGCATGGTTTCGTAGATTGGCTCAATACCTTCCCAACCTTCCGCAGCCAGTGGCGTGGTGGTCATCTCGCGGCCATCCGGCATGCGATAAGCCACACAGATTTTCACTTCTTTCAGGCCATCCAGCACGTCCAGTTTGGTCATGCAGAAACCTGACAGGGAGTTGATCTGTACTGCGCGACGAACGGCAACCGCATCCAGCCAGCCGGTACGACGACGACGACCGGTGGTCGCGCCAAATTCGTGGCCCTGTGCACACAGGAACTCGCCAGTTTCGTCAAACAGTTCGGTAGGGAATGGACCCGCACCAACACGCGTTGAGTAAGCTTTAACGATACCCAGCACGTAATCAACATAACGTGGGCCAATACCGGAGCCCGTCGCCACGCCACCTGCGGTGGTGTTAGACGAGGTCACATACGGATAAGTACCGTGGTCGATATCCAGCAGCGTACCCTGTGCGCCTTCGAACATGATCAGATCGCCACGCTTGCGCGCACCGTCCAACAGGTCAGAAACGTCAACCACCATGCTGGTCAGAATGTCAGCCACAGCCAACGTATCGCTCAGCACTTTTTCATAGTCAACCGCATCAGTTTTGTAGTAGTTAACCAGCTGGAAGTTGTAGAAATCGACGATTTCTTTCAGCTTAACGGCGAAGGTTTCTTTATTGAAGAGGTCGCTCACGCGCAGACCGCGACGTGCAACTTTATCTTCGTAAGCTGGACCGATACCACGACCGGTGGTACCAATCGCTTTGGCGCCACGCGCTTTTTCGCGCGCCACGTCCATCGCGACGTGATATTGCAGAATCAGTGGACATGCTTCGGAGATCAGCAGACGTTCACGTACCGGCACACCGCGCTCTTCCAGGCCTTTCATCTCTTTCATCAGCGCTTCAGGTGACAGCACAACACCATTACCAATGATGCTGGTCACGTTATCACGCAGGATGCCAGATGGAATTAAGTGGAGGACGGTTTTTTCACCGTTGATGACAAGTGTATGGCCTGCATTGTGGCCACCCTGGTAACGCACAACGAAATTCGCGCGTTCAGTCAGAAGGTCTACGATCTTACCTTTACCTTCGTCACCCCATTGGGTGCCCAGTACGACGACGTTCTTACCCATTTTTTCAAAATCACCGATTGCTTAAAAATGGATTCTACCATCGGTTTTGCTCACTTTCAGCACTTTTAGCATACGATTGCGCGGTTTTTTGCCCGCGTTTTGATCAATACAACATGTTGGGGGAAACATCGACTGCAAGACACAATTTAGCCGTGCGTTATCGCTCAAATTTAACGCTATGCGCTCGCGTGCACGCTCAGCATGTAATAAATCACCACGCCCGCTACCACTAATCCACCACCAAAACGATGCAGGATGCGATCGGGCAACTGCGCCATAGACAGAATCATGCGGCGCCAGATGCGCGGCAGAAACATCGGACCCAGCCCTTCCAGCACCAGAACCAATGCCAGCGCCATCCAGATGGTTGTGTTCATGCTATTTTTCCCAAAAAAAAGGCCGACAACATTGTCGGCCTCAAGGTTATATCAGTTCTTAACGCGCGGCGTTAGTCGGCGCCTTCATAAAGCGGAAGAAATCGCTATCCGGGCTCAACACCATCACGTCCTGATTGTCAGAGAAGCTGTTCTCGTAAGCACGCAGGCTGCGGATAAAGGCATAGAAATCAGGATCCTGACCGAAAGCATCAGCAAACAGTTTTGCTGCCTGCGCATCACCTTCACCACGTGAAATCAATGCCTGACGCTGGGCTTCAGCCAAAGTTCGAGTGACCTGGTAATCCGCCTGAGCACGCAGTTTTTCAGCCTCTTCCTGACCTTGTGAACGCTGGCTACGGGCAACCGCTTCACGCTCAGCGCGCATACGGTTGTAGATAGCATCAGACACTTCCGCTGGCAGGTTGATCTGCTTGATGCGTACGTCAACCACCTGAATACCCAGTGCAGCCATACTGTTCGGGTTTGGTGCTGGCTCGCTGCTGTTGGTTTCACGCTCAACGCGGGCTGCCGCGCTGGCAATCGCATCATCTGCAGCTGGCGTCTGCACTTCGTCATCACTGCCTGCAGTACCGGTGTTCAGCGCATCACGCACGTCGGTGGTCAAACGGCCACGTGAATCCGTGACGATGTCTTTCACATCCAGACGACCCATCTCAGAACGCAGACGGTCACTGAACTTACGTTTCAGCAGCACTTCAGCCTGAGAAACATCACCACCGCCCGTAGCCAGGTAGTAACGGCTGAAATCACTGATGCGCCACTTGATGTAGGAATCAACGATCAGGTCTTTCTTCTCTTTGGTAACAAAGCGATCGGCCTGGTTGTCCATGGTCTGGATACGCGCATCCAGCGACTTCACAGTTTCAATAAACGGGATCTTGAAGTGCAGACCCGGTGCATAAACCTGCGGCTTGTTCTCGCTATCGCGCAGAACTTTACCGAAGCGCAGCACGATACCGCGCTCACCTTCCTGCACCACGAACAGTGATGCGTACAGCGCCACCAGGACGACAATAATTACGGCAATAATTGGCTTACGCATCGATTACTCCCTCCCTGCGCGCTGGGTATCGTTGCGTAACGCATTGGCGCGACGCTGGTCCATGATGCTGCTCGGACTATAAGACGAAGAGTCATCATTGCTGGCACTGCTGCCAGACGAAGGCAGCTTCATCAAATTAGTGTTTTTCTGGCCAGCCTGGCTGCCAGAAATCTGACCACCACGCATCAGTTGATCCAGTGGCAGCACCATCAGGCTGTTACCACGGTCGTTAACCAGGACTTTACGTGTATGGCTCAGCACGCGTTCCATGCTTTCGATATACAGACGCTCTTTGGTGATTTGCGGTGCGGCTTTGTATTCCGGCAGCAGTAAAGCAAAGCGTGCCACTTCACCCTGCGCTTCTAACACCGTACGCTCTTTGTAAGCGCGGGCTTCTTCCAGAATACGTTGCGCCTGACCGTTCGCACGCGGCTGCACTTCATTCGAATAGGCTTCTGCTTCACGCACGTACTGCTCGCGGTTTTCACGTGCGGCGATGGCATCGTCAAACGAGGCCTTCACTTCTTCCGGTGGACGTGCCGCCTGGAAGTTAACGTCAAGCAGGGTAATCCCCATGTTGTAAGGACGGATGGTTTCATCCAGCTCACGTTGCGTCTCGCTACGCACCACGGTACGGCCTTCAGTGAGGATACGATCCATGGTAGAACGACCAATCACACCGCGCAGCGCACTGTCGGTGGCCTGACGCAAACTGTCGTCAGCGCTGGTGACCGCATACAAATACTGCTCAGGATTGGTTACGCGGTACTGCACGTTCATTTCCACGCGCACCACGTTTTCGTCCGACGTCAGCATCACGCCAGAGGCGGCCAGTTCACGCACGGCTTCAACGTTAACGGCACGCACCTGATCGATAAAGGTTGGCTTCCAGTTCAGGCCCGGCTCAACCAGATGGCTGAACTTACCAAAACGGGTCACAACGCCACGTTCTGCTTCTTTGATGGTGTAGAAACCGCTGGCAGCCCAGATGACCACTGCGGCTACGGCAACGATGCCAACCAGTTTGCCACCGCTACCGCCGCCGCGCTGGCCATTGTTGTCACTCTGTTTGCCACCGCCCAGTCCGCCGAGTTTTTTACTCAGCTTACGGAAGATATCATCCAGATCAGGAGGCCCCTGATCGCGCCCTCCCTTATTTCCCCCAGAGTTGCCGCCTTGATTATTGCTGCTTCCCCACGGGTCGCGGTCCTGTCCGTTATTTCCGGGCTGATTCCACGCCATGTTTCTACTCCATTTATTGTATTTACGTTTTTTACCCTTCCTCTTTCGAATTGCGGCCCAGAGAAATAATTGCAGCAATTTTCAACAAGTTAGGTAAAGGCGTTAGGGCAATATCAAACAATATAACTGGCTAATGACGGTTCCTGTTTGCACAAACGACGCCAGTCAACGATTGGCATTCGCACGTGCATACCTACAGAACCATCATCTTCATTCCATTCTTTCTCAATCGCCTGCAGTTGGTAGAAGCGGCTGCGCAAACGGCCCGCTTCTGGCGGCAGACGTAAATCATACTGCGCAATTTCACCGGCTAAGCGTTCAGACAGCGCCTGCCAAAGTAAGGGTAGACCTTCACCGCTCTGAGCAGAAAGCCAGACGCGTGTCGGCTTATTCTCTTCATCACGATCAATACGCGGCACAAAACCGTCCAGCATGTCGATTTTATTCATAATCAACAGCATGGGAATTTCATCCGATTCGATTTCTGCCAATACTTCATTAACGGCGTCGATGTTGTCGTTGACGCGCAAATCGGCAGCGTCAATCACGTGCAGCAAGAGCGTCGCCTGACGTGTTTCCTGCAGTGTGGCTTTAAAGGCCGCCACTAAGTCATGCGGTAAGTGGCGAATAAACCCAACGGTATCCGCTAAAACCACCTCACCCACGTCTGCCACATTCAGGCGACGCAGTGTCGGATCGAGGGTCGCAAACAGCTGATCGGCCGCATATACATTGGCTGACGTCACCGCATTGAACAGGGTAGATTTGCCGGCGTTGGTGTATCCCACCAGCGAAACGGTGGGCACATCGGCTTTGGCGCGTGCTTGTCGGCCCTGTTCGCGCTGCTTCTCCACACGCTCAAGGCGGGAAAGGATGAGACTAATGCGATTACGCAGTAAGCGGCGGTCCGTTTCCAGCTGCGTTTCACCGGGACCACGCAAACCAATACCGCCTTTTTGGCGCTCAAGGTGCGTCCATCCACGCACCAAACGGGTTGCCATGTGGCGCAATTGTGCCAGCTCGACCTGTAATTTACCCTCATGGGTACGGGCGCGCTGAGCAAAAATATCGAGAATTAAGCCAGTGCGGTCGACAACGCGACATTCACACACTCGCTCGAGATTACGTTCCTGGGCAGGCGATAAGGCATGATCGAATAATACGACCGATGCTCCACTCGCTTTCACCGCATCGGCAATTTCAACTGCCTTTCCTTCACCGACAAAATATTTGGGATGTGGCGCTTTACGGCTGCCAGTAATCACATGCAGCGCTTCGACGCCCGCAGAAGAGACAAGAGTTTCGAACTCCTGCAAATCTTCCAGCTCTTTGTCTTGGGAGAACCAGATGTGTACCAGTACGGCCTGCTCACCGGCATCATAACGGTCAAACAAGCTATAACCTCGCTAAAATAAAATAACCAGGACGGGAAAACGCTTTCGCTCCCCAGCCCTGGCTTTACGGCAGCGCAAAATTATTCTGCGTTATCGCCGTCTTGTTGTGGCTGCGACTGAGCGCCCTGGTTGCTTCCGCTATGGTGGTAATTGCTGCTGCCACCGCTACCGCCCGGGTTGTTGCTATGGTGCGAAACCGGACGAGAAGGAACCACTGTAGAGATGGCGTGCTTGTACACCATCTGGCTAACCGTGTTTTTCAACAGAATGACGAACTGATCAAAGGATTCAATTTGTCCTTGCAGCTTAATACCATTCACCAAATAGATCGAAACCGGTACACGTTCACGACGCAATGCGTTCAAAAACGGGTCTTGTAATGATTGCCCCTTAGCCATTCTATCTTTTCCTTATATGCTTGTTGTTTGTTACTTTAAGAACCGTGGTTCAGAAAAACTGCGTAAAAATTTGCGCACGATAACGGACCAATTGTACACAATCATCCCTGCTACGCACTAACTACCTGAAGCACCGCATTACGGGCTAATTCTGGCTCGTCACTGTCTAACCAATGGACGTTTGGCCAGCCACGTAACCAGGTCATCTGGCGTTTAGCGAGCTGCCGGGTGGCGCAAATTCCCCGATAAACCATTTCGTCGTAATCGATTTCACCAGAGAGATAAGACCACATCTGGCGATAACCTACACAACGAATGGAAGGCATATCCGTATGCAAATCACCTCGTGCAAACAGTTCACGAGCCTCCGCTTCAAATCCTGACGCTAGCATCTGGTCGTAACGCAACGCAATGCGTTGATGTATCAGTTCACGATTCGCCGGAGCGATAGCAAACTGGTACACGTCGTAGGGTAACGCTTCGCCGGGTGTTTTTGTCAGTTCCGTTAAAGTTTTACCCGAAATAAAAAAAACTTCCAGTGCTCGCGAAAGTCTCTGCGGATCATTCGGATGAATACGACTACTGGCGACCGGATCGATTTCACACAGCTGGCGGTGTAGGGCTTCCCACCCTTTCTCCGCCGCCATTTGCTCTATCCGCTGACGCACCTCGGGATCGGCCGAGGGCAACGGCGACAATCCTTCAAGCAACGCCTTGAAGTAGAGCATGGTTCCACCAACAAGCAACGGAATCTTACCCTTTTGGGTAATCTCCGCCATTTCTGCCAGCGCATCGCGACGAAACTCAGCGGCGGAATACGCTTCCGCCGGATCGCGAATGTCCAGCAAACGATGGGGCGCCAGTGCTAACTCTTCTGCCGAAGGTTTCGCCGTGCCAATATCCATCCCGCGATAGATTAAGGCAGAGTCAACGCTGATAAGTTCCACCGGAAGTTGCTGACGCAGCGAAATCGCTAATGCCGTCTTACCGGAGGCGGTAGGCCCCATCAAAAAAATTGCCTTTGGCCGGCTAGCCTGGTTTAGTTCACTCATGCTTCAACGCGTTAATCGCGCTCTCAATCTCAATGGTCTGTAACAGACCTGAAGGCGGCGACTTGAGCAGATGCGGGCATAGCCTTTCCAGCTCTGCCAGCAGTGCAATCGCCTGCGAGTGATTCCAGTGAGCGTGTTCTGCATCATCACGACGTGCCAGCCATTGGGCCAACGCAGATGCAGAAACCTCTTGCTGCCGGGCCAAGTAGCCTAACAGTTCTGGAATCAAGATTTGTAAATTTTGTGTGCGTAACGGTAAAGGGACGGCGCGTAAGGTGACGTGCTGACCTTCTCGTTGTAAATCAATGCCCATCAGCCTCAATAACGCGCCCTGAACATCGATCACATTCAACTCTTCTTTGGCAATTTTCAGCCGGACCGGGATCAGTAAAGGTTGAGGTTTCAAGCCCTCTTCTCCCGGTTGTAACTGGGCCTGTTTCAGCCAGCGTGAGGCCACATTCAGTGACAACAACTGTAATTGATGACCCCGTTCCAGCAGCGCATATTGCTCATGCATCACGCTCAGCACACGACCAAAACTTTGCGCATGTGCAGCCAACGGCGCTTCGCGTGCTTCAGGCTGACGCACGGGAGCCGGTTGCGGCGCGGCGGCGCGAGGGGCTTCGGCCACAGGCGTTTTCATTAACTGCTGGTAGGCGGCACCTTCACGTGCTCGATACACCGGCTCTTTATTCTGCCAACCCGCGTGCGTTACCGCTGCCGCACCGCCGCTGCGGGAGCTGGTGCTATTGCGTGTTGTGTTCGCCGGTTGCGCAAAATGATTCGCGCCTGCGGCCTGTCGGTTCTCTGGCTGCCACTTTGGCGCGGGCTCTTCCGCATGCGTGATGGGCAACTCTGCGGCACGGCTCGCCTGCAACGCACTCATGACGCCCTGCCAGATGAAATCATGCACCAGCCGTGACTGGTGAAAACGGACTTCGTGCTTCGCGGGATGAACATTGACATCCACCTGATGGGGATCGATCTCCAGATACAGCACATAAGCGGGTTGTTGATCTTCCCCCAACTGCGTCTGATACGCCTGCCGAATCGCATGGTTGATCAGCTTGTCACGCATCATGCGGCCATTGACGTAACAATATTGCAGATCCGTCACCTGACGTGACCCGGCGGGATCGGCCACCCATCCACGCAACGCCAAATCGTCATGCTGCCAGTCAATGCGCAGAGCATGTTGCATAAAGGGGGTGCCACAGATAGCGCCAAGACGGCGTTCACGCTGCGCTTCCTGATCCACCGCACGATACTGGCGAATCATCTTGCCGTTGTGGGTCAGCGAAATTGCCACGTCAAAGCGCGCCAGCGCGATACGGCGAATCACTTCATCAATATGGGTAAATTCGGTCTTCTCGGTGCGCATAAACTTGCGGCGCGCCGGGGTGTTGTAAAACAGATCGAGCACTTCCAGCGACGTCCCGACAGGATGTGCTGCAGGTTTCACCGTGACATCCATATCACGTCCTTCCGCATAGGCTTGCCAGGCTTCGTGTTGATCCGCGGTGCGAGAGGTTAGCGTGAGGCGTGAAACCGAACTGATACTGGCGAGGGCTTCGCCGCGAAAACCGAGGCTCATAATCGCCTCAAGATCATCCAGCGAAGCAATTTTACTGGTAGCATGGCGAGCCAATGCCATGGCCAGTTCGGCTTTGGCGATGCCACAACCGTTATCGCGGATGCGAATCAACTTCGCGCCGCCTTTTTCGATATCAACGTCAATGCGCGTCGCGCCGGCATCAAGACTGTTTTCCACCAGCTCTTTTACGACCGATGCCGGGCGCTCAACCACTTCGCCGGCGGCAATCTGGTTCGCCAGCTGCGGCGGTAAAATCTGTATTGGCATGGTGGTGATCCTTTAAGCAGACTGGCGCCGCAGCGCCAGCAATCAGGATTGTGGAATCTTTAAGTTTTGCCCCAGCATCACGTTGCTCGACTTCATATTATTCGCCTGCATGATGGCTTTGGGGCTGACACCATAATGAGCGGCGATCCCAGTGAGTGAATCACCGCGTACCACTTTGTGTCGGGTAGGACGACTCGCAGCGGTCACGCTCACGCCCGATTTTGCCGGGACTTTCAAGTGTTGCCCGACCCACACCACATCGCGTTTCAGGCTATTGAGGTCACGCAGAGTTGCCATGCTGACACCGTATTTGGCGGCAATACCTGACAACGTCTCACCGCGCGTCACCGTATGGCGCTGCGTCGCGCCAGTGTATTGCACGGTACCGGTTGCCGGGTTGCTGGCAACGCTAACCGCTGGTGCGCTGTCCAGCGGCCGGTTTTCCTCCTTTGGGATGGATTGCAGCGGATGCGCGAGGAAATAGTTGCGCAGTCCTTTATAGATCGACTGAGCAATTTTCTCCTGATACGCGCTGCTGCCAAGCAGCCGCTCCTCCGCCGCGTTACTGATAAAGCCAGTCTCAACCAGTAAAGAAGGGATATCCGGTGAACGCAACACGCCTAAGCTGGCATGCTCCGGTAAACGTTTGTGCAACGGCGTCACTCCGCGCAGTTGCTGCAGCACTTTCACCGCGACATCATAACCAACGCGCTGTGAATGCCCGAATTGCAGATCCAGTACCGCCTGGCTTAAGTAAGGATCAGCCTGGCTGTTTGCCAGTAAATCACCAGCACCGCCCAGCAATTCGGACTGCTTCTCTTTCTGTTCCAGCCAGTTCGCCATTTCGTTATTGGCGCGGCGGTTTGATAACACCCAAACGGATGCGCCGGTCGCCGAATGGTTGGGCGCGGCGTCGGCGTGAATCGATACCAGTAAATTGGCATTCTCTTTTCGCGCCACCTCGGATCGCCCCATCACCGAGATAAAGTAATCGCCGTTTCGCGTCAGCACGGGCTTAAACATCGGGTCCTGATCCATCAGCGCTTTCAGTTTGCGCGCAATGGCAATGGTGACGTTCTTCTCGTGCAGGCCATGCTGGCCCGATGCGCCGGGATCCTGACCACCGTGGCCGGCATCAATCGCCACAATCACCGTGTCATTGCGTGAAACGGCGCCACCCGGACGTACCGTGGTGTTGCTGTTGGTGACGGTGGTCACCGGATTGGCATTAAAGGGATTCGCCGCACTCTCGCTCTGGCGAGCGGTGGTCACCGGTGCGGCAGCAGTGCTGCGTTTTGCCGGTTGCGTACCGCGAATGGTAAACACCACGCGATACTGATTGCCGTCACGTTGGGTGCTGGCACGCGTGTGTGCCGCCTGCGTCAGTTCGAACACCAAACGAATACTCTGTTTATCTTTCGGCTGGCTATTGCGAATGCGTTGTACGATGTTTTCGCCGCTAAAGTTCAGCGGCAAGCCCTTAATCGCGCCACTTTGCCGAATATCCAGCACCACACGATTGGGGTTATGCAGCGGGAAGAAACCATACACGGGTTGACCATTAAAACTCAGCGTGACGGTTGCCTGACTGTCGCCGTTTTCGACTTTGATATCTGACAAGGTGGCAGATAACGCAGAAGCAGAAACGATACAGAGCGCAGCCAGCAGAATCCCTTTCATCCATGCGGTCATGCCGACTCCCTGCCTTGCTGGAACTGGGCCAGCAGCGTTTCACCCACTGCAGAAACCGCGCTGATCTCCGCTTCTCGCGCCGCGTCCACGTAGCGCAGCGTCAATGCCAGATCGGGCTCGGGTAATACGCCAGCGCCCTGCTGCGGCCATTCGACCAGGCACAATGCATCCCCGCTGAAGTAATCGCGGATACCCATAAACTCCAGCTCTTCAGGATCGGCCAGGCGATAAAGATCGAAGTGATACAGCGTGCGTGAGCCGAGTTCGTAGGGCTCCACCAGCGTATAGGTTGGGCTTTTCACATTACCCTGATGGCCAAGCGCCTGCAAAAAGCCGCGGCTAAACGTGGTTTTACCGGCGCCGAGATCGCCATAAAGATAGATCACCAACGCGCTGCTGCAAACGCGGGCAAGTTGCGCACCCAGATTTAGGGTTGCCGCCTCATCGGGCAAAGGGATAACACAGGTTTTCATGCTTTATTGTTGGATCATCTCTGGATTAACAAACTGCCACAGCAGTTCGAACAAATCAGTGGCTAACATGCCGCGCGTACCGCGCTGCCGGGCAACCGCATCTGCCGCTGCACCGTGTGCGACACAGCCCGCGCAGGCTGCCTCAAGTAAAGTCAGTTTCTGGCCCAGCATGGCCGCAATGATACCGCTCAGGACATCGCCCATGCCGCCGGATGCCATCCCTGCATTGCCTACATCCGCAATCGCGATGTCACCTGCCGCGCTGGCCACGATCGTGCCTGCGCCTTTCAGCACCACCACACCGCCGTAGCGTTTAGCGAGCGTTTGCGCCGCCTGTAAGCGGTCGCGCTCGACCTCACTGGTCTTCACGCCTAACAGCCGTGCGGCCTCGCCAGGATGCGGAGTAATGATGCGATTCTGACGGTAATCCGGCTTGATTGCCAGCAGGTTAAGCGCATCAGCATCCCAAAGCATCGGCTTTTCACTAGACGCGACTTTTTTCAGTGCCTTCTGAGCCCACTCACGTTGTCCCAGTCCGGGCCCGATAGCGATCACGTCTGCCCATTGCAGGGCCTGTTCCAGCGTTTCATCATTTAGCGCATCGACCATAAGCTCCGGTCGCGCGGTCAGAATCGGGCCGATATTATCTTCATGCGTGAGCACGCGCACAAGCCCAGCACCACTGCGCAGCGCCGCTTCCGCCGTCATTCGAATCGCCCCGGCGGTGCCAGTATCCCCTCCCACTACCACTAAACGTCCATGGTCACCTTTGTGCGAAGTGGCTTTTCGTGGTTTCAGCCAGTGCACCAGATCAGCCGCATCGTAGCGTTGAATGGGATCCGTCTCGCCCGCGAGGAATGCATTCAGGCCTAGCGCATCACAATGTAATCGACCCACGTGATCGCGAGCTTTACCAGTCAACAATCCCGGTTTCAACACAATCATACTCAGGGTGACATCCGCGTTGATGGCATTGCCCGGCGTGGTGCCAGTGGCAGCATTCAACCCCGATGGAATATCTATCGCGAAGATGGGCGCGGCATGTGCATTGGCCAGATCAATCAATTCAGCGTAAGGCGCGGCTGGTGCACGATTGATGCCGGTACCGAGCAATGCATCGATGATCACATCAATGTTTTGCGGCCATGACGCATCCGGGGCATGTATCACCCCGCCCGCCGCCAGCCAGGCTTCTTGCGCCTGCTGCGCTTCTTCCGGCAGCGGCTTATTACCGGTACATGCCAGCAGTGTCACCTCTAGCCCCGCAGCCTGTGCCAACCGCGCCACCACATAGCCATCGCCCCCGTTATTACCCTGTCCGCACAGAATCAGCCAATGCTGCGCCTGCGGCCATTGCGCCCGCACCCGTTCGTAGCTCGCCTGTCCGGCGCGCAGCATCAATTCATACAAGGTTAAACCCAGGCTATCCGCCGCATCGCGCTCCAGTTGCCCTATCGCCTGCGCAGGCCAGACAGAGTGTGGTAAACTGCGCGGGTTTGCTTCAATTGCCTGGTTTCTCATGTCATACCCTCTCGATCTTCAACAGCTTGCCCACCAAATTAAACAGTGGGGGCGCGAACTCGGCTTTCAGCAGGTTGGTATTTGCGATACCGATCTTAGCGCTGAAGAGCCCAAATTACAGGATTGGCTGGAGAAGCAGTATCACGGAGAGATGGACTGGATGGCGCGCCACGGCATGATGCGTGCGCGTCCGCATGAACTCCTGCCCGGCACACTGCGCGTGATCAGCGTGCGCATGAACTACCTTCCGGCCAAAGCGGCGTTTGCCAGCACCTTAAAAAATCCTCAGCTGGGCTATGTCAGCCGCTATGCGCTGGGCCGCGATTATCACAAAGTATTGCGCAATCGCCTGAAAAAGCTTGGAGAAATGATTCAGGCGCATTGTGGCGAACTCAACTTTCGCCCATTTGTCGATTCCGCCCCCATCCTTGAACGGCCGATTGCCGCCAAAGCAGGCTTGGGCTGGACCGGTAAACACTCGCTCATTCTCAATCGCGAAGCCGGTTCCTGGTTCTTTCTCGGCGAGTTGCTGATTGATTTGCCGTTGCCCGTCGATCAGCCACAGGAAGAACAGTGCGGTCGCTGCGTCGCCTGCATCACTATTTGCCCGACTTCCGCTATCGTTGAGCCTTATGTGGTTGACGCGCGGCGCTGTATTTCCTATCTCACTATTGAGCTGGAAGGTGCGATACCGGAAGAATTCCGTCCGCTGATTGGTAACCGCATCTATGGATGTGACGATTGCCAGCTTATCTGTCCGTGGAATCGTTATGGTCAGTTGACCGATGAAGATGATTTCTCGCCGCGCGCGGTGCTGCACGCGCCGCCGTTGGTGGATCTCTTCAAGTGGGATGAAGCGAAATTCTTGCGAGTCACTGAAGGCTCTGCGATCCGCCGCATCGGCCACTTACGCTGGCTGAGGAATATCGCAGTAGCATTGGGCAATGCGCCCTGGGCAGAAGAAAATCTGGCGGCGTTGCAAATGCGTAGCGGTGAAAACGCCATGCTGGATGAGCATATTGACTGGGCCATCACGCAGCAATTACAGAGGCGTGCGGCACAGAGCGTGGATGTTCAGCCCGCGAAGAAACAGCGCTTAGTGCGCGCCGTCGAGAAAGGCCTGGTCCGTGATGCGTGATTAACCAATCGCGCAGGATAAAATCCTTTTCCACATGCTGTGAATAAAATTATAAAGCCGAATAGTGACGAGGATCATTATATCGTCTACCAAGACTATTCACAGACTGAAATACCTTTAATTCATTAACAATCAATGAGTTAAATGATTATTGTAAACATTTAAGTAGAATATTGCGCGCAGGGGCTTGTCCAGAGCTTGTGGATAACTCTGTTCAAAACAGTTTTGCAGATAGGGTAAAACGCCGTCGGTACGTTGCAGGCGCATTGTGGATAACCTGTAAGATAACTGCAACAGACTACAGGCATCGTTGGTGCTAATGCGGTACGTAAAATTTCCAGAAAGAAAACCAGGCCGCATGAGATCGATAAAGACTGCAGCAGTTTTAAGTCTGATTACGCCCGAGAGCAAATAACATTAGTGAATATGAAAATCTGGAGCGGGAAACGAGACTCGAACTCGCGACCCCGACCTTGGCAAGGTCGTGCTCTACCAACTGAGCTATTCCCGCA
>NZ_JAERJM010000051.1:0-515 GCF_018257655.1 Pantoea sp. JGM49 | reverse complement strand
GTATCTTCAGGTAAGGAGGTGATCCAACCGCAGGTTCCCCTACGGTTACCTTGTTACGACTTCACCCCAGTCATGAATCACAAAGTGGTAAGCGCCCTCCCGAAGGTTAAGCTACCTACTTCTTTTGCAACCCACTCCCATGGTGTGACGGGCGGTGTGTACAAGGCCCGGGAACGTATTCACCGTAGCATTCTGATCTACGATTACTAGCGATTCCGACTTCATGGAGTCGAGTTGCAGACTCCAATCCGGACTACGACGCACTTTATGAGGTCCGCTTGCTCTCGCGAGGTCGCTTCTCTTTGTATGCGCCATTGTAGCACGTGTGTAGCCCTACTCGTAAGGGCCATGATGACTTGACGTCATCCCCACCTTCCTCCAGTTTATCACTGGCAGTCTCCTTTGAGTTCCCGGCCGGACCGCTGGCAACAAAGGATAAGGGTTGCGCTCGTTGCGGGACTTAACCCAACATTTCACAACACGAGCTGACGACAGCCATGCAGCACCTGTCTCAG
>NZ_JAERJM010000050.1:0-516 GCF_018257655.1 Pantoea sp. JGM49 | reverse complement strand
ACCGTTTTTCATGTCTCATCTCGCATATGGAACCACCTATGTGATACCCAAACTAGAAATACCCCCTAAATGATTCTTTTGGAGTTCAGATGTACGTTTTCGGCTATCTCCGCGCATCTACCTCAGAACAGGATGCTACACGAGCAAAGAAAGCACTCAGGGATTTTGCCCTGATGCACAACAAGCGTGTTGCCGACTGGTATGTTGACAATATTTCGGGCACAACGATGAACCGGCCTGAGCTACTCCGTCTACTCGATGACGCAGAGCCAGGTGACGTTATTCTCATTGAACAGGTTGACCGACTTTCAAGGCTCGATGATGAAGGGTGGAACATACTGCGTAAGCAGATTGCTGACAAACAGCTGTCAGTCGTCAGCCTCGATCTCCCTACCAGCTACCTTGCCCTGAACAACTCAGTAACCGACAGCTTCACACACAGCATGCTCAAAGCCATCAATGCCATGATGCTGGGTATGCTGGCCGCTATATCCCGTAAAGACTATGAGGACCGGC
>NZ_JAERJM010000004.1:0-419604 GCF_018257655.1 Pantoea sp. JGM49 | reverse complement strand
ATTCAGAGATAGCCATACACATCTTTATTAGTTAATTACCAGTAAAATAGTACCGATTATTGTAAACACGCCCCCAGAAAGTAGACCAACCAAAGAACTATCGAGAATAAACCAAGCTTTTTTTGCTCAAACAGATTAAGAATTTCGGCATAATATATTGCTTCCGTTGGACATATAACATTTTCAAGCCTTAACAATAGTCGCGAAATCATGGCACGTCTGTTGACACAACGGCGTTCACGCAGCAATTCATGCACCAGTTCACCAATCATAATCTCTGTTGGGGGTAATACTACCCTTTGAATATTTTCACCGCCTTCATCAAGATAATGAATATTCATTTTTTTCCAAAAAATTAACTAATAGTTCATAAACTATAGATCATATGACCAGAGTGGCCTTAATGAAATCAGGTCATATTTAACTAAATTTTAAATAATTGACATACCTCACAGAATTCCGATTATTTTTTCAATCCATTCCAATCACACAACACTTACCTCTCATTTAATCACTGAGTAAGCAAGACCTTGTATGATTGCTTGACTAAATTTAATAATCGGCCACAAAAAATCCTTGTTTGGACTTAATATTTTGATGATAGTTTCACTCAAAATCTACATTTATTAGGTAAATTTAACAAATTCCAGTTAAACCTACTCGTTCAAATCTCCTCTGTACATTGTTGTAATGTTTTTTTAGCAACATTGATACCTGATTCAGCTTTGAATTGAATCCAATGTCGGAAAGGCTTAATTTTTAATAGTCTAGGCAGTATTTTTACATTGTAACTAGGAATGTAAAAACACCGCCAGAGGTGACGGTGTTTTTTTGATTAATGTGGAATTTCTGATACTTCTTTGACTTCCTGCTTATTGATCTGTTGCTTAACACCGTTGGCATCAGTGTAACCTAGCAATCCTGCATCAGTCTCTGTAGGCTTACCATCGCTGACAATAGTTTTGCCATCATTAGTATGGATAGCATAGCTTGTCCGGGTACAGCCCGTTAACGCTGACAGCGCGATAATCGCGGCTAATGATGAAAAAATAATTTTTTTCATGAACTAATCCTTATCAATTATTTAATTCACTCATATTGGTGATTTTGTCGCGGTTGATTTGTTCAGTTCTTCCTGACTGTGCATCTTTGTAAGATACTAAACCCGTATCACTGTCAATTTGAGGTTTACCGTCTGTAACGATTGTACGACCGTCTGTGGTTTTGATAGCCTGATTTGAAGAACATCCCGCGACTGAAACTGCAAATGCTGAAGCAATTAGCAGGAAACCTATGCCTTTTTTATTCATTACTGATCCCTCATTTGGAAAAAAATTTTACTAACTGTTCAATAATAGATGGTTTCTAGCAATCTGCTTCAGAATTGTACTCATACCCCACGAAATGCAAAAAAGATATGCCAGTGAGGATTCCGGTTTTGATCTTTTTTATGAGTCAATCTCCATGCGATGCAGTAAAGACCTTAAAATTATGATGTTACCTTGTTGCTGGCGATTGGTCGTTCCAGAGAGTATTAAGCAGGTCTATTAAGTCGGACGTAACTATTTGTTGTGAAGCAGACTAACTGCGTTCCTTCACAGAGCAATTCGTAATACTCCCTTTTCGCTATTTTTTTGATTATGAGCATATGCATATCCTGATTATTATGCTACCAGATGAATATTCGCTTATTGTTTGGAACCTGAGGATAAGTATGCTGAAGTAAAGAGTGTAAAATACTAACTAACACTACGGATTTAAATGCTGTTAGTTCAGATTGGTTAAATCGAGGCTCATTCAATTCAGGCTACGCTCACCGGCTTCATCCACAGACCTTTCTTTTCTGAAAGAGCCCTGATGATTGGTTCAGAAAGGTCGACTTCTCTGGACAGTTTTTCAGACTGCCAATAGCGTTCGAGTGTGAGTCTGCCTGTCAGGTCACATGTACAATCCATGGTTGCTATGATTTTGTGCCGGGCGACGTTACCCTGCATCGTAGGTACAGAACATACGACTGCAGAAAAATAGAGCTTCTCATCAAACAGGATCCACATACGGCCCGGTTCATGCTCAATGGTGCCGAGCATTTCAAAACGACGGTAAACTGTACTGGTGCTGTAAGACATTGGAATGACGTTCATGTGTATCAATCACTCAGGTGCGAATAGTAATAATTATGAACACGTTGCCGAGTATTCACTCGACACGATACCTCTAACTATAGGTTTAGAATATTTTTTTAATTCTATCCACCCCTATAATTCTTTATGGCGATTTTTTAATCACTCACTTGTACTCAATACTTGCCCTACCCACTCAAATAAGTGTGTAAAACCTCATTCGTTGTAAGCATACAATCCTTTTTGAAAGGGGTTTAAAAAACTATCGTGCACATCCCAACGCTAGCCATAACCCACTAATCTCGGCGACTATGCACTTCTGATAAGCACTGAATAGTGAATTTTACCTGAAAGAGTTAAGCCCAACACCTGCTTCATTCCACAGCCAATATTTATAATAGGAATGCCCGCATTAATTATGACTGGCAAATTAGGATGATTCTTATGCAGGCTGTATGCGGATTACACAAAATATCTTTGAACAGAGTGCTCTTGCGGACTTTTAGAGAAAGATTCTAATCAGGACAAATATTTTTTTTAATAAAACAGTATTTTGGCCTACCCTCAATCGGGCTTGGAATAGTTCCGGCTTTGGGTGAAATGGAAACAGAATTTTTTCCCGGGAATTATCCCGGGATTTTTTTGCACTTAAGAAGTGGCTATTGCTTCCCCACTCCATGGCTGTCTGGTAAAGGAAACCAATGCGATACGCGATATTGCCTGAATGTAGCGTCCCCCGGCATAAGAATTTGGGTGAAATTTTCAAATGATGCCTCATATTTTCCGCTTCCTACCCCTTCATCCGTACATATTGCAACTACCTGGCCGTCTGCGGGCTTTTCAACTTCATAATCAATCCAGTTCATACATTCTCCATTTTAGCTGGCTTAAAATATGGACTGCCTTTCCCCTTACCGCAAAGACAAATTCAATTTTAAGATAAACGGAAAATCGGTATCTGCTTTTTGTGGTTTCGGCCGATGATGGCCGCCTAAATCGTACAGAGTGAATCTCGTGTGCTTAAAAAAACAAAGTCGCCGTAGGTGCTATGATCACAATTCGGAAAACCCGCTTTATATAGGCGATATGTTAAAGGCATTTGGCAGGCTGAAGCGATTCTGACTGCGGCTTTTTGGGGTCACCGGGAGACACCGGGGAACTTACCTATATTGAAGAATGAAAAAGCGCTACGGGGGTGGCCATGCTCTGGATGGAAGAGGGTCTGTATCTAAGGGTGGAAGAGTTGCCGGGCGGCCCGCGGCCGCTGCCGATGCTGAGCGGGTTCAGCCTAACTACCGCCTATCGGGCGCTAGGGTGTTTTAATCCGTCGGAAACGTCGGACGCCTATTTCATTCTTTCCAACGATCGCGATGAGGTCTGGTTTATTTGTAACCGGCACCTTAGAACCGTTGTTATACGCCGGGACTGCACGGCATTCCGGTTGCCGCTCTCCTTTTTCGGCGAGCATACTTTAACCGGCACCCTGTCGGCAGTCCTCCCCAGACTCAGCGATTAAAAAGCATCCTGAGCAGAACCATCAGATGTGCCGCCTCGGTTTCATCGCTGGTCGCGTCAAGCCGCGCTATCATTTTCAGGCACACAGCAGTCCGCGTCAGCCGGCGCTCCTGTCGCAGGATCTCAACGGTAATGCGGCCCAGCAGCGCAATCTGGCAGGGATGGGTAACCTGGCTGAAGTAACCGGTGAGCCCGGCATCTTTAACAGGTGGTAGTCCGTCCTGTCGCATGAAATACCCGTGTGGAGTGAATAAGTTCGGGCGCAAAATAACCGATGTAATGGCGCGTGTACAGCAGTAATCCAGCAGTGCTAAATTCTTTAAACAAAACTTGGCATTACTTCATTAAATTCATAAAGTTAAATTTACGCTCCGGTTATCAGGGAAGCTCAAAGATAAAAATAATAGCGGCGGACGACAGCATGCCCATTACCCTGCACGATAACATCTTCAGTCAGGTACTGAATCCGGAAGACACTAACCGGGCCGATACCCGGGTATTTCTTGCCGGCGATGCAAAGCCTTTACGCTGCCCTATTAATTTTGTACGGCTATTCCCTATGGCAGTACGCAGCTGAACGGCAGTTCAGGCTGTACGCACAGGAGCCCTAGCCGGAAACCGTCTATGCGGTGACTGGATGACAATGAAGACTACACCTCGCCCTAGCAAGCCAGCATACAGGTTAAGATATGGCGCAAAAGCCAGCCGCTACATTAGTATACGCTGCATGGCCTGGCACGACGAGTTTTCTGCAATTTGCTGCCTCGCTGGTCGATCATCATTACCGACAGCGCGCAGACCAACGCGGCAGAAGTGATGTGGATGAGAATGGTAGCCTGGGCCCTGCGCGACCCGGAGCACCACGTGTACGTGTGGGACGGCACAGGTGAATCGGGCTGCCTGTACCCGGTACGCAGCTGGCTGGCATTTTGAGACCGCTGGCCCGCCTTTCTGCTGGGGCGTCCAGCCTGAAAGTCATCTGTGGAGACGGGGTGTTGTTAGCACACAGCCCCTAACGCTGCGCGGAACTGACACAGTTGCGGAACGGCACGGCCGCAAAACAGCTCTCCATCGGAGGGTTGTTACGCACCGTTCCGCGCACAAAGCCTGGCGCATTACCATGAAATGGCAAGCCGCACGCGCTGTCAGGCGCTCATTTCAGATACAGCCGTCCTGCAACTCGTGTCCGCCGTCGTATTCCTGAAAAAAAGCGTGCCGAACTCAGGCAGTCCTGTGCCGACGTGCCACAATTTAACTGCCTGAAATGCAGGACATCTTTTAACTGAGGAAGACATCATGACAACAACAAGACGCGGTGGTGCTGGAAACTTTGCGGCCGATCCCGCACGTGCCTCCGAAGCAGGCAGTAAAGGCGGCGCCGCCAGCGGCGGCAACTTTAAAAACTGTCCCGACCGCGCACGCGAGGCCGGCCGTAAGGGCGGACTTATCAACCGCCGGGGTTCCAAATCTAAAATTTAATTGAGCTGAACATACGCGCAACGAGGCTAATATTACATCCCGGCGCGCTTATTTAGGGAACCTTTATTTCCTAAATACTTTTTGATTCTGATGCAGAATAATCTCCGCGTTTTTCTCAGTAATTTTTTTCTCGCCCGTCTCGAACTTTTAAAGGGTTAACCTTACAGCCTGACAGATGGTTAGCCGTAACACTTTCAATCCTCGGATGAAATTAAATCTCATATTACCCCGATTCCTTTAGATGAAATCGATTTCAGGTAACACTTAAATTTTATTCAGTATTTTCCGACGGTTAACCCTGATAGCCTGTCAGGCATCTGAATTCATGATGTTTTTATCTTCTGACGGAAGCTTTTATTTCAGGCTGGCCGGACAATGCGCTGAAAATAATGATACGGAAGAGGACTTCATTGCATTAAACCACTACACTGAAATACCGCTATAAGACTGAGAGTGAGCTGAACATGTTTGAAGACTTTCATAACGGAAACCAGCTGATTATTGGCGAGGCTGCGGTTCACCTGGCGATGAATAATACGGATATCACCGTTAATTCACTTATCCGGGAACTGGCTGATATGGCCGCAGCTGAAGAAGATCCTTTGCGCTGCGTGCAGATAATAGGGGCGAAGCGCTGGCTTCGCGGGTTTAAATCATTACCGGGCAACCGGGACGAGCTGAGATGGGTCACCGGAGCGGGCCGCACCTCACCGCACTAAATAGTTTCCGCCTGTCCGCGACATACCGGGCAGGCATCTTTAATGACATCTCATCTGAACATCCTTCCTGTTGTACAACCTTTCCATTGAATCATTCACTCATTATTTGCGCACAGATACTTATCTAACTTACTGAATAATAATTGGAAGCATTTTTTGCACAAAAATAAAAGTTGTACAACAACACAATTACTGTACAAGTTTGATTTAGTTGTATAACTTTACTGTCAGACAGAGCCGACTACATTTCAACCATTGAGAGGTTCACCATGCGTCAGAACGTTACGAAATTCCCGGACTCCGCCAGCGACATTGCGCATTACTTCAGCAAGGCATCGGCGCCGACCCAGCAGGAAACGCTGGGGCAGATTGTCGTTGAAATTCTGCGCGCAGGCAAGAACCTTAACCGCAAGGCCATCTGCACCAAACTGCTGCGCCGCCTTGAAGTGGCGGCGAATCAGGAAGAAGAGCGTCATTATCAAACACTAATCGGCATGCTGTTTGAACGCTGAGTTTTTTCGCTGTAAGCAGGTGATGCCCGCAGCGTGCATTCAGGACCGCCCGGAATAGTTGTCCTGCTACCCTGCCTGGAGGGCATTAACCTGAAGATGCGGGTATGAAAAATAAAGATTTAATACGCCTTGCCGATGTCGTCCTGGGTGAGGCCGTGGTGACGCTGCTGAGCATCGAAGACGGAATTAGCGCAGACAGCGTGGCTCGACAGCTCCGGGCTATGGATAGCAGTGAGACGACTCCGGACAGGCGAGAAGCTATAGCCTTGGCGCTGGGCGAGGTGCAGACGGAATTTATACAGTCCAGGGAAGGCCGTGATGCAGCAGTGCTGGCATTGGGTGCCCTTAATGGATCGGGTAGTAGTACAAAGAAATAATAGTAGCCGATTAACCCAGGACGAATCTCCGTATTTTCGGAGAGTGGCAGGACGCCCGCAGGATGCGGCTACCTAAGGGGTGGCCGTTATTTATTTCAGTCTATAAGCCTGGTCACTTTAGCCCGCAGGGCCTGACGGATAACACTATGCAGTTTAATGAACATCACACCTCTACAGAAGCAAGCATCATTCAGCACTTCCGTAGCGGCGGCGACGGGCTGGCCGCAGAAACTGCCGTGCTGGACGCAGTTATCCGCGACATTGTCATACATGGTAAAAAGGTGACCAGCAAAGCGATTATACTTTATCTGATCGCCGAGCTGGAGAGCACGACAGATGTGGGTGAGCTTGACATACTGCGCAGCGCGCTGGAAATCGTGGTGGGCAAAACGCCTGACGATGAAGGTTTTTGAAATTAATTCTGCTGCGTGACGTGCGCGGCGGCCATCGCAGCCGGGGAGTCAAATCCCCCCTGCGAAGCCCACACGGAGCAGCTGATAGCGGCGGCAAGACTTACAACAATCCAGACTTTCACTGGCTTCTCCCGGCTTAAAAGTTTAACACTTCATAGTGTGGCACATCACCGTCAGTGAGCCAGGATGTATGTCAGAACAGGAGGAATCTGAAAGTCAGTGCATTTGCTCTGCCAGAAGCCTGATGGCGCGTTCGCAGCTTAGGCGCATTCCGGCAGTGCCGACCACTTCACTCATGCTGTGCAGGGCGCTGGTAATCTCGTGGAGAGTGAGGTGCTGGTCCGGCTTAAGAAGGCGAGCCACTACCGTTCCGATAACGGCGTAGATATCTTCGGCGGTGGTGTCATCATTCATATGACCTCCGTCCGTAAGGTGGATGAGTGTACAGTATAACAGAAAGGGGCAGTATCAGATACCGCAGCCCCCCATGGAGTCAGTGAAGCTTCTGCTCTGTCAATCCGGCAACCCTTTTCCCCCCTGTCTTTTCACCATTACGAATATGCATTTCCCGCCGTACTTCTTCAATAGCGCGCAGACCTGCGCGAATCCGATCTTCGTCCGTTTCAATTTCAATGGCCGATCGTAAGCGATCCGTCAGGGCCGCCCAGCTAATGGCCACGTCCTCATCCAGCAGCGCCGTGACGGCTTCGCCAAGCATAATGTCGGCCATTTTATCTTCAAAATCATTTTTCATGGGGTTATCCGGCAGCAGGTTTTGGGCGCAGAGCTTAGCACAGTGCAGCTGGCCCGAACATGAACGGGAAGGATACCTATAGAAAACATTTACGCGGCAGTGTTAACACGCGTCACGTCAGGGGAGTCCAGCAGAGCTAAGCTGTGCTGAAGGTACCTTACTCCAGCGCCGATAATTTCTTTCTGCGGCCGCGCTGCTTTGCTACGGGCGATGAGGCTGCCGCCACCTGTGAAGGCTTTTCAAGGCGATACAGGCAGACGTCGCCCCGCTCCGCCAGGCTTGCCGGCCAGATCATAGCCGCGTTCCCGTCCTCAACGTAAAGCTCGCCCAGCGGTTGCACCACGGCCCAGGGGGCACCTAGCATACGCCGCAGTTGCAGGATCTCCAGCGCCATGGCCACAGCTTCCGCTTCATAGCTGCCCTGATTTTCTGCGATTTGATTCAAACGATCTTCACTGAGCATTACTGACTCCCCTCTCAGTTATTCCCTTTTGCACTGATAGCCCGCCAGCGGATTGCCGGATACGCACCTCAGGTTCATGCTATAGACGTCTGCGGTGTTGATAAGTCTTTTAACCCACTGCCTTTACGAAATTTTTACGAATAATAATGTGCCGTTAGCTTGCAGAGTCCGCAACCAGTTCTACGCTGGGCAGACCAGTGAAAAAAGTCTTCCAACTCTAAAATAATAAAGGCGAAAAAGATGATTCTAAGTGAGTTTATGCTGAGGTTAAACCGGTGGCCTCGCATGCATTTCACAGCAATTGAAAGCGAGCAACGTGATACCGGTATTGAGATTTATGCCATCGACTGCACAAACCAGACCAAAAGCCGGCTGCTTATTTATCGCACGCCCGACACACAACACGCTTCCGCAATGATGACGCATTTCATTAGCTGGCTTGAAAAAGCGAATCGTGGCAGAACTTTGCGGTTTGAGAGGGCACAAATAACGGCTGTCATGGCCGAGCAGCCAGCAACCAACCTTACCGCAACCTCCTAATCCTGTTGGGCCCGCTTTGGGCCCTTTTCTTTCCTGTATCTCAAACAGCCTCTCGGGTCTCCGGCCAGGCAACGGCCGCGCCTTTTGCAGTGAACAGGGCACCCTGGAAATCAGTGACACCAGCCGCCTCCAGCCACATCCATTCCTCAGGCTGTTCGATACCCGCTGCAATGACGTTTATCTCCAGCGCTGAACAACAGCGAAGCACCGCGTGTACCACCGCCTGACGGGGACCGCTGCGGTGAATATTGCGCACGATCGCTGCGCCGATGCGCACGCGGTCCGGCTGGACGTGCGCCAGCAGAGACAGTCCTGCCGAACCGTCACCAAAGTTGTCGATAGAGATACTGATACCGGCTTGCTTCAGTTGGCGTACCGCCTGAGTGAATGATTCCAGCTGAGAGATAACCTCTGTTTCACTGACGCCGAGTATTATTTGCTGCGGCACCAGCTCAGCACGGTCAATTGCGTTAATGAGCCGGCTAACGGCATCCGCAAGATTAACCAGCGTCATGGGCAATATGCTGACGTATAACATGATGTCGTCGGGACACGATCTGCCTGCCTTGTTCAGCGCCTCTGTGACGACGCTTAGGTTATACGCATACAGCGCCTCGCCGGTCAGTCCATCCGGGGCTTCATCGGGTATGGCCTCGATGGCTGTGACCTTACGACCCAGAGGATCAACCACCGGGCGGAAGGTGACGCCCACCGCAGGGAACGGGGGACCGTTCTCATCCGGTACAAAGTCCCAGTAGTCAGCGGGCAAAACCTCGAAGTAGTTTTCTTTCTCACGGGCTTCCACGAAGGTGCGTAAGAACTGCAGGCCCCGATCGTCGTATGTCAGACGATATTTAGACGTGCCGCGGTCAAGCACCGCCTGCAGCACACTGCCACTGTCATGGCGGCGCAGGTCAAACAGCTCCATTCCATGGTTGCCGAAGCGGCGCGACGGTGAGTAGTCGCGCATCAGCTCAACCACATTGTGGTGACGCCGGTCGGCGCAGATACGACCATAAATGTCCAGTACGCCCTCCTCCGGGCCCTCAAGAATCTGGAAGAAGTGCGTGCCGTTAAAGAGCAAGATCCCCGTAACCTGATGCCGGGCGTTGAGCAGGCTGGCTTTCTCCACCATACCCGGCAGGATGCTTATGGGTACCTCATCGGCAAGATGGCTTCGGTAAATAATTGTTGTAAGCATTTCTGGCTCCTTATTACCGCAGATTGTCACGGGCACCATAGCAGTTGGCTGACCATTCTCAAACCGGACCGGTAGTCACTCTCACCGCACCGCGACTTAAACGACGTAGACATCATTAAGCCTTTTTGTCCTCAACACAGGTATTAATTCATGCGGGTGCCGCGCTTCACAAAGCCAGTACGCATAGTAGCGAAGCATTTGTACGCAAAGTAATATCTTTCGATTTGAGCGCCTCCTGCATGCGTTTACCCAAAATCCTTATCAACAGTACTCAACCTGCGCGCCGCGAAAGGCTCAAGGTTACCGGCAGCACACGTCCACATTAACGCATGCAAAATCTGACGGATTGAACAGCCTGATTTAATTGTCAGAAAATAAATTTATCCGGCCACGGTTAATTCTTCGTGGATTACTTAAGTGGATTTTTTTGCATAAAGGGCCCAATAAACTCAGCAATTGATACAAATTATTACGAATTCAGCTTTTTTCAGAATAACCTACGGGCACTTTCACCATCTGCGACTACAGTGTGACGTGAGGCTGTCATCAACGTGAAACGGAGGTAGCTAATTTGTCTAATCATCACGACGGGAAAGGGCACGTCATTATTGGCGAAGCGGCATTAAGTCTTGCGCTGGGTGAAAAAGAGATAAGCGTGCATTCGCTTATTTCTGAGCTTGGACGCATGGCAAAAGCCGGCGGCAGCGATAACAGGCTCACGGAAATTTCGGAAGCCAGAAGCTGGTTGAAAAGCTTCAATGAGCCTGAACAGGCTGTCCGGTATCTGCCGTACCTGCAGACTTTTGCAGACCTGAACGACGAGAAGAACTGACGCCAAAGGACGTAGTCCGGCTCTGGCCGGAAGACGACGATGAAGATGACCTCACCGGTCTCGCCCAGGCGTGCACCGGCCGGAGAACCTGTCAGGGACGACACCCTTCAGTAGTACCGGCTTAAATCGCTTATAAAAAATGAATTTCACTACCTGACATCCCAGCATACAGTATCTCTTTTAACCAGAAGGAAACACGTATGTCCAGTTTTATTACCTTCTCAATGCAGGACAGCATTACCAGTTACACGCCAGAGGATGCGTATGCCTGGAAGATCATCCTGAGCGTCAATTTCTGGGGTCTGCCCTCACCTATAGGCACGCCTATCAGATTGCATCGCAACGTATGAATGTTTGGGCCTCCATCTGTCGTCTGTGCATCGATGACAGCATGTCCGATACGCGGGACTCTACGCTCACACTTCATGCGCGATGAACTTTTTTAATCCTAAGTCACATTACGGATAATGATTCACACTCAGTAAAGTAACGCAGCTAAACTTAATGTCATCTATTTAAAGGTGACGGGAAGAACTATGTCAGAACATTTTATTCATAATGTAGCTATACCGCTGCCAGGTCATGAAGACGAAGCACCTGGCGGCAACCACGATATTCCACCTGACCGGAAATCCCTTTACTGATTGAACTGCTATCAGACTGTTTTTTTCCGCGCATGTTTATCAGCACCGCTTATCGCGATACACTGTATATATCCCCAATAAGCGGAGCGCATCTGAAAAACGGAAATGAAATAGAGGACCTTATGCACCAGGCTGTGGCTGTCGCGCTGAAGCAATTGCTGCGTCCCAGCGGGACCGTACATGTGCATGAACTCATCGCTGCCCTCTGGCGCCTGAAGGAGTCCGCCCCGGACAAAATAATGCGCGACTCCTGTGAGCGGGCTATCAGGTTACTGGCAAAAAAACTCAACTGAAATTATGCGGCGCCAGCCGCTTTCAGACACCGGGATCGTCCGGCGTATATCCCACGATCAACTGGAGCAAAACGCGCAGGATTTCCTGCCTTTCGGCGTTATTTTCAACCATGAGCTGATTCATGATATGCCGCATAATGGTTTTGTTATTCACCGGTGCCCCTATATAAATAAGGTTGTGGATAATGTCGTCCAGCGTTTCTTTCTGTAATGCATAACGGTCACCTTTAACCATAAGGCATGCCTGTATGTGTGCAACCGTATTGGTTTCTCTCATGCTGTGATGATCCCTGAATGCTCGCGCGATTCGCGTTGGTTTAAATTGCGCATTGGCTGGATTAAAGGTTGAAGATTATAGTCCTGCAGTCATAAATACTGCCGCTTTAGTGAAGTATATGACAGTAAATGTATTGCGGAGCGAGCAAGCGCAGATTCAGAAAAAGCAGCTATTTGGGTAATTAAAACCCTGGCACTGACACATACGAAAGCGACAGGCATTACCTTACCTGCCGCCACAGTATGTGGTTATCTTAAGTCATCGTCATCTGCCATCAAGCGTAAGGTACTTTCCTGTGATGCAGTGCCTGAATGGCCTGCATCTGGTAAAAGCCACCTATCTTCACCAGTAGATTTAGCGCTAATACTACGGTGTCCTCGCAACCACTTGATGGCTTCCCTGATTGACAGCTCTCTTGAGTGACTACTGTCTGCCTTAAGCATCGCGGCCAATTCAGAGATAAGCGCATCGACGGTTATATCCTGTTCACGCACGGCTAGATTGACTGCTGCTTCACCAATAATTGCGTGACCGGTCATGTCTTCGCTGTACAACACGTTTGTACCTCGCTTATGAATTAGAGAACATTGTTTACTACGATAGTATTATAGCATTAACCTCCCCGGCCATATTATTTACCCGATAGGTTATGCCTATTCAAATATGCAACTCAATGTTGGAACTTTTCTCAACCTCTCTAAACAATAGAAATATTTGAATTACCTTGCGGCATGTAACAATATCATCATTTATTTATAATAATGGTAGATAAGAGGTGCCTTAGAGTTTTCTATTGTTTAACTCTCACTTATGACGTTAAGGGATCGAAATTTCTCAACGCTTATGTAAACGACTTAATTAAATGTCTGGCATCATTAATGTTTAGGTGACTAATCTAATAAAGTATTAACTAGCATAAGTAAAAGCAAGTTAATAACGAGATGTAATAGCAATGTGAGTCAGTAAACTGCTGATCTGAGCATAACTCAGAAGAGACATCTGATGATGAAAGTAAGAGGGGCTAGCTACATAGCTAACACAGTGCGTAAGTCAGCTATGGTTAAGTGTTTGCCAGTTTTAAGACACGTGCTGCGTGAATGGGCGCAGGTTTAGCTAAGCACCCTTACCTGAGATGATGACTACGGCGCAGGTATCCATGTCTCTGCTTCGCTATCATCGGGATAATAGTAACCATTCGGTATTGATTGAAGTTCAATCAGGCTGCCCCACGGAGCCTGAAAGTATACGCTAGCATTATTTTCGGTATCTTCATGACGGGAGTTACCATGTATTTCTGAAAGAAACCTTCCTCCCGCTGCCCTGACCCTTTCCACCGCATAATTTATATCGTCCACATAAAGAGAGATGTGATTCCAGCCAATATCCTGCAGCCTTACAGGTTGCTCCTGTTCTTCACTTTTTATCTCAAAAAGCTCGAGATTTGGACCATTACCAATCCGTAGCAAGCGCTGCTTGATAATCATTGTCCCGGAGCTTAAGCCTAATTGTTTCTCTGTATCTGCTCCCTGTCGTGGTTGATCATGCTCTGTTAGGCCGTTATAGACAAATTTAGCGTCCAGCGCCTTCTGTAAAAATTCAGTTGCCTGTTGCAGGTCGGGAACGGTAAGCCCTAGATGGTTTATGCCCCTGGTTGGCGCGCGCGTCGGTATATTTTCCATACATATCCTCCAGTTAGAATTATGATAACTTCTACAAAGAGTAGTACTTTTCTGCCCAATGAGCGGCGCGATAACTCATTGACACCCTTTCAATGCAAAAAAAACGTCCTGTCAGATCATTAAGGGTTAATTAGAATGCTCCTTGAAAAGCTCATGTTGCTTGAATGCAGCCTTCACGGTGACAAACGCAACGACCGGGATTGGCTCGAGCATCTTCTTCATCCTGAATTCCGGGAGATTACACGTTCAGGCATGATGGTCGATCGCTCAGACACGATCATGTCGCTATTGAGCGAGAAAACTGCAAGTCCAATCATAAGCAGCAATTTCCGGTTAACCGAAATAAATGAAAGTTGCGCGATACTTCTTTACCGTACGTCTGATGCTGACGGGAGCCGACCTGCATTACGTTCCTCTTAATGGCTACTTTCGAAAGAGGGCCAGTGGTCTCTGATTTTCCACCAGGGTACGCCTGTACCGACGCGTGCTTAGCTAATTAGCCGCACTATTGTTTTCAGGTGTGATGCCCGGCAAATTCGAATATGAAATGAGTTCGACGGGTCGGTGCAACACAACCCTCACCAAAATGGACGGCAAAATTCTGAGTACTGTGGTCTTTTAAATCAGGCCTGGTATTCAGGTTTCTCTCCAGGAAGAGGTTCTGAAAGCTCCTGACCTTCAACTCCTGCGTAAAAAATTACCAGTTCAGCCCCCTGTTCAGACGTATACCCGCGGTGTGCGCTATTTACCGTTTCATTGATCGCCTCACCCGCATTAACGCGATATGTGGCGCCTGTATTCATGTCTTCAATTGTCAACTGTCCCGACAGGACGTATGCCGTGTTAGGCATGGCATGTGTGTGCCAGGGCAGCTCGCTATCAGGAGGTAAAGACATGCGCATTACCGAAATGAGTGGCTTGCCTTTGGAATACGCTTCATAAGGCTGCTTATTCCATGCTGTCCCACTCTGAAGAATAAGTTTATGTTCGATCTTATCCGAACCTTTATTTGGGGTCAGCTCTGCGTTTGCCATTGTCTATCCTTCTAATTGTGTATTTTCATGCTTTCAGATAAAAGTTTAGCAGAAGCAGAAAGATTGCTTTTTAAGCTCAACGCCAAAACAGCTTCAGAGCCGGACGTTGAAAATTCAAATTAATAATCAGATTGGAGCTGGAATTCGTCGCCGTAATCCGTACCATACGCGACATACTTTTGCCTGCTGGCTTTTTGTCGGCTGGCGCCAACCCGTCATTCATAGCGAATCAGATGGGGCATGAAAACGCGCAGATGGTATATGAAATCTACGCGACATGGATTGAAGAGATGAATGGCGAGCAGGTTGACATGCTCAACAGCAAACTGGCTATCTGATAACAGTTGCCCCCTGTATGCCCCTTTTGGTTTCTGAGACAGTAAATAATGCATGATAATCAAGAAGTAACAAGAAAAGAGCAGTACAACCTGAACAAGCTTCAGAAGCGTCTGCGTCGTAACGTGGGCGAGGCCATTGCTGATTTCAACATGATTGAAGAAGGCGATCGCATCATGGTCTGCCTGTCTGGCGGTAAAGACAGCTACACCATGCTGGAAATTTTGTGCAGTTTGCAGAAGAGCGCGCCGGTGAACTTTTCACTGGTGGCGGTCAACCTCGACCAAAAACAGCCAGGATTCCCGGCACATATTCTGCCAGCGTATCTGGAAGAACAGGGTGTCGAGTATAAAATCGTTGACGAAGATACTTACTCCATCGTTAAAGAGAAGATTCCGGAAGGCAAGACCACCTGTTCGCTCTGTTCACGTCTGCGTCGCGGGATCCTTTACCGCACCGCTACCGAATTAGGCTGTACCAAGATTGCGCTGGGCCATCATCGCGACGATATCCTGCAAACCCTGTTCCTGAACATGTTCTACGGCGGCAAAATGAAAGGTATGCCACCAAAGCTAATGAGTGACGATGGTAAACATATTGTCATTCGTCCGCTGGCCTATTGCCGCGAAAAAGACATCATCCGCTTCGCTGAAGCGCGCCAGTATCCGATTATTCCGTGCAATCTGTGCGGTTCACAGCCGAACCTGCAGCGTCAGGTCGTCGCGGATATGCTGCGTGACTGGGATAAACGCTATCCGGGCCGTATCGAAACCATGTTCAGTGCGATGCAGAACATTGTGCCTTCCCACATGGCGGACATTAATTTGTTCGACTTTAAAGGCATTCAGCACGGCGATGAAGTGGTCGACGGCGGCGATATTGGCTTTGATCGCGAAACATTGCCGGTGAAACCTGCGGGCTGGCAGCCGGACGAAGAAGACGCGCCGGAAATGAGCGTGCGACTGGATGTGTTAGAAATTAAGTAATTTGTAGACGATTCTAATTAAGGCGCAGCGCTTCGGCTCTGCGCCTTTTTTATTACCGGTGAGGTGGCGGATCGATGATCGGTGGAAACTCGGGATCGTAGGGAGGATCGGGTTCCGGAATTGGCTGCGGATGAGGAATCGGTTCTGGAATCGGTGGCGGATCGGTTGGAATGGGATCGCTGGCAATGAGTTCTTGCATGCCCTGCTCCTTATCGCTGAATGTCCTTTAAGCATAGGAAAGGAAACACAGCCAAGCCAAGCGGGCAAAAAAAAGCCGGCGGATTAGCCGGCGTTGTACGAATCAAATGTGCTATGCAGTAATTCTAAAAAAGGAAGTAAGACAATATGGAGCGCAACGCCCATCGCTTGACGTTGCATTCACCTGCGAGAGAGAGTTTGCCCCTGTTAGGCGATCCACTTATTGATATCGATCAGGTTTTTCCCGCTTTTTTGCTTACAGCACCTTATTTAACAGCGGGTTAACGCTTATAACCTGAGACTTACATTACAACCAGTTGCGTCGTTTGAGCCATATCGCCACGCCCACCACCATCACCAGCAGTAGTACGCAGAACGCGGTAAAGCCCAGCGGCCAACTACCACCCGGAATACCGCCAAGGTTGACGCCAAACAATCCTGTCAGGAATGTCGCTGGCAGGAAAATCATCGCCATCAGCGACATGGTATAGGTGCGGCGGTTCATCGACTCTGCCAGTAAAGACGCGACTTCATCGGCCAAAATCCCGGTACGCGCTACGCCTGCATTGAGGTCATCCAGTCCGCGTCCCAGACGATCAGCAACGTCCTGCATACGACGACGGTCGTCATCATTCATCCACGGCAGTTTTTCACTTGCCAGACGGGCATATACATCACGTTGCGGCGCCATATAACGACGCATCACGATCAGTTGCTTACGCAGCAGCGCTAACTCGCCGCGTGCCGGAACCTGCTGATCCATCAACGCATCTTCCAGCTCGATAATTTTGTCGTGCATCTCTTCGATAAATTCGCTGGCGTGATCGGTGAGCGCATCGCAAACATCCACCAGCCAGCTACCGCCATCCACCGGGCCGTTACCGTTTTGCAAATCAGCCAGCACTTCGTCAATGGCATACACTTTGCGGCGACGCGTGGAGACGATCACTTTGTCGTTGATAAACACGCGCATGGCGACGAGTTGATCCGGTCGTGAATCGGCGTTGTGATTGACACTGCGCAGCACTATCATAAAACCGTCGCCCAGGCGCGTGACGCGTGGGCGCATGCTGTCGCCCGCTAACGCATCACGCACGGAATCGGGGATCAGCGGGGTATTTTGCAGCCACTCGGCACTTTGCCGTTGGGTGTAGTTCAGATGCAGCCAGCACGGACGCTCACAGTTGATGACATCTTTATCTTCAATCGGGATAACCCCGCCTTTGCCGTCGAGCTGGCAGGAGATAATGGCATCCGAAACTTTTAACGCTTTTCCTTCAATGACGTTCACTGACTCGCCTCACTTTCAAAATCAATACGATACAGTCTAGCGTGGCGCAGACGAGTTGCAATCATCAGGCTGTGAGCAAAGATGACAAGATAAAGGTGAGCATCCGCAGAAAGCGAGAGCGGCGACATCGTCATTGGATGCGTCTCCTTAATCCGTTGCTACGGTTATGGAGACGCACACAATCACACCACTCTGCTGATTAGCGTCGTTATATCAGTGCTTTTCGATCCACAGTTCGCGGCTGTAGGCGACATCTTCGGGATTGGTGATCGGATAACCTTTGACCCACGGTTTGATCAGTCGCCCGTTGGTATATTGGTAGATCGGGGCGATCGGTGCCTGATCGGCAATGATCTGCTCCGCTTTGTTGTAATCGGTATTGCGGGCAGCCACGCTGGTTTCCATGCTGGCTTTGGTCAGCACCGCATCATAATCCGCGCTGTGGAAACGGGCGATATTGCCGGTGTGTGTTGAGGTCAGCAAACTCAGGAAAGTGGAAGGTTCATTGTAATCCCCGACCCATGACGCACGAATCACGTCAAAGTTACCGCTGTTGCGGCTGTCGATGTAGGTTTTCCACTCCTGGTTTTGCAGCGTAACGTCCACTCCAAGGTTCTTTTTCCACATCGACGCCACGGCGATGGCAATCTTCTGATGGCTTTCCGAGGTGTTATACAGCAGCGTCAAATGCAGCGGCTTGCCGGGACCGTAGCCCGCCGACGTCAGCAGCGCTTTTGCCTGTGCATTCAATTCCTGCTGGCTGTGCTGTTGCAGATAACTTTGCTGAGGTGTAAAGCCTGCGGTGACATCCGGTGTAAAGTGCCAGGCCGGTTTCTCCCCGGTACCCAACACTTTCTCGGCAATAATGCGACGATCGATGCTCCATGACAGCGCTTTACGCACGCGCACATCGGCGGTCGGGCCCTTTTCGGTGTTAAAGGCGTAGTAATAGGTGCCCAACTGATCCGGCGTATACACCTGGCCCGGCAGCTCTTTTTTCAGCAGCGCATACATATTTTTCGGGAAAGATTCGGTGATATCGATATCGCCCGCGCGGTAACGTTTGGTGGCGCTGGACTCTTCATTGATGGGGATAAAGGTCACTTTGGTGAGTACGGAATGGCTGTTGTCCCAGTAGTGTTGATTGCGCACCAACACAATTTTTTCGTTCACCACGCGATCCTGCAATTGATAGGCGCCGTTGCCCACCAGTTTACCAGGCGACGTCCAGCTATCAGGATTTTGCTCAATCACCTTCTGCGATACCGGATACATCGCGGCATTGGCTACCATGCTCGGAAACCACGGCACCGGGCGTGACAATGTCACCTTGAGATGATTGGCATCGGTGGCTGTGACACCCAATTTATCGGCACTCATTTGCCCTTTGGTGATGGCATCCGCGTTTTCGATACCGCTCAGCGCGGCAAACCACGCAAAGGGAGAACTGTTTTTCGGCTCCACCAGGCGCTGCCAGCTATAAACGAAGTCCTGCGCTGTCACCGGTTCGCCATTTGACCAGCGCGCATCTTTACGCAGCGTGAAGATCCAGGTTTTGTTGTCGTTGCTGTGCCAGCTTTCTGCCACGCCCGGCACGATTTTGCCGTGTGCGTCCTGATTGGTCAGCCCTTCAAACAGATCGCGCATCACCTGAATTTCTGGCAGCCCCACGGCTTTAATCGGATCCAGCGAAGCGGGTTCGTCTTTAATATGGCGAACAATTTCCTGAGTCGGCGCTAACTGTGCGCCCGTTGGCACATTAGCAGCAAACACCGGTGAGAAAACACCAGCAATCATTACGGCGGCCAGCGTCTTGCGGAAAGTTAATGTCATCACCACTCCTTTACCCAAAAAAATGGCGACTGCGAAGGGGTCTGCGTCGCCAGCGTCTTTGGTGACTCTATCGCAAATTGCTGATTGATATATAGCTATTTCCCTGTCTGCTGTTTACCGTTATGTTGAGGCTGAATTGTCGGTCACATTTTTAAATCCTGAAGCGCCTTGCTATCCATGCGCTCATTGCACGATTTCAGAGAGGAATGTCATGTCGTCACATCATCCCCGCCCGCTGCGCGGCAAACTCGACGCGGTCTGGCAACAATATGGGCAATCGGTGCTCGGCGCACCGCTGCTGTGGTTCCCGGCCCCGGCGGACGATGCCGACAGTGGGTTGATCATTGCCGGCACGCACGGTGATGAAAATGCCGCCGTCGCGACCTTATCCGGTGCGATGCGCACGCTGCCGGAGCCACTGCGCCGCCATCATGTGGTGCTAGCGGTGAATCCGGATGGTTGCCAGTTGGGGCTGCGTGCCAATGCCAACGGCGTCGATCTCAACCGCAATTTCCCGGCCGCCAACTGGCAAAATGGCGACACGGTATATCGCTGGAACAGCGCAGCGGACGAACGTGATGTGGTGCTGTCGACGGGCAGCAACCCCGCTTCCGAGCCGGAAACGCGCGCGCTATGTCAGTTGATCCACCAAATCAAGCCGCGCTGGGTGGTGTCCTGGCATGAGCCTCTGGCCTGCATTGACGACCCGCACCACAGCCACCTTGCGCAGTGGCTGGCAGAACAAACGCAATTACCGGTGGTGAGCAGCGTCGGCTATGCCACGCCAGGTTCTTTTGGCAGCTGGTGCGACGATCTCGGCTTGTTGTGCATAACCGCCGAGATGCCGCCCATTTCAGTGGATGAAGCGACTGAAGTGTACCTTGATGCGATGATTAACCTGCTGCGCTGGCAGCCGCAGGCTTAAGCACGCCGTGTGAAAAATGCAGCGACGGCTCAACATCGGCAGCTAGCCAGGTTGGGCCGTCAAGATCGGCGAATTTTGCGATCGGTGTCAGCGGTAACGCCGCGCGGATCGCCCTTGAAGTACACAGCATACAGCCGAGCATCACTGCAAACCCTTGCTGACGTGCCTCTTTTGCCAGCGCCAGGGCTTCCGTCAATCCACCGGTTTTATCCAGCTTGATATTCACCATCTCATAGCGCCCTTTCAACTGCGCCAGATTCTCCCGGGTGTGACAACTCTCATCCGCACAGATAGGAAGTGGGTGGACAAAGTTCGCCAATGCGGCATCTTCGGCTGCCGGAAGCGGTTGTTCGAGCATCGCAATGTTTAAATCTGCCAGTAGCTGACAGCGCGCCGCCAGCCCTTCTGCCTGCCAGGACTCATTGGCATCCACAATTAACGTCGCTTCCGGTACGGCACTGCGAATCGCCACCAGACGTTCACTGATCAAATGATGATCGAGTTTTATCTTCAGTAGACGCGCACCATGTTGCCACAACGCTAACGCGCTGCTGGCCATCGCTTCCGGTGTATCGATACTCACCGTATGCGCCGTTATGATTTCCTCTGCCAACTCAACACCGCACAGCGCCTGCAAACTTTTATTCTGTTGCTGGCGTTCCAGATCCCATAAGGCACAGTCAAGCGCATTCCGCGCTGCACCGGCCGCTAATGCCTGTTGCAACTCCGCTCGCGTCATACCATTTTGTATCGCAGGCAACTGCGTGGCAATTTGTTGCAGCACTGAGTCTTCACTTTCGCCATAGCGTGCGTAAGGAGTCCCTTCACCTACCCCTTTCAGGCCGTCCTGTTCAATCTCGACCACCACAACATGCGCTTCCGTCCTGCTGCCGCGTGAAATAACAAACGGCGAATGTAACGGCCAGGCCTCTGGATAACTCTTCACTGTTCTCATTAATTCTCCTTAAATCCGTGGCTTAATTGCGATGTGCTTCTGCTATCGCGACGAAATGCGCTCGTAAACCCTTCAAAATTATGTCATAAACAAACGCTATATCTGCTCTGGCAGGCTTAATGCCAGACTTTTTCATCGCTAAAAGGAAATCGTATGTCTCAGAATGTTCACTTTCAGGGCAATCCGGTCCCGGTTGCAGGTCACTTCCCGCAGGCTGGCGAACAGGCAAAAGCTTTCTCTCTGGTCGCAAAGGACCTGAGTGACGTCTCCCTTTCTCAGTATGCAGGTAAACGCAAAGTTCTGAACATTTTCCCAAGTATTGATACCGGCGTGTGCGCGGCATCAGTGCGCAAGTTCAACGAGCGTTCTGGCGAATCCAGCAACACTGTGGTGCTGTGCATCTCTGCCGATCTGCCGTTTGCCCAGTCTCGTTTCTGCGGTGCAGAAAACGTGAGCAACGTGGTGACCCTGTCTGCGCTGCGCGGTGCTGAGTTCAAAGAAGATTACGGTGTGGCGATTGCTGATGGCCCACTGAAAGGCCTGACTGCCCGTGCAGTAGTGGTACTGGATGAAAACGACAAAGTGATTTACAGCGAATTGGTGAACGAAATCACCGAAGAGCCCAACTATGATGCGGCACTGGCTGCACTGAAGTAAGTATTAAGATGATGTGATAAGGGCGCACTTCATAAAGTGCGCCCTTTTTTATGGCAGTGAGATAAGCGCTGTAAAATTACTCGCTCTCGCCGCGCTTCTGCCCCAACCCGTATTCTCGCAGTTTATTGGCAATCGCGGTATGCGACACTCCCAGGCGTTTTGCCAGTTTGCGCGTGCTTGGGTAAGACAAGTAGAGCCGCGTCAGCACCGAACGTTCGAAACGGCTGGTGATCTCATCCAGCGAACCTTCCATCGCTTCTTCGCCCAGCGTCACGTCTAACGCCTGCTCAGGCAGAATGATGTCCTGAGGACGTAACTCGTAGCCTTCCAGCTGCGTCAGTGCGCGATACAGCGCATTTTTCAACTGCCGCACATTACCCGGCCAGTTATAGCGTGTCAGGAACGGTGCCAGCTGCGGTGACAAACGCGGACGCGGCAGTCCCTGCTCATCGGCAAATCGCGCCACAAACATCTCTGTTAGCGGCAGGATGTCCAGCGGGCGCTCACGTAAAGGCGGCAAATTGAGCGTCAGTACATTAAGGCGGTAAAACAGGTCTTCACGGAACTCACCCCGTTGCACCAGCTCGATCAGGTTCTTCTGCGTGGCACAAATGACGCGCACATCCACATGCACTTCATGTTCTTCACCCACGCGACGGAAAGTGCCATCGTTGAGGAAGCGCAGCAGTTTTGTCTGCATGCGCGGTGACATCTCACCAATCTCATCCAGCAGCACCGAGCCGCCATTGGCCTGTTCAAAGAAACCTTTCTTGCCTTCCAGCGCGTTCGGATAAGCGCCCGCCGCGTGACCAAACAGCTCACTCTCGGCCACATCATCCGGCAGAGACGCACAGTTAAGCGCCAGAAAAGGTTTTTTACCGCGTGCGCTGCGCAGATGGCAGGCGCGTGCCAGCATATCTTTGCCGGTGCCAGTATCGCCGACAATCAGCAGTGGCGCGTCGTGCATCGCCAGTTTACGAGCCTGATCGATCACCTGACGCATTTTTGGCGTCACCGCCACGATGTGGTCAAATTCCGACTCATCCGTCACGGTGAGATTTTGCAGCTGACGGCCCATACGGGCGGTGGATTTCAGCGTGATCATTGCGCCGACGGGCTGATCGCTCTGCCCCTCTTCTTCCGCCAGATAAATTGGTCGGGCTTCCATCAGGAAATCACGGCCCTGAATAACAACGTGATGTGCCTGGGCTTCCACACGCTCATTCTCGATCCAGCGCTGGAAATTGAAACCGGTGATCAGAGTCGCGGCGTTCTGATTACGCAGCTTCTGTTCATCGAGATTAAACAGGTTTTGCGCTGCCGGGTTGGCGAGTTCCACCTTGCATTTAAGGTCGATAGAGAACACCGGCTCCGGCATAGCAATGAGTAATGCACTTAACGCGCGATGTTCACGCTCAGAAGGCATGTAGCTAACGGTGCGCACATCTGTTACGCCAGGTGTACGACGGATTTCCGCCATCAGTGTACTGAAGGGTTCGAATTCAAGGGCAGAAAAGTTGAGATAGATGCGACCGAGCGGCGCAATTTCAATACCGCGCAGGTCGATGTTGCGCGCAACCAGCAGGTCGAGTAGCTCGCGCGCCAGACCGATGCGGTCCTGGCAGAAAACTTCCAAACGCATTGCGATGAGCCTTAGTCAGGTTTTGATTTTAGTGATAATACGCTAACTTGCAGCGCCTCAGAAGGGGGCTGTCATGAAAAGTTGACAGTTTGAGGCAGGTGACGCGAAGAAGTGTAGCGGAACGACGCACAATAATCCCGCCAAATATCACATTTAACAAAGATAGTTTCACCTTTCACCCAGTTAGCAGCGTGAAAGGTGAACAAAGAGATGTTATTTAGCAGCCTGCCCTGCTTTATCCCCACTCTTAGACAGGGATTCTTTCAGCTGAACCAGTAATTCCCGACGGAAATCCCCAAGACGCGGCTTATCATCTTCCAGCCAGGGCAGTGGACGGCATAATTCCATGGCTTTGATGCCTAATCTCGCGGTCAGCAAACCGGCACCGATACCCTGTGCAGCGCGTGCCGAAAGGCGGGCCGCGATATCCTGCGACATCCAATCCATCCCCACTTCACGCACCAGTTCTGAGGCACCGGCGAAGGCCATATTCAGCAATACCAGGCGAAACAGGCGGATGCGGCTGAAATAGCCCAACTCAATGCCATAAATAGCCGCAATACGGTTGACCAGCCGCAGGTTACGCCAGGCAATAAACGCCATGTCCACCAGCGCCAGTGGGCTCACCGCAATCATCAGTGTCGATTCCGCAGCGTGGCGGCTGATCTCACGATGCGCCTGACGATCCAGCACCGGTTGCACCAGTTGCGCGTAAAGCATCACTATTTCACGATCGTTATGAGTTTCATGCAGCGCCGCGTGCCAGCGCTGCAAAGCCGGATGCGCCTGATCGAGCTGCGCCTGCTGGGCCAGCTTTTCGCAAAATGCACGGCCTTTACCGATACCGTGGCTGTGCAGTAATTCCCGCCCGATATCCCGCTCTTCGGCTCGCTGGCGCAGTCGATAAAGACGACGCCATTCGCCAATTAATGCCCCGGCTCCGGCAATCACAATCAGGCCTCCAGCCACACCGGTGCCGAGTGAGAACCAATCACGCGTGATCCAGGCATCGTGCATCCACTGAGCGCCCTGCGCGACCACGCTGATGCCAAAAATCCCCAGACCCAGACCGACCAGCTTGCGCCAGAGACTGCGTTTGGGGCGTAGCGCGGCCTCAACCACTTTTTCACCTTCGCCCTCTGCCGGCGGCTCTGACTCTTGAGTGGCAAGAAACGCGCTCTCGCTTTCCTTACTAAAAGTTTGCGCCGCACGTAGCGGTTTCTGCGCCTCATCTTCGAGCGGTCGTGCAAAATCAATGCGCGGTTTTAATGGGGTTTCGTCGCTCATCGCAATTTATCTCCAAGTAAAAATTCCAGCGCGGCATCCATGCGAATGTGCGGCAGCGGCCGATCGACATCCAACTGCTGCGGCCGGAACTGTTCAAACTGAAATCCCTGCTGCTGCCAGAACTGATACCCGGGCAAACGTGGCGGCACTTCGCCGGGATAGAAGGTCAGCGCTTCGCCGTCATGAAGACGATGACCGCGCAGCGCGGGCAGCTTTTCGCCACGATGATCCACCAGCCCACTTTCGGTGGCCTGCACCGACGCCAGTCCAAGACAATCCATGCTGATCCCTTCAAACGCCGCGTTTTGCCAGGCATCCTGAACCAGCTGTTGTAACAGCGACACCATATTGGCGTGCTGATCGGCCGTGATATGGTCGGCTTTGGTGGCGGCAAACAAGAGTTTGTCAATCACCGGGGAAAACAGACGACGGAACAACGTGCGCTGCCCGTAATGGAAGCTTTGCATCAACTGCGTCAGTGCCAGCCGCATATCATTGAACGCCTGCGGCCCGCTGTTTAACGGTTGCAGACAATCCACCAGCACGATCTGGCGGTCAAATCGCAGAAAATAATTTTTGTAGAAACCCTTCACCACATGCTGGCAGTAGTAGTTAAAGCGTTGTTGCAGCACGGCAAAGTTACTGCCTGCGGGAGCCTGCAACAGCTTGCTGGCGTGAATCTCATCCAGCTGTGGCCAGGGGAAGAACTGCAGTGCCGGGGCACCTGCCATATCGCCCGGCAGCACGAAGCGGCCAGGCTGGATAAAGTGCAATCCCTCGGTTTTGCACTGATGCAGATAATCCGTCCAGGCCGCGGCAATATCCGCCAGACGATTTTCGTCCGCTGCAGCAAAAGGATCGAGATCCTGAGATAGGCTATGCCAGCGCGCCGCCCATTGCTGGCGATCGCCCTGCAGCAAGCCCATCATCTGTCGTGACCAGCTGAGGTAATCCTGCGCCAGCATCGGCAGATCGAGCAGCCATTCACCAGGGTAATCGACAATTTCCAGATAGAGCGTGGCGGTATCTTTGAAGTGGCGCAGCAGTGATTGCTCTGGCAGATAGCGCAGCGCCAGACGCATTTCACTGACGCCGCGTGTCGGCGTTGGCCAGATGGGAGGCGTGCCATAGAGTTGCGCCAGCCCTTCGTCATAGGTAAAACGTGGCGTGCCCAGCTCACGCTGCGGCACACGTTTGACGCCCAGCAGGCGCTCTTCACGCACAACGGAAAACAGCGGCAAACGGGCGCCGCTGTGTACATTGAGAAGTTGGTTCACCAGCGAGGTGATAAAGGCGGTTTTGCCGCTGCGGCTCAGCCCCGTTACGGCAAGGCGTAAGTGGCGGTCAACACCGCGATTCATCAACGCCGCCAGTTCATTTTGCAGTCTTTTCATCCATCTCCCTGACGAAACGTGCTGACAGGCGTTTGAATACCTTACTCAGCAACGGTTCCAGGGCGGCCGCCAGAAGCAGGCGCAACGGGCGACGCGCCACCGATTTCACTGCCCAGCCAGCTAATCCGCCGGGCCCATAGGTTACTGCACTGATGATGATGAATTTCCCCGCCGACTTCAACGCAGGTGTTGCGCGGCGGCGCAGAGCAGTCATACGCGAATTGTACATCTCCACTCCTTAAGAATATGCGGTGAAGCGGACCCGCAGTGGGCCCGGCGGAAAAAATCAGATTTGACGGAAGCGGCTGCGCACGCTGAAGGTCTCGGAGGTGACGTAGCGTTCGATATCTCGCACGTTACGCTCATCACTGTTCAACGATGTTTCCAGCTCATCCAGTAAATCAAGTGCAGTTGGCGTATGCTGGTCTGGTGCATCTGCGGGCTTTTCATCCAGCACAAAGCCCAGGATGAAGTACGCCACCACGGTAAACATGAACAACCCGAAAAACAGCGACAGCACCACAATCACACGTAACAGGCGCACCGGAATATCCAGATATTCCGCCAGACCGGCACAGACGCCGCGCACTTTGCCTTGCTGCGGGATGCGCCACAATTTGCGGCCATTCATCATGGTTGCCTCCAGTTTGGATGCTCCGCATCCAGAATGGCTTCGAGTGCTTCCACACGTTCACGCATGCGGCGCGCGTCTTGCGTCAGCTGTTGCAGACGCTGCATATCGCCTGATGACAGTTCCGCGCCACCGTTGCGTTTGTTGCTGTAGTGCAGCCATAACCAGATCGGCGCCACAAAGAGCACGAAGATCGTCAGGGGTATGGCGAGAAAAAGTGCGCTCATTGACTCTCCTTAATCATTAACACTCTGGTCGAGGGGCTCAGCGTCGAGCCCTACGTCCCTTACTCGCTGCGGTTCATTTTGGCTTTCAGCGCGGCCAGTTGCTGGCTGATTTCGTCGTCAGCTTTCAGCTCGGCAAACTCCTGGTCGAGACCTTTTGGCTTACCAAAACGCTGACTCTCCGCTTCCGCTTCCATGTGGTCGATACGACGTTCGAAGGACTCGAAGCGCGCCATGGCTTCATCCAGCTTACCGCTGTCCAGCTGACGGCGCACATCGCGGGAAGAAGATGCCGCCTGATGACGCAGCGTCAAGGCCTGCTGGCGTGCACGGGTTTCGCTGAGTTTTTTCTCCAGCTCACCGATCTCGCCTTTCATGCGATCCAGTGTTTCTTCAACCTGAATGGCTTCTTGTTTGAGTGCTGCAATCAGATCGGTTAGTTTCTGTTTTTCAATCAGCGCAGCACGCGCTAAGTCTTCTTTTTCTTTGCTGATGGCCAGCTCAGCTTTTTCCTGCCATTCAGCCTGCTGAATTTCGGCCTGCTCGATACGGCGCAGCAGCTGTTTCTTTTCTGCCAGCGCGCGCGCTGAGGTGGAGCGAACTTCCACCAGCGTGTCTTCCATTTCCTGAATCATCAGGCGTACCAGTTTCTGCGGATCTTCGGCGCGTTCCAGCAGGGAATTGATGTTAGCGTTCACGATGTCGGCGAAACGAGAAAAAATACCCATAATGATGTTCCTCTATTTGTCATGTGGTTGTGCGGTGCACGGTTTCTTAATACAAATGGCGTGCCAACTTTTAATTTATTGATTTTGCTCAATTTGCATATTTTACATTCGCACAAGCATCCATTAAGGTAGTGAAATTGATTAACCAGTGGCGAAATTCATCATGGCAAATGGCAACGATAACCTGTTGGGCGAATCGAATAACTTTCTGGAGGTGCTGGAGCAGGTTTCCCGTCTCGCGCCACTGGAAAAACCGGTATTGGTGATAGGCGAACGCGGAACCGGGAAAGAGTTGATTGCCAGCCGCCTGCACTACCTCTCCGACCGCTGGCAAGGGCCTTTTGTGTCGCTGAACTGCGCAGCGCTGAATGAAAACCTGTTGGATTCCGAACTGTTCGGCCACGAAGCCGGGGCGTTTACCGGGGCGCAAAAACGTCATCTTGGTCGCTTTGAACGCGCTGATGCCGGCACCTTATTCCTCGATGAGCTGGCGACCGCGCCGATGCTGGTGCAGGAGAAGTTGCTACGCGTCATCGAATACGGCCAGTTAGAGCGTGTTGGCGGCAACCAGTCGTTGCAGGTGAATGTGAGGCTGGTGTGCGCCACCAATGAGGATTTACCCGCGCTGGCTGCGGCAGGAAAATTCCGCGCCGACCTGCTCGATCGCCTCGCTTTTGATGTGGTGCAACTGCCGCCGTTGCGCGAACGCCGCAGCGATATCCTGGTAATGGCAGAACACTTTGCTATCCAGATGTGCCGCGAGCTCGGCCTGCCATTATTCCCCGGTTTCAGCGAACGTGCTCAGCTCACGCTGCTCACCCACAGCTGGCCGGGCAACGTGCGCGAATTGAAGAATGTGGTTGAACGCTCGGTGTATCGCCATCACAGTGCAGAAGAGGAACTGGATAACATCATTATCAATCCGTTCGCTCCGCGCAGCGCCCCGCCTGAAACCCTCCCCGAGCCCAGCTCCAGAGGCTTACCCTCCCTGCCACTCGATCTTCGTCAGTGGCAAAACCAGCAGGAACGCGACCTGGTCGAAGCCAGCTTGCAACAGGCAAAATACAACCAACGCCGCGCCGCCGAGCTACTGCGCGTTACCTACCATCAATTGCGCGCCATGATGAAAAAGCACGGCATTCAGGCGCGGGACGAAGATTGAACACCAAAGCGCGTGCTGCAAACGCTGCGGCGCCGAATTACTGCGGATGACGTACCAACAATTACGATAAATTATGAACAAGCACGGTATCCGGCACGTGATATGGATTAGCCTTAGCCACATAAGATGAAAATGTGCACCCTGGTGATTATTAGGGCGTACATCGTGGCTTTGCTGCTAGCGGAGAAGTCCCCACATCATCGTTTAACTGGTCGAAAGATTTTCCAACGACAGCTCAGGTGTGGGTCGGTTTTCCCTAAAGCTTTTGTGCTGATGCAAGGCGGCAAGTGCACTAATCCCCGGGAGCATACATCAGTATGTGACTGGGGTTAGTGCGCGCAGCCAACGCAGCAGCAGTGCAAAAGATGACGGGAAAAACGACACACAAAAAAAAGCCCGCACTAGGCGGGCAACTTAATACTGGAAGCAATGTGAGCAATGTCGTGCTCTTCTTCGGTAGAGCCACCGTCGAAGCGCAGAAGAATAATAATCATTCTTATTATCATCTGTAAAGCCCTAATTGAGAATTTTTCTCATTTCCACACTAACATTGTGATTACCCCTTCGCCAGATTGGCGAAAAACAGCGCAGAACCATCATGAATTTGGGGAGTGCGTGACGTTTGCGATACACTCACGCTATTGCCTCAGAATCGTTGAGTTCTATGCCAAAATTATTCTCCTCGCTGCTGCTCGGTCTCAGCGTATTGAGTGCGTCTGCGCTGGCCGCACCAACCAATAATATCCGTAATAGCGGTTTTGTTTATTGCGTCAATGGCACGGTCAATACCTTTAATCCACAAATGGTCAGCAGCGGCCTGGTTGTGGATACGCTGGCGGCACAGCTCTATGACCGCCTGCTGGATGTGGACCCTTACACTTATCGCCTGATTCCAGACCTGGCACAGAGCTGGGAAGTGCGTGACAACGGTGCCACTTATCGTTTTCATCTGCGCAAAGATGTCTCTTTCCAGCACACAAACTGGTTTAAACCCACGCGAAAAATGAATGCCGATGACGTGGTGTTCAGCTTTGCGCGCATGTTTGACCGCCAGCATCCATGGCATAACGTCAACGGCGGCAGCTATCCCTACTTCGATAGTCTGCAATTCTCGGACTCGGTACAAAGCGTTAAAAAACTGGACAACGACACGGTCGAAATCCGTCTCAACAGTCCGGACGCCTCTTTCCTCTGGCACATCGCTACGCATTACGCGCCAATCCTGTCACAGGAATACGCCGACAAGCTGACGGCGAAAGGCCAGCAGGAGCGTCTGGATCGCGAACCGGTGGGTACCGGACCGTTCCAGTTGAGCGAGTACCGCACCGGGCAATATCTGCGCCTGGCGCGTAATCCGCAGTACTGGAAAGGTGTGCCGCGTCTGCAACATGTGGTGATCGATCTTGGCGTGGGCGGAACGGGACGTCTTTCGAAATTGCTCACCGGCGAATGCGATGTACTGGCCTATCCGGCAGCCAGTCAGCTATCCATCCTGCGTGATGACCCGCGTTTACGTATGACGCTGCGCCCCGGCATGAACATCGCCTATTTAGCTTTCAACACGCGTAAACCGCCACTGGACCGCCCGGAAGTGCGTCACGCGCTGGCACTGGCGATCAATAACGAACGCCTGATGGAATCGATCTATTACGGCACTGCCGAAACCGCCGCCTCCATTTTACCGCGTGCTTCCTGGGCGTATGATAATGATGCGCGGGTCACTGAATACAATCCGGCGAAAGCTCGTGAAGCGCTGAAAGCGCTCGGGCTGGAAGATCTGCACTTGCGACTGGTGGTGCCTACCACCTCACAATCCTGGAACCCCAGCCCACTGAAAACCGCTGAACTGCTGCAAGCCGATTTGGCTCAGGTTGGCGTGCGCGTCACCATCGCGCCGGTGGAAGGCCGTTTCCAGGAAGCGCAGTTGATGGCGATGAATCATGATCTGACGCTGACCGGCTGGGCAACAGACAGTAACGACCCGGACAGCTTCTTTCGGCCACTGTTGAGCTGTGCAGCCATCCGCTCGCAGACCAACTTTGCGCACTGGTGTTCACCGGCCTTTGATGAATCATTGCAACGGGCGCTGTTGTCGCAACAACTTTCGGCGCGCATCGACAGCTACGATCAGGCACAGCAAATTCTGGCGCAGGAATTACCGGTATTGCCGCTGGCGTCATCGTTGCGTTTACAGGCATATCGCCATGATATTAAAGGTCTGGTGCTAAGTCCGTTCGGGAATGCCTCGTTTGCCGGGGTTTACCGTGATGAGAGCAGCGAGGAATAAGCATGATCATCTATATATTGCGTCGCCTGCTGTTGCTGCTGATCACCCTGTTTTTATTGTCGCTGGTGAGTTTCAGTCTTAGCTACTTTACGCCGAATGCGCCGCTGGAAGGTGCCTCACTGTTCGATGCCTGGTGGTTCTGGTTTAAAGGCCTGCTGCAATTTGACTTCGGTGTTTCCAGCACCAACGGCCAGCTGATCGACCTGCAACTGCGCGAGGTGTTCCCCGCCACGCTGGAGCTTTGCATTCTGGCCTTCATGCTGGCGCTGCTGGTGGGTATTCCGCTGGGAATTTGCGCGGGTGTGATGCGCAAAAAATGGCAGGATAAAGCCATCAGCGCACTGGCACTGCTCGGTTTCTCGATGCCGGTGTTCTGGCTGGCACTGCTGTTCACCCTGTTCTTCTCCCTGACACTGGGCTGGTTGCCAGTTTCCGGGCGCTTTGATCTGCTCTACCCGGTACAAAACGTGACCGGATTTGCACTGATTGATGCCTGGCTGAGTCCTTCACCGTGGCGCCATGAGATGTTGATGAGTGCCCTGACCCATATGATTCTGCCAGTGGTGGTCCTGGCGGTCGCGCCAACCACCGAGGTGATTCGTTTACTACGCAGCAGCACCAGTGATGTGATGGATAAAAACTACGTGAAGGCGGCGGCGACGCGCGGATTATCCCGCTTCACCGTGATTCGCCGCCATGTGCTGCACAACGCGCTGCCGCCAGTGATCCCCCGCCTGGGTTTGCAGTTTTCCACCATGCTGACGCTGGCGATGATTACGGAAGTGGTGTTCAACTGGCCGGGCATTGGCCGCTGGTTGATCAACGCCATTCGTCAGCAGGATTATGCGGCCATCTCTGCCGGTGTGATGGTAGTCGGCGGTCTGGTGATTCTGGTCAGCGTGCTGTCAGATATTCTGGGTGCGGCGCTTAATCCGTTGAAACACAAGGAATGGTATGCCCTTAGATAATATCTATGCAGAGACGAAGTTACCCAGCCCGTTTCGTCTGTTCTGGCAGCGTTTTTATCGTGATACCAGTGGCATGATTGGGTTGTACGGTTTCGGCGCCCTGCTGTTCCTGTGCCTGTTTGGCGGCTTGCTGTCGCCTTACGGTATCGACCAGCAGTTCCTCGGCTATCAACTGTTGCCCCCTTCCTGGTCGCGCTACGGGGATGTCTCCTTCTTCCTCGGCACCGATGATTTGGGCCGCGATGTATTGAGTCGCCTGCTGAGCGGCGTAGCGCCAACGGTTGGTTCGGCCATCATGGTGACGGTTTTAGCCGCGATCTGCGCCCTGATCCTGGGGGTGCTGGCTGGCATTACCCACGGTTTGCGCTCTGCGGTAATGAACCACGTGCTGGATACCTTGCTCTCCATCCCTTCGCTGCTGCTGGCAATCATTGTAGTGGCCTTTTTAGGCCCGCGTCTTGAACACGCCATGCTGGCCGTTTTGCTGGCGATCATCCCGCGTCTGGTGCGTGAGATCTATACTGCGGTACATAATGAGATGGAAAAAGAGTATGTGGTGGCGCTGCGTCTGGACGGCGCGCGTAACCTGAATATTCTGTGGAACGCGGTGCTGCCAAACGTGTTGCCACTGCTGGTAAGTGAATTTACCCGTTCGCTATCCATGGCCATTCTCGACATTGCCGCGCTCGGTTTCCTCGATTTAGGGGCGCAACTGCCCTCACCGGAATGGGGAGCGATGCTCGGCGATGCGCTGGAGCTGATTTATGTCGCGCCCTGGACTGTGATGCTGCCCGGCGTGGCACTGATGGTCAGCGTATTGATCGTAAACCTGCTGGGCGATGGCGTTCGTCGCGCCTTAGAAGCGGGAGCTGAATAATGCCGTTACTTGATATTCGCAATCTCACTATCGAGTTCATGACCTCAGAAGGTCCGGTGAAGGCCGTTGATCGCATTAATCTGACGCTCAGTGAAGGTGAAGTACGTGGGCTGGTGGGGGAATCCGGCTCCGGCAAAAGCCTGATTGCGAAAGCGATTTGCGGTGTAACCAAAGACAACTGGCGCGTCACCGCCGATCGTATGGTGTTCGATGATATCGATTTGCTGCGTTTGTCGCCGCGCGAACGACGCCGCATTGTCGGCCATAACGTGTCGATGATTTTCCAGGAACCGCAATCCTGCCTGGATCCCTCTGAAAGCATCGGCCGCCAGTTGATGCAGGCGATCCCACGCTGGACGTTTAAAGGGCGCTGGTATCAGCGTTTGTGGTTCTGGCGCAAAGCGCGTGCCATCGAGCTGTTGCACCGCGTGGGCATTAAAGACCACAAAGACATCATGCGCAGTTTCCCGTATGAATTGACGGAAGGTGAATGTCAGAAGGTGATGATCGCCATCGCACTGGCCAATCAGCCACGTCTGCTAATCGCCGATGAGCCGACCAATGCCATGGAACCGACCACGCAGGCACAAATATTCCGCTTGTTGAGTCGCCTCAACCAAAATAACAACACCACGATTTTGCTGATCAGTCATGACCTGCGCACCATGAGCCAGTGGGCGGATCGCATAAACGTGATGTACTGCGGTCAGACCGTCGAAACCGCGCAGAGTGAAGATTTAATGGATACGCCGCATCATCCTTATACACAGGCGCTGATTCGCGCGATGCCCGACTTTGGCAGTGCGCTGCCGCATAAAAGCCGCCTGAACACACTGTCCGGCGCGATTCCCTCACTGGAGCATTTACCGATTGGCTGTCGTCTGGGACCGCGCTGTCCCTATGCACAGCGTAAGTGTATTGAGACACCGCGCCTCACCGGCACTAAATCCCACCTGTTTGCCTGTCACTTCCCGTTAAATGTGGAGGGGCAATGAGCATGGAAACGCTGCTGGAAGTGCGCAACCTGAGTAAAACCTATCGCTATCGCACCGGTCTGTTTCGCCGACAGCATGTGGAGGCGGTAAAAGGGGTAAGCTTCACCTTGCGTGAGAAGCAGACCTTAGCGGTCATTGGCGAGAACGGCTCGGGGAAATCCACGCTGGCGAAAATGTTGAGCGGCATGGTGGCCCCGACGGCAGGCGAGATGCTGATTGACGACCATCCGCTGGAGTATGGCGACTACGGCTATCGCAGTCAGCGCATTCGCATGATTTTTCAGGATCCTTCGACCTCGCTTAATCCGCGCCAGCGCGTCAGTCAGATCCTCGATTTCCCGCTGCGCCTGAATACCGAACTGGATGATGAAGCGCGAGAGAAGCGCATTATTGCCACACTGCGCCAGGTGGGTTTGCTGCGCGATCACGCCGGTTACTATCCGCATATGCTGGCCCCCGGCCAGAAACAGCGTCTTGCGCTGGCTCGCGCACTCATCCTACAGCCGAAGGTAATTGTCGCCGATGAGGCCCTCGCCTCACTGGACATGACCATGCGTTCGCAGTTGGTGAATCTGATGCTGGAACTGCAGGAGAAGCACGGCATCGCCTATATTTATGTGACGCAACATATCGGCATGATGAAGCACATCAGCGATCAGGTGCTGGTGATGCATCAGGGTGAAGTGGTGGAACGCGGCGGCACGGCTGATGTGCTGGCCTCGCCACTGCATGACCTCACTAAGCGGCTGATCACCAGCCATTTTGGCGAAGCCTTAACCGCTGAAGCCTGGCGCAAAGTGCGTTGATTGTTCATCACATCGCGAAAACGCGGTGCGATTTACCGCATTTGAGAGAGACGTGCTAGAATCCGCACGTCGATTAACGTCGGTCGCCTACTATTTAATCATTGCGACCGCCAACAACAATGACCATAAGGATTACAGCTATGGGTTTTCTTTCCGGTAAGCGCATTCTGATTACTGGCGTTGCCAGTAAACTCTCCATTGCCTACGGTATTGCACAGGCGATGCACAAACAGGGCGCAGAACTGGCTTTCACCTACCAGAACGACAAGTTGAAAAGTCGTGTGGAAGAGTTCGCTAAAGATTTGGGTTCTGACATTGTTCTGCCGTGCGATGTGGCAGAAGACGAGAGTATCACTGCGCTGTTCACCGAACTGGCAAAAACCTGGCCAAAATTTGACGGTTTTGTTCACTCAATTGGTTTCGCACCTGGCGATCAGCTGGATGGTGACTACGTGAACGCCGTGACCCGTGAAGGCTTCAAAATCGCTCACGACATCTCTGCCTACAGCTTCGTGGCGATGGCGAAAGAGTGCCGTGCAATGCTGAACCCGAATTCAGCCCTGCTGACCCTGTCTTATCTGGGTGCTGAGCGCGCGATCCCGAACTACAACGTAATGGGTCTGGCTAAAGCGTCTCTGGAAGCCAACGTACGTTACATGGCGAACGCGATGGGTCCAGAAGGTACGCGTGTTAACGCCGTATCTGCGGGTCCAATCCGTACTCTGGCAGCTTCAGGCATCAAAGATTTCCGTAAGATGCTGGCTCACTGTGAAGCCGTTACGCCAATTCGCCGCACTGTCACCATCGAAGACGTGGGTAACTCTGCGGCCTTCCTGTGCTCTGATCTGGCGGGTGGTATCACCGGTGAAGTGGTACACGTTGATGGCGGCTTCAGCATTGCCGCGATGAACGAGCTGGAACTGAAATAAGTTCTGAAGGCGAGCCGGGTGCTCGCCTTTTTTCTTAGCGAAGTCTCAGCTGTCTTCACCGATTTTCGCCCTGTTCACTTTCGACTGACGTCTCCCGCAAACTCACCTCTTCCTGCTAGCTACCGCTTGAATTTTCAGGCGTATAGATTCATTCGATCTTAATTATTCCCCTTCATTCTTTTGCCACAGCCAGTGCTTCAGCGACGATAAGCTAGCCTTTTGGTGGCGATGCGCTTTTCAGATTTGCCCGTCGCGTACCCAGACCGTTTTTTGCGCAAGGAATGACCATGGAACAACGCCGTTCTCCCGGCCATGACCACTGGTTTTATGAAAGCCAGACTCGCCCGCACACCCACGCCACCACGCCATTAGTGCCCGAAGCCGCCTTTCTCGAAGATCGCTTTTTATTAGGTCTGCAACAGGAAGCCACTGCTCTTCAGCCCCTGTTTACTCGTTTCCAGCCGGCGTTACTGGCCGCGCGCGATCTGAGCCAGATTTTGCTGCCGGATACGCTGAGTAACTCACTCACGCATACCTTAACGCTCTACGATCGTCTCAGTACCGCGTTGACGGTGGCGCAGGTTGCCGGTGTGCAGAGACTGTGTAATCACTACTCGGCGCGCCTCAACCCCCTGCCGGGCCCGGATTCCTCTCGCGAGAGTAACAACCGCCTGACACAAATCACCCAGTACGCGCGTCAGTTGGCGATGCAACCGGCTCTGATCAATGTCACTGGTATCAGCGCCCTGGATGCCGTCGGGCTCACTGAGCCAGATATCGTCACTCTCAATCAACTGGTGGGATTTGTCAGCTATCAGGCGCGAGTGGTCGCGGCACTGCAAGCCATGATGGGCTTACCGGTACGCTGGATACCTGGCGTATCACCACCAGCGGATGCCGATCCGGCGCTTTTTGACCGCGACACCGCATGGCAGCACGCGCTCAAACCGGTTGAGTTACGCTATGCCAGTGCCGATCAATTGGCGGCGATAACCTTCTGTCAGGGCATCGAAGGATTAGAGGACGCGATTTGGTTGCTGGTGCATGACGCGCAGGCGCTGTATGGCTGGGCGACTTTGCAACAGCGCATCGGTGAACATCATGATGAGCAATCCGCGTTGGCGCTGGCAACCTGCGCGCGCATCCTGGGTTGTCAGCGCCCGTTCACGCGTCATGCCGCTTGCCAGCGCGAAGCGTTGCTTGCAGATGTTGATAAAGCGGGAGAAGTGCAGCCGGTGATTGGCGTTACCGCTCAGCTGGTTCGCATGCCAGAGCGTTTTAGCGCAGCACACTTGCAGCCATTGCTGAATGCGGGATGGGGAACCGAGCGCATTTTCGCTCTGTTGCAAGCAGTGGCGTTTGCCAGCTGGCAGGATCGGTTATGGATGGCGCTGGGTGAAACGCGTTAATCCGGCAGATGGCGCCGCGCTTCGTCAAAGAAATGTTGAGCCAGCGGCGATGCCCTGCCCGGCTCAGCAACCACCAACGCGGCCTGGCGTCCCATGGGTGCCATCGCAATCGGCCTCCGCGCCACATTTTGCAGCATTTCCGGCAGTAAATGTCCGCGCGGCGACACCATCACGCCTAATCCCACCTGCGCGCTCTGTAATAGCTGCATAATCGAGGCACTTTCCACAATCACTCGCGGTAGCAAACCGGTTTCGCGCAGTTGGCTATCCACGTAACGACGGAAATAGCGCGTGGGTTCCGCAAGGCACAGCGGAAGCTGCGCCAGTTGCGCAAGTGAAACCGTGTCGTGTTGAAGTAAATCCGGGAAGTGCTCAGGATTAAAAATCGCCTCCACGCCGGGATCTTTCAACAGCGCGGTCTGAAAGTGTAATTCTCGCAGAGCGGTGAGCTCGAAGAAACCAATGCCGCCGTCCACCGTATGGCTATTCAGTGCCTCCAGCAGTTGGTCCGCACTCATGGCGGAGACACGATAATCCAGCTGCGGATAGCGCGTTTCAACCGCTTTTAATAACGCCGGCAAGGCGACACTGCACTGTGGCATCACGCCCAGGCGCAGCGTGCCGTTGACGCCATGCTTCAGCGACTCGACTTCCAGCTTCAGTCCCGAGTAAACCGACACGATTTCACGCGCCCAGGTCAGCACCCGTTCCCCTTCCGGCGTAAAGCCGTCAAAGTTGTTGCTGCGATTGATCAGCGATAAACCCAGTTCGCGCTCAAGGTTTTTTAACCGCATCGATAAGGTCGGCTGACTGACAAAACTGGCCTCTGCCGCGCGGCCAAAATGGCGCTCGCGCTCAAGATTGCATAAATAAATCAATTGCTTGATGTCGATGTTAATATCCGCCCTGAAGTCACGATCGCGCTATGTTAGCAAACCCGCGCGGCTTTATCCGGTTCACAATGCAAAAAGCACAAAGGCCGCCGTTTGGCAGCCTTCGGTTGAAAGTTAATGCCCCACCCGGCGCTTATCTCCGGCACTCTTAATGGCTTAGCTCTTGAAGGGGCGAAGTCATCATCTCCCATCTCAGCCGTAGGGATTTAACATTGATTGCTAATTTTATTATTAGCGTGATAACTAAATATGTTATGCCACGCCTAAGGCACTTTTCACGTCGTTAGCAATTTTCTCCACCTGCGGACCGTAAATGACCTGCACATCGTGATCGCTGACCCGGTTAACACCGTTGGCGCCAGTGGTCAGCAACGTTTGATCGACCACTTCATTCATCTCTTTCACGCGCACCCGCAGGCGGGTGAAACAGCAATCGACGTCCTCTATATTGGCCTCGCCGCCCAACCCGCTGATGATCACCTTAATACGTTCATCGGCTGTCACCTGCACGGTTTGCGGCTCCTCATCCGATTCTCGTCCAGGCGTTTCCACTCGCATGCGCGTAATGACAAAACGGAAGCCGTAATAGTAGATCGGCGCATAAATCACCCCCAGCGCTACCGTCCACCACCATTGGGTTTTACTGCCACCGAGTATACCGAACACCACCAGATCGATCGCGCCGCCCTGCACGTTGCCGATCATTAAATGCAGCATCGACATCAGCAAAAATGACAGGCCGGTCAATAACGCATGCAGGATATAGAGCACCGGTGATACGAAGATAAAACAGAACTCCAGCGGTTCAGTGATGCCGGTGGTGAAGGAGGTCAACGCACCTGCCATCACCAGCGCTTTAACCCGCTGTTTATGCTCCGGGCGCGCGGTGTGGTAGATCGCCAGTGCAGCAGCAGGCAAGCCGAACATCATCACCGGGATTTTACCCTGAGCCAGGAATTGGGTGGCACTGCGCACCGTCTCATCAGGTATAGCGCCTGGATGGGTGAGCGAAGTGTTGAAGATATTCAGTGCACCAACAATGGTTTGCCCGTCCACCGTCGCCATGCCACCGATAGGGGTGAAACGCACTGTTTCATTGAGTATATGGTGCAAGCCAGTCGGGATAAGCAGACGTTCGCCGGTTCCCAGCAGAAACGCGCCGTACTGGCCGCTTTTCCCAATCATCTTGCCGACCCAGGCAATGCCTTCGCCGATCGTGGGCCAGATGAAGGCCAGCAGCACGCCAATCAGCGGCAAGACGATAACGGTGACGATGGGGACAAAGCGCCGCCCGCCGAAAAAGCTAATCGCCGTCGGCAATGGTTGCGTGTAAAAGCGATTATGCAGTGCCACGGTGACCAGCCCGGCAATCACGCCGCCAAGCACACTCATGTTGTAAGTAAAGATGCCCAGCATCTCGATGTACTCTGCCGAGGTCATCATCGCCGTGGTTTGATCCAGGCCTGCTTGCTGTAAGGCTTCTGGGGTCGTAGTAGCCGCCGTCAGCCCTTTGGCGGCCAGCGTAGCACTGATGCCCACATTCATCACGACATAGCCAATGACTGCCGCAAAAGCCGCAGTAGGCTTCTCCGCTTTCGCCAGACCGATGGCGCTGGCAACGGCGAAGAACACGGGCAGATTGGCAAATAAAGCCGCCGCCACTTTGCGGATAAAGCCAATAATCAGCTGTGGCACCTGTAGATTGGCAAAGGCATCACCGGTGACGGCGGGATTCTGCATCGCGGCAGCCAGACCGAGAAAGATACCGGCAGCGGCAATAACGGAGATCGGCATCATTAATGCTTTACCGAAGGCATGAATTTGGCTGGCAAGATTCTTCATGGTGCGCGCCCTTTCATCGATAGAAAGAGCAATTATTAGCCAGTTATTGGATTCTCACGTCGCAGCCCGGTCCTGCCAGCGGATAAAGTTTGAACTGCATCACGCTTCTGCGGGCTTGAACGCGATAAACGCCGCCTATCGCACCATTAAACCAATCAATTAGACAACTTTTGCTGTCAGTCGCACACTTCCTCACAACAGAAGTCATATTCTGATAACAATTCATAAACAATAAGCCTGCAACGACTATGAAATTTAAACGTAAAATTCAGCCTTATCGTGCCGCTGCTGGCGGCTGGGGTTCTTTGGAAGCAACCACCCGTTTCGTCCTTGATAGTAAAGCTGCGCTGAAAAACATGCGCAATTTGATGCGCATGAACAAAGCGCGTGGCTTTGACTGCCCGGGTTGTGCATGGGGTGATGACAACAAGAGCACCTTCAGCTTCTGTGAGAACGGCGCGAAAGCCGTGACCTGGGAAGCGACTCGCCGCGTGGTGGAGCCCGAGTTTTTCGCTCAGCACAGCGTGAGCACCCTGTATCAACAGAGCGACTATTTCCTTGAGTATCAGGGACGCCTGACGCATCCGATGCGCTATAACAGCGCCACCGATCACTATGAACCGATCAGCTGGGATGATGCGTTGGCGATGATTGCCCGTCACCTCAAGGCGATGGACCATCCCGACCAGATGGAGCTTTACACTTCCGGTCGCGCCAGTAACGAAGCCTCATGGCTCTATCAGCTGTTCGGCCGCGTGATGGGCACCAATAACTTCCCTGACTGTTCAAACATGTGCCACGAAGCCAGCGGCACCGGCTTGAAGCGCAGCATCGGCGTCGGTAAAGGCACCATCCGCCTGGATGATTTTGACCACGCTGATGCGATTTTCGTTATCGGTCAGAATCCGGGGACTAACCATCCACGTATGCTGCACAGCCTGCGCCACGCGGCCGATCACGGTGCGAAAATCGTTACCTTTAATACCTTGCGCGAGCGTGGGCTGGAACGTTTTGCCGACCCGCAGAAACCACTGGAAGTCGTCACCTCCATGGCGGGAACCATTAGTTCTGCCTATTATCAGCCCAATCTTGGCGGTGACATGGCAGCGATTCGCGGCATGGTGAAAACTCTGCTGGAAGTGCAACGCAAGCGTTTAGCTGCGGGTGAACCGGGCATCTTCGATCAAGAATTTATCGACGCCAACACCCATGGCATTGAGAGCTATCTGGCTGCCGTGGATAACACGCGCTGGGACGATATCGTGCGTCAATCCGGCCTGAGCGAAGCGCAGATTCGGGAAGCGGCCGCGATCTACCAAAGTGCTGAGCGTGTCATCATTACCTGGGCGATGGGCGTGACTCAGCATAAACACTCCGTTGATACGGTGCGTGAGATAACCAACCTGCAACTGCTGTTTGGACAGCTGGGTAAAAAAGGCGCTGGCCTGTGTCCGGTGCGCGGCCACAGTAACGTGCAGGGGAACCGCACCATGGGGATCGATGAGAAACCCAATAAGCCGTTCCTTGATGCCTTAGGCGCGCATTTCGGCTTCGAACCGCCGCGTGAACACGGTCATAACACCGTTGAAGCGCTGGGCGCGATGCTGCGTGATGAAGTAAAAGTGTTAATCGCTCTGGGCGGCAACCTTGCGGCTGCCGCACCCGATTCCCCGGTGACGGAGGAAGCGCTTCAGCATTGCGGTCTGACCGTGCACATCAGCACAAAACTCAATCGCAGCCATCTGGTGCCGGGCCACGAAGGTTTGATTCTGCCGACGCTCGGCCGTACTGAGCGCGATCGTCAGGCCAGCGGTAACCAGTTCATCACCGTTGAAGACTCTTTCAGCATGGTGCACGCCTCAGAAGGTGTGGGTATTCCTCTGGCAGACACCCAGCGCTCCGAAACCGCGATTGTGGCCGGTATTGCACACGCCACGCTGGGTAGCGACAAGATTGACTGGCTGGGCATGGCCGATGATTACAACGTGATCCGTGATCACATTGGCGCCACCATTCCTGGCTTTGCTGACTTCAATAACAAGTGTAATATTCCGGGTGGATTCTACCTGGGTAGCGCAGCAGCGGAGTTGCGTTTTAATACACCAAGCAAACGGGCGGAGTTCAGCGCGGCAGCCTTGCCAACCTCGCTGTTCCCACAGCTGGGCAGCGAAGTGGAGGTGCCGTTCACGTTGCAAACCCTGCGTTCGCATGACCAGTACAACACCACCATTTACGGCCTCGATGACCGTTATCGTGGTGTGTATGGTCAGCGTGAAGTGGTGTTTATCCACCCGGATGACATGGCATCACTCGGCTTCAGTGAAGGCCAATTGGTGGATATCGAAACACTGTGGAATGATGGCCTGACGCGTCGTGTGAGTGGCTTTAAGCTGGTGCCGTATAACATTCCGCGCGGTAATCTCGCGGCCTATTATCCGGAAACCAACCCGCTGGTGCCGCTCTCCAGCTATGGTGACGGCAGCGGGACGCCGACCTCGAAATCGGTGCCGGTAAAACTGGCGTTAACCGCCGCTGAACCGACCCAACGTATTGCCTGAGTCGTCAGCGTTATCAGAAGGTAAAAAGCCGCGTAATGCGGCTTTTTAGCCTGTTTTGGCCTTGCCGCGCGCCCCTGATTCGCGTAAAACTGTCCACCGCTCTTAGGCCACGAAACTAAATACATTATGTTCCAGGATAACCCGCTGCTCGCGCAGCTTAAAGAGAAGCTTCACGCGCAAACTCCGCGCGCCGAAGGTGTTGTGAAAGGCACGGAAAAAGGCTTTGGCTTCCTCGAAGTCGATGCCCAAAAAAGCTACTTCATTCCCCCTCCGCAGATGAAAAAAGTGATGCACGGTGACCGTATTTCTGCGGTGATCCACACTGATAAAGATCGCGAGAGCGCCGAGCCGGAAACCCTGATTGAGCCGTTCCTGACCCGCTTTGTGGGCCGCGTGCAGAAGAAGGACGATCGTTTGTCGATTGTGCCTGACCATCCGCTGCTGAAAGAGGCGATCCAGTGCCGCACTGCCCGCGACGTCACCCATGATTTTCAGAATGGCGACTGGGCCGTGGCGGAAATGCGCCGCCATCCGCTGAAAGGCGATCGCGGATTCTATGCTGAACTGACCGAATTCATTGTCACTGCGGACGATCATCTTGCGCCGTGGTGGGTCACCCTGTCGCGCCATAATCTGGAGCGCGAAGCCCCGAACGTTGGCTTCGGCGAAATGCTGGATGAGCACCTGCAGCGCGAAGACCTTACCGCGCTGAACTTCGTCACCATCGATAGCGCCAGCACCGAAGATATGGATGATGCGCTGTATGTTGAAGAGCAGGCTGACGGCAATCTGCAGCTGACCATCGCGATTGCCGATCCGACCGCTTACGTTGCGGAAGGCAGCGAGCTGGATAAGCTGGCTTCAAAGCGCGCGTTCACCAACTATTTACCTGGCTTCAACATCCCTATGCTGCCGCGCGAACTGTCTGATGACATCTGTTCGCTGCGCCCAAATGTGCGTCGTCCAGCGCTGGCCTGTCGCGTGACGCTCACGGCAGACGGCAGCGTAACGGGTGAAGTGCATTTCTTTGCGGCCTGGATCGAATCTAAAGCCAAACTGGTCTATGACGAAGTGTCAGACTGGCTGGAAAACGCCGGTAGCTGGCAGCCAGAGAATGAGGCGATCGCCGGGCAGATTCGCTTGTTGCATCGTGTGTGTCTGGCGCGCAGCGAGTGGCGTCAAACTCACGCGCTGGTGTTCAAAGATCGCCCTGATTACCGCTTTGTGCTGGGTGAAAAAGGCGAAGTGCTGGATATCATTTCTGAGCCACGTCGCATCGCCAACCGCATCGTTGAAGAATCGATGATTCTGGCTAACGTCTGCGCGGCCAAAGTGCTGCAGGAGAAGCTGGGCTTCGGTATCTATAACCTGCACACCGGCTTCGATCTGGCAAACGCAGAGCAAGCTGCTGGCGTGCTGGCCGGTCACGGTATTACCGTGGATCCTCAGGCGATCACCACGCTGGAAGGTTTCCGCCAGCTGCGTCGTGAACTGGATGCCCAGCCAACGCAGTACCTCGACAGCCGCATTCGTCGCTTCCAGAGCTTCGCTGAAGTCGGCACCGAACCGGGTCCGCACTTTGGTCTGGGCCTCGAAGCCTATGCGACCTGGACATCGCCGATTCGTAAATTCGGCGATATGATCAACCATCGCCTGCTGAAAGCCATTGTGCGCGGCGACAGCATTGCCCGTCCAAAAGACGAGTTCACCGCCATTATGAGTGAGCGTCGTCGCCTGAACCGCATGGCCGAACGTGATGTGGGTGACTGGCTGTATGCGCGCTTCCTCGCGCCGTCTGCCGGGACCGATCGCAAATTCAGCGCCGAGATCATCGACGTGTCTCGTGGCGGTATGCGCGTACGTCTGCTGGAGAACGGCGCCGTTGCCTTTATCCCTGCCCCGTTCATCCACGCGGTGCGTGATGAACTGGTGTGCTCACAAGAGAGCGGCACCGTGCAGATCAAAGGCGAAGTCGCTTATCGCGTGACCGACATTATCGACGTGACCATCGCCGAAGTGCGTATGGAAACCCGTAGCGTGGTGGCGCGCCCGGCTGCCTGAGCATGAATATCTGCGGGATAACAGCCGTTATCCCGCATTTTTCCCCCTAAGTTTTATCTGTTGTTAAATTTGCCTTCCGCTTCACACTTCTGATTCGAATCCCTGTCGTTAACAATTCATTACATTACTTTTAACTTGTTGTATCCGATCGCCTATTTTCCCGGTCTCTACAAGGAGTTAACTCATGAACAACGTCAAAACCGGATTGATCTGGTTAGCGGTGGCGTTAATTGGTGCGGGTGCGTTTGCCATGCTGGCGCTCAGCCGTGGCGAACACGTCAACGCCGTCTGGCTGGTTATTGCATCCGTTGCCTGCTACAGCATTGCTTATCGCTTCTACAGCCTGTTTATCGCTGAACGTATTTTCGAACTGGATGATCGTCGCCGCACGCCTGCAGAACGGCTGAATGATGGTCTCGATTATGTGCCCACTAACAAATGGGTGCTGTTTGGCCACCACTTTGCGGCGATTGCTGGTGCAGGTCCGCTGGTTGGCCCAATCCTCGCGGCGCAAATGGGCTTTCTGCCTGGCACCATCTGGATTCTGGTCGGCGTGATGATGGCCGGTGCGGTGCAAGATTTCCTGATCCTGTTCATCTCCACGCGCCGCGATGGTCGCTCGCTCGGCGAAATGGCACGTCAGGAGCTGGGTTCGTTTGCGGGCGTGGTCACCATGCTCGGTGCGCTTGGCGTGATGATCATCATCCTGTCAGCGCTGGCGCTGGTGGTGGTGAAAGCGTTAGCCAACAGTCCGTGGGGACTGTTTACCATCGCCGCAACCATTCCAATCGCGCTGTTTATGGGCGTGTATATGCGCTATCTGCGCCCCGGCAAGATCGCTGAAGTGTCGATTATCGGCTTTGTGCTGATGATGGCGGCGATCATTTACGGTGGCGATGTGGCTGCCGATCCTTATTGGGGACCGCTCTTCACACTGAAAGGCACCGAACTGACCTGGGTGCTGGTGATCTATGGCTTCGTCGCCTCTTCGCTGCCGGTGTGGCTGCTGCTGGCTCCGCGTGATTACCTGTCAACTTTCCTGAAGATCGGCGTCATCATTGGTCTGGCAATTGGCATTGTGTTTGCGATGCCGGAACTAAAGATGCCGGCAGTGACCAAATTTATCGACGGTAGCGGTCCGGTGTTCTCGGGTGCGCTGTTCCCGTTCCTGTTTATCACTATCGCCTGTGGCGCCATCTCCGGTTTCCATGCGCTGGTCTCCAGTGGCACCACGCCAAAACTGGTGGAGCGTGAAAGTCATATCCGATTCATCGGCTATGGTGCGATGCTGATGGAATCCTTCGTGGCGATCATGGCGCTGATATGTGCCTCGGTGCTCGATCCGGGCGTCTATTTTGCGATGAACTCACCCGCAGCACTGATCGGTACCACCGTTGAGAGCGCTTCGCAAGTGATTAACGGCTGGGGCTTTGTCGTGACGCCGGAGATGCTGAGCGGTATCGCGCGCGATGTGGGTGAAAGTACTGTCCTCTCGCGGGCAGGTGGCGCACCAACCTTCGCCGTGGGGATGGCGCACATCATCACCGAGGTATTTAACAGCCGGGTGATGATGGCGTTCTGGTATCACTTCGCCATCCTGTTTGAAGCGCTGTTTATCCTGACGGCGGTCGATGCCGGTACCCGCGCCTGTCGCTTTATGGTGCAGGATTTGGTTGGCACCGTGGTGCCCTCCATGGCCAACAACCGTTCCTGGCTGGGCAATATGGCGGGCACCACGGTGGCCGTAGCCGGATGGGGCTTCTTTGTCTACCAGGGTGTCGTCGATCCGCTGGGCGGCATCAATACCCTTTGGCCGCTGTTTGGCATTGGCAACCAGATGCTGGCCTCAATGGCGCTGATTCTCGGCACCGTGGTGCTGTTCAAAATGAAGAAACAGCGTTACGCGTGGGTGACGATTTTACCGACCGCCTGGCTGTTTGTGACCTCCATGACCGCCGGTTGGCAGAAGATTTTCCACGAGAAGCCCTCCATTGGCTTCCTTGCGCAAGCCAACAAGTTCCGTAAAGGAATTGATGAGGGGGTGATTATCGCCCCGGCGAAAACCGTGGCGGACATGCAAACCATCGTGTTTAGCAATCAAATTAACGCGGCCCTGTGTGGCTTCTTTATGCTGGTGGCCGTCACCATGTTGATTGCAGCGTTCTTTGTTATTCGCCGTGCCCTGGGCAGTCAGGTACCTACCACCCATGAGTCCGAAGTCTCCCTGCGTGAGGAGGTGCGGAATGTCTGAGTCCATTCATCGCTGGAAAAAACCGATTGGTGTCTGGCACATTCAGCATTGCTTACCGATCGCACCCCAGGCCACCGGGCAAACTCTTAATCGCTGGCAACAAATATGGCAGGGATTGAAGCAAAGTTTTCGCTTAATGGTTGGCGTTCACGACTATCAAACTTATCTGAAGCATATGCGTGAGCACCATCCCGGGCAAACGCCGATGGATGAGCGAGCCTTTCATCGCTACTGCCTTGAGGCCCGTTTTCCCAGCCAGGCAGGCAAGCTCGGCAAGTGTCCTTGCTGACATTTTTAAGCCCCGATTTTCGGGGCTTTTTCGTGCCATTCTTTAGTGAAAACAAAAATATATTTGGTTTGCATCTTGTGCTAACGCAGGAGGTTGAATACTGTTGCTAAAATAATGAGATACCGCCTGCTCAGCATTTCCCCGGAGGAAGTTTCCATGACCGATGAACAAGGGCAAACGTTGCTATACACCCTGTTTGGCACAACCAGCCCTCATTGGCGTTTAACTTCAGATAGCGATGCTTTGCATTTTGCCGAAGATGAGAATGCCAATACCAATTTGGCGGTTCCATTAACCCCCGCGCAGGCCAGTTTGCTGCGTGCGATGACGGTGATCACCTCCAGTATCAACCTGACCCTCTCCCTGCGCGGTGCGCCGGTGCCTATGCACTTTGTCGGCCGCAAGGTCAACCAATCAACATGGGCCGGCACCTCTTCTGCCTGGGGTGATACCTCCTCCGTAGCGCGTGATTTAACGCTGGGTTTATCCTTCGCTGAACAAGTGGTCTCCGAAGCAAATTCGGTGATTGTCATCCTCGATCAGCGTGGCAACATCCAGCGATTCAACCGCTTAAGCGAAGAGTACACCGGGCTCAAAGAGCAGGAAGTGATCGGCCGCAACGTGTTTCAGCTGTTTATGACCAAACAGGAAGCGCAGGCTTCGCGTCGCAACATTTCGGGCTTCTTTCGCGATGGCAACTCTTATGAAGTAGAGCGCTGGATCAAAACCAAAAAAGGCCAGCGACTGTTTCTGTTTCGTAATAAGTTTGTGCACAGTGGTAGTGGGAAAAATGAAATTTTCCTCATCTGTTCTGGAACCGACATCACAGAAGAGCGACGTGCTCAGGAACGCTTACGCGTCCTCGCAAATACTGATACGGTGACCGGTTTACCGAACCGCAATGCCATCCATCAACAGATTAGTCTGGCACTGGAATTAGCCAATGGCAGTCAAACTGGCGTGGTTTATCTCGATCTGGACAATTTTAAGAAGGTGAACGACGCCTACGGCCATATGTTTGGCGACCAACTGCTGCAAGCGGTCTCCCTCGCCATTCTCAGCTGTCTGGGCAAAGATCAGACGCTGGCCCGTCTTGGTGGGGATGAGTTCGTGGTACTGGCAGAACATACCAGCCAGGCTGCGCTGGAAGCCATGGCATCACGTATTCTTGAGCGCCTGCGTCAACCCTTCCGCGTCGGTTTGATCGAAGTCTACAGCGGCTGCTCGATTGGTATCGCCCTGGCCCCGCTGCACGGCGAGGATCGGGAAAGTCTGATTCGCAACGCCGATACCGCGATGTATCACGCCAAAGAGAATGGGCGCGGTAAATTCTGCGTGTTCGCTAACGAGATGAATCAGCGTGTTTTCGAATATCTCTGGCTTGATACCAACCTGCGTAAAGCGCTCGAGCTGGAGCATCTGGTGGTGTACTACCAGCCCAAATTAGATCGTGACGGCGAAGTGCGCAGCGCAGAAGCATTGGTGCGCTGGAATTCCGTCGAGCGCGGTCTGGTGCCGCCTGGCGACTTTATCTCGTATGCTGAAGAATCGGGCCTCATCGTGCCGCTCGGCCGCTGGGTGATGCTGAACGTTCTGCAACAAATTATTCAGTGGCGCAGCGAGGGAATTTACCTGCGCGTTGCCGTTAATGTTTCGGCTAAACAATTGATTGACCAAAGTATCTATACCGATTTAAAGCAGGCGCTGAGCGAAGCCGGCCTCACGGATTGTCCCATTGATATCGAGCTCACCGAAAGCTGCCTGATTGAGAACGAAGCCGGTGCACTCACGCTGATGAAGCAGTTCCAGGAACTGGGGGCTCAGGTTCATCTTGATGACTTTGGTACAGGTTATTCCTCGCTTTCCCAGTTAGCTCGCGTGCCCATTGATGCAATCAAACTGGATCAAAGTTTCGTACGTAACATCAACAAACAACCGGTGGCGCAATCTTTGGTCCGTGCCATTGTCGCCGTGGCCAAAACCCTCGATCTGCAAGTCATTGCGGAAGGGATTGAAACCAAAGCTGAGGAGAAGTTTGTGATGACCAACGGTGTCGATGGGCGTCAGGGTTATCTTTATGCAAAACCAATGCCCGCAGAACAGCTCGGGCATTGGCTGGCTAAGCATCCTGCCCGCGTTTAACGCTGCTCTCGATTATCCGGCTTTGCGCAGGGATGCGCTATGACGGTTCTGTAGTTGCACCAGTCGTTCCATGTAAGCAATGTCTTTAGGCTCCAGTGTAAAGGCGTAATCCACCCAATCTTCCGTAATATCCATCAGCTCGGCTCGCGAGAGTTGCAGTACGCGCTGGCGCGCTTTCAACATGGCACGCACACCATTCAGCTTCGGACGTAGCGTATCGATAAAGGTACGCGTAGTACGGTAAGCATCGCCTGGCTGGAAGACTTTATCTACCAGACCGCGCGTCTCATACCACTCTGCGCTATGTGATTCCCCTTCACAGATCAGCTCTTCGGCCAGCTTCATGCCGGAACGCCGTGCCACCAGTGAATAGCCGCCCATGCCAGGGAACAGATTGAACGCGATCTCCGGGAACCCCATCCGTGCAGAGTTCTGCGCCAGAATGAAGTGATGGGCCAGCGCGGCTTCAAAGCCACCACCCAATGCACTCCCTTCAATCATCGCCAGCGTCACCGCTCCGGTATCAAAACCCCGCGCTGCCGAATGGATGCAATCCACGCAGGCACGCGCATAGGCCCGCAGCGCTTCACGACGGTTGTTACGAATGCACTCTACAAAGAAACGTAAATCGCCACCGGCGTTGAACATCTGCGGCACCAGCGAACCCGTCACCCAAAAATCAATCGGCAAACCCGAACGCTGAGCGGCATAGCTCAGATTCATGATCTCCTCGATTAATTCGTGGTTGAAACTGGGGCGCGGTTGGGCACGCAGCATCATCCACATGGTGTGTCGACCCTCTTCATAGTAGGCCGCCAGCTGGGTGGTTTGTCCGACTTCGGTAAACAATCTGCAAGTTGGTTGGTTAATTACTGTCATAGTCTCATCCTCTAGTTATGTGATGCGTTAAACGCAACATCAGCGTAATCCAGAGTGAGGCCAGACCAAATGAGAGATTGATTTATAAAGTAAAATCCAGAGATATCCCCGACCATGGGGTCGGGGAAAGATAAGCAGGCTTACTTGATGGCAGCGCGCTGTCCTACCGCCACATGAAAACGCTTAACGCGTTTTGAATAGACGGCGGTGATAATCGGTACTAATACAGAAGTCACAATAACGGATGTCGCCACCAGTGCGGTGGCTGCGGGAGCGACCGGTTTAAACTGTGGCAGCATCTCGGCAATCAGCACCGGCGTCGCCACTGCCGCGCCTGCGGTGCTGGATGCTGCGATCCCAGCCGTGCCATCACCACCACCAATTAATCGGTCGGCAATAATGAGTGGGATACCGGTGATGATGATGACGGCAACACCGAGCAATACGCCCAATAAACCGGTTTGTGCGATCACCGCCAAATCGATGGTGTTACCCAAAGCGAAGGCAAAGAACGGGATTAAGGTATGTACGGCTTTGCCAAAGAATTCGCGCAATTCCGGGTCAAGATTGCCAAGCGCGAAACCGACAATAAAGGGCAACACCGCGCCAACAAACACGTGTGGCTCAAACGAAGCAATGCCTGCGGTCCCCAGGATCACCATGGTCATCAGCGGACCCGATTCCAGCGACATCAGCACAAACGCGCCTGCTTCTTCTTTTGAACCGTATTGCTGCATGATGGAGGCATAAAGGCCGCCATTGGTCATGTCCATCGCAGCAACCAAAGCTAGCGTGGATAAACCAGCAAACATACCGACTTCTACGCCATTTTCCGGCATCATGCGGGATGCCACGGCAGCCACTACCCAGGCAACGGCGATTTTGGTTAATACCAGGGTGCCGGATTTACGCAGCACGGTTCCGGTTGCGCTGAGTTTGATCGATGCCCCCATGCAGAAAAACCATACCGCCAGAATCGGCACAGTGCCCGTCATCAGGCCGTTAGTAAAAGAGCCAAAGTATTTTCCTGCGCCGGGTGAAAACGTGTGGCAAAGCGCGCCCAAAAACAGCGGGATTAACATCATACCGCCTGGAATCTTATCGATTGCACGTTTGATATGCATAGTTGTGTCACCTTTACTGAGCCAGAAGGAGGTACGTTATCGTTCGCCGGATGGCATGGCAGGCAAGATAACCACTGGCAGTCAGGGAAAAAGTGATCGAATCGATATTAATGAAACGGTGTTTTATTTTTATAGATTTGACATTTCTTTTTTATGATATGCATCGCCATACCAGTGCTAAATAGCAAAAAATTAAGGCGCCCTCTGGCGCCTCAATGAAGTTTCAATGTTCAATTCTGCCCGTACCATGCATTCTTGCCATGCTTACGCAGATAATGCAGATCGAGTAAATTCTGCGAAATCGGAGGCAATTCGCTGCGCAGTTGTTCGGTGTGAAGTGCCATGTAAGCCACTTCTTCCAGCACCACCGCACTGTGCACAGCTGCATCCGCGTCTTTACCCCAGGCAAAGGGGCCGTGCGAGTTGACCAGCGCAGCAGGAATGTCGGCGGGTTTAATGCGGCGTTGCGCAAAGCTTTCGATAATCACCTGCCCGGTGTTCCATTCATACTCTTGCTGTATCTCCTCACGCTTCATCGCACGCGTACAGGGAATGGTGCCGTAGAAATCATCCGCATGTGTTGTACCCAGAGCCAAAATGTCGCGTCCGGCCTGCGCCCAAATCGTGGCGTGGCGCGAGTGAGTATGCACAATGCCGCCAATCTCTGGCCAGGCAAGATACAGCGCGCGATGGGTGGCCGTATCGGATGACGGACGTAGCGCCCCTTCCACCACTTTGCCGCTGGCTAACTCCACCACCACCATATCGTCACGCTGCATTTTCTCGTATTTCACGCCCGAAGGTTTGATCACCAGCAGACCATGGTCGCGGTCAATGGCGCTAACGTTGCCCCAGGTGAAAGTGACCAGGTTATAGCGCGGTAAGTCAAGGTTGGCTTCCAGCACCTGCTGCTTGAGCAATTCCAGCATGATTATTTCTCCTGCGAACTGTGATAGCTGAATTGTGCTGAACAAGCAGAGAAAACGTTATGGATCGAATCGCTGTAAAAGCAGCGGAAAGTCGCTGAGACCGAAGAAGTGTGGCGTAAATTAAGAATTTTCTATCCTGGAGGAATTTAGCTTTGCTTCAGCTGGCTAAAGTCAGGAGCGGTACGGTTTCCACCGGTTAGTTCGCCCATTAAAGCGCTGTACGCGGGCATCAAAGTGAACAATGAATGACACGCAGGGATGACGTACTTCGTTGCGCAACATCTATACTTACAAGGTTGCCTCTGTACATACAATCAAGGAGAAAGAGATGACGACAACAATGAAACGTATGACCGTTGCGGTATTAGCTGCCACCCTGGTTGTTGCCTTGAGTGGTTGTTCGAACTGGTCAAAACGCGACCGTAACACCGCCATCGGGGCGGGGGCGGGTGCAATCGGTGGTTCTGTCCTGACTAACGGAAGTGCACTGGGTACAGTGGGTGGTGCAGCCGTTGGCGGTATTATCGGCCATCAGGTTTCTAAATAACGATAAAGATTCAGGCTACGCAGCGCATCTACAGCATCACGGGCCGCACAGTGTGCGGCCCGTTTTTATTAACCACCGGCTAATTTAACCTTCATGCCTTTGGCTTCAAGTAGTGCTTTCAAGAGATCACGTTTATCGCCTTGAATCTCGATCACGCCATCTTTGAGTGACCCACCACAACCACATTTTTTCTTCAGTTCTACTGCCAGCTTGTTGAGCGCATCGTCATCCAAATCGATACCGGTAATCAGGCAGACGCCTTTGCCTTTACGGCCGCTGGTCTGGCGTTGAATGCGCACTATGCCGTCCCCTTGCGGGCGCGGCGCTTTTTCTTCTTCCTGTGCGATTCGGCCAGTTTCAGTGGAGTAAACCAGTCGGTTGTCCTGAGCCATTAGGCCTCCTGTAAACTTTGCAGGATATTGTGCAGCGTTGCAGCCGGATCATTGGATTGGGTGATCGGACGCCCAATCACCATGTAATCCACGCCAGCCAGTTTTGCCTGCTGTGGCGTCATGATACGGCGTTGATCGCCCGCATCACTGCCTGCCGGACGAATACCTGGGGTCACCAGTGCGAAATCCTGACCTAACACCTGTTTAAAGTGCTCAGCTTCCTGAGCGGAACAGACCACGCCATCCAGGCCACACTCACGCGTCAGGCGAGCCAGACGTTCCGCCTGCTGAGCGGGAGAAAGCGTAATGCCGAGACCTCTGAGATCGTCTTCATCCATGCTGGTTAATACGGTTACCGCAATCAACAATGGCGCATCTTTGCCAAAAGGCAGCAGCGCTTCACGAGCCGCATTCATCATCCGCGCCCCGCCACTGGCGTGAACATTAACCATCCACACACCGAGATCGGCAGCCGCGGCTACCGCGTGCGCGGTTGTATTCGGAATATCATGAAACTTCAGATCGAGAAAAACGTCAAAACCACGCGACTGCAGTGTTTTCACCAGTGACGGGCCAAATAGCGTAAACATCTCTTTGCCGACTTTCAGGCGGCACTGGCTCGGGTCAATGCGGTCCACAAACTGCAGTGCGCTGTCGAGATTTTGATAGTCGAGCGCCACCAGAATCGGTGAAGTGGTTACAGGCATAACGTTTCCTCAAAGGCAGGCACCCGCGGGCGCAATGGACAAACGGCAAGCATTCTACCCGTGCATGCCCTTCCCGACAATCTCACAGCGCGCTTTAAACCGATGATCGACCGAAGGCTGCACAGTGCCACGACTCTCTCTAAGAATTCAAGATCATAGTATGTTGTAACTATCATGCGGTTATAATAAAAAAACGGCCGTTACTGGCCGTCAAGTCCGCGGATTGGTTTCACAGAAGACCATGCGCGGCAGGATGGGCAATGCCAATAAAGCGCATGCGCGGTAAATCCGCACTTTTGGCAGCGGTAGCGTGGTTTGGTGCGAATCTGTTCGCCCACCATATCGCGCAGCACCATCAGGCTCTCTTTGGCACGACCGTCTTCTGCTTCATGCAGGTGGAAATCCATCAAGCGATGGAACACGCGCATGGTCGGATGGCGCTGTAACTGGCGATTAATGTATAACTGCGCCGCTTCAGGCCCCTGCTGCTGTTCGAGGATATCAGAGAGGTAAAGTTCAGCGGCCGCGCCGGTATTCTCCTCAACGCAGCGTTGTAAAAATTGCGCCCAATCTTCAGGCTGATTCAGTCGCTGATAGCAGGTTTCGAGCATCGATAAGGTTTCGCTCACCAGCTCTTTATCTTGATCCAGTACGCGCTGCAGACGGGCCGTTGCTTTAGCGTATTCGCCCTGCTCCATAAAGATGCGGCCCATCATAATGGAAACGCGCGCGCTTTGGTGATCGGCCGATTCACCCTTTTTCAGTAAGCTCATGGCGCGATCAAGATCGTCACTGCTCAACGCCTGAAGCGCAAGCTCGCAGTAGAAATGGGCAATTTCGCCCTTGTGCTTCTCTTTGCCGAGCTTGACCAATCTTTCCGCCACTTCGATGGCTTTCTGCCAGTCACTGGTTGCCTGATGAATCTGTATCAGCTGTTGCAGCGCACCGATACGGAAGTCGGTTTCATCAATAAGCTGGCTAAACATGTCCTCGGCGCGATCGTAAAACCCGGCGGCCATGTAATCGCGTCCCAGTTGCTGGATAGCCAACAGGCGCTGTTCATAGCTCAGGGAAGCGCTTTCCATCAGGGATTGGTGGATGCGAATGGCGCGATCAACTTCGCCGCGTGAACGGAACAGATTGCCGAGCGTCAGGTGAGCTTCAACTGTGCCGCTGTCCTCCTTCAGCATATCCAGAAAGAGATCGACAGCTTTGTCCTGTTGATTGGAAAGCAGGAAGTTTACGCCGGCAACGTACTCACGTGACAGACGATTGGCTTCCTGTTGCTTATCCTGATGTGCACTGCGACGGCCCATATACCAGCCATACGCCGCAGCAACAGGGAGAAGCAAAAACAGCAATTCAAGCATCGAAACTTAATCCCGACGACCAGCAGTAGAAGAATTTGTCACAGCCGTTGATTGTTCGTTCTGCGCCTGCATGCGTTTCAGCTTGCGCTGCGCGTGAGCGAGAGAAACACGTATCCGCAACCAGAAAAGACCGCAAATTGCCCATCCAAGCAGGAATCCGGCACCAAACAGGCTCGCCAGCAATGTGGAGATGCGGAATTCACCCTGCGCCAGCAGATAGTTAAAAGTGACGATTTGGTCGTTATGCGCTCCAAGCGTGACGGAGATGATAAAAATGACCAAAACCACGAGAAAAATCAGCAAATATTTCACAATGCGTCCTGTCGTGAGGTTATCCAGTAGAAGTATGCCAAAAAAGTGCCGCCGATGCTGCTTATCAGCACATCACTTAGCGCATTTTCCGTAAGCGCAATCAATCATATGGGGGCGCGCGCAGAAATTACAATCCATCATCACGCTGCTTAATCTCCTGCTGCTCTTCGCGCGGCACCGTAAGCGGGCCACAAAAACGCTGCGCCAGCCATGTGGCAACCGTAACCAGCAGCCAGGAAATCAGGGTGGCCACCACCAAATCGCGCGGCCAATGCATACCCAGCAGTAAACGACTGCCCATGACCATGGTAGCCCAGGAAAACAGCACGACCACGGTCACGATGTGGCGCCTTGGCCAGAGTAAGCCAATCACCAGCAGCGCCCAACTGGCAGCAAACATGGTATGTCCGGAAGGAAAGGCAAAGCCGGTTTCAAACGCCCAGTGTTTTTTTAGCCATTGCGGCAACTGAGTGTCGTTAGCCACTAAAGTCGACACCAACTGACTGCGCCCCTGACGGTTTTGCTGATAAAACGCCCCTTCATCAATACCGTAACTCTTCTCCAGCCAAACCACATAGGGACGGGGTTCCTGCACCTGCTCTTTAATGAAAGATTTGGTGTACTGGCCAGCAAGAATAGCGCCGTTCATGAAGAGGATCAGTAAAATGGCGGGTTTAAGCCGGAAGCGTAAGCACCATAAAACCCAGGCGCTGAGGATAACGCTGGTCAAAATGCCCCATGGGCTGGTGACGGTTTCGGTCATCCAAAAGAGTACCCGTAAAAACGCGCTACTCTCACCTGGCTGCCATTGCCAGCCAGAGAGCCAGACAGCAACTGGCATGATTAATAACAAAAGCATTCCCAGGGTGGTGCGCTGCGCAATTTTTAACATCCGTTTCCTTTTAGATCCGCTGATATTCGCGTGGCTGGCATAACTTTAGCTGAAAAAAGAATAACATACCCGTTGCAGCTTAGATAATTGTGCTTTATCACTACAATAACTCTGACTGATTAACGGCCCGGGTACAGGTTGTGGCACAATATTGTCAGTTTTGTCGGGCCAATCGGGCCCGTGCGTTGTCATGATGATAGCGCATCCTCTGAAGGTTCTGGAGAGTCACATGCAGCTTAAACGGGTAGCAGAAGCCAAACTGCCCACGCCATGGGGAGATTTCCTGATGGTTGGTTTTGAAGAACTGGCAACCGGCCAGGATCATGTCGCGCTGGTTTACGGTGATGTTAGCGATCACAATCCAGTGCTGGCCCGCGTTCACTCCGAGTGTCTTACCGGTGACGCACTGTTCAGCCTGCGCTGCGACTGTGGTTTTCAGCTGGAAGCGGCGCTCACCGCTATCGCTGAAGAAGGTCGTGGCGTGCTGTTATATCACCGTCAGGAAGGCCGTAATATCGGTCTGCTGAACAAGATCCGCGCCTATGCCCTGCAGGATAAAGGGTACGATACGGTGGAAGCGAATCATCAACTGGGATTTGCCGCTGATGAGCGTGATTTCACCCTGTGTGCCGATATGTTTAAACTGCTGGGCGTCAATGAAGTCCGCCTGCTGACGAACAATCCACGCAAAGTCGAGATTCTGAGCGAAGCGGGAATTAATATTGTTGAGCGCGTGCCATTAGTGGTCGGGCGCAACCCCAAAAATGCCCACTACCTTGATACCAAGGCGGAAAAAATGGGTCATCTGCTGCCAAAAGCGTAACGCAGAAAGCAAAAAGCCGGGAAATCTCCCGGCTTTTTCTTTAGTTCAGCATATTACGTATCACATAATGCAATATGCCGTCGTTCTGGTAATAGGTCAGCTCATTGCCGGTATCGATACGACACCGGGTTTCCAGCGTCTCTTTTTTACCATCGACGCGCGTCAGGGTGACATTCACAGTACAACCCGGTTTCAACTGGGAAAGGTTTTCGACATCAATAAACTCCTCCCCGGTTAATCCCAGTGTTTTGCGCGTGACGCCAGCAGGGAATTCCAGCGGCAGGATCCCCATGCCGATCAGGTTAGAGCGATGGATACGCTCGAACGACTCAGAAATAACCACGCGCACACCTTGTAAACGTGGGCCTTTCGCAGCCCAGTCGCGGCTGGAACCTGAGCCATACTCCTTCCCGGCGACCACTGCCAGTGGCACACCTTCGGACTGATACTTCATGGCAGCATCGTAGATCGCCAGCTGTTCATTGCTGGGGAAGTGTTTGGTGTATCCCCCTTCCACGCCCGGCACCATTTCATTACGAATACGAATGTTGGCAAAGGTCCCGCGCATCATCACTTCGTGGTTACCACGACGCGAACCGTAGGAGTTGAAATCGGTGCGCTCAACACCATGCGACAGCAAATAGCGTCCAGCAGGACTTTCCGCTTTGATGCTGCCCGCTGGCGAAATATGGTCGGTGGTGACAGAGTCACCCAGCATTGCCAGAATGCGCGCGCCTTTAATATCCTGGACAGGCTCCGGTGTTTTGCCCATATCGTCAAAGAACGGCGACAGGCGGATGTATGTCGATCCCTCATCCCAGTCATAAGTCGCGGCTTCACTGACTTTGATTTGCTGCCACTCAGGCGTACCGTCGAAGACCTCGGCGTATTCCTTATGGAACATATCACTGGTCACTTTCTGCACTGCGGCGGCGATCTCTTCTGGTGATGGCCAGATATCCTGCAGAAAGACATCCTTGCCCTGCCGGTCCTGCCCGATGGGATCGTTCTGCAGGTTGAGTTTCATGTTACCGGCAAGTGCATAAGCCACCACCAGCGGTGGCGACGCCAGCCAGTTAGTTTTCACCAGCGGATGGATGCGCCCTTCGAAGTTTCGGTTACCCGACAGCACAGCACCGACGGTCAGATCGCCCTCTTTAATCGCGCTTTCAATTTCATCTGGCAATGGGCCCGAGTTACCGATGCAGGTGGTACAACCATATCCCACCAAATTGAAACCTAATTCATCCAGATAAGGTGTCAGTTGAGCCACCGCGAGATAATCCGACACCACTTTTGATCCCGGTGCCAGCGAGGCTTTCACCCAGGGTTTGCGCATCAAGCCACGCTCAACCGCATTTTTCGCCAGCAGGCCCGCGGCCATCAAGACGCTGGGGTTGGACGTATTAGTACAAGAGGTAATGGCAGAAATGACCACCGCGCCATCTTCCAGCTGATAGCTATCGCCGGTCTCGCTGTCGCGATACGTGACGGTCTTGTGCGCTTTCTGCGCATGGTTAACTTCAAGTTCGTTGCTGGCATCAAAGGCGGCGGGTACATCACCTAAAGAGACGCGATCCTGCGGTCGTTTTGGACCGGCAAGACTGGATTCAACATCTGCCATATCCAGCGCCAGTGAGCTGGTAAACCGTGGTTCGTCGCCCGGATTTCGCCACATCCCTTGTTGCTTCGCATAAGCTTCAACCAGCTCGACTTGTTCTGCATCGCGCCCGGTCAGCGTCATGTAACTCAGCGTAATCTCATCGATGGGGAAGAAACCGCAGGTTGCACCATATTCCGGTGCCATATTGGCGATAGTTGCGCGATCGGCCAACGGCAAATCGGCCAGGCCATCACCGTAAAATTCCACGAACTTACCCACCACACCATGCTTGCGCAGCATTTGCGTCACAGTTAAAACTAAGTCGGTCGCGGTGATGCCGGGACGCAGTTTGCCGGTGAGTTTGAAACCGACAACGTCGGGGATTAACATAGAAACGGGTTGCCCTAACATAGCGGCTTCGGCTTCAATACCGCCAACACCCCAGCCTAATACGCCCAACGCGTTGATCATCGTGGTATGGGAATCTGTGCCGACTAAGGTATCAGGATAAGCGACCTCTTTGCCTTCTAGCGTTTCATGCCAGACGGATTTCCCCAGGTATTCCAGGTTAACCTGATGGCAGATACCGGTGCCGGGCGGCACTACGCGGAAACGATTAAACGCTTTTTGCCCCCAGCGCAGGAAAACGTAGCGTTCGTGGTTGCGCTCCATCTCCAGACGCACATTTTCTTCAAAAGCATCTTCATCACCAAAATGGTCAACGGTCACCGAGTGGTCAATTACTAAATCGACCGGTGATAAGGGGTTAACTTTGGCCACATCGCCGCCGAGGCGTTTTACCGCTTCACGCATCGCCGCCAAATCCACTACCGCTGGCACACCGGTAAAGTCTTGCATCAACACGCGTGCTGGGCGATAGGCAATTTCCCGATCGGCATGGGCATCTTTCTGCCAGCCAACCAATGCCTGAATATCTTCAGCCGTCACCGAATCCCCATCCTGCCAGCGCAGTAGGTTTTCCAGCAACACCTTCATGGATTTGGGTAAGCGATCGATATTGCCCAGTTGCTGGGCGGCTTTAGGCAGGCTGTAGTAGTGATATTTTTTTGCCCGAACGTCCAGCGTATCCTGACTTTGCTCCCGTAACGTTAACGACATAGCTCCTCCTTTAATGGGCCTCTCTTTTAAACCTCAATAACCGCAAGGTTTAGCTTAAAGATAGACCACATTTTCGTTAACGATTTGATAACAACACGAAATGACACATAAAGGCACAAACAAAAATGCCCCGACGTTTGTCGGGGCATTAATAAAAGTCAGTACAATTTGAGTTATTGGATTATATCATTGCCCACACGGCCGCAGCCCAAAATGCAATGGAAAAGGCATAAACGCCAAACCATGAAAAAGTCGTGGTATTCATTGAGTCGCTCCCTCCCGTATTCCGGGCAAAAAAAGTCCACCGTCTTCAGCGTTGTACTGATGACACCGTTTTTTTAGAGCTGAGTGTTAAAGGACGGGCTTTTAAAATGCCCACCGGATAATCCGGTAAAGAGAGGAATAGATGTCTATATATAGAACAAAACGCAGACTGCGTTATTTCGACTTCGGATCCATGAAAGATTCGATAAAGTTACGCTGGTTGTCACTCAGTTCCCACGACGCAGGAATCGCCACAGGCTGTTCAGCGCTCTTGACTTCTTTCGCTTTGCACGTTGACGTGTTCGGCTGACGCGCAGAAACCGGAGACTTACGGCTGAGTGTATTTGCCCACATGGCTTAACCCCACATACGCCAGATCATCAATGCCACCACTACCCAGAACAGTGCTGAAGCAGCGAAGACGGTCAACCAAGCCTTGCGACGCACGTTACCAGAGCGCTCAACCTTGGCAGTTTTAGTACGAAAATCTTGTTGTACAGTCAGTCTAGTATTCATAGTTTTTGATAATCACTCTCAATAAAACGATTGTTGATAACGATTAAGATTTAGGACGAATCCTAAACTTGTTAAGTCCGAAAATCCAGTTATTTTTATTGAGCACAACGATTAACACTATTTATCAAAACCCAAAAGATTGATGAGATAAATTTAATTACTGATCAAGCTATTCATCTAATACATACATTGTAAATTTGGGTTAAAACAAATTTAGTACCATTCTAAATTTGAGTTTAATTTAAAGAGCCCCACGAAAAGGCCTTTCTCATCAGTTGATAACTGGAGTATGGGAATATTCCTGGCGGTCCGCAAAGCGGCAGCGTCAATTTTGTGTACTGTTTCTCATTTAATGACTAACAATGAAAAAACATGTGATCGATGTTTCATTTACAAAAAAATAATGAAGTTTTTTGAGAATCTTGTGGCGCTAACCAGAGAGAATTTCACAAGATGCCCACTGGACACCTCGTGAATATAATGAGTTAGGGGATTATTTGAAAGGTAACTTGATATCGCGGAACATCGCTTCGATATCTTCATTAGAACGTAATGCGACCGCGGCATCCACGACATCACGCGTCAAATGCGGTGCGAAACGTTGAATAAAATCATACATATAGCTTCGCAGGAATGTGCTGCGCCTAAAGCCAATTTTGGTTGTACTATTGGTAAAAATTTCTGATGCTTCGATTCGCACCAAATCCGGATCGGAAACCGGATCCACTGCCATACTGGCAATCACCCCTACCCCTAAGCCCAGACGCACATACGTTTTGATCACATCAGCGTCGGTGGCCGTAAAGACAATACGCGGCGTTAATCCTGCACGGTTAAATGCGGTATCCAGCTCTGAACGGCCGGTGAAGCCAAAGGTGTAGGTCACGAGCGGGAAATCAGCCAGCTCTTCAATCGTCACATTCGATTTGCCTGCTAGCGGATGGTCTGGCGTCACGACAATGGCGCGGTTCCAGTGATAGCACGGCAACATAATCAGGTCGTCGTAAAGATGCAGCGCTTCGGTCGCGATCGCAAAGTCAGCATTGCCCTTCGACACGGCTTCAGCAATTTGCGTTGGCGATCCCTGATGCATATGCAGCGATACGCGTGGGTAACGCTCGATGAAGCCTTTAATCACGCCAGGCAAGGCATAACGCGCCTGAGTATGCGTGGTCGCCACATACAGCGAGCCTTTGTCGGGCCAGGTATGTTCACCCGCGACAGATTTAATCGCATCGACCTTCGATAACACTTCACGTGCTATCCGGATGATCTCTTCACCCGCAGGCGTCACCTGAGTGAGATGTTTCCCGCTACGCGCAAAAATCTGCACGCCGAGTTCATCTTCCAGCATACGCACTTGCTTACTGATACCCGGTTGTGAGGTATAGAGACCTTCAGCGGTGGAGGAGACGTTGAGGTTGTGATTGACCACTTCGACGATGTAACGCAACTGCTGCAATTTCATAGTTATATCTTCCCGGTAGCGACAGAGGAGCATTCCCTGCAGGCGTGTTTCCGCCTTGATTAAGGGTTGAGGAGGGAAAGCGTGTCAGCGAAACGAAAAAAAGCTATAACCACTATATCAGTTAAAGAAAGAATGTAGAACGATTAGCTATAAGGATGATGAAAAGGCCAGCAGATGCTGGCCTTGAGGGAATTACTTCTTCGCTTCCTGCCACTTACCGTCGATATAGAACATCGACCAGCCAGTCGCTTTGCCCTCCTTCTCGGAGGAAACATACTGCTGCTTAGTTTTACGGCTAAAACGCACTAACGTTTTATTGCCTTCCGGATCCGCCGCTGGCGCTTCCGCCAGGTATTTCAGCTTCTCTGGCAGACGGTCAGCAAAACGTTGCAGCTCTTCCACCAGCGGCGCACGCGTTTCACGCGATTTCGGGAAGGTGTTGGCCGCCAGGAATACCCCTGCCGCACCGTCACGCAATACAAAGTAGGCATCTGATTTTTCACACGCCAGCTCAGGCAACGGTACCGGGTCTTCCTTCGGTGGTGCAACTTCACCATTGCGCAGAATCTTGCGAGTATTTTTACACTCGTCGTTGGTGCAGGCCATGTATTTGCCGAAGCGCCCCATTTTCAGGTGCATTTCGGAACCACACTTTTCACACTCTACGATCGGGCCGTCATAACCTTTGATGCGGAATTCGCCCTGTTCGATTTCGTAGCCGTCACATTCCGGGTTGTTACCACAGACGTGCAGCTTACGCTGATTGTCTATCAGGTAGCTGTCCATCGCGGTGCCACACTTCTGGCAACGACGACGGGCACGCAACGCATTGGTTTCAGCATCATCGCCTTCCAGTACGTTGAGAACCTCATTTTCCGGAATCAGATTGATGGTCTGTTTGCAGCGTTCTTTGGGTGGCAGCGCATAACCGGAGCAGCCGAGAAATACGCCGGTACTGGCGGTACGGATACCCATTTGCCGGCTACAGGTCGGGCAGTCGATCGAGGTCAGCACCATCTGGTTCGGCTGCATGCCGCCCTCTTCTGGCTCTTTCTCGGCCTGACCTAACTGCTGACTGAAATCGCTGAAGAAGGAATCCAGCACCGCTTTCCACTGCGCTTCATTATTGGCGACCTGGTCAAGGCTGTCTTCCATGCGCGCGGTGAAGTCATAGTTCATCAGTTCACGGAAATTCTGTTCCAGACGATCGGTGACAATTTCACCCATCTTCTCAGCATAGAAGCGGCGGTTTTCTACCCGCACGTAACCGCGATCCTGAATGGTGGAAATAATTGAGGCATAGGTCGATGGACGGCCAATACCCCGTTTTTCCAACTCACGGACTAAGGAAGCTTCGCTGAAGCGGGCTGGCGGCTTGGTGAAGTGCTGGCTTGGCATCAGCTCCTTCAGGTCAAGCATGTCGCCGACATTAACCAGTGGCAGCGTCAAATCTTCATCGTTTTTACGCAGCGCTGGCATCACTTTTGTCCAGCCATCGAAACGCAAAGTGCGGCCTTTCGCTTTCAGTTTAAAGTCTGCTGCACCCACCGTCAGGGTGGTGGAGTCATACTGCGCCGGCACCATCTGGCAGGCCACAAACTGACGCCAGATCAGCTGGTACAGTTTCTGCGCATCAGCTTCCATATCTTTCAGCTGTTCTGCCTGGATGTTGACATCCGAAGGTCGAATCGCTTCGTGAGCTTCCTGCGAATTATCTTTACTGGCGTACGTGATTGGCGACTCTGGCAGATACTTCTTACCAAAACTCTTCTCCACAAAGCCGCGTGCCATCGCCACCGCATCCTGACTCAGGTTGGTGGAGTCAGTACGCATATAGGTGATGTGACCCGCTTCGTAGAGACGCTGCGCCATCATCATGGTTTTCTTCACGCCAAAACCAAGACGAGTACTCGCCGCTTGCTGCAGCGTCGAGGTAATAAAAGGCGCAGAGGGTTTGCTGCTGGTCGGTTTGTCTTCACGATCCAGCACTTCGTAACGCGCTTTTTCCAGCACGGATACCGCAGCATGAGTTTGCTCGCGATTAACCGGACGGAACGCTTTATCACCCTGATGCGTGACCTGCATTGCCAGCGCGTCGCCTTTCGGCGTAGAGAAATCCGCATCGATTTCCCAATACTCTTCCGGCACGAACGCTTTGATTTCGTGCTCGCGCTCAACCACCAGTCGCACAGCCACAGACTGAACACGACCCGCCGACAAGCCACGGGCAATTTTCTTCCACAGCAGCGGGGAAACCATGTAACCCACCACGCGGTCCATAAAGCGACGCGCCTGCTGCGCATTAACACGTTCAATATTCAGTTCGCCCGGTTTTTCAAACGCCTGACGAATCGCATTTTTGGTGATTTCGTTGAACACCACGCGGCTAAACCGCTTGTCATCGCCACCGATCACTTCCCGCAGGTGCCAGGCAATGGCCTCCCCTTCGCGATCAAGGTCCGTTGCGAGGTAGATGTGGTCAGCATCGGCGGCAAGGCTTTTCAATTCGGCTACGACTTTTTCTTTACCCGGCAGAATCTGATAGTCCGCTTCCCAGCCATGCCAGGGATCGACCCCCATGCGGCTGACCAATGCGGCCTTCTCATCCTTCTTAACCTTTTTTCCTGTTTTCGCCTTTTCCCCGTCGGTAGTTTTACGGGCAGTTGAACCGCTGGTCGGCAAATCACGGATATGACCGACGCTGGATTTCACCACGTAGTCATTACCGAGGTATTTATTGATTGTTTTGGCCTTTGCCGGGGACTCAACGATTACGAGTGCTTTACCCATATGTACCTTTACCTAATTGAAACGTCCTGATAAACGGGAGAGGATTCGGTGCCCCAAAACCCAACGGGTTCAATATTGCTGCCAGCTTTTCACATTTCAAGGCAGCGGGGATAATCTCAGGTCAGATTGCATCGACTTATGCAACTTTATGATTAGAAGCGGGTTTTCCATCTGACAGCACCACACATCCGGGTGTGATCTCCCTGAAAGCTGAATCGCCCACACTCTACCTGATAAAATCCGTTACGCAACTTAATTAGCATTCTGATTAATTTTGCGCCAGTTTTGCTGACGGACGTTGATTTGATGAACAGCGCAACTCGCTAGTAATATAGAAGGAGAACGATTGCTGTCAAAAAAGAGGTGAACAATGTCAGTAGAAACGGAATCCATTTCACGCCAGGCGTTACTGGAAATAGCCAATCAAATGATCAAGCAGCACGACGATTATTTAGCCGGGATGGAAGCCAATGACGTGATTCAGCAGGGCGAGATATTGGTGTTTCGTGGGCCTTATTTCTTAGATGAAGAAGGCCTGCCGAGCGCGAAAACCACCGCTGTGTTTAACGTGTTTAAATCCCTTGCCGTTGAGCTCTCCTCACGCTATCACCTGGCATAAAAAAGCCCGGCATTTGCCGGGCTTGCTCACAACAGTGGCTTATCACCACGCTGCCATATTTTCAGAATTAACCGCTCGGCCGCCAGACTGGCGCTGTTGGTGAAGCGATCCATCATTTTCTTCTTCCGCGCATAGTGCACGCCCAGCACATTGAACCGATCCATCTGCTTGATAATCAGCGCATCGCTGGTGCCGATCTCATCAATCAGCCCCAAATCCAGCGCCTGGCGTCCATACCAGTGTTCCCCGGTGGCCACTTTTTCCAAATCCAGTGTCGGACGCATCTGCTGGACAAACTCTTGGAACAGCAGATGGGTTTCGTTGAGATCTTCCTGGAATTTTTCACGTCCCTCATCGGTGTTCTCACCAAACAAGGTCAGCGTGCGCTTATATTGACCCGCGGTGTGCAGTTCAACGTCGATATCATTGCGTTTCAGCAGACGGTTGAAGTTGGGAATCTGCGCGACCACACCAATTGATCCAATGATAGAGAATGGCGCCGCGACGATGCGATCCGCGACACAAGCCATCATATAACCCCCGCTCGCCGCCACTTTATCGACGACGGCCGTTAACTGCAGGCCCGCATCACGCAGACGCTGCAGCTGAGAAGCGGCCAGGCCATAACCGTGCACCACGCCACCCGGGCTTTCCAGACGCAGCAAGACTTCATCACCCGGCACAGCCACCGCCAGCACCGCGGAGATCTCCTCACGCAAAGAACTGACTTCGCCCGCATCCATACTGCCTTTAAACTCCAGCACATAGAGTGTCGGTTTAGCGGCTTCGCTCACACCAGCTTTGGCATTGCGCTTCTCGGTTTTGGCTTTTTGCTTCTCTTCTTTTTTATGCTGCTTCAGCCACACTTTTTGCGCCTGTGGCTTCATCTTCGCCAACTGCAGGTCTTCCTTCATTTCACGATAATCATCGTCGAGATGAGTAAAGCGCAGTTGACCACCGCTGTGGCGTTTACGCATCGCGGCATTGAGCACAATCAGAACAATAGCTGCGAACGCCACCACCACGGTGACGGCCTTGGCCAGAAATAATCCATAACTGGAGAGTAAATCCATTCTGCCGCCTTATTAAACAGTGAATTACAAACAATGGCTGAGTTTACCCGCTTTAACGACTTTCGTCGCCTGAAATGCCCGCAGGCGGCACAGAATGCGAGGCGCGGTGATTGCACCTGGCGACAAATTGAGGCATAAAGCCCAAAACCCTCTGACTTGCCAAAGGACATCGCTGTGCATTATCAACCGAAAAGCGATCTGCTGGAAAATCGCATTATCCTCGTCACCGGCGCTTCTGACGGCATTGGTCGCGAAGCGGCGCTGACCTATGCGCGCTATGGCGCACGCGTCATTTTGATGGGCCGCAACGCCGAAACGCTGCAGCAGACTGAACACGCCATCAATCAGCTGAATAAGCAGCCCGCATCCCATTTGCTGCTGGACTTGTCGCATGCCACGCCAGAAAGCTGCGCTGAGGTGGCCGATCAGATCGCCTCCCTGGTGCCACGGCTCGATGGTGTACTGCACAATGCCGGGATTCTGGGTGAGATCGTCCCACTGGCGGAACTCGATCCTGCCGTCTGGCGCAAGGTGATGCAGATCAATCTTGACGCCATCTTTTATTTAACTCAGGCCTTGCTGCCGCTGCTGCTGAAATCAGACGCCGGTTCACTGGTGTTTACCACGTCGAGCGTCGGCCGTACCGGCCGTGCAGGCTGGGGGGCCTATGCGGTGTCGAAATTCGCCACCGAAGGCATGATGCAGGTACTGGCGGATGAGTATAAAAATCGTCATCTGCGGGTAAATTGCATCAATCCTGGTGGCACTCGCACTAAAATGCGCGCCAGTGCTTTCCCGGAAGAAAATGCCAGTTTACTGAAAACGCCTGCTGATTTGATGCCGCTTTACCTTTATTTGATGGGTGATGACAGCCGTCGCAAAACCGGGATCAGTTTTGATGCCCAGCCGGGACGTAAACCGGGGCCAGCCAGCGCATGAGTGATCGTCATCAGCAACGACAGCAGCGTTTAAAAGAACAGGTTGATGCGCGGATTGCTGCCGCGACAGAAGCGCGCGGCATTTTGATGGTGTTCACCGGCAACGGCAAAGGCAAAACCACCGCCGCCTTTGGTACGGCTTTACGCGCTTGCGGGCACGGTAAAAACGTTGCCGCCGTGCAGTTTATTAAAGGTGAATGGCCAAATGGTGAGCGCAATTTGCTGGAACAGCATGGCGTGGAATTTCAGGTGATGGCCACCGGCTTTACCTGGGATACTCAAAATCGGGAGACCGATACTGCCGCCTGCCAACAGGTTTGGCAGGCGGCAAAGCGTATGCTTGCCGATGAGCATGTGGATTTAGTGATCCTCGATGAAATCACCTACATGGTTAGTATGGATTATCTGGATCTGGATGAACTGGTGCGCGTGCTGGGACAACGTCCGGTTCAACAAAGTGTGATTATCACCGGTCGAGGCTGCCATCGAACCTTGCTCGAGATGGCGGATACCGTGACCGAGATGCGCCCGGTTAAGCATGCATTTGATGCAGGCATTCAGGCTCAGCAGGGAATAGATTGGTAAAACAGTGACGCCGCTGCATGCGGCGTCACGGGCATATCAGGAACCGCGCTTGTTAGTTCCACTGGTCCGCGTGCTGCTGTTGCGGCTGCTACTGCTGCCGCCGCGACGTGGGCTGCCGCTTACATTACTATGACGTTTTACCGCGCGACGAATCTGATTGGCTTTAGTACGACGACGGTCTTTTTCAACCGCGACTTTCGTCACCGTCTCTTCCGGCATATCCACCAGCGTACGCAGGTAGTTAACCGCCGGTAATTCCATCTCCATCCAGCCACCGCGAGGTAACCCTTTTGGCAACTGAATATCGCCATAACGGACGCGCATCAGGCGGCTAACCTGCACACCTACGGCTTCCCACAAACGGCGGACTTCACGGTTACGTCCTTCGGTCAGGGTGACGTTATACCACTGGTTGATGCCTTCACCGCCAGCAAACTTAATGGTTTTGAACGATGCCGGGCCATCTTCTAACTGCACACCTTTACTGAGCTGACGAATTTTATCGTCATCCACTTCGCCGAATACACGCACCGCATATTCACGCTCAACTTCACGGCTTGGGTGCATCAGACGGTTCGCCAGTTCACCATCGGTGGTGAACAACATCAGACCACAGGTGTTAACGTCCAGACGACCCACAGCGATCCAGCGTGAACCGCGCAGACGCGGCAGACGGTCGAATACCGTTGGACGCCCTTCAGGATCGTTACGGGTACAGAGTTCGCCTTCTGGTTTGTAATACGCCAGCACGCGGCAGACTTCAGTGGCGGATTCAGCAATCGAAACCAGATGGCCATCAATACGAATTTTCAGGGATTTATCATTTTCAATGCGATCGCCCAGCGTCGCCAGTTTGCCATCGACGCTGACGCGTCCGGCTGAAATCATCGTTTCGATTTCGCGGCGTGAACCGTGACCAGCACGCGCTAATACTTTTTGTAGTTTCTCACTCATGGAGATGCCTCGTTGTCGCCTTCCCAGGCGTCGTGGTAAGAAGAGGTACGATACGGGGATTACCAGTTCCCATATCAGAATCTGTTACCGCTGAGCATAGCGCATGCCATCTCAGGCGGCCCGCGATTTTACACTAACGCAAGTTTCGTTAACACCTTTTCCTTTGCTGCCGATAATAAAGGCCAAAGGCTGCGTCACCCGTTTAGTGCCATATGCCTAAACATTTACTCTGCTTATAGATACACCAACCACACTTCTCTTCTTTATGCGCCAAGTGACTGAATTTTTATCATTTACTCTTGGCTCTATATGCCTGGTTATTACCCCCACTTTAGACCCGTGATACATTAGCGCTTTTCAAGACTGGTCTGCTAGGATTGCGCACCACGCTTAAGGATAACCCCAAACATAAAATCTAAACCCAAACTGCAAAACAGGATAAAAAACTAATTAATCGGGATAAATAAGGCTCATTAGTCCAGTAATTTTAAATTACCAGTTAATTGGCACTGCAGGTTGGATTAAGTCTGTATTTTCGCATTATTTGATTCAGATTAAATTTGATGAATTGTTCTGATAAAAAAATTGTGTAAAATTTAAGCCTGAAACAGAGTGTGCCGTATTTATAAAAGCGTAACCTTTACTATTTACACTCGTTTCTCTAACAAGCCATTAACGAAATCACTGTGGCATTGTTGATAATATAAACCGGCGCACGCAGGAATTGACGCGTTTATTCATTCACGGAATGAATTTAATTTGCATGTCGAAAGTCTTCACCAGGGATTTTCCTGACATGCTTAAAAGAAGATGACTATCATGAAAACCTCTCTGCTTTGGCCTGCCCTTGCGGCGCTGGCACTGAGCGGCTGTTCCGTGGGCCATACTGAGTATAGTCGAGCGGCGCTTGAACACGTGGATATGAGCGTGACAGGCATCCCGACGGTATTGGGTCTGGGTATCCTCGGTACAACCATCCCTTTAACACCAGAGTACAGCCTGACAGCTGCGCACGTCGCCACCACTGCCGTACAGCGTGTGAAGGCTTATCATCCTTATTGCGACGTCGCCATTATCTATCATAAGAATAGCCCGGAAACGCTGGCAAAATTCCGCACCAGCAAAGTCGGTGAACCCATTAAGATGTACGGCTACAGCTTTATTTCAGCCATGCCCGTGGAATCAAGTGGTGTTAATTTAGCGCGCACCGCTATTACCAATAAATGGAATAAAAAACCGTGCATGGCAATGGCATCAAATGCTGGCGTTGTACAGGGAATGTCGGGGGGCGCGGTATATAATGCTGACCAGACAATTGGCGGAGTGATTGTGGGCTACAGCCATGAAATTTCCAATGTGCGCAGCAAACAAGTCATTCTGAAAGATGTTTCGCTGTATATTCCGTACGGTGATTTTAAACATTGGCTGGAAAAGAATATAGGCCAGACGACGTTAACGCCGCCTGACCACGCGTGATTAGAGGAACGGGCGCGTGTCGCCGACCCCTTCACGAACCACAACCGGTACATCGCTGGTGAGATCGATCACCGTCGTCGGCTGCTGCCCTAACGTGCCGCCATCAATGATCAGATCCACCAGCTTACCGATGCTGTGCTGAATCTCTTCCGGATCCGATTCCGTGAAGTCATTACCGGGCAACATCAGCGAAGTAGACATCATCGGCTCATTCAATCTCTCCAGTAACGCCAGCGCCACCGGATTGGAAGGTACGCGCAAACCAATAGTTTTACGCTTGTCATTCATCAAACGACGCGGCACCTCTTTGGTCGCTTTGAGAATGAAGGTGTAACTGCCCGGCGTATTGTTTTTCAGAATACGAAACGCGGTATTGTCCACCTGCGAATACGTCGAGAGCTCAGACAGATCGCGACACATCAACGTAAAATTGTGGTTGCCATCTAACTGCCGGATACGGCAGATACGCTCCATCGCGTTCTTCTCTTCCAGTCTGCAGCCTAGCGCGTAACCCGAATCGGTGGGATAGACAATCACGCCACCTTTATTAAGATAATCGACCGCCTGATTGACCAGACGCGGTTGCGGGTTATCTGGATGAATGTGAAAAAATTGACTCATAAAAACCTCATGTCACCTGTCTGCAATAGCCACGGCGGGCGCTAACGCGGGAAAGCGTTCCCAGATGGGTTCAACGCCGCCCGGCAGCCATAACTTGCGCCCCAGTTCTATCCACGGACAGGGTTGGTGAAAATCTGATCCCTGCGATCCCGCCAGCTGATTGTCGCGCGCATAAGTCGCGAGCTGCGTGCGCTCGTTGGGTGCCTGCTGACACTGTGCCACTTCCATTGCATCACCACCGACCTCGGCGAAATGGGCAATCAGTCGCTTAAGCCACTTTGCAGACAATCCATAGCGACCCGGATGTGCGAGTACCGCAACGCCGCCAGAATGATGAATGGCATCAATAGCTTGTTTAATTGTACACCATTGCGGCGGCACATAGCCGGTTTTCCCACGGGCAAGATAGTTCTTGAACACTTGCGCCATGTTATCGGCTTTACCCATCTCGACCAGATAACGGGCGAAATGACCGCGGGTGATGACACCGCCCTGAGCCAGGCGTTGCGCCCCAGCCAACGCATCAGGAATGCGGGCACGTTCGAGACGCTCTGCAATCAGCTGAGCCCGTTCAACGCGGCATTGATGCTGTTGCTCAAGAAACGAGGTCAGTGCTGGATGCTGGCAATCCACATTTAAACCTACGATATGAATTTCGTGGTTTTCCCACAATGTAGAGGCCTCTAATCCGGCCAGAATACGAATCGGTAGATTCTGTTGCTGCACAGCGGCTTGCGCTTCTGCCACGCCAGCAACGGTGTCGTGATCGGTAATCGCCAGTACCCCTACTTTCATTTCGACGGCACGTTGCACCAACTCGGTAGGGGTCAGCAAACCGTCAGACGCCTGGGTATGGCTGTGTAAATCGTAAAGGGGAAAACGGGCAATATCCGACAAGGTAACTCCAGCAGCAACTTAACTCGGCTGGCATGATAACGATTTTGACCCTGACTGAAAAAGGGTATTGACTTTTTTCACCTGAACCAGTTAACTAGTACACAAGTTCACACGTAACGGGTATCTCATCATGGCTAATTTTGGTACGCATGCAAAAGGTTGGTGGCGCGATAATCCTTTAAACGGGCGACGTCGTCGTGCACAACATGCGTAACCATTGTGCAGATACCTGAGCCCGCCACCGAGCGGGCTTTTTTTTGAGCGAAATTCAGAGATGACAATAATGGCTAATGCGAAACCTACATTGAAGTTGATTACCGGTACCGCGCCCTACCGCGAAGATCCGGCCGCAGTGTTCCATCAAATTTGCGGCGCACGTCCGGCAACTCTGCTGCTTGAATCTGCCGACATCGACAGCAAAAAGAATCTGAAAAGCTTACTGATTGTGGATAGCGCCCTGCGCATCAGCGCACTGGGCAACGTGGTGACATTACAGGCGCTGTCAGAAAACGGTCGCACCATTCTGCCACTGCTGGATGAAGCACTGCCGCAGGATGTCAGCATTGAAGCGCGTCCGGATGGCCGCGTGCTGCATTTCCCGCTGCCTCAGGGGTTGCACGATGAAGATTCACGTCTGAAAGCATTGTCTGTTTTCGATGCGCTGCGCCTGATTCCGCAACTGGTGAACAGCCCAGAGGAAGAGCGTGAAGCGATGTTCCTCGGCGGATTGTTTGCTTATGACCTGGTGGCCGGATTTGAAGATTTACCCGAGCTGCGTAATGAGCAAAGCTGCCCGGATTACTGCTTCTACCTGGCAGAAACCCTACTGGTGATTGATCACCAGACGCGCAGCGCTCGTCTGCAGGCGAGCTTGTTCAGCCCGTCCACCAGCGAATTCCAGCGCTTGCAGAGCCGTGTTGAGCAGCTGCGTGGTCAAATGACGCAGCCTGCCCCGGCTTTGCCGGTTCAGCGCGTTGAGCAAATGGCGTTGAGCACCAACCAGAGCGATGAAGAGTATTGCAATGTGGTGCGTGAAATGCAGGAAGCGATTCGCATTGGCGAAATCTTCCAGGTGGTACCATCACGCCGCTTCTCGCTGCCGTGCCCTTCTCCGCTGGCCGCTTATGACACGCTGAAGCACAGCAATCCCAGCCCATATATGTTCTTTATGCAGGATCAGGACTTTGCGCTGTTTGGCGCTTCACCAGAAAGCTCACTCAAGTATGACGCCACTTCACGTCAGATTGAGATCTACCCGATTGCCGGTACGCGTCCACGTGGCCGACATGCCGATGGTTCACTGGACCGCGATCTCGACAGCCGTATCGAACTGGAAATGCGCACCGACCACAAAGAGCTGGCGGAACACCTGATGCTGGTGGATCTGGCGCGTAACGATCTGGCTCGCATCTGCGTGCCTGGTAGCCGCTATGTGGCAGACCTGACCAAAGTAGACCGTTACTCTTTCGTGATGCATCTGGTCTCTCGCGTGGTTGGCACGCTGCGTGACGATCTTGATGTCCTGCACGCCTATCGCGCCTGCATGAACATGGGCACCTTAAGCGGCGCGCCAAAAGTGCGTGCCATGCAGTTGATTGCTGAGAAAGAAGGCACGCGTCGCGGCAGCTACGGCGGTGCGGTAGGTTATTTCACCGCACACGGCGATTTGGATACCTGCATCGTGATTCGCTCCGCTTGGGTGGAAGATGGTGTTGCAACCGTCCAAGCCGGTGCCGGTGTGGTACTGGATTCTCAGCCTCAGGCTGAAGCGGATGAAAGCCGCAATAAAGCGCGCGCGGTATTACGTGCCATCGCCACAGCCCATCATTGCAAGGAGATTTTCTGATGGCCGATATCCTGTTGCTCGATAACATCGACTCCTTTACCTATAACCTCGTTGATCAGCTGCGCACTTTTGGTCACAACGTGGTGATTTACCGCAATAACGTGCCGGCTGAAGTGCTGATTGAACGACTGCAGCAGATGGAAAATCCGGTGCTGATGCTGTCGCCAGGCCCCGGCGCGCCGAAAGATGCCGGCTGCATGCCTGCGTTACTGCAAGCACTGCGTGGTCGTCTGCCGATTATCGGCATCTGCCTCGGTCATCAGGCGATTGTTGAGGCTTATGGTGGTCATGTAGGCCAGGCCGGTGAGATTCTGCACGGCAAAGCCTCTTCGATTAATCACGACGGTGAAGCGATGTTTAGCGGCCTGAGCAATCCGCTGCCGGTGGCCCGTTATCACTCGCTGGTGGGCAGCAATACGCCTGCCGAATTGACCGTTAACGCCAGCTACAACGGCATGGTAATGGCCGTTCGCCATGATGCCGACCGTGTGTGTGGCTTCCAGTTCCACCCCGAATCCATTCTCACCACCCAGGGCGCACGTTTGTTAGAGCAAACGCTGGCCTGGGCGTTGGCGAAATAATAGGGAGATTATGATGCAAACTATTCTGGAAAAACTTTACCAGGCACAAACCCTGAGCCAGGCGGAAAGCCATCAGCTATTTAGCGCCATTATTAAAGGTCAGCTCGAGCCGACCCAACTAGCCGCTGCGCTGATTGCAATGAAAGTCCGTGGCGAGCGCCCGGAAGAGATCGCGGGTGCCGCTACGGCACTGCTGGAAGATGCGAAACCGTTCCCGCGTCCGGATTACACTTTCGCCGATATCGTTGGCACCGGCGGTGACGGCAGTAACAGCATTAACATCTCCACCGCCAGCGCCTTTGTCGCCGCAACCTGTGGGCTGAAAGTGGCCAAGCACGGCAATCGTAGCGTGTCGAGCAAATCCGGCTCGTCCGATCTGCTGGCGGCTTTTGGTATCGATCTGGATATGCCCGCTGAAAAAGCGCGTAAGGCACTGGACGATCTTAACGTCTGCTTCCTGTTTGCGCCGCAATATCACAGCGGATTCCGTCACGCGATGCCAGTGCGTCAACAGTTAAAAACCCGCACCTTGTTTAACGTGCTGGGCCCCTTGATCAACCCGGCGCGACCCCCACTGGCGGTTATCGGCGTGTACAGTCCGGAACTGGTGCTGCCGATTGCCCAAACCCTGAAGGTGCTTGGCTATCAGCGTGCGGCAGTGGTGCATGGCGGCGGGATGGATGAAGTGGCGCTGCACAGTGCAACTCAGGTCGCTGAGCTGCGTGACGGTGAAATCACCAGTTATCAGCTGACGCCTGAAGACTTCGGTTTTGGCTTCCATGATAAAGAAGCCCTGGCGGGCGGCACGCCGGAAGAAAACCGTGACATTCTGGCGCGTTTGCTCCAGGGTAAAGGCCAGCCAGCCCATGAGCAGGCCGTTGCGGTGAACGTCGCAATGTTGCTGAAAGTATTCGGAAATGAAGATTTGCGCGACAACGCTCAGCGCGCCATCACCGCAATTCGCAGTGGTCAGGCTTACGAGCGCGTTGTTGCTCTGGCAGCGAGAGGATGAGATGAGTATCAAGGGCACCGTTTTAGAGAAAATTGTTCAGGATAAAGCCGTCTGGGTTGAAGCACGCAAGGCACAGCAGCCGCTGGCGACCTTCCAGAACAGCTTGCAGCCTGCAGGACGCCACTTTTACGATGCGCTACGTGGCACGCGCACCGTGTTCATCCTGGAATGCAAAAAAGCCTCCCCGTCGAAGGGTTTGATTCGCGAAGATTTTGATCCTGCGACCATCGCCGGAGTTTATCGTCATCACGCCTCGGCCGTTTCCGTCTTAACTGACGAGAAGTATTTCCAGGGTGATTTTGAGTTTCTGCCGATCGTCAGTGCCGCGATTACTCAACCGGTGCTGTGCAAAGACTTCATTATCGATCCCTACCAAATCTACCTGGCGCGCCACTATCAGGCCGATGCCATCCTGCTGATGCTGTCGGTTCTGGATGATGAGCAATATCGTCAGCTCGCCGCCGTGGCGCATAGCCTGAAAATGGGCGTACTGACTGAAGTCAGTAATGAAGAAGAACTGGAGCGTGCGATTGCGCTGGAAGCTAAAGTGGTCGGTATCAATAACCGCGACCTGCGCGACCTATCGATTGATCTGAATCGCACCCGTCAACTGGCACCACGTTTAAGCCACGGTGTGACGGTCATCAGCGAATCGGGCATCCATAACTATGCGCAGGTGCGTGAGCTGAGCCACTTCGCCAACGGCTTCCTGATTGGCTCCGCACTGATGGAAGAAGCCGATCTCAATGCTGGCGTGCGTCGCGTATTGCTCGGTGACAACAAAGTCTGCGGCCTGACCCGGCCTGACGATGCACGCATTGCGCACGAAGCGGGCGCGATTTATGGCGGTGTGATTTTCGCAGAAGGTTCACCGCGTAAAGTCAGCGCCGAACAAGCTCAAAATGTGATAGCGGCTGCACCACTGAAGTATGTCGGCGTATTCCGCAATAACTCTGTAAGTGACATTGTCACACATGCCAGTTCACTTAACCTTTCCGCTGTGCAACTGCATGGTGATGAAGATCAGGCGTTCGTCGCAGAACTGCGCAGCGCCCTGCCAGAAGAGGTGAAGATTTGGAAGGCGCTGAGCATCAGCGGAAGCCTTCCAGTCCGCGATTGGCCGCATGTGGATCGTTACGTGTTTGATAATGGCCAGGGCGGCAGCGGACAGCGATTCGACTGGTCACTGCTGCAGGGTGAAGATCTCAGCAACGTGCTGCTGGCCGGCGGATTAAGCGCCGACAACTGCGTGGAGGCTGCACAACTGGGCTGCGCCGGACTGGACTTTAACTCTGGCGTTGAATCCGCACCCGGCATCAAAGATGCCAGTAAAGTCGCGGCGGTATTCCGCACACTGCGCGCCTATTAATTTCGCTCGCCCGCCGATGCGCGGGCCGCATAAGGAAGATGAGAGATGATGACGTTATTGAATCCCTACTTTGGCGAGTTTGGCGGTCAATATGTACCGCAGATTCTGATGCCCGCTCTGCGCCAGTTGGAAAGCGCCTTTGTCGAAGCGCAGCGCGATCCTGAATTTCAGGCTGAATTCACCGATCTGCTGAAAAACTATGCCGGTCGTCCTACCGCGTTGACGCTTTGTAGCAATCTGACAAAAGGCACAAAAACCCGCCTGTATCTGAAGCGTGAAGATTTGCTGCACGGCGGTGCACATAAAACCAACCAGGTGTTGGGCCAGGCGCTGCTCGCCAAGCGCATGGGCAAAAATGAAATTATCGCTGAGACCGGAGCCGGGCAGCATGGCGTGGCTTCAGCGCTGGCGTGCGCGCTGCTGGGCATGAAATGCCGCATTTATATGGGTGCAAAGGACGTTGAACGTCAGTCACCTAACGTGTTCCGTATGCGTTTGATGGGCGCGGAAGTGATTCCGGTGCACAGTGGTTCGGCCACGCTGAAAGATGCCTGTAACGAGGCGCTGCGTGACTGGTCTGGCAGCTACGAAACCGCGCACTACATGCTCGGCACCGCAGCGGGTCCGCATCCCTTCCCGACTATTGTGCGTGAATTCCAGCGCATGATTGGCGAAGAAACCAAAGCGCAGATTCTGGAGCGTGAAGGCCGTCTGCCAGATGCGGTGCTGGCATGTGTCGGCGGCGGTTCAAACGCTATCGGCATGTTCGCTGATTTCATTGATGATACCAGCGTCGGTCTGATTGGCGTTGAACCTGCGGGTCACGGCATCGAAACCGGCGAACACGGCGCGCCACTCAAGCACGGTCGCGTCGGTATCTACTTCGGCATGAAAGCGCCAATGATGCAGACTGAGGAAGGCCAGATCGAAGAATCCTATTCGATCTCAGCCGGCCTCGATTTCCCTTCTGTTGGCCCACAGCACGCCCATCTCAACAGCATTGGTCGCGCCGAGTATGTGTCGATTACCGATGATGAAGCGCTGTCAGCGTTCAAAGAGTTGTGTCGTGCAGAAGGCATTATTCCGGCTCTGGAATCCTCTCATGCTCTGGCGCACGCCTTGAAAATGATCCGCGAGAACCCAGAGAAAGAGCAGTTGCTGGTGGTTAACCTGTCCGGTCGCGGCGACAAAGACATCTTCACCGTTCACGATATTTTGAAAGCTAAGGGAGAGATCTGATGGAACGTTATAATCAGCTGTTTCAACGTCTGTCGGCGAAGAAAGAAGGCGCATTTGTTCCTTTCGTCACCCTTGGCGACCCGACCCCTGAACTGTCACTGAAGATCATCGATACATTGGTAGCAGGCGGAGCCGATGCGTTAGAGCTGGGCATTCCGTTCTCCGATCCGCTGGCGGATGGCCCAACGATTCAGGGGGCAACCCTACGTGCCTTCGCGGCGGGTACCACTGTCGCGCAGTGTTTCGAGATCCTTGCCGCCGTGCGCCAGAAGTATCCTGAACTGCCGATTGGGCTGTTGATGTACGCTAATCTGGTGTTCAGCAAAGGTATCGACAACTTCTACGCACAATGTGAAGCCGTCGGCGTTGATTCCGTTCTGGTGGCGGATGTACCGGTTGAAGAGTCTGCACCGTTCCGTCAGGCTGCGATGCGACATAACGTTGCACCCATCTTCATCTGCCCGCCGAATGCCGATGATAATTTGCTGCGGGAGATTGCCTCACACGGTCGCGGTTATACCTATCTGCTGTCGCGCGCGGGCGTAACGGGTGCAGAAAATCGCGCCAGCCAGCCGCTGAATCATTTGATTGAGAAGCTGAGCGAATATCATGCTGCACCACCGTTGCAGGGATTTGGTATCTCAGAAGCAAGCCAGGTGAGAGAAGCCATCGCGGCAGGCGCAGCGGGTGCGATTTCGGGATCAGCTATTGTGAAGATCATCGAACGTAACCAGAACGATCCCGACACGCTGTTAGCGGAACTGAAAGCGTTTGTCAGCGATCTGAAAGCTGGCACGCGCTAAATCCTCAGGACCCTGTTCGCGATGGCGGATAGGGTCTTCTCTTGATTATTCCAGCCTGAACGTTTGCTCATCGCCTGAGCCATCAGGATAAGTCAGCTTCATCGTCAGCTTGTCGTTTCTGATTTGCCACGTCAGCTTCTCGTCTTCGGGTCCATCGCGCCAGCGACCACTGCTATCTGGATTATCTGACATCAAGATAACGTTCTCGCCCTGGACCCGGCAGCGCACGGCCCAGCGTGATTGATCGGAGGGCCGGATATAGTGCACCCACGCCACGCCCTGCTCATCCACCTTATCCAGCTGCATGATTTTGAAGCTGCGACCAAAGCTCAGCGCGGTAGCCGCTTTGCACAGGGTCCCCAAGTGTGGATTGATTAACGGTTCTGCCTGCGCGCTGGGCACTGGCAAAATTTGTGAAGCAAATAGCTGGAGGTAGGACAGATAGCTCATTGTCGCTATCGCCAGAATGGCACGCTTTTTCATTATTGTTTCCCCTGCCTGATGCTTAAATTTGCACCTGTCGGCTTATCGTCTTGTTGTTTTATTATTCGTTTTGCCCTGCTTTTTTAGCTTACCGTTTGCCTTGCTGCCGTCATTGGATCAATAAGTGGTAAAAATCGCGTATTTCCATCTTTTTCACCCCAGGCGATTTGCCGATTTGCAAAGCGCATACCACAATTAATCTCACCGTCTCGTCGCGGTGAAACACCATCTAAGACAGGGAGATAACCAATGAATTTTTTCAAAGTCGTTGCAGGATTATTAATGGCTGCGGTCATGGCGATCACACTTAGCGCCTGTGCACCAACAGCAACAAAGGAAGGAACCGGGGGCTATATCGATGATACGGTGATCACCACCAAGGTTAAGGCACAGTTGTTGAATGACGACTCGCTGAAATCCACCGAAATCAACGTCGAAACCTTTAAAGGAAAAGTGCAGTTAAGCGGCTTTGTCAGCTCACCGCAGATGGCGAACCGTGCAGTGACGGTGACCCGCAGCGTGGCAGGGGTTAAATCTGTGGTTAACAATATGCAGATTAAGTAATAGCGTATCGATACTGCAGCGGGCGGCCTTTGGGTCGCCCGTTGTGTTTCAGCGGGTGCCTCAGAAACGGTAACCCACACCAAAGAAGAACACCCACGGATCGATGCGCGTGTTGATATTCTGTTGTTCACCGTTGGCTTTAAATTTCACTTCAGTATCGATGTCCATGTACCACAGCGATGCGTTCAGCATCCAGTCGCGGTTGATTTGATAATCCATCCCCACCTGACCCGCCACACCCCAGGAATCTTTGACGCTTAAATCACTTAAGCCCGCGTCCTGGCCGGTTTGATTAAATTTGGCATCGTAGAACGTGGTGTAGTTGATACCTACGCCAACATATGGGCGCACCGGGCTGCGGCTATCGAAGAAATAATACTGTGCCATCAGCGTCGGCGGCAGCTGGCGCACGGTAGCCAGATTTCCGGTGGCACCAAGACCAACCTTGTGACGGAACGGTGTCGCCGCCAGCAGCTCCACACCGATGTTGTCTGTCGCCATGTAGGTGAAGGTCAAGCCTAGTTGGGTGTCGTTACTCACGTTAAAGCCGCCCATACCCAGCACATTGTCAGAGCCTTCGGTTGGACGAACAGTCGCGCTACCGGCACGCATGAAAAAATCCCCCGCCTGATGAGCCAGTGCCAGTTGCGGGATAGCCAGAGCCATGAGCAATGCGCATTTTGCCAGTTTCATAATCACTCCTTTGCAGAAAAGTAAGGTCTTAATCGGGATCGCGGCACAAGATCTAACCCTTTTTCGGTAAAAGATCATCTGCATCAATTCAAATTAATCACTTAAAAAACAATGAATTGATTCAGATCAATTTTCGGCATTGCGCGCCTGAAAGAAAAAACGCTGAGGAGATTTTGAGGGCAGATGAAGAGGCTTTGCTGCTTTTATGAACCGGGTACGAACTTTAATTCCCCATTCTTTACCGGAGATGACACAAAGTTATGGTCTTGCGGGTGCCCGCCAGCCCACAGAACATGTACAATCGCCGGGTTAATTAACCCGGTTCCATCAAGGAGAGTACATGTCTATCACGGCAAGCTCGTTATACCGTGACACAGGAAATTTTCTGCGTCATCAGCTGGTTACTATTGTGCTGATGGCGTTGTTGACGTCGTTCATTACGGTGATTGTCGGTCATGCATTAACCCCAGGCGAAGACCAGTTATCCCTGCTTAGCCAGGCTGACGACAGCGCGACATCACTGTTTGAATTGGTACAGAATATGTCACCGGATCAGCAGCGCATCCTGCTGCGCGCTTCCGCTGCCGGCACCTTTGCCGCGCTGATCGGCAACACGCTGCTGCTGGGCGGTATGCTTTGCATGATCCCGCTGGTCTCCAATGGCCAACGCGTGAGTGCCCTGCGAGCAATCGGTGCCTCCGCGCCACTGCTGCCGAAACTGCTGCTGCAGACCTTCCTGATTACCTTGCTGGTGCAAATTGGCTTTATGGTATTGATGGTGCCTGGCGTGATTATGGCGATTCTGCTCTCACTGGCACCGGTAATGCTGGTCAGCGAGAAAATGGGTGTGATTGGCGCGATGCGCGCCAGTATGAAACTGGCATGGAAGAACATGAAAGTCATCGCCCCTGCCATTGTGCTGTGGTTGCTGGCGAAGATTGTGCTGATGTTCCTCATCTCATCACTCACAGTGCTGCCGGTGAACATCGCGTCGGTGGTGATGAACGCGCTGGGTAATCTGGTCTCAGCGATTCTGATTATCTATTTGTACCGACTGTATATGCTGTTACGTTAACAGCGATGGCGCTCTGCGGAGCGCCTTTATTGAACGCTCCTGCCCTAACTGGAAACGCTATGAAGCAGTTACTCGATTTTCTTCCCCTGGTAGTTTTCTTTATCTTCTACAAGCTGTACGACATCTTTGTCGCTTCTGGTGCCCTGATTGTCGCCACGGGCTTGGCGCTGGTGGTCAGCTGGGTGCTGTATCGTAAACTGGAAAAGATGACCCTCTTCACCTTCGCACTGGTGACGGTATTCGGCACGTTGACGCTGGTGTTCCATAACGATGAGTTCATCAAATGGAAGGTCACCGTGATCTATTCCCTGTTCGCGTTGGCACTGCTCTACAGCCAGTTCTTTATGGAACAGCCGCTGATTCAACGCATGCTCGGCAAAGAGCTGCAGTTGCCCGGTGTTGTGTGGCGTCGATTGAATATTGCCTGGGCCATCTTCTTCTTCGTCTGCGGCCTGGTAAATATCTATGTTGCGTTTTGGTTATCACAAGAGTTTTGGGTTAACTTTAAAGTGTTTGGTCTGACCGGCCTGACCCTACTGTTTACTCTGTTTAGCGGCGTGTACATCTGGCGACAGATGCCGCAACAAGAACAAAAATAAGCTACTCCGCCCGACAATGTCGGGCTTCTCTTCACCTGCAGAAGAACTGAGCAATGGACGAAAAACATAAATTACCGCAAGGCGAGATGGTGTCGCGCACCCTGGCGATGCCAGCGGATACCAATGCCAATGGTGATATTTTTGGCGGCTGGTTGATGTCACAGATGGATATGGGCGGCGCTATCATGGCCAAGGAGATCGCTGAAGGTCGTGTGGTCACCGTACGCGTTGATGGTATGTCGTTCCTGAAACCGGTAGCCGTGGGCGATGTCGTGAGCTGCTATGCGCGTTGCATACGTACCGGCAACAGTTCGATGACCATCAATGTAGAAGTGTGGATCAAGAAGGTTTCGTCTGAGCCAATCGGTCAAACGTATTGCGCCACTGAAGCGGTATTTGTTTACGTTGCCGTGGATAACAGCGGGAAATCCCGTCCGCTGCCACCTGGCAAAGCCAATCTTGCCGTTTAACAGCGATAAAAAAAGCGGTCAATGACCGCTTTTTCTTTGCCTTCAACCCAGGCTTACTCGATGTTAGCGCCGCCGTTGATGCGGAACACGATGTTCATGGTCAGTCCTTTTCCTGGACGACCCGGCTGATAACGCCACTTTTTCATCGCCTGCTTCACTTCACGCTCGAACATGTTGCGCGGTTCGGCTGACAGAACTTCCACATTATCGACACGACCGTCGCTATCCACATCAAACTGCACGCGTACACGGCCTTCCACGCGTAATGCAAACGCACGCGCCGGATAGGCAGGTTTGCTCACGTTCATCGCCTTAGGCCCGTCAGAGACGGTTTGCGTTGGCGCTGGGTTACTCTTCGGTGCCGTGGTCGGACGCGTCTGAGTGGTCGGGATATCCTGCTTGACCGGATTCTCCTGCGGCTTCACTTCCTTACGTGGCTTCGGCTCGACCTTTTTCTCTACCTTCGGCTTAGGTTTTGGCTTGGGTTTTGGTTCAGGTTTCGGAATCGGCACCGGCTCGACTTTAGGCGGCTCGGGTGCAACTTCCGGCTCAGGTTCGGGCTCTGGCGGCGGCGGCGTCACCACCGCGGGGGCCGGTTCTGGCTGCACTTCAGGTGCCACCATGGTCACGCTGATTGGCTGGGATGCTTTCGGAACCTCAATGGTCTGATGAAACGATGCATAGAGAATGCCCGCAATCAGCGAGCCGTGGAGTACCACGGACAAGATCATAGCTACGGGGGTACGTGTAGGAAGAGGCGTAGTCAACGTCGTCATATCAGTCATATTCATTGAGTGAAGCGCAGATTTTAAATGCAAATAGCAATCAGTTTCAATAAGCGATGTGTAAGCCACTCGCAGAAAGGCGTTTTTTAGCGGAGATTGCGCTATATGACGGTGGATTTATCTTTCATTTGCACTCTGATTAACGATCACTTAACGTGTCTCGCAATTTCGGCAAGTCTAACGGGAGTGCCCCATCGTGCTTTACGTCATTTATGCGGAAGATACCGCAGATTCACTGGAAAAACGCAATTCCGTACGCCCTGCGCATCTCGCGCGCTTGCAGTTACTGCAAGATGAAGGTCGACTGATCGCCGCTGGCCCAATGCCTGCTGTCGATAGCAACGATCCGGGTCCGGCAGGCTTTACCGGCTCAGTGATCATTGCCGAGTTTTCCTCGCTGGAAACCGCACAATCCTGGGCTAATGACGACCCGTACATTGCCGCTGGCGTGTATGAGAAAGTGGCGGTCAAACCGTTCAAGCGCGTATTTTAATCGATGTGGCAGTCTGTTTTACTGCTGGTAGCGGTGTTAACGCTGATTGGCAGAGCACTCTGGATTTGGCGTCAGCAAGGCTGGCGCCAGGCCCGGCAGCACATAGTGATGTTAGTCGTGCTGGCGGCCGCATTACAGATCGTCAATGTTTCTCTGGTGTTACGCGGCGCTTAACGGCCGCGTAAGCCATTTACATATTCTGCGTGATGAACAGGATAGATCGGCGATGCTGCTGCGCCACCTGATGACGAATGGCATGGATACGTTTATAGCGACGTGACTGCCCTTCCAGCCAACGTGCACGACGGCGGTGTACCTGACGTAACATTCTCCAGCGTGCCACTTCATTTCTGCTTCGTCTCATCACATCCTCATCAGACAGGCTAAACTCGCCAGGCATTATAAAGATCTAATTGAAAATGCCAAATCGAAAGCTTCATTGAACTGTCATTCACGATTAAAGGTTTCACTAGTGCTATTCAGCACGTAAACTTTCCTCATCAAAGCGCGAACAGGATGTCCACTTAATGACTACATTTTATACCCTAATCAGTTGGTTGCTGCTGTTCGGCTACTGGTTGCTGATTGCGGGTGTCACGCTGCGTATCCTGATGAAACGCCGCGCAGTGACGTCTGCCATGGCCTGGTTGCTGATCATCTATATTCTGCCGCTGGTGGGTATTATCGCGTATCTGTCGTTTGGTGAACTTCATCTGGGTAAACGCCGGGCTGAGCGCGCACGCACCATGTGGCCCTCCACCGCCAAGTGGCTTAACGACCTCAAACAGTGCCGCCATATCTTTGCCACCGAACACAGTGACGTGGCACGTTCATTATTTGAACTCTGTCACCATCGTCAGGGCATTGCGGGTGTCAAAGGTAATCAGTTACAGCTGCTCACTAACTCTGATGATGTGATGCACGCGTTGATTCGTGATATCCAACTGGCTCGTCACAATATCGAGATGGTGTTTTACATCTGGCATCCGGGCGGCTTGGCGGATGAGGTCGCGGAGTCACTGATGGCGGCTTCACGCCGGGGTGTACATTGCCGCCTGATGCTGGACTCTGCGGGCAGCGTGGCATTTTTCCGCAGCTCATGGGCGAATATGATGCGCAATGCCGGTATCGACGTGGTTGAGGCGTTACAAGTGAGCCTGCTGCGTGTGTTCCTGCGCCGTATGGATTTGCGACAGCATCGTAAAGTGGTGCTCATCGATAACTATATTGCCTACACCGGCAGCATGAACCTGGTCGATCCTCGCTACTTCAAGCAGGATGCAGGCGTGGGCCAATGGATCGATTTGATGGCGCGTATGGAAGGGCCGGTCGCTACCACGATGGGCATCGTTTACGCCTGTGACTGGGAGATTGAAACCGGCAAACGCATTCTGCCGCCCGCGCCGGATGCCAACATCATGCCCTTTGAGCAGGAAAGCGGTCATATCATCCAGGTGATCGCTTCGGGGCCGGGCTTCCCGGAAGATATGATTCATCAGGCGTTGTTGACGGCGGTCTATTCCGCACGCGAACAGCTGATCATGACGACGCCCTATTTCGTCCCCAGTGACGACCTGCTGCACGCCATCTGCACCGCTGCGCAACGCGGTGTGGAAGTCAGCATTGTGGTGCCACGCCACAATGATTCGCTGTTGGTGGGCTGGGCCAGCCGCGCGTTCTTTACCGAGTTGCTGGAAGCAGGCGTAAAAATTTATCAATTTGAAGACGGTTTGCTGCATACCAAAAGCGTGCTGGTCGATGGACAGCTGAGTCTGGTCGGTACCGTAAACCTTGATATGCGCAGCTTGTGGCTTAATTTTGAAATCACGCTGGTGGTGGATGATGATGGATTTGGCAGCGATTTGGCCACGGTGCAGGATGACTATATCGCCCGCTCACGCTTACTGGATGGTGCGCGCTGGGCTAAACGTGCGTGGTGGCAACGCATCGTTGAACGACTGTTTTACTTCTTTAGCCCTTTACTGTAAAACGAGCGACAAGATTACCGCCTCAGAGTAAGCAGGAATGACCATGGATTTAAATAATCGCCTTACCGAAGATGAAACGCTGGAACAGGCCTACGACATTTTTCTAGAACTGGCCGGTGATAACCTCGATCCGGCTGACATCATTCTGTTCAATCTGCAGTTTGAAGAGCGCGGCGGTGCGGAGTTGTTTGACCCGTCGGAAGACTGGCAGGAGCACGTCGATTTCGATCTCAACCCGGACTTCTTTGCGGAAGTGGTGATTGGTTTGGGTGAGGCGGACGGCGAGCCGATTACCGATGTGTTTGCGCGCGTGCTACTGTGCCGCGAGAAAGACCATAAGCTGTGCCACATTCTCTGGCGTGAATAATCGCTGACGCATAAAACAACGCCGGGCAATTGCCCGGCGTTTTCTTTTCGACCTTATAAGGGGTCGACCTTCAGACAGGATACTGCGTGGCGGAAACTGCCCTCCAGCAACGGACGCGTTTTTGCACACTCAGGTCCGGCAATCGGACAGCGAGTGCGGAATACGCAGCCCGAGGGCGGATTGATCGGTGAAGGCAGTTCACCCTCCAGTAGCTGGATCTGTTTGTTTTTTTCCAGATCCGGATCCGGAATGGGTACCGCAGACATCAGTGCACGGGTGTAAGGATGCTGCGGATTGTTGTACACCGAGTCATAAGTGCCTAACTCAACTGCATGACCGAGATACATCACCAGTACACGATCAGAGATGTGCTTCACCACAGCAAGGTCATGCGCAATGAAAATGAGCGATAATCCCATTTCACGTTGCAGCTGCTGCAGCAAATTCACTACCTGCGCCTGAATCGACACATCCAGCGCCGAAACCGGTTCATCGCAAATAATCAGCTTGGGTTCGAGGATAAGCGCACGCGCAATGCCAATACGCTGACACTGACCACCGGAAAACTCGTGTGGATAACGGTTGATGAGGTTTGGCAGCAACCCAACCTTCATCATCATGTTTTTTACCTTATCCTTCACTTCCTGCTTTGGCATCTTCGGGTAATAGGTGCGCAGCGGCTCGGCAATGATGTCGCCAATGGTCATGCGCGGGTTCAGCGAGGCCAGCGGATCCTGGAAAATCATCTGGATATCGCTGCGCGCCTGGCGCCACTCATCCTGACTCTGCCCCAATAAATCACGTCCCAGCCAGGCCACACGACCGTCGGTGGCTTTCACCAGGCCGATGATGGCGCGTGCCAGGGTTGATTTACCACAGCCCGATTCGCCCACTACGCCGAGGGTTTCCCCCTCATACAAGCGCAGGCTGACGCCATCCACTGCTTTCAGTGTTTTTGGCGGCTGCCAGAACCACTGTTTGCCGTCTTTAATATCGAAATGCACCTTAAGATCGGCGATTTCCAGTAAGACTTTCTTCTCTTCGATGACGGTGCTCATGCTAATTCCTCCACCGGTTTGAAGCAGGCACGCAGACGCCCTTCCGCGAAAGGCTCCAGCGGCGGTGACTTGGCACAAACGTCCATCGCAAAGGCGCAACGTGGCTGGAACGGACAGCCCTGTGGCAAGCGCAACAGGTTAGGCGGGTTGCCAGGAATGGTGGTGAGTGACTCACCCTCTTCCGCATCCAGACGCGGCACCGCACTCAGCAGGCCAATCGAGTAAGGATGCGCAGGCTGATAAAACACATCGCGTGCACGGCCATACTCCATGGTACGCCCGGCGTACATCACCAGCACTTTGTCACAGATACCCGCAACCACCCCAAGATCGTGGGTGATCATGATGATCGCGGTATTGAACTCGCGTTTCAGCTCGTTCAGCAGCGTCATGATCTGCGCCTGCACCGTCACATCCAGTGCGGTAGTCGGTTCATCAGCAATCAGCAATTTAGGACGACACAGCAGCGCCATGGCGATCATCACACGCTGACGCATGCCGCCAGAGAATTCATGCGGGAACATCTTCATGCGCTTGCGCGCTTCCGGCATTTTCACCGCATCCAGCATGCGCACGGACTCTTCAAACGCCTGTGCGCTGCTCATCCCTTTATGCAGTTTAAGCACTTCCATCAGCTGCTCGCCGACGCGCATGTACGGATTGAGCGAGGTCATCGGGTCCTGGAAAATCATCGCAATCTGCTCTGCGCGCAGCTTGTTCAGTTTGTTCTCCGGCAGGTTAAGGATCTCTTCACCGTTGAATTTTGCCGAACCGCCAATGCGACCGTTTTTTGCCAGCAGGCCCATCAGGGCGAAAGCGGTTTGCGACTTGCCCGATCCCGATTCGCCGACGATACCCAGGGTTTCGCCGGCACGAAGTGAAAAGTTAAGATCGTTGACTGCGGTGACATCACCATCGTGGGTGCCAAAGGTGACGCGCAGGTCTTTAACGTCCAGCAGCAGGTTACTGTTTCCCGCACGTGCAGCCATTGCTGGCTGAAATTCATGTATGGTCATCGGGAAACTCCTTAACGATCTTTCGGGTCGAGGGCATCACGCAGGCCATCGCCGATAAAGTTGAAACAGAACAGCGTGACCACGAGGAAACCCGCCGGGAACATCAACAACCAGGGCGAGACTTCCATGGAGTTGGCGCCGTCACTCAGGAGTGCGCCCCAACTGCTCAGTGGCTCTTGCGTACCCAACCCGAGGAAACTGAGGAAGGATTCAAACAGAATCATGCTGGGCACCAGCAATGAGGCATAGACCACCACCACACCCAGCACGTTTGGCACGATGTGACGCAGCACGATGTTGAAGGTTGACACCCCACCCACCTGAGCCGCTTCAATAAACTCTTTGCGCTTCAGGCCCAGCGTCTGGCCACGCACGATACGCGCCATATCCAGCCACGACACCATGCCGATCGCCACAAAGATCAGCAGGATGTTACGACCAAAGAAGGTCACCAGCAGGATCACGAAGAACATGAACGGGAAGGAGTTGAGGATTTCCAGAATACGCATCATCACGGAGTCGATTTTACCGCCGAGATAGCCCGCCAGTGAACCATACAGCGTGCCCACCAGCACCGCGATCAACGCGGAGGCAATGCCGACCATCAACGAGATACGACCGCCAATCGCCACGCGCACCAGCAAGTCACGTCCCGATGAGTCGGTACCAAACCAGTGGCCTGATACCGTATCCGGAGCGGCTGACATCATGGCCCAGTCGGTGTCATCATATTTAAACTGCGACAACACCGGCGCTAATATCACGAACAGGGTAATCGCTAACAGCACCAGCAAACTGATCAGCGCAGCGCGGTTATGGATGAAGCGGCGACGCGCATCCTGCCACAGGCTGCGCCCTTCGACTTCCAGTTTTTCACTGAAGGCATCCAGAGCTTCGCTGTTTTTCTTACTTAACATCATGGGCGAACTCCACCATCAGTAACGGATTTTCGGATCGATGACGGCATACAGCACATCCACGATCGCATTGAACAGAATGGTCAGCACGCCGACCAAAATGGTCAGACTCATCACCAAAGAATAGTCACGGTTCAGGGCACCGTTAACAAACAGCTGGCCGATACCCGGCAGACCGTAAATCGATTCGATCACCATTGAACCGGTGATGATGCCGACGAATGCCGGCCCCATATACGAGAGCACGGGTAACATGGCAGGTTTCAATGCATGACGCAGTACGATACGGCGCAGCGGCAACCCTTTGGCGCGCGCGGTGCGAATAAAGTTGGAGTGCATCACTTCAATCATCGAACCACGCGTAATACGCGCGATGCTGGCGATATAGGCCAGAGACAGCGCCACCATCGGCAGCAGCATGTAATTCCACTGCCCACCGTTCCAGCCACCGCCCGGCAGCCAGCGCAAGGTAATCGCAAAAATCAGCACCAGCAGCGGTGCGACGACAAAGCTGGGTATCACGACGCCCGTCATGGCGACCCCCATTACCGCGTAATCCCACAAACTGTTCTGTTTGAGCGCGGCAATGACTCCTGCCGTCACGCCAAGGATCACTGCAAGGAAGAAGGCGGCGAGGCCGAGTTTGGCCGAAACCGGGAAGGCATGGCCGACCAGATAGTTAACGGAATAATCTTTGTACTTGAACGATGGACCAAAATCGCCGTGCGCCAGCTGCACTAAGTAACTGACGTACTGTTTGCCGATCGGATCGTTCAAATGATATTTGGCTTCGATGTTCGCCATCACCTCAGGCGAGAGCGTGCGCTCGCCGGTAAACGGACTGCCGGGTGCCAGTCGCATCATAAAGAAGGAAATGGTGATGAGGATGAAGAGCGTCGGGATCGCTTCCAGAAGTCGACGCAGGATGAATTTTAACATTGCCGTACCTACCAGGCTGTTGCTTCACAAAGTCAAAAAGGCGGCGCTACAGCGCCGCCACTGTCGATAGCCTGAGTGCTATTAATGTTTAATGATATACAGGTTTTTATCGAGGGTTTTATCCAGCGGATCATTACCGGTGTAACCACCCACGTACGGTTTCACCAGACGCGCGTTAACGTAGTAGTAAACCGGCACGATGGTGCTGTCTTTATCCAGAATCTGCTCAGCTTTCTGGTAATCCGCGACACGGGATTTATCGTCCACCGCTTTCACCGCATCGTGGATCACTTTATCGAAGTCTGCGCTCTTATAGTGCGAGGTGTTACTGCTGCTGTCAGACAGCATGATGTTCAGGAACGAGGTTGGCTCGTTATAATCTGCACACCAGGCCGCACGAGAAACATCAAAGTTACCCTGATGACGAGTATCCAGGAAGGTTTTCCACTCCTGGTTCTCCAGCTTGATGTTCACGCCAATGTTCTTTTTCCAGATCGAAGAAGCGGCGATAGCCAGTTTCTTATGCAGATCTGAGGTGTTGTACAGCAGGTTGAAGGTCAGTGGCTTATCAGCCGTGTAACCTGCCTCAGCCAGCAGTTTTTTCGCTTCTTCGTTACGCTTGTTCTGATCCCATTTGAACCAGTCTGGCGGTAGCAATTCCATGCCGTCGGTGGCTGGCGGGGTAAAGCTGTACGCCGGTAACTGCCCCTGCGCCAGCACCTTATTCACCATGATGTCGCGATCCAGACCCAGTTTCAGCGCAGTACGCACGCGCGGATCGGTAAATGGCGCTTTCTGGTTGTTGATTTCATAGTAGTAGGTGCAGAGATACGGCTTCACCATCAACTCTTTGCCGTTATCACGCTGCAGTTTTTTGAACAGCTCGATCGGCATGTTGTTATAGGTGATGTCGCTACCGTTCTCAGAGAAGTAACGGTTCACGTCACTGACTTCTGAGTTGATCGGCAGGAAGGTCACTTTGTTCAGTACGGTGTGCGCGTTATCCCAATATTCCGGGTTACGTACGAGGGTGACACGTTCGTTGATGACGTGTGATTCCAGTTTAAACGCACCGTTGCCCACCCAGTTTTGTGGCTGCGTCCACTGATCGCCAAACTTATCGATAGCAGGCTTATATACCGGTGACATCACGGAGTTGATCAGCAGCTTGTAGAAATAAGGTACCGGCTCGCTGAGGGTCACTTCCAGCGTATGGTCATCAATGGCTTTCACACCCAGATCGGTGATCGGTTTTTTACCGGCGATGATGTCATCAACATTTAGGATGTGGCCGTATTGCGGATAGCTGGCGTAGGGAGAAGCGGTTTTAGGATCCACTAAACGCTCCCAGCTATAGACGAAATCTTGTGCCGTGACTGGCTCGCCATTGGACCATTTGGCATTTTTGCGCAGATGGAAAGTCCAGACTTTAAAATCTTTGTTTTCCCAGCTTTCTGCCACGCCCGGAATCGGTTTGCCATCGCTGTCGCTAATGATCAGACCTTCGTAGAGATCGCGTGCGATGTTGTCTTCCGGCACGCCTTCAATTTTATGCGGGTCAAGCGATTGCGCTTCATCGCCATTACCACGTACCAGCTCCTGTTTTGCTGCCAATTCAACGCCTGCTGGCACTGCGGCCAAAGCAGCATTCCCTGCCAGTGCGCCGATTGCTGCAAGAACGCCTGCGGCAATCAGGCTTTTTTTCGTGATGTTGTTCATTACTTAGCTCCAGTTTTCTTATCGTCACCGGGTCAGTGAACTGCCCGGCGTACCCCGTTTCCGGGAGATCTCTGCCTGTCTGAATAAAGACCACTACCACCCTTCAGGGTTTACCACGTTAATGTGCCGTCCGACTGTAGCGCCGGTTCCACACATTACTCAATGTTTCTTTATGTAATAGTATTTCAATGCCAGCATATCCTGCGGATCTTTACCGGTAAAACCGCCTACCCAGGGTTTCACCAGACGCACGCTGACCCGATAGTAAACCGGCACGATGGGTGAGTCCGTATCCAGCTGCGCTTCCGCCTGCTGATACAATGCGGCACGCTGTGTGTTATCGGCAGCCGTCAGAGTTTGCGCCATCAATTTATCGAAGGCATCGCTGTGATAGAACGCGGTGTTAATCGAGGAACCACTCAGCAGCATATTGAGGAAGGTTGAGGGCTCGTTATAGTCCGAGCACCAGGTGGCACGCACCACGTCGTATTGCGCCTGATGACGCGTCTCCAGCAGCGTTTTCCACTCCTGATTTTGTAGCGTCACCTCGGCACCGAGGTTCTTTTGCCACATCGAGGCGGCGGCGATAGCCTGCCGTTTATTCTGCTCAGAGGTGTTATACAACAACGTGAAACGCAGCGGGTGCTGAGCATTAAAACCGGCATCGGCCAGCAGTTGTTTGGCACTGGCGTTACGTTCGGCCTGGGTTTGCTTCGACCAGGCAGGGGCTTCAGGCGAGATGCCGTGCGTAAATGGCGGCGTCAGCGCATAGGCGGGGATCTGCCCCTGCCCCATGATCTTGTCGGCGATGATGTCACGATCAAGCGTCAGCTTCAGGGCTGTACGGACTCTTGCATCATCGAACGGCGCCTTTTTGTTGTTCATTTCATAGTAGAAGGTGCAGAGTAAAGGGCTGACTTTGACCTGATTACCTAAATCCTGCTGCAACTTCTTGAATAAATCCGGTGGCACCACGCTGTTGGTCATATCTGTGCCACCGCTGCGATAGCGATTGATATCACTGTTCTCGGAGCTAATCGGCAGAAAAACGCCCTCATCAATCACGCTTCGCGCGTTATCCCAATATTGCGGGTTACGCTTTAGAACGATCTTTTCATTCACTACCCAGTCAGCCAGCGTGTAGGCACCATTTCCCACATAGTTCTGCGGTTGGGTCCACTGCTCGTCGAATTTTTCAATCGCCGAGCGATACACCGGCTTCATCGCGGTATGGGCCAGCATGTCGACAAAATAGGGAACAGGCTCAGTGAGTGTCACTTCGAGGTGATGCGCATCAATTGCTTTCACGCCCAGTGAATCCGACGAGGCTTTGCCCGCCAATATGGCGTCGATGTTGGCGATATGGGCAGCTTGCAGATAACTGGCATAGGGTGAAGCTGTTTTCGGATCGGCCAGACGCTGCCAGCTGTAAACGAAATCTTGCGCGGTGACGGGTTCACCGTTGCTCCAGCGCGCATCTTCACGCAGGGTGAAGGTCCAGATACGCCCCTGCTGGTTGCTCCACTGCTTTGCAACGCCAGGCACAATCTGACCATTGTTATCGGTCTCGACCAGCCCCTCTAACAAATTGCGGATGACATTAGATTCGGGAACCCCTTCCGTTTTTTGCGGATCGAGCGAGGACACTTCACTACCGTTATTGATGACAATGCGCTGTGTTGCAGATAATTGCGTCCCTGCCGGGATGTCAGCCGCCTGACTGTGAGAGATAAAACCTGCCAGACAAAGCGCCAGAGACGTACGCGCGACTTTTTTCGCTACCATGCTCTTCATCAACAAATATCAACCTTAAATAAAACCTGATAGCGAGTAAGCAAGAAGCGTACACATTTGTCGCGAACAGGAAAAAAATTTGTGATGAGCCGAAAATTATCAGAACCGATGCCCGCACGCCAAAGCTAAACAGCAAAAATGTTAGCTAATTCTCTTTTATCATGTAGATCGCCTCAGGAGAAGTGTTAATTTTCACCCTAAAATATTATTCAACTCTATGTTTTATATGTAATAAATCAGTTATTTGTCGTAATTTTCGCCAAAAAGAACTTTCAACTCTCTATTTTGCAGTTAACACTGGCAATCTTTAGACAAACAATATGAAACGTTATTTGAAACGATAAAACATCCGAATAGTTACTGGATAAAATCAATTAGGCAGTGAAATATACTGTGATAATTGTCACATATATATGTTGATGAATTGGCGAAGAGAGGGAATGTAGTAGCAAAAGTGATGATAGCCTGATCATATTAAGCCAGGCGAATAACTTCACCATATTGGTGCAAAAAAATCACCCATCGCACCAATATGGATCACAGAAGTTATTTTTTGACTGAAAATACAACCTGATTAATTCAGTAAACCTGGAAATATCGCTTTCATGCCGGTGACAACAAACTCAATACCCAGCGCCATTAATAGCAGACCCATGATACGCGTAATCACGTTAATGCCTGTTTGCCCTAAGATGCGCACCATCAAAGGGGCAGCCCGGAACAGTAACCAGCAACAAAAAGCAAAAATCGCAATGGCGATAGTGAAACCGAGCAGGTTTATCCAGCTGTGGTAACGCGTGCTCCAGACGATAGTCGAACTGATGGCACCCGGGCCAGCCATCAAGGGCAAGGCCAGAGGCACCACACCAATACTTTCACGAATCGCGGTCTCTGACTTTTCCTGCTTGTTTTGCTTATCCTCGCCCAACTTGCCGCTGATCATCGACATCGCGATGGTTACCACCAGAATCCCCCCGGCGATACGGAATGAGTCAATGGAGATGCCGAAGAGATGGAGAATAGCGTCCCCGAGGAACAGCGAGGTCCAGAGAATGATCGCTACAGCCAGATTTGCCGTGAAGTTGGTTTTATTCCGCTCAGCAACAGCCTGGTAGCTGGTCATGCTAATGAACACGGGAATGATCCCCACGGGATTGACCAGGGCAAATAAACCGACAAAAAACTTAATGTAGCCGGAAAAATTAAGTAGCACGGGGTTCACGGTGAGCTCCACGAAGGTAGTGTTTCAAATCGCGCTTAATGTAGTGCATAAGCCGGGCGGAAAACCAGTGGGTTAAGCGGAAATATATGCTGCTATTTCCGCTAACTTCCAGTGGATTCATCTGTGCGAAGTGGGACATCAATCACCCGACCTATCCCTGTCAGCCAAAACCAACGAATGAGTTACTTTAGTTGCTAAAGTGGGTGCTGAAAGGTGTCAGCTTGGCTCCGAATTGATCCACATCAAAATTTGCCTACCTCATCAGGGGTAATCTTACCCCATCGAAACTATTGATACAGGCGTCAGCATCTTATCCTGGAAACCCTTTTAGTAAGCAACGGCAATCTACTCGCCACTCTGAACAACGTATAAGCATAGCGCGACTATACTTTCGGACTCAGGCTTGCTTACTAAAAGAGTTTAACTTCCTTCAGGAGAGCACTATGGCCGTTACAAATGTTGCCGAACTTAATGCACTGGTTGAGCGTGTTAAAAAGGCACAGCGTGAATACGCCAACTTTAGTCAGGAACAAGTTGATACCATTTTCCGCGCTGCTGCACTCGCCGCTGCTGATGCCCGCATCCCTCTCGCCAAAATGGCCGTCGCCGAGTCCGGCATGGGCATCGTTGAAGATAAAGTGATCAAAAACCACTTCGCTTCTGAATATATCTACAACGCCTATAAAGATGAGAAAACCTGTGGTGTGCTGGATACAGATGACACCTTCGGTACTATCACCATCGCTGAGCCAATTGGCCTGATTTGCGGTATCGTCCCAACCACTAACCCGACCTCTACCGCCATCTTTAAAGCGCTGATCAGCTTAAAAACCCGTAACGGTATCATTTTCTCACCACATCCACGTGCCAAAGATGCCACCAACAAAGCAGCCGACATTGTGTTGCAAGCTGCCATTGCGGCTGGTGCGCCGAAAGACATCATTGGCTGGATTGATGTCCCTTCAGTAGAGCTGTCCAACCAGCTGATGCACCACCCTGATATCAACCTGATTCTGGCCACCGGTGGCCCAGGCATGGTAAAAGCCGCATACAGTTCTGGTAAACCAGCGATTGGTGTCGGTGCGGGTAACACGCCAGTGGTTATCGATGAAACCGCCGATATCAAACGTGCTGTCGCTTCTATCCTGATGTCCAAAACCTTCGACAACGGCGTCATTTGTGCATCAGAACAGTCAGTCATCGTGGTGGACTCAGTCTACGATGCGGTTCGCGAGCGTTTCACCAGCCATGGTGGCTATCTGTTACAGGGCAAAGAGTTGAAAGCCATTCAGGATATCATCCTGAAAAATGGCGCGCTGAATGCCGCTATCGTGGGTCAGCCTGCGGCAAAAATTGCTGAACTGGCGGGTATTAGCGTCCCTGCTACCACCAAAATTCTCATCGGTGAAGTGAAGCTGGTGGATGAATCTGAACCCTTTGCCCACGAAAAACTGTCGCCAACCCTGGCGATGTATCGCGCAAAAGATTATTACGACGCGGTAGATAAAGCAGAAAAACTGGTGGCTATGGGCGGTATCGGCCATACCTCTTGCCTGTACACTGACCAGGACAACCAACACGAGCGCGTGCACTTCTTTGGCGACAAAATGAAGACCGCCCGTATTCTGATTAACACACCAGCTTCGCAAGGCGGTATTGGCGACCTGTATAACTTCAAACTTGCGCCATCGTTGACGCTGGGCTGTGGTTCCTGGGGCGGTAACTCAATTTCTGAGAACGTCGGACCTAAACACCTGATCAACAAGAAAACCGTGGCCAAGCGAGCTGAAAATATGTTGTGGCATAAACTTCCGAAGTCTATCTACTTCCGTCGTGGTTCACTGCCGATTGCCCTGGAGGAAGTCGCCACCGACGGTGCTAAGCGCGCCTTTATCGTCACTGACCGCTTCCTGTTTAACAATGGCTATGCCGATCAAGTCACTCGCGTGTTAAAAGCGCACGGCATCGAAACTGAAGTGTTCTTTGAGGTGGAAGCGGACCCAACACTCAGCATCGTACGTAAAGGTGCTGAGCAGATGAACAGCTTCAAACCCGATGTGATTATCGCCCTGGGTGGCGGTTCGCCAATGGATGCCGCGAAAATCATGTGGGTGATGTACGAACATCCTGAAACCCACTTCGAAGAGCTGGCGCTGCGTTTCATGGATATCCGTAAACGTATCTACAAGTTCCCGAAAATGGGCGTGAAAGCGCGCATGGTGGCCATCACCACCACTTCCGGTACCGGTTCTGAAGTTACACCGTTTGCGGTAGTGACTGACGATGCCACAGGCCAAAAATATCCTTTAGCGGATTATGCACTGACGCCTGATATGGCGATTGTGGATGCCAATCTGGTGATGGATATGCCTCGCTCACTCTGTGCGTTTGGTGGTCTGGATGCGGTGACTCACTCGCTGGAAGCCTATGTCTCTGTGCTGGCTAATGAGTACTCTGATGGCCAGGCGCTGCAGGCGCTGAAACTGCTGAAAGAGAACCTGCCGGCCAGCTACCGTGAGGGGGCGAAGAATCCAGTAGCGCGTGAACGTGTGCATAATGCGGCAACAATCGCCGGTATCGCGTTCGCCAACGCCTTCCTCGGTGTGTGTCACTCCATGGCGCATAAGCTGGGCTCGGAGTTCCACATTCCGCACGGTTTGGCCAACGCCCTGCTGATTTGCAACGTCATCCGTTACAACGCGAATGACAACCCAACCAAGCAGACGGCTTTCAGCCAGTACGATCGCCCACAGGCACGTCGTCGCTACGCTGAAATTGCCGACCATCTTGGATTGAGTGCACAGGGTGACCGCACTGCCCAGAAAATTGAAAAACTGCTGGCATGGCTGGAAGAGATGAAAACTCAACTCGGTATCCCAACCTCTATCCGTGAAGCTGGCGTGCAGGAAGCCGATTTCCTGGCGAAAGTCGATAAGCTGGCAGACGACGCGTTTGATGACCAGTGTACCGGTGCGAATCCGCGTTATCCGCTGATTGCTGAATTGAAGCAAATCATGCTGGATACCTTCTATGGCCGCGAATTCTCTGAAGCTGAAGGCCCAGTGGCTGAAGCCGCCGATGATAAAACGGTGAAAATCGAGAAAAAAACCAAAAAGGCCTAACCGGCTAAAAACAAAAAACCCGCTGCGGCGGGTTTTTTTATCGCTAAATAATCAAGCGTGCGGAGATTGCGCACCATAGATAGCTTTTAACGATCCTTCATCAATCGCCTGTTTATAGTGTTTACGGCAGACAGAAATATATCGCTCATTGCCGCCAATCACCACCTGCTCTCCTTCGCTGAACGGTTTACCGTTGGCATCAAGGCGCAATACCATGCTGGCTTTACGACCGCAATGGCAGATGGTTTTAAGCTCAACCAGTTTATCTGCCCATGCCAGTAAATATTGACTGCCGGTAAAGAGCTCGCCGCGAAAATCAGTGCGTAATCCATAACACAATACGGGAATATCCATATTGTCGACCACATCCGATAACGCCCTGACTTGCTCACGTGTCAGGAACTGACTCTCATCCACCAGCACACAATGAACCGGTTGCTTCGCATGCTCCCTGGCTATTTCCTGATTTAATTGTGTCGCAGCGTTATATAAAAATGCAGGAGACGAAAGACCAATCCGCGAGCTTACCTTGCCCGCACCAAAGCGGTCATCAATCTCGGCGGTATACACCAGAGTGCGCATGCCGCGCTCCTGATAGTTATAGGAGGACTGAAGCAAAGCAGTGGATTTACCTGCGTTCATCGCGGAGTAATAAAAATAAAGTTGGGCCATATGCAGAATCTCATCGCAGCACAAATCTGATGGCGCGCAGTCTACCATAAACAAGTAAACCTGTAGCGATGCATTATTTTTATCATTTGCTCAAATTAACGACAATGGCAGGTACGTGATTCATCATCGATGTTAAAACAGCACTTTTTGGCAAAGGACAATCTATGCTGAGAATTTATTCAGCATTATTACTGCCAAAGTGTAAGGATTAGCACAACGTCACGGTGGCAAACGCGGATAATCAAGGCTTCAGATCTAAGCGCTAACGGTAAATATATTTGTAAACCGTAATACAATGTGATTTCTGGTTTTTACTTAACGTTTTACTTTTTAATCTGACTATTGCAGTTATTTTTTAGCCCCACTATTATGAGTCGGCAGAACAACTCCCATTTATTATATTTTGAGATTAGGACAATGAGCGAAGCACTTAAAATTCTTAATAATATCCGTACATTGCGCGCGCAAGCTCGGGAATGCACTCTGGAAACACTGGAAGAGATGCTGGAAAAACTCGAGGTTGTCGTCAATGAGCGTCGTGAAGAAGAAACTCACGCGCAGGCTGAAAATGCTGAACGTAACCGCAAACTTGAACAATACCGTGAGATGCTGATTGCAGATGGTATCGATCCAAACGAATTGTTAAAGGCACTTTCTGAGACCAAAGCACCGGGAAAAACCAAGCGTGCTGCACGTCCTGCCAAGTATTCTTACGTTGATGAAAATGGTGAAAACCGTACCTGGACTGGTCAGGGTCGTACACCAGCCGTGATTAAAAAAGCGATTGAAGAACAAGGTAAACAACTGGACGATTTCCTGCTGTAATTTTCCAGTGCTTCGAATTGTGAATAGCGCTAACGTGAGTTCACTTTACACCGGGTAAGAAAAAGGAAGCCGCTGGCTTCCTTTTTTAATGCGTCTTTATTGCTGATAAAAGCGACGATACCAATCAACAAAGTTCTGCACGCCCTGCTCAACCCTGGTTTGCGGACGGAACTGAATCGCATCATATAATGGCTGAGTATCCGCACTGGTATTGAGCACATCTCCCGGCTGCATCGGCAGCATATTTTTCTTCGCTTCAATGCCCAACGCTTTTTCCAGTGACTCGATATAGGTCATCAGGCTGGTCGGCTGGCTGTTGCCGATATTGTAAACCCGGTATGGCGCAGAACTGGTGGCCGGCGATCCCGCTTCCACGGTCCAGTTTTCATCAGCCTGCGGAATCACATCCTGCATACGCACGATAGCTTCTGCAATATCATCAATGTAAGTAAAATCTCGGGTCATTTGCCCACGGTTATAGACGTCAATTTGCTCACCGGCCAGCATTGCGCGGGTGAATTTGAATAACGCCATATCCGGACGTCCCCACGGACCGTAAACAGTAAAGAAGCGCAGACCGGTGGTGGGCAACTGGTACAAATGGGAATAAGTATGCGACATCAATTCGTTGGCTTTTTTGGTGGCCGCATACAGAGAAATAGGATGATCAACAGAGTCATCCGTTGAGAAAGGCATTTTTCGGTTTAGCCCATATACTGAGCTGGATGACGCATACAACAGGTGGCCAACTTTATGATGGCGGCACCCTTCGAGAATATTGAGGTGGCCAATGAGATTGGCATCGGCGTAAGCGTGTGGGTTATCAATTGAATAACGAACGCCCGCTTGCGCACCCAGATGGATCACGCGATCAAATGCATGATCTTCGAATAATGAAGAAATGGCCTGGCGATCTGCCAGGTCCATTTTCAGGAAAATAAACTCGGGATGCTGGAGGATCTGGTCTAAGCGCGCTTGTTTCAGGCTGACATCGTAATAGTCATTTAGGTTATCGATACCGACGACCTGGTGACCGGCGGCCAGCAAAAGCTGACTCACGTGAAATCCAATAAAACCTGCCGCACCGGTAACCAAAAACTTCATACATCCCTCATTTATTACACAATTTGAATTGATGCTCCGCGGCCGATAGCGTAATACGTAAAGCCGCGTTTGCTGATACGCTCCGGATCATACAGGTTACGACCATCAAAAATCACGGGTTGTTTTAACGCGGTTTTGATAACGTCAAAATCTGGCGCACGGAAGTTCTGCCATTCAGTACAAATCACCAGGCCATCAGCACCTTGCAACGCCGCTTCTTTGGTACCGGTCAGCTTCAGGTCGTCGCGGTGGCCATAAATACGCTGCGCTTCTTCCATTGCTTCCGGGTCAAATGCCTGAATGGTCGCACCCGCTTCCCATAGCGTTTCCATCAGCACACGGCTGGAGGCTTCACGCATATCGTCGGTGTTAGGTTTGAACGCAAGGCCCCAGAGAGCAAAGGTTTTGCCACGCAGATCGTCGCCAAAATGACGCTTGATGAAGCTCGGCAATTTGTTCTTCTGTGAATCATTCACATCTTCTACCGCCTGCAACAGACGCGGTGTGTAACCAATCGACTCAGCAGTACGAATCAGCGCCTGCACGTCTTTCGGGAAGCACGAACCACCGTAGCCACAGCCAGGGTAGATGAAGTGATAACCAATGCGAGAATCTGAACCAATCCCCTGACGGACTTTCTCAACGTCGGCTCCCAGACGTTCTGCCAGATTAGAGATTTCGTTCATGAAGCTGATTTTGGTCGCCAGCATGCAGTTCGCTGCGTACTTGGTCAGCTCTGCACTGCGGATATCCATCAGAATCATGCGATCGTGATTGCGGTTGAATGGCTCATAAAGCTCACGCAACAACTCAACCACGTCGTCGTTATCAGTGCCCACCACGATGCGCTCAGGACGCATGCAGTCGTTTACTGCAGCCCCTTCCTTGAGGAATTCAGGGTTAGAAACCACATCAAACGGGATGTTCACATCACGTTTTTGCAGCGTCTCGGCCATTACTGCACGCACACGATCAGCCGTTCCGACAGGGACGGTAGATTTATCGATCACCACTTTATGATCGTTCATGTGCGCTGCAATTGTCCGCGCAACCGCAGTCACATATTTCAGATCGGCAGAACCGTCTTCATCCGGCGGCGTACCCACAGCAATAAATTGCATGACACCGTGGTTAACACCCTCTTCTGCATTGGTGCTGAACTTCAGGCGACCCGCTTCATAGTTAGACATCACCAGCGGCGTCAAACCCGGTTCGAAAATCGGAATATGGCCTTTTTTCAGGTTTTCGACTTTCTTTTCATCGACATCAATACAGAGAACGTCATGTCCGACTTCGGCTAACACCGCAGCCTGAACCAGACCGACATAGCCGATACCAAATACAGTGACTTTCATTGAATTATCCTGTGTTTAATGAATTACTTTTTGTTGCCTACAGCGCCTTCCAGCCATTGAGTAAAGTCTTTACCCAGTACTGGATGACGAACGCCATACTCAACGAAAGCCTGCATATAACCCAGTTTGTTACCGCAGTCATGGCTTACACCGGTCAGGTGATAGGCTTCAACGGTCTCTTTTTCCATCAGCATGGCGATGGAGTCAGTCAGCTGAACTTCGCCGCCAGCACCTGGAGGGGTTTTCGCCAGCAGTGGCCAGATATCAGCAGACAGCACGTAACGACCCACAACTGCGAGGTTAGAAGGCGCTTCAGAAGCTTTAGGCTTTTCAACCACACCCACCATTGGCGCGCTCTGGCCTGGCGCCAGGTCAGCACCTTTGCAGTCAACGACACCGTAAGCGGTCACATCAGCAACCGGCTCTACCATGATCTGGCTGCGGCCGCTTTCTTCGTAACGCGCCAGCATTTCTGCCAGGTTGTCTTTGGTTGGGTCAGATTCGTACTCATCGATGATCACATCTGGCAGAATCACGGCAACCGGCTCATCACCGACCAGCGGATGTGCGCACATCACTGCGTGGCCAAGGCCTTTCGCAATACCCTGACGCACCTGCATGATGGTCACGTGTGGAGGACAGATAGACTGGATTTCATCCAACAACTGACGCTTAACGCGTTTTTCCAGCATGGATTCCAGCTCAAAACTGGTATCAAAATGGTTTTCGATGGCGTTTTTAGAAGAGTGCGTAACCAACACGATTTCGTTAATGCCCGCAGCAATACACTCATTCACGACATATTGGATCAGCGGCTTATCGACCAGCGGTAACATCTCTTTTGGAATAGCTTTAGTAGCAGGCAGCATACGCGTACCCAGACCTGCAACCGGGATTACCGCTTTTTTTACTTTAGACTTATAGGCAGACATCTAAATACCTCTCTTAATAGGCCGTTCAAGTTAATACTTGATATGTCGGTTTAAAAACGAAATGAGTATATCAGTTACTATCAGACGGATTTATCCTGGATGGAGCTAATCCGCGGAATTTAAGACTATTACCCAAGTGTAAAGCTTACCCCTGGCCCTGTCTCCAGCCCGCAAAAAATATAAATCCAATCGCTTATTCTTCAGCCGATAACATCAGCCGTAGCCTGCCACCCGCGCCCCACACATGGCACTGCCAGGCATCAGCGCGTTGACTAATCTGATTGAGGTGCGTACTGCCCATAGTACCAAGCGGCACGCCATTACTGAGTTGAATCTGATGGGTGTTAATGTGCAATGTGGCGTTGAGGCCAGCGGAGACCAGAATCAGGTTTTTCAACTGACGGTGGTAGTACCCCACCAGCAAGGGGAACTGGCCACTGAGATTGGCCTGGCGTAACAGCATATTGACCTGGCGCAGCAGGCCGTTTAACTCCGGCAAGCGCTGCTTCTGTCCGGAAAGTTGTTCCTGTAACAGACCATTAAACAGCGCGCGCAACAGTAAGGCGGCCAACACGCCATTATCGCCTGCTCGGGTCACATCAAGACAGTAAAAGGCCAGATCCTTGTCGGACAACGCGGCAATATCCAGCACCAGCCCTGGCTGTTCGGCCATGGTCAGTTGGCGATAGTTAATGCGGCAATTGGCGATGGTTTGCTGAACCGGAGGTTGCAACTGCTTCAGTAACTTAGACGCAGCTAAAGGATCGCGAACCAGTGCATCCCAATCCTGAAACAGCTGTTCATCTTCCTCAACTTTGGAAGTGAACATCGAAGGATAAAGGCACTCATAAACAGCTTCACGAAAACGTTCGAGGTTTCTGAGCGGCTTAAGCAGAACATCCTGAACCCCAAGGCGCAGGACATGCGCAATATCAGCCATGTTCTGCGTGGCGGAGATGATCAAGATTGGCACGCTATTACCGCGGCTGCGGATACGTTCGACGAACTGAAGCCCCCCCATGCGCGGCATCTCCAGATCGCAAATCACCAGATCCACGGCTTGAGCCGACAGCAAGGTTAAGCCATCGAGGCCATCTCCCGCTTCCAGCGTGCTGGCTCCCAGCCCCACCAACATAGTGTCTAACATCGAACGGAAAACGACCTCATCTTCGACAATGAGTATCTTTTTGCCGATTAGTGGTTTTTCCATTCTCTCCCCCTGCGTACCAGATATTTCAATAGTGGTTCATAAAACGCAGTTGCGCCTTTCAGAATTGACTGAAGTCGCACTGCCTGAGAATGAACAACCTGATTATCTGCCTCGGACCAGCGGTAATAGTTCATCCATTTTTTTCTCGACGGCGGCTTTACCTGCCGCAATGGCTTCTTCTGCACGATGAAAATCCAGTGTGGATATCTGCGGACAAAACGGTTGAATCAGCACATCCGGTGGATCGCCCGCCATACGATTACGTTTAAGGCGGTTTTCCAGAATCTGGATGGATGTGGACATGATCTCCATGGCGCCCGGCGTTTGATTGGCCCGGCGGTGCGTCAGACCCAGTATGCGCTGGCGCAATTTTTTGCCCCAGCTTAAAGCCTCAGCCGCAGCCTCTTCTTCGCCGCTCTGAGGTGTCACCGATAATAAATCCTGCTGCATTAAATGCGCGTCATGCTGTAAATCCACCGCGATGACAATGTCGGCGCCAAGGGCTCGTGTCAGAGATATCGGCACCGGATTGACCACGGCACCATCCACCAGCCAGTAACCATTGTAGCCAACAGGTGGTAATAAGCCTGGCATACTACAGGACGCACGTACTGCCTGATGCAAATCGCCTTCGGTTAACCACAACTCACGGCCGGTACTTAAATTCGAGGCCACCACGCCAAAGGGTTTATTGCACCCCTCAATCAATTCATCGGGGATCAACTGACGGATGTGGCTGAACACGCGGTCACCGCGCAGCAAACCACCACGCTGCCACGACAGATCCATCAGACGGATTACATCCCAGTAGCGGAATGCGCTGACCCACTTTTCCATCACTCCCAGCCGATTATTGACGTACGCCGATCCCACCAGCGCGCCGACAGAGCAGCCTGCAACCACATCTATTTCAATGCCGGCACGTTCCAGCGCATTAATCACACCAATGTGCGCCCAACCTTTGGCGGCACCTGAACCCAGGGCCAGCCCGATCCTCACCTTTCTCATCGCACCTCGTGATTAGTCTGGTACGTAGCATCCCGCTCAGCAGTCGGCTACCATAGCGCACACTTTAATTAACTTTAATCACTCACAGGAGATGACGTGTCTGAAAAGTGCCCCTGCTGCAGCGGAAAGCAGTATAGCTTATGTTGCCAGCCCTTTCTGAGCGGTCAGGCATTCCCTGCCAGCGCTGAACAATTAATGCGTTCACGCTACACCGCTTATGTTGAAAAGAACGCGGGTTATCTGGCTGCGACCTGGCACTCCAGTAAGCGTGTGGCCGACCTTGAGACGTTATTATCTGAAAGTTTTTCCGGCACTGAGTGGCTGGGCTTGAATGTAACCCGTTGTAATCATGGAAGCCACGAGAATGAAGCCTTTGTGACCTTTTTTGCGCGTTACCGCGAAAAAGAGCGCACTTCGGCCATCTATGAATGTTCACGCTTTCTCTGTGAGGATCAACGCTGGTACTATATCGACGGAACGGTGCCCGAGCTGGGGCGCAACGATCGCTGTCCTTGTGGCTCCGATAAAAAATACAAAAAATGTTGTGGTTAATCTGGACAGATGCACAACGGCTTTACCATTCATCGCTTTGACAGGACTCTGATCGAGATGCAAGCGCAAAACACGCAACGAAAAGTTTTACGGACCATTTGCCCTGATGCGAAAGGTCTGATCGCCAAGATCACCAACATATGCTACAAGCATGAACTCAACATTGTGCAAAACAATGAGTTTGTCGATCACCGTACCGGGCGCTTTTTCATGCGCACAGAGCTGGAAGGGATTTTCAACGACAATACCCTGCTGGCGGATCTCGACAGCGCGTTACCGGTAGGTTCGGTGCGGGAACTGCAGAGCGCTGGCCGTCGTCGTGTGGTGATTCTGGTGACCAAAGAGGCGCATTGCCTGGGCGATCTGCTGATGAAATGCGCGTTTGGTGGTCTCGATATGGAGATTGCCGCCGTCATTGGTAACCATGAAACGCTGCGCTCGCTGGTTGAACGTTTCGATATTCCGTTTGTTCTGGTCAGCCACGAAGGCCTGACGCGTGAAGAGCATGACAACCGCATGGGCGATGAAATTGATCGCTACCAGCCGGATTACGTGGTGCTGGCCAAATATATGCGCGTGCTGACGCCTGCTTTTGTGCAGCGTTACCCGAATCAGATCATCAATATTCACCACTCGTTCCTGCCTGCCTTCATCGGCGCGCGTCCTTACCATCAGGCTTACGAGCGTGGTGTGAAAATTATCGGTGCTACCGCGCACTACGTGAATGATAACCTCGATGAAGGTCCGATCATCATGCAGGACGTGATAAACGTCGATCACAGCTACACCGCAGAAGAGATGATGCGTGCCGGTCGTGATGTCGAGAAGAATGTCCTGAGCCGCGCGCTGTATAAAGTGCTGGGTCAGCGCGTGTTCGTTTACGGTAACCGCACCATCATTCTGTAAGCGTCCTGGCGCTGAATTGTGCAACTCTTCAGCGCCACGGATGAAAAGTGGGCAAACGATTCATATTTTTGTTTTCAGCGCTTTACAGTCAGAACGCATTTGGTATCATGCGCCCCGCTTTCAGGCACATTATTCAGGCCAGTGGCGGGATTCCCGAGCGGCCAAAGGGAGCAGACTGTAAATCTGCCGTCATCGACTTCGAAGGTTCGAATCCTTCTCCCGCCACCATCTGAATAATCTCCTCGCCTGAATCTTCAAGAGCTTTATATCCCTGGCGGGATTCCCGAGCGGCCAAAGGGAGCAGACTGTAAATCTGCCGTCATCGACTTCGAAGGTTCGAATCCTTCTCCCGCCACCATCGCTTTTCCTATTGATTACATCGTTATTTCTTCCCGATTCAATCCATGACATTCTAACGAAAACTCGTTACCATCCCGGCATACTTTTGCGGATAAGAATGGCAGCGAAATGAAATTCATCTCTTTCAACATCAATGGCTTGCGCGCACGCCCTCATCAACTTGAAGCCCTCGTCGAACAGCATCAGCCAGACGTCATCGGCCTGCAGGAAACCAAAGTTCACGATGACATGTTCCCGCTCGAAGACGTCAGCAAGTTGGGTTACAACGTGTTTTATCATGGTCAAAAAGGCCACTACGGCGTCGCGCTGCTGACCAAAGCGCAGCCTGTTTCGGTACGTCGTGGTTTTCCCGGTGATGATGAAGATTCACAACGCCGCCTAATCATGGCGGAAATCCCCAGCCCGATTGGCGACATCACCGTGATTAACGGTTACTTCCCGCAGGGTGAAAGCCGTGACCATCCAACTAAATTCCCGGCGAAAGAGAAGTTCTACCGTGATTTACAGGATTATCTGGAACAGCAGTTGGCGATTGATAAGCCGGTGCTGATCATGGGTGACATGAATATCAGCAGTACCGATCTTGATATCGGCATTGGCGAAGATAACCGCAAGCGCTGGCTGCGCACCGGTAAATGCTCATTCCTGCCAGAAGAGCGTGAGTGGATGGATCGCCTGTTGCATTGGGGGCTGGTCGATACCTGGCGCGCGAAATACCCGGAAACGGCTGACCGTTTCTCCTGGTTCGACTACCGTTCAAAAGGTTTTGATGATAACCGTGGTCTGCGTATCGACCTGTTGCTGGCCAGTCAACCGCTGGCAGCGCGTTGCATTGAAAGTGGCATTGATTACGAGATCCGCAGTATGGAAAAACCATCGGATCATGCACCTGTCTGGTCGACGTTCAATCTGGAAAAATAAGTAAACTGCGTGGCGTGAGAACGCCACGCACCTTTACTTGATGATTTTCCAGATAAGCGGGTTAGTGCCCATCACTTTCTCATCACGCCCACACTGCAGCAGCACGCCTTCCGCTTTCACTACTGCCCCTTCAGAGTAACTGCGATTCTCATAAGTGCAGCACTGCAGACAGTTGCTCTGCTGATTATTCTGTCCCTGTGTCCAGACTTCCGGTGGCATATCCACCACCACATCCGTATTGCCCGTGCGACTGTTTTCCGGCTGGCGGTTCGCCAGCGCCGAATTCATGCACAACAGCAGCCCGCTAAGCGCTAATAGGATATAACGCATCACTCTGTCTCCTTGGTTTTACGCCGGGTCGATTTCGGTTTTGCTTTACGTTTAGCGGCCGGTGCGGCAATGCCTCTAAATGATTGCAACGAGGGTCGCTGACGCGCTTCGCCAATTAACCCGATCAGCGTGGCAACCAGCGGCTGCATAAACTCATCGTAGCGGCAGGCCTTTTCACTGATGCGTGTTAATGTCGATTCCCATTGAGCCGTCATATCTGGTCGGGCCGCCATTTCTGGTAACGCATGGATCAGCGCCCTGCCCGCGTCCGTAGAATGAATATAGCGGCCTTTCTTCACGAGGAATGTCCGGCGGAACAATAATTCAATAATGCCGGCTCGCGTCGCTTCCGTCCCTAAACCATCGGTCGCACGCAGCACTTTCTTTAGTTCTTTATCCTGAACAAAGCGCGCGATGCCGGTCATGGCGGATAACAGGGTGGCATCGGTAAACGGGCGCGGCGGCTGCGTCTGCTTGGCATGCACCTCACCGCGCTCACACAGCAGCTCATCGCCCTTTGCCACCACCGGTAAAGGCGTGCCATCGTTCTCTTCATCGCGTTCTTTACTGCCGAGTAAGGCACGCCAGCCCGCTTCTGCCAGAAAACGCGCTTTGGCAACAAACTTACCCCCGCCAATCTCGAGATCGATAACACATTTGCGAAACACCGCGTCTGGGCAAAATTGCATCAGATACTGACGTGCCACCAGGCCGTAAATATTGGCTTCATTCTCCGTGAGGTTCACTTTACTGGCGCGGGCGGTAGGGATGATCGCGTGGTGCGCATCCACCTTTTTATCATCCCAGCAGCGGTTCTTCTGATCAGGGTTAAAATCCGTAGGCGGTGTCAGATTGGGTTGGTGCGCCTGTATCGCATTCAGCACCGCATGCCGTCCGGCAAAATGTTCATCCGGCAAATAACGGCTGTCTGAACGCGGATAGGTAATCAACTTATGGGTTTCATACAGACGCTGGCAGCAGTCCAGTACGTTTTGCGCACTCAGACCGAAACGCTTTGCCGCCTCGATCTGCAGGCTGGAGAGCGAAAACGGCAATGGTGCGGTATCAGATTCCCGTTTGTCGTTATAGCCTGTCACTATCGCCGGCTTACCGTTGATGCGCTCTAAGACATGATCGGCCAGCGAACGGTGTAACAGGCGACCTTCCTCATCCTGCCAGGGTTCGCAGGCGTCGCTGGGTATCCAGCTGGCAACAAAACGCTCATCCTTCGGCGTCACAATGTGCGCTTTCACTTCGAAGTAATCTTTAGGAATGAAGTTTTCGATCTCTTCATCGCGACGCACCACCAGACCGAGCACCGGCGTTTGTACGCGTCCGACCGACAGCACACCATCATAACCGGCATTGCGGCCTAACAGCGTCCAGGCACGGGTCATATTGATGCCGTAGAGCCAATCTGCGCGGGCGCGGGCCAATGCGGAGACGCATAGCGGGATAAACTCGCGATTCTCACGTAAACGGCTGACTGCTCGCTCCACGGCGGAGGGGTTGAGATCGTTAATGAGACAGCGCTGCACTTTCTGCCGCTTTTCCGGCGCGAGTTGCAGGTAGTCCAGCACTTCATCCACCAACAGCTGACCTTCTCGATCCGGGTCACCGGCGTGTACCACTTCACTCGCCTGTTGCAGCAAACCCTCAATCACTTTGAGTTGCTTAGCCACCGACGGACGTGGCTGTAAACGCCACTTTTCCGGAATGATCGGCAGGTCGGCAAGATTCCAGCGCGCATAGCGGCTGTCATAGCTGTCCGGCTGCGCCTGTTCCAGCAAATGCCCGACACACCAGGTGACCATCTGATCGTTGCCACAGGCAATAAAACCGTCACCGCGTCGATGCGGTTTCGGCAGTACATCAGCAATGGCACGCGCCAGGCTGGGTTTTTCAGCAATAAACAAACGCATGTCTGGCGTCGTTCCTTCTACGTCAATTCACGACGGTAATTAATGGACAGGAAGGATCGGCAGCGAAGAGTTCACCCACCGCCGTCGCCTGCACGCCGGCCAATATTGCGCAGCGCTGGAAGGCTTCGACCTCGCTGGGTTGCACCGCCACCAGTAAACCACCCGAGGTTTGCGGATCGCACAGTAACGCGCGAGTTGCATCGTCCATCGCGGAAATCAGGGCGCCATAGCTGGCAAAATTGCGCTGAGTGCCGCCGGGCACGGCACCTTTGGCGATATACTCATCGACACCCGGTAAGCGCGGAACCTGTTTGGCGTGGATTTCCGCACGCAAACCTGATCCCTGGCAAATCTCACTCAGATGTCCCAGCAAGCCAAAACCGGTGACATCGGTCATGGCGCTGACGCCATCCAGTTTGGCGAACTCGGCACCGGCTTTATTCAACTGACACATCACCTCCGCCGCTAATGACTGGTGTTCTGGCAGCAGAAGGCCTTTTTTCTCGGCGGTGGTCAGGATGCCGATCCCCAATGGCTTGGTGAGAAACAGCTGGCTCCCCACCTGCGCAGCGCTGTTCTTTTTCACCCGCGCCACATCAACAATTCCCGTGACGGCCAGGCCAAAAATCGGCTCCGGCGCATCGATCGAATGCCCACCCGCCAGCGCAATGCCAGCAGCCTGACAGGCCGCACGACCGCCTTCAATGACCTGCTGAGCCACTTCCGGGCTCAGCACGTTGACCGGCCAACCCAGGATGGCAATCGCCATAATCGGTTTGCCGCCCATGGCATAAATATCACTGATAGCGTTGGTGGCGGCGATACGGCCAAAGGTATGGGGATCATCAACAATCGGCATGAAGAAGTCGGTGGTGCTGACTACCGCTGTGCCGTTGCCAAGATCGTATACGGCAGCATCGTCACGTGTTTCGTTGCCCACCAGCAACTGGGGGTCATGAAAAGGGGTCAGCTCACTATGAAGAATGGTTTCCAGTACCTGCGGCGAAATTTTGCAGCCGCAGCCAGCTCCATGGCTGTATTGCGTCAGACGAAGAGGTTCACTCATGGCGGGTTCCTTATGCGCTGAACAGAAGGCTGTATGTTAGCCTGGCTGTCAACCGGTGGTAAGTGTTGCGCGGTTTAAGCTCGATCTTTCGCACACGCGGTGTGCAATCTTTGCAACACGCCTCACCCTGCCGAAGAAACCCGCCGATGTCTGTCAGAAATAACTGACAAATTGCGCGGTGTCCGGTGCGACTACTGTGGTATTCGCTTTGAGTTGCGGTGTACCGAGATACAGGAATCCGACAATCGCATCCTGCTCGCGGCAACCAAAGGCTTCGCGCACTGAAGGATGGTCGGTCCATGGACCGCTGCGCCAGATACCGTTAAAGCCCTGCGCCACCGCGGCCATTTGCATCGCCATCACGGCACAACCTGCTGAAACCAACTGTTCCCAATGCGGGACTTTGGCATGCTCTTCACAGTGCGCCACAACAGTGATAATCATCGGCGCTCGAAACGGTGCGGTGGCGGATTTTTCAATCGCCTTTTCATCGAGGTTGCTGTCACGCGCCGCTTGTTCAAGCAATTTACCAAAACGCTCACGCCCTTCATTCTCTACAATGATAAAGCGCCACGGCTGCAACGTACCATGATCCGGTGCACGTAAGCCTGCGTGCAAAATGTTCTGCAAGACTTCGCCCGCTGGTGCCGGTTCTGCCAGACGCGAAGCCGAGCGGCGGTTAATTAATAAATCCAGTGCATCCATCATTATTCTCCCGTGAATAAAAAGCGTGGGCTAATCCTGGCACAGCAAGATCTTTTGTAACAGTCTGGCGCGATTTCCTGCTGACATTTCGCACGCTGCTCTTTAGGATGAACCCGACATCGGGGCAGACCGCGTGGCGACTGCCCTGTTACGTGAATATGGAGAGTTTATGCGCACATTGTGGCGAATTATTGCTGGCCTGTTCCGCTGGAGCTGGCGGGTGTTGAATTTTATTCGGGAATTCATTCTTAATTTATTCCTCATCGTCTTAATCCTCGCCGGTGTCGGTATCTGGTTACAGCTTTCCAGCGCCAACAGCAGCGAACCGGTGCAACAGGGTGCACTCAAGGTGGATTTAAGCGGTGTATTAGTGGATAAACCTTCCGTCAGTAATCGCCTGAGTCGCATCAGCCGTGAGTTGCTGGGCGCGAGCAGCGATCGCCTGCAAGAGAATTCATTGTTCGACGTGGTGGATGCGGTTCGTCAGGCGAAAACTGACAAAAACATCACCGGGATCGTGCTTGATTTGCGTGATTTTGCTGGCGGCGATCAACCCTCATTACAATATCTGGGCAAATCGCTGCGTGAGTTCCGTGATGCGGGCAAACCGATATACGCCATTGGTGATAGCTATAGCCAGGCGCAATACTACATCGCCAGTTATGCCACCAAAATTTATCTGTCACCGCAGGGCACCGTTGATCTGCATGGCTTTGCTACCAATGGGTTGTATTACAAATCCCTGTTAGAGAAGCTCAAAGTCAATTCTCATGTGTTCCGTGTGGGCACCTACAAATCTGCCGTCGAGCCTTTCCTGCGTGACGATATGTCTCCGGAAGCACGTGATGCGGATAGTCGCTGGATCGGCCAGCTGTGGCAGAACTACCTGAACACCGTTTCCGCAAATCGCCAGATTACCCCGAATCAACTGTTCCCGGGAGCAGCCGGCGTCATCAGCGGATTGCAGGCTGTTGACGGCGATACCGCAAAATATGCGCTGGACAGTAAATTGGTTGATGTGCTGGACAGCCGTGCGGCTGCTGATCAGGAACTGGTGAAAACCTTTGGCTGGGATAAAGCCAATAACGATTATCGCAACGTCAGCATTTACGATTACACCGTAAAGCAGCCTCAGCAGGATCAGGATGGCAATATTGCGGTGATCTTCGCCAGCGGTGCGATTATGGACGGTGAGGAAACCGCCGGAAACGTGGGTGGCGATACCACCGCTTCGCAGATTCGCGATGCGCGTCTCGATCCGAAAATCAAAGCGATTGTACTGCGCGTCAACAGCCCAGGTGGCAGCGTGTCGGCATCGGAAGCGATTCGTGAAGAGTTAGCCGCAGCCCATGATGCCGGTAAACCGGTGGTGGTTTCCATGGGCGGCATGGCGGCATCCGGCGGCTATTGGATTTCAACGCCGGCAGATTACATCGTCGCTGCGCCAAGTACATTGACCGGATCGATAGGTATATTCGGGGTCATCAATACCGTTGAGAACAGCCTGAGCAGCATTGGTGTGCACACTGATGGCGTGGCCACTTCGCCACTGGCGGATGTTGCCACCACTAAAGCCCTGCCGACGGAAGTGCAACAGTTGATGCAGCTGACCATCGAAAACGGCTATCGCAACTTTGTCGGGCTGGTGGCGAAGTCACGTCACAAAACGCCTGAACAAATTAATGATATCGCCCAGGGCCACGTCTGGACCGGTAGCGATGCCAAAGCGAATGGTTTAGTCGATGCGTTGGGTGATTTTGACGATGCCGTGGCGAAAGCGGCTGAGTTGGCAAAAGTCGCCAAGCCGCAGCTTAGCTGGTATCAGGACGACCCCGGCATGATTGACCTGCTGCTAAATCAGATGAATGCCTCTGCACAAGCGATGCTGCCAGCAGCACTGAAGGTGTGGCTGCCCGCGCCGATGCTGGACGTCATGAGTGCAGTGAAAGATCAGCCTGGCCTGATGAACAATCTTAATGATCCGCAAAATCGCTACGCCTTCTGCCTGAACTGCGGCAACGTACGCTAATCTTTACAGCCCGGCCGCTGGTCGGGCTGCTTTTCGCTGTTAATCCCCTTATACTGCGCGTTTTACGGCAAGTCTGAGTTCTTCCATGCAAAAGAAAAATATCTATGTAGCCTACACGGGCGGTACCATCGGTATGCAGCGCTCCGCGCACGGCTACATTCCGGTTTCCGGCCACCTGCAGCAGCAACTGGCCAACATGCCAGAATTCCATCGGCCTGAGATGCCGAATTTCACCATCCACGAATATCAGCCTCTGATGGATTCGTCAGACATGACGCCATTGGATTGGCAATCGATTGCTGATGACATTAAACAGAATTACGACAGCTATGATGGTTTTGTCATTCTGCACGGCACCGACACCATGGCATTCACTGCCTCGGCGCTGTCATTCATGCTGGAAAACCTGGCGAAGCCGGTAATCGTAACCGGCTCGCAGATTCCACTGGCAGAATTGCGCTCAGATGGTCAGCAGAATTTACTCAATTCGTTGTACGTGGCCGCTAATTATCCGATCAATGAAGTGGCGTTGTTCTTTAACAACACGCTGTTCCGTGGCAATCGCACCACCAAAGCCCATGCCGACGGCTTCAACGCCTTCGCTTCACCGAATCTCCCTCCTTTGCTGGAAGCCGGTATTCACATTCGTAAACTCAATACGCCGCCGGCACCACAGGGCCGTGGCGAGTTGATTGTGCATCCGATTACCCCACAACCGATTGGCGTGGTTACCATTTACCCCGGGATCTCTGCCGATGTGGTGCGTAACTTCCTGCGCCAGCCGGTGAAAGCACTGATTCTGCGCTCTTATGGTGTCGGCAACGCGCCGCAAAATGCAGAATTCCTGGCTGAACTGCAGCAGGCGAGCGAACGTGGGATTGTGGTGGTGAATCTGACGCAATGCATGTCCGGAAAAGTGAATATGGGGGGCTATGCCACCGGTAATGCGCTGGAACATGCGGGGGTGATCAGCGGTTTTGACCTTACCGTTGAGGCTACATTAACAAAACTGCACTTTTTGTTGAGCCAAAACCTCACCAACCCGGAAATTCGTGCCAGAATGCAACAGAATTTACGCGGCGAACTGACCGACGACTGATACGGAGCGAGATGTAATGAAGCGGGCATTGATAATCATCGATATTCAGAACGATTTTTGCCCCGGCGGCCCAATGGCGGTGCGCGAAGGCGACCAAACGGTTGCCGTTGCCAATCGCTACGCACGCGAGTTCCGCGATCGGGGAGAATGTGTAGTGGCATTGCAAGACTGGCATCCGGCAGATCATGGCAGCTTCGCCTCCGTCTCTGGCGAACCAGTGTATACCCTGGGTGAATTGAACGGTCTGGCGCAGATTTGGTGGCCCGATCATGGAGTCGAGAACTCAGTGGGGGCGGATTTCCACCCAGAACTGGACCGCACACTGATTGATGCGGTGTTCCATAAGGGGGGCGACGCGGATGTGGACAGCTACAGTGCTTTCTTCGATAACGGCCATCGCCGCAAAACGGAGCTAGACAGTTGGCTGCGTGAACGCGACATCAGCGACCTGGTGATGCTGGGGCTCGCTACCGACTATTGCGTCAAATACAGCGTGCTGGATGCGCTGGAGCTGGGCTACAACGTTGAAGTGGTGAAAGAGGGTTGCCGCGGCGTCAACCTGAATCCTGATGATAGCGATATTGCCATCGAACAGATGCAAGCTCAGGGTGCGGTAATAATCTGAAAATGAGGGCTGGTGAAAACCAGCCCTTTTGCATTCTAGTGCAGGTTAATGCGCGTGATGTCCGGCTCGATACCAAACTCTTCCTTGAGCTGCTTTTTCGACTTCATCACCATCTCCCCTCCTTTGCCAATGGTCATATGCTGCGGGTCGTCGTTGTGACGCGCCTGCCACAGCATCACCAGCTGCAGGCAATTATCGCGCTGCTCTTGAGTCAGCGCGACACCGTCCGGCCATTTACCGATTTCCACTGCGGTGGCGAGCCGCTCGTAGACTTCCGGCGTCATCGCCGCCAGCATGGCTTCCAGTTCTTGCTTCATGCTCAGCCCTCTTGTTGCTTGCCCTGCTCATCGGTGAAGCTCAATGAGGCGGAGTTAACGCAGTAGCGCTCACCGGTAGGCTGCGGGCCATCCGGGAACACGTGGCCGAGATGCGCATCGCAATTGCCACAGCGAATTTCCACGCGGTGCATGCCGTGGGAATCATCTTCCAGATAACGAATCGCTTCGTCGCTGTAAGGCTGGTAAAAGCTCGGCCAGCCGCAGCCTGAATCATATTTAGAGTCGGAGAGGAACAGCGGTGAATTGCACACTAAACAGTGGTAGATGCCCTCCTGCTTGTTGTGCAGTAGCGCGCCACTGAAAGGAGGTTCCGTGCCGCGATGCTGTGTGACATAGCGCTGCATCTCAGAAAGCTGCGCGATTTTTGCCTCGGGTGCGGTGTCTTTAGCCATTTTGAGTTCCGGAGTGTCATTCTGTAAAAATCGACTAGTATTCTAACAAACGAACAACATCATCATGGTCTTTTTTCGTGCGAACCCGTTCGCCACGACTGCCACAGCGCAAAATTGTGACGTCGATCACCCTTTGCAAAAGTCATCCCTTTTCGGTCGGTATTCGGCGTAACATAGGCGCGCAATAAGGGTGCTGCGTAAGCGATTGCGCAACCAATTATTCCTGGCGTTGGAATTGACCTGTCGCAACAATTGACACGATTCCGCTTGACGCCTGGTAAGGTTTTTGTAATTTTACAGCCAACCTTTTATTCACTAACAAATAGCTGGTGGAATATATGACTATCAAAGTAGGTATCAACGGTTTTGGCCGTATCGGTCGCATCGTTTTCCGTGCTGCACAGCAGCGTTCTGACATCGAAATCGTCGCGATCAACGACCTGCTCGACGCCGATTACATGGCTTACATGCTGAAGTATGACTCTACGCACGGTCGTTTCGACGGCACCGTAGAAGTGAAAGACGGCGCGCTGATTGTTAACGGTAAGAAAATCCGTGTTACCGCTGAGAAAGACCCGGCTAACCTGAAATGGGACGAAGTGGGTGTTGACGTTGTTGCAGAAGCAACCGGTATCTTCCTGACCGACGAAACCGCTCGCAAACACATTCAGGCTGGTGCGAAGAAAGTGGTTCTGACCGGTCCTTCTAAAGATGCGACCCCAATGTTCGTTCGTGGCGCTAACTTTGAAAAATATGCTGGCCAGGATATCGTTTCTAACGCCTCTTGCACCACTAACTGCCTGGCACCACTGGCTAAAGTGATCAACGACCACTTCGGTATCGTTGAAGGTCTGATGACCACTGTTCACGCCACCACCGCTACGCAGAAAACCGTTGATGGCCCGTCTCACAAAGACTGGCGCGGCGGCCGCGGCGCAGCTCAGAACATCATCCCATCTTCTACCGGTGCTGCTAAAGCAGTGGGCGTGGTTCTGCCAGAGCTGAACGGTAAACTGACCGGTATGGCGTTCCGCGTTCCTACCCCGAACGTGTCTGTTGTTGACCTGACTGTACGTCTGGAAAAACCAGCCACTTACAAAGAAATCTGTGCCGTGATCAAAGCTGAATCTGAAGGCAAGATGAAAGGCGTTCTGGGCTACATCGAAGACGACGTTGTATCAACTGACTTCAATGGCGAAACCCTGACTTCAGTATTCGATGCTAAAGCCGGTATCGCACTGAACGACAACTTCGTGAAACTGGTTTCATGGTACGACAACGAAACTGGCTACTCACACAAAGTTCTGGATCTGATTGCACTGGTTGCTTCTAAGTAAGCGACTGGCGAAACAGACAAGGGGTGACTTCGGTCGCCCCTTTTTTTCATTTGGAAGAAGAGAAGGTCTGACGATGCAAGATACGCTTTATAGTTTACCAGTGGTGAATCAGATCACCCCTTACCTGTCTCAGCGCCAGGTGGGCGATTTGCCGATCGTGGTTGTGAGCCATCCTAAAGTTCGTGCGGCGATCGCGCTGCAAGGCGCGCATCTGCTCTCATGGCAGCCCAGCGGCCAGCAACCGGTGATCTGGTTGAGCGATAAGACGCCGTTTGCCGCAGGCAAAGCAATCCGTGGAGGCGTGCCGATTTGCTGGCCTTGGTTTGGTCCGGCAGGTGAACCGGCGCATGGTTTCGCCCGTAATCAACCCTGGACATTGACTGCACACGATGAGAACGAAGATGCCGTAATGCTGACGTTCACACTGGAAAGCAACGCGCAAACGAAGAAGCTGTGGCCGCATGATTTCACCCTGCTGGCCCGTTTTCGTATCGCCGAACATTGTGAAATTGAGCTGGAAGCCTGGGGCGATTACCAAGCCACCGCAGCCTTGCACACCTACTTCCAGATCGCCGATATTGCTCAGGTGGAAGTGAGTGGCTTAGGAAATAGCTTTATCGACAAGGTGAACGCTAACACGGTAGGCAGTTTGGCTGATGGCAAGCAAACCTACCCTGACCGCGTCGATCGGATTCACACCGCCGCCGAAGATTGCAGTGTGATTCACGACATCGCAGGAAAACGTCAGATTGGAGTGTATCACCATTATCAAAGTGACGTTGTCACATGGAATCCAGGCCCAGAATTGTCCTGCAGCATGGCGGATATGCCTAATGAGGGTTACAAAACTATGGTCTGCGTGGAAACGGCTCGCATCAACAAGCCGATGAAAAGTGCCGGTGAATCCCCTGCTCGCCTCGGTACCACCCTGCGCGTGCGCAATAAGTAGGTTTGCGGCGCAGATGCGCCGCTATACCACGTCTAAGCCCGTTTTATGTTGCGGTGCTGGAAACGCCCGGTCAATGACCGCCAACTCTTCAACACTCAAATGCAGGTCTAACGCAGCCGCATTTTCCGCCACGTGTTGTTGGCTGCTGGCCTTGGGAATGGCGATCACGCCTGGCCGACGAATCACCCACGCGAGCAGTAATTGCGCCACGCTGATGCTCTTCTGTTGTGCAATTTGGTGCAAATGGGGATCTTCAAACAGTGACTGACGTAAACGTCCCGCCTGTGCCAGAGGGCAATACGCCATGATCGGCATATCACGTTGCTGGCATGCCGCTAACAAATCGTATTCGATTCCTCGTGATGCCAGGTGATACAGCACCTGATTGGTAGCGCAGTTTTCACCGCCCGTCTCACTCCACAGTTCATGCAGATCGTCCGTGTCGAAATTGGATACCCCCCAATGCCGAATTTTTCCCTGCTGCTGTAAGGTTTCCATGGCGCGAATGGTCTCTTCCAGTGGCACATTGCCACGCCAGTGCAGTAAATAAAGATCAAGATAATCGGTCTCTAAGCGCTGTAAGCTGCGCTCGCAGGCCTCTATCGCATCCACTTCCCCGGCATTCCACGGATAGACTTTTGACACCAGCCAGGCCTGATGGCGGCGTCCGCGTAGCGCTTCGCCCACCACCTCTTCCGCCCCGCCTTCGGCGTACATTTCTGCGGTATCAATCAGTCTCAGCCCCAGATCCAATCCAGCCTGTAACGCCGAGACTTCCTGACGACGCAGCGCTGCATTCTCCCCCATATACCAGGTTCCTTGCCCAATAGCGGGTAAAGTTGATTCTCCACGGAATTGAATCGTCTTCATTACGCCTCCTGATGCGCCATGATGGGGCGCGTTATTGGTGCAATGTAATAAAAACGCCTCATTACGAGGCGCCATGTAAAACCATTAGAAGCTGTAGCTGATGCCGGTCCAGAGAGTGAACTGACCACTTTTGTCCACCATTGGACTGTCTTTGATTTCGCTATCAAAGCGGGTGTAACGCCCGGACAAACTGGCATTCCAGCTATCGCTAATCTGGTAGCTGGCATTCATTTCCACATAAGGAGACCAGCTGTCATCCGGTTGATATTCAGCAATACCTGTCCGCGCGCTTTCGTGCGAAGACACGCCATAGTAGTAGCGGTTTTGATTGGCGCTGTTCCACATTGCACCGATGCCTGGCGTCAGGCTGAACGCGCCAAAATCGAAGCGATACAGATAGGTAAGATCCCAGATGATGCCATTACTGTTGTTCAGCACATCGCCCAGCAGAGCGGTACGCACGATACCCCAATCGGCAACATGGCGATAGGTGGCACCTGCCATCAGAGTCATCCGGCGCTTATCCAGAGCCTTCATGTCACCCAGATCGTTATCCTTGGGATCATACTGTTGCGGTGAACCCAACAGGGTTAATGACAGTTGATCCTGCTGGTCTTTCCACAGGTAGTAGCCGCCCTGCAAGCTACGGAACCAGAAGTTTTCGCCTTCATAATTGATGACCGGGATGGGGATGTATCGGTCCTGTCCACCGCGATAAGGTGACTGGGCATAAATAACCGAAGCCCCGAGAGATAAGGGTTCTGCATGAGTGCTGAACGCCGCAAAATAACAAGGGACAACACAAGCAAGCGCTTTAAGTTTGAATTGGTTCACAATTTAATCAGTCCATTAATATAACAATCACACGTAGAGTCTAACTAAAATTTCGCGCTGGGTTAACGTTAAATCAGGGATGTTTATCACCCATGCGGAATAGTCTGAAGCAGGCTGCAGTGGTAGACATGCAAACGGAATGCCTTAGTGCTTATGAGACTTTGTTATTGATATATCGCTAAATAAGGAGAAAAGTGGCGGCAGATTTTCTGAATGCCTTCTACAGTTAAAAGTAAGCCGAGACTTTTTGTACGAGCAGAGTAACCATAAGAATTGTGTATCCCGATAAAAAAACGTCAGGTTGGCATAAGGGTTGCTGTACTCAATAAAGAATATCTTCCGGGAGCTGCAAACGTATCTAATTTCGCTCCTTTACCTGTGCTAAAAACGAAAGGACGGGCATCGCTATGAATATATTCGATCACTATCGTCAGCGTTATGAAGCTGCCAAGGACGAAGAGTTCACACTGCAGGAATTTCTCGCAATCTGTAAGCAGGATCGCAGTGCATACGCCAACGCTGCAGAGCGACTATTGATGGCTATCGGTGAGCCGGTGATGGTTGACACGGCGCAGGAGCCACGCCTTTCCAGAATCTTCTCTAACCGCGTCATGGGACGCTATCCCGCCTTCGAAGAGTTTTATGGTATGGAGGAAGCGATTGAACAAATCGTCTCCTACCTGAAACACGCTGCGCAAGGCCTGGAAGAGAAGAAACAGATTCTCTACTTGCTGGGGCCGGTCGGTGGCGGTAAATCGTCACTTGCTGAGCGTTTGAAAGCCCTGATGCAACGCGTACCGATCTACGTGCTGAGCGCTGATGGCGAACGCAGCCCGGTCAACGATCATCCTTTATGCCTGTTCAACCCGCAGGAAGACGCCAATATTCTTGAGAAAGAGTATGGCGTGCCGCGGCGTTACCTGGGCACCATCATGTCGCCGTGGGCAGCAAAACGCCTGCATGACTTCGGCGGCGATATTACCCGCTTTAAAGTGGTCAAAGTCTGGCCTTCTATCCTGGAGCAAGTGGCCATCGCCAAAACGGAACCGGGAGATGAGAACAATCAGGACATCTCTGCATTGGTCGGTAAGGTGGATATCCGCAAACTGGAAAACCACGCGCAAAACGATCCCGACGCTTACGGTTACTCGGGCGCACTCTGCCGCGCGAACCAGGGCATCATGGAATTCGTCGAGATGTTTAAGGCACCGATTAAAGTGCTGCATCCATTGCTGACCGCCACTCAGGAAGGTAACTACAACGGTACTGAAGGGATCTCTGCCCTGCCGTTTAACGGCATCATTCTGGCGCACTCCAACGAGTCAGAATGGGTGACTTTCCGTAACAATAAGAACAACGAAGCGTTCCTGGACCGTGTTTACATCGTCAAAGTGCCTTACTGCCTGCGAGTGTCGGAAGAGATCAAAATCTACGACAAACTGCTTAATCACAGTGAGCTGACGACGGCGCCATGTGCACCAGGCACGCTGGAGACCTTAGCGCGCTTCTCTATCCTGTCGCGTTTGAAAGAGCCGGAAAACTCCAGCATCTATTCAAAAATGCGCGTCTATGATGGTGAAAGCCTGAAAGATACCGATCCAAAAGCGAAATCATGGCAGGAGTATCATGACTACGCTGGCGTGGATGAGGGCATGAACGGCCTTTCGACCCGTTTCGCGTTCAAGATTCTGTCGCGCGTGTTTAACTTTGACCATGCCGAAGTGGCGGCCAACCCGGTACATCTGTTCTACGTACTGGAGCAACAAATTGAGCGCGAGCAGTTCCCGCAGGATCTGGCAGAGAAATACCTTGAGCACCTGAAAGGTTATCTGATTCCGAAATACGCGGAGTTTATTGGCAAAGAGATTCAGACCGCCTATCTGGAGTCTTATTCAGAATACGGCCAGAACATCTTCGACCGCTATGTAACCTACGCCGACTTCTGGATTCAGGATCAGGAATACCGTGATCCCGATACCGGACAGTTGTTTGATCGTGAATCACTGAACGCCGAGCTGGAAAAAATCGAGAAACCTGCCGGGATCAGTAACCCGAAAGATTTCCGTAACGAGATCGTCAACTTTGTGCTGCGTGCACGGGCGCAAAATAGTGGACGTAATCCCAACTGGACCAGCTACGAAAAACTGCGCACGGTTATTGAGAAGAAAATGTTCTCCAATACCGAAGAGTTGCTGCCGGTGATTTCGTTTAATACCAAGACCTCAACGGACGAACAGAAAAAACACGATGATTTTGTCGATCGCATGATGGAGAAAGGCTATACCCGCAAGCAGGTACGCTTGCTGTGCGAATGGTATCTGCGCGTGCGTAAATCGTCTTAATCGTTACCTGTAAGCTACGCGGCGCCGCGACGCCGCAACAGGAGGCCGGAGTGGTTCCGGCCTGGCTTACACTGTAGTTTGGGGGATATGTATGGCCTATTTTATCGATCGGCGTCTGAACGGTAAAAACAAGAGCGCGGTCAATCGGCAGCGTTTCCTGCGCCGTTACAAGTCGCAAATCAAGCAGTCGATCTCCGAGGCCATCAACAAGCGGTCGGTCACCGACGTGGAGAGCGGCGAATCTGTCTCGATTCCTATCGATGACATCAATGAGCCCATTTTCCATCAGGGACGCGGCGGCAGTCGCCATCGCGTGCATCCGGGGAACGATCATTTCGTCCAGAACGACCGCATTGAGCGCCCACAAGGGGGCGGTGGTGGCGGTGGCAGCGGTCAGGGCAACGCCAGTCAGGACGGTGAAGGTCAGGATGAGTTTGTCTTCCAGATATCGAAAGATGAATATCTTGATTTGCTGTTTGAAGATCTTGCCCTGCCAAATCTGCGTAAAAATCAGCATCGCCAATTGAACGAATATAAAACGCACCGCGCGGGCTTCACCTCAAATGGGGTACCGGCCAACATCAGTGTGGTGCGTTCGCTACAAAATTCACTGGCGCGTCGTACTGCCATGACCGCCGGTAAACGCCGTATGCTGCACGAACTGGAAGCCACGCTGACGGAAGTGGAGAACAGTGAACCGGCTCAGTTGCTGGAAGAGGAGCGGCTGCGCAAAGAGATTGCCGAACTGCGGGCACGCATTGAACGCGTACCCTTTATTGATACCTTCGACTTACGCTACAAAAACTTTGAGAAGCGCCCTGAGCCTTCCAGCCAGGCGGTGATGTTCTGCCTGATGGATGTTTCCGGTTCCATGGATCAAGCCACGAAAGACATGGCGAAGCGTTTTTATATTCTGCTCTATCTGTTCCTGAGCCGGACCTATAAAAATGTGGAGGTGGTGTATATCCGTCACCATACGCAGGCGAAAGAAGTCGACGAGCAGGAGTTCTTCTACTCGCAGGAAACCGGCGGCACCATTGTCTCTAGCGCATTGAAGTTAATGGATGAAGTGGTTAAAGAGCGCTATGACCCTGCGCAGTGGAATATATATGCGGCACAGGCCTCTGATGGTGACAACTGGGCGGATGACTCTCCGTTATGTCATGAGATTCTGGCCAAACATATTTTGCCGGTTGTACGTTATTACAGCTACATCGAAATCACGCGCCGTGCGCACCAGACGCTGTGGCGTGAGTATGAACATCTGCAAGCCATGTTTGATAACTTCGCGATTCAGCACATCCGCGAGCCAGAAGACATTTACCCAGTATTTAGAGAACTTTTCCACAAACAGGTGGCAGAAGCCTGAACATCAAGCCGGTCATTGACCGGCTTTTTCTTTTCCGCGCCACCGCTCATTCGCCTGAAATCCCCGCTGATTTTTCACACAATTTTAACGATCTATGGGATAGCGCTCCGCAGATTGAAAAAATATGCAATTAAGCGCTGACAAGCTATTGATAAGGCATTATCTTTTCACCTTGTCTGTGTGAATCCCCCGCAGTTTGTCATTTCCGCTCGTACCGCAGGAGAACGCCGTTGAATGCCAGCATGATTTACAGTTTGTTTATTATTGGTTCCGTGCTGGTCGCAGCAAGTATTCTTCTGAGTTCATTCTCGTCACGGCTTGGCATCCCTATTCTGGTAATCTTCCTTGCGTTAGGCATGTTGACCGGCGTTGATGGGATTGGCGGCATCGCTTTTGACAACTACCCGGTGGCGTATCTGGTTTCTAACCTCGCGCTGGCGATTATTTTGCTGGATGGCGGCATGCGCACCAAAGCCAGCTCATTCAAGGTGGCACTGGGGCCCGCATTATCACTCGCCACGGTCGGTGTGATGATAACCGCCGGTTTGACCGGTTTGGCTGCAGCCTGGCTCTTTAAACTCGATTTGATGCAAGGTTTCCTGATTGGCGCGATTATCGGTTCCACCGATGCCGCCGCCGTCTTCTCGCTGCTGGGGGATAAAGGGCTTAACGAACGTGTCAGCTCCACGCTGGAAATTGAATCCGGCAGTAACGATCCCATGGCGGTATTCCTGACCATCACGCTGATTGACATGATCCAGCAAGGCCAGTCAGGCTTAAGCTGGATGTTTGTGGTACATCTGGTGCAACAGTTCGGTCTCGGTATTGTACTGGGGCTGGGCGGCGGCTGGGCACTACAGCAACTGATTAACCGTATCAATCTGGCGCAAGGTCTCTATCCCCTGCTGGCGTTAAGTGGCGGCATCATTGTGTTTGCACTGACGACGGTGATGGAAGGCAGCGGTATTCTGGCGGTTTACCTGTGTGGCTATCTGCTGGGTAACAGCCCGATCCGCAACCGTCACGGTATTCTGCAAACCTTCGATGGTATGGCGTGGTTGAGTCAGATCGGCATGTTTATCGTGCTCGGCTTACTGGTGACGCCATCTGATTTGTGGCATATCGCCGTTCCTGCCATGATTTTATCTCTCTGGCTGATTTTGGTGGCGCGTCCGCTTTCAATTCTGGTGGGCCTGTTGCCATTTAAAGGTTTTACCGGCCGCGAACGCATCTTTATCAGTTGGGTTGGCCTGCGTGGCGCAGTACCCATCATCCTCGCGGTGTTCCCGATGATGGCCGGGCTGGAAAACGCCAAGCTCTACTTCAACATCGCCTTCTTCGTGGTTCTCGTGTCGTTGATGCTGCAGGGCACCTCACTGGGCTATGCGGCCAAACGCGCCAAAGTGGTGGTTCCCCCTACTGCATCACCTATCAGCCGCGTCGGACTGGACATCCACCCTGAAAACCCCTGGGAGCAGTTTGTTTACCAACTTAGTGCTGATAAATGGTGTATTGGAGCCGCGCTGCGTGATTTGCAGATGCCACGCGAAACGCGCATCGCTGCCCTGTTCCGCGATAACGCGCTGATGCATCCCAACGGTAGCACGCGCCTTAAAGAGGGCGATGTGCTATGTGTGATTGGACGTGAACGTGATTTGCCCGCTTTGGGTAAAATGTTCAGTCAGTCTCCACCCGTCGCGCTCGATCAACGCTTCTTTGGTGACTTCATTCTGGATGCCGAGGCACGTTTACGCGATGTGGCGCAAATTTATGGGCTGGAACTTGATGAAACCACCAACGATCAGCAATCCCTCGGTCAACTGGTGATGGGCCTGCTGGGCAGTACACCGGTGGTGGGCGATCAGGTGGAGTGGAACCAATTGACCTGGACCGTGGCGGAGAAAGAGGACAACCAAATCGTTAAAATTGGCGTACGTGTCATGGAAGACAAGGAGTAATCCTAACCGCGAATACGCCAAAACTGCGCGTGAGCGACTATGATCACTGTTCCACCCAGCACAAACGGGAGAAGCGCATGGGACACGTGGTAAAGATTGGTCGTTACGAGATCGTTGATGCAGAACTGAATGCTGAAAAGCTCGATACCATCAGCATTCCCTGCAATACCAACCCCGGCCTGAGTTACCAACTCGATGGCTGGGATCATGAAACCAGCGTGCCGGCGTGGATTGATGGCGAGCCCGTCGATCTGCAGATCGGACACTATGACAAGCAACAAGACCGCTGGGTATTAAAAAAACCCGCCTGATGTACCCCCGCCGCCATCCGCTTCGTATGGCGGTCATTCCTAAAAGCAGTCTTAAAATGAAGCGTTCTATCTGTGTTTTTTTTAGTTTTAACCTTGTATTTCAATTAGCTAACTCACTATTTCACGCAGCATTTATTTCCTTTTAAGACTATTTCCATATTAACTCTGTCAAATAACTCCTGCATACTCTTAAACGTTGCTGCAGCTTTTCGTGACGTACATCACGTCTCAAACGGCCCTTTCCATGCAGCGCTTATGGCAGCATTGACTTATATCGCACTGAAAAATTATTTCTTTTTATTTTCGGTGGACAACTCCTGAGCGCGTACTTGATTCTGGTCAGGCCATCTTTTACTTAAGAAAAGAGAGCAGGTTTTATGGCAAGTACATTGGTAATGAATGATGCAACCCGCTCGTGGAGCGGATTGCGTAAAAATCTCATCGCAAAAGTCGCTTTAAGCTTTTCGGATTTAATTGCTCTGAATCTGGCTTTGTTTTTATCTGCAGCAACCGTTCAGGGTATTTGGGGAGAACTGGACACCTTTATTCCGCCGCAGCAGATTGAGTACCGCTTCATCGCTCAATTAGGGCTTTCTGTACTTTGCACCGCGTGGTTTTGGGTGCGCATGCGTCATTACACTTACCGCAAACCGTTCTGGTTCGAGTTAAAAGAGATTGTTAAAACCCTGTTCGTCTTCTCGCTGCTGGATTTGGCGCTGATTGCCTTCTCCAAGTGGGATTTTTCGCGCATGGTTTGGGTGTTTAGCTGGACTTACGCACTGCTACTGCTGCCGCTGATGCGTGCGGTGGTCAAGCGTGCCATTAACCGCGCAGGTCAGTGGCAGAAAGAGACCATCATCATTGGTTCAGGCAAGAATGCCATGGAAGCTTATGCAGCCCTGCAGAGTGAGGAAATCCTCGGCTACAACGTCCAGGCTTTCATCTCACTGGAAGATGAGCACCACCCTGAGAACGTGAATGGTGTACCCGTGATCACCTGGAAAGACATCAACTGGCAAACGATGGATCGCGACAACACGCAATTTATCGTCGCCACTGAGTTTGAACAGCAGGTGGTGCGCGATAAATGGCTGAAGTTCCTGTCCAAAATGAAGTGCCGCTCCATCTCCGTGATTCCAACCCTGCGCGGTGTGCCGCTGTATGGCACTGATATGTCATTCATCTTCAGCCACGAAGTGATGATCCTGCGCGTCAGCAACAATCTGGCGAAACGCTCATCCCGCTTCCTCAAGCGTACTTTCGATATCGTGGTGGCATCACTGTTGCTGCTGTTCCTTGCCCCGGTATTTGGTCTGCTGTGTGCGATGGTGAAACGTGATGGCGGCAATGCCATTTATGGACATGAACGCGTTGGGCAAGACGGTGTGAAGTTTAAATGCCTGAAGTTCCGTTCGATGGTCACTAACTCCCAGGAAGTATTGCAAAACCTGCTGGCGACCAGTGAAGAAGCGCGTGCCGAATGGGATCGTGATTTCAAACTGAAGAACGATCCACGCATCACCAAAATTGGCGGCTTCCTGCGTAAAACCAGTCTCGACGAATTGCCGCAGTTGTGGAATGTGATTCGTGGTGAGATGAGTCTGGTGGGACCACGTCCGGTTATCGAAGCTGAGCTGGAACGCTACGCAGGGGATGTCGATTATTACCTGATGGCGAAACCAGGCATGACGGGGCTGTGGCAGGTGAGTGGTCGTAACGACATCGACTACGACACCCGCGTCTATTTCGATTCCTGGTATGTGAAGAACTGGGCGTTGTGGACCGATATTGCCATTCTGTTCAAAACCGCAGGCGTAGTGTTACGCCGTGACGGCGCTTACTGATCCTACCCTCGAGGCGATGTCTGTGTTGGTCCAGCAGACATCGCTTTTTTATTCCTTTCTTTTTCCCGGCTAAGTCATTACCCTTCCCGCTTGTTTAACAGGACGTTTCTGGTTTCAGATGCAAAAATTTACCCTGCTGCTTTTAAGCCTGGTGCTGCTGGCACCGCTCGGCATCGATCTTTACCTTCCCACTCTGCCGCAAATCGCTGAAGGCCTGAACAGCCCGGTCAGTTTGATTCAGATTACCATTCCGCTGTTCTTACTGGTGATGGGCATCGGCCAACTGGTGACCGGACCTTTGGTGGATAATTTTGGCCGTAAGCCGATTGCGCTGATTGGCCTGGCACTCTATATCGTGGGTAGCGCTGTGGCTGCGACCGCCACCGTATGGCCGGTGTTCTTCCTCGCCCGTTTGATTCAGGGCTGCGCGGTCTGTTGCAGTGCTGTGGTGGCCTTCAGTGGCGTGCGCGATCGTTTAAGCGGTGATGAAGCCGCACGCGCCTATGGTTTCCTGAATGGTGCACTGAATATTGTGCCGGCACTGGCGCCACTGCTGGGCGGCATCCTTGCTGAAGCCTATGGCTGGCGTGCGCCCTTCTGGTTCCTGTGTGGCTATGCTGCCATGATTGGTTTGATCGTGGTGTTCTGCCTGCCGGAAACCCGTCCTGCCGATACGCTGCGAGTTAAAGGATTGCCGCTGGCGCAGTACGCGTCTATTGCACGTGAACCGCGTTTTCTTGCCTTCGCCTTTGCCAATGCGGGCGCGCTCGGCATGGTGCTGACTTATGTGTCACTGGCACCCCACGTGCTGATGACGGAAGGGGGTCTGACGCCCCTGCAATTCTCCTTTGCCTTTGGTGCTAACGGCTTTTGGATCATGCTGGTGAGTGCGTTTGTGAATAAGACCATCCGTAAAGCCGGACGCCCTTTCTGCCTGGCGATGGGCTTCGTCACCATGCTGATGGGTGCCATTCTGCTGCTGGCGGGAATGACGCTGTTGCCTGCCGTATGGCAGACACACTGGGCGCTGTATATGATTCCAGTGGCGGTGTCGGTTGCGGGACTGGCCTTTACCGTTGGCCCCGCCACCAGCTACGCATTAGAGCCGTATCAGCAGCAGGCCGGCGTTGCCGCGGCATTGCAGGGCTTTATTCAGATGGCTTGCGGCGCAGGTGGCAGCCTGATGATTGTCGCGTTACCGGTCGCCGAGAAATCCTCACTGGCCTTAATGATGCTTTTAGGTGCAGCGCTGGCCCTGATTGCCTGGCGCTGCAGTAAGAAGATGCACGGCAGCGTGACCGCGCTTAAATAACCTCAACCGGCACACGGGGCGCGAGCGCACACATCAGCTCGTAACCCACCGTGCCGGCAGCTTTCGCCACCTCATCGATTTTCACCTGATTGCCCCACAGTTCCACTTTGGAACCAATCCCAGCCTGCGGACAAGGTTCGAGGTCAATCATCATCATATCCATGGAGATCGCGCCCAGCGTCTGGGTACGAATTCCGTCGACGCTCACCGGCGTGCCGGTTGGCGCATGACGCGGATAGCCGTCGGCATAGCCACAGGCCACAATTCCGATACGCTGCGAGGACGTAGCGTGATAGCGATAGCCATAGCCCACACCATCGCCAGCACTGAGTTGCTGCACACCAATGATTTCACTGTTTAAGGTCATTACCGGCTGCAATCCGGTACTGGCAATGTCCTGCCAGTCACCACTCGGCGATGCGCCATAAAGAATGATGCCTGGGCGCACCCAATCAAAGTGCGCTTCTGGATGCCACAAGGTGGCAGCAGAGTTGGAGAGCGAGCGTAGGCAATCCAAACCTTCGGCAGCCAGTTCAACGCGCTTCATCGGCTCGATCAGACCTTCCGGATTTTCCGCGTCCGCAAAATGCGCCATCAGCGTCATCTCGCCGACGTTGGGCAACGCACGCAGTTTCTGCCACGCAGCCTGCACCTGTTCCGGACGGAAACCCAGACGATTCATGCCGCTGTTCATCTTCAGATAGATATCAACTGGCGCAGAAAGTGAAGCTTTGGCCAGCGCCTGAATCTGCCAGTTGCTGTGCACGCTGGTAGTCAATCTATAGCGATCAATCAGCGTCAAATCTTCCGCATGGAAGAAACCTTCCAGCAACAGAATCGGTTTTTTCCAACCCTGCTCACGCAACAGAATCGCTTCTTCCATATTCAACAGCGCGAAACCATCGGTCTCTGCCAGACTTTGCCAGACACGCGCGATACCGTGCCCGTATGCATTGGCTTTGACCACTGACCAAACCCGCGACTGTGGTGCAGCCTGCCGTACAATCGCCAGATTGTGGCGCAGCGCCTGTTGGTTAATGGTGGCGCCAGTAGGACGTGACATGCTTGTGCTCTCCCTGAGGTCTCAACGCGCCGCGTTAGCGTTACGCAACGGCGATGAATGGGGTTCGAAACCCGGCAGGTAGCGCAGTACTGACAAATCGTCTGCGGCAATCGCCGGTTTCTGACCGGAAATCAAATCAGCCAATAGCTGACCGGAACCACAGGCCATGGTCCATCCCAGCGTTCCGTGACCGGTGTTGAGATAGAGATTGGACAGCGGCGTACGCCCGACAATCGGCGTGCCGTCCGGCGTCATCGGACGCAATCCTGTCCAGAACGTGGCCTGTTCAACAAAACCGCCTTCAGGATAGAGATCGCTGACCACCATCTCCAGCGTTTCACGTCGTGCAGGCGTCAGTTTGGTGTTAAAACCAACAATTTCCGCCATGCCTCCCACGCGAATGCGATCGTCAAAGCGCGTGACCGCCACTTTGTAGGTCTCATCGAGGATGGTGGACACCGGCGCAGCGTCGGGATTCTTAATCGGAATGGTGAGGGAATAACCTTTAAGCGGATAAACCGGAATTGAGACAATATCTTTCAGTAACGCGGTCGAGTAGGAACCAAAGGCCACCACATAGGCATCCGCTTTAACCACCTCATCACCACACTTCACACCGTAAATGCGATTCCCTTCACGCAGCAGTTGATCAACCTGAGTGTCATAGCGGAAGGTGACACCCGCAGCGGCTGCCATCTCGGCCAGGCGCTGCGTAAACAGCTGGCAGTCTCCGGTTTCATCGTTCGGTAAACGCAGCCCACCGGTCAGTTTGTGTGCGGTCGTGGCCAGCGCCGGTTCAACGCTGTGGAGCTGGTGTGCTTCCAATAGTTCGTATGGCACGCCGGCTTCTTTGAGCACGGCAATATCTTTGCTGGCGCTCTCAAACTGCTGCTGAGTGCGGAACAACTGCAAGGTGCCACCCTGCCGGCCTTCATAGGCGATACCGGTCGAGGCGCGCAATGCTTTCAGGCAATCACGACTGTATTCCGCGATACGTACCATGCGTCCTTTGTTTTCCTGATAATGGCGCATGTCACAGTTACGCAGCATGTTCCACATCCATTCCAGCTGGAACTTGCTGCCATCGAGGCGGACGGCCAATGGCGCGTGACGCTGGAACATCCATTTTACCGCTTTCAGTGGCACGCCCGGTGCCGCCCAGGGCGCCGCATAACCTGGAGAGATCTGGCCAGCGTTGCCGGCACTGGTTTCCAGCGCGGCCCCCGGCTGGCGATCAATGACCGTCACCTCATGTCCAGCCTGCGCCAAATACCAGGCACTCGCCACTCCCACGACACCACTTCCAAGAATCACTACGCGCATAAGCCCCTCGCCGCGGCAAAAGCATAATCAACTATGAATGCTGCCTGAATCAGCATAACCAGACAGCACTTCTTATCTTATATTCGACAGACATATTTCACATGTTTTTCACCTTCCTGCACACAGAAATCATGAGCTAGTGCAAAAATCAGGATTTTTTATGCCATAAAACCATTAATCAGCAATTTATTATGCGCAAGGGAGTGCTTTTCTCTTTTTTCAGGAGAAAGCGCCGCAGTCATACAATGCACTTATAAACAGAACTTTATTCTGCAACTTAGATAAAAACCAACAGTTGTCATCAGTAATGACTTAAGCGACGATTTTTGAATGATTTTCTGCCAAAAGAATTCGATTGAGTTCCGGTTTCGGATAAGCGACAGTGGACTATCATTGAAGTGTTCGCTCAGTTTTATTGGGCTGTCTTTCTCAGGATGAAGCCTTAAACGATCGTGACAGGTGACACTCCGTTGCCTGCCGCTTGCAAAACAGAGGTGCGCTATGACGACAATCTTTGACGAGCCAACCCGGAGCAGTAAACGACTCAGTGATGGACCCGACTGGACCTTTGAACTGCTTGATGTTTATCTGGCAGAAATTGACCGTGTAGCGAAAAGCTATGGGCTTGATACCTATCCGCATCAAATCGAAGTCATCACCTCCGAACAAATGATGGATGCCTACTCCAGCGTGGGTATGCCGATTAACTACGCCCACTGGTCGTTCGGTAAAAAATTCATTGAAACCGAACAACGCTATAAACATGGCCAGCAGGGCTTAGCGTACGAGATCGTCATCAACTCCAATCCTTGTATTGCCTATCTAATGGAAGAGAACACCATGACCATGCAGGCGCTGGTGATGGCGCACGCGTGCTATGGGCACAACTCTTTCTTTAAAAATAACTATTTATTCCGCAGCTGGACCGATGCCAGCTCCATCGTCGATTACCTGTTATTCGCGCGTAATTACATCACCGATTGTGAAGAGCGATATGGCGTCGAAGAAGTGGAGCGGTTGCTCGACTCCTGCCATGCTCTGATGAACTACGGCGTGGATCGCTATAAACGTCCGCAAAAGATCTCGCTGCAGGAAGAGAAAGCGCGGCAAAAAAGCCGTGAAGAGTATCTGCAAAGCCAGGTAAACACCTTATGGCGCACCCTGCCGCGTAAAGAGAAGGAGTCTGTGCACGTGGAAGCGGCGCGCTATCCTTCGGAACCGCAGGAAAACTTACTCTACTTTATGGAAAAAAACGCCCCGCTGCTGGAGTCCTGGCAACGCGAGGTGCTGCGCATCGTGCGCAAGGTCAGCCAGTATTTCTACCCGCAGAAACAGACGCAGGTGATGAACGAAGGATGGGCGACGTTCTGGCATTACACCATCCTCAACCATCTCTACGACGAAGGGAAAGTGTCGGAACGCTTTATGATGGAGTTCCTGCACAGCCACACCAATGTGGTGTATCAACCACCGTATAACAGCCAGTGGTATAACGGCATAAACCCTTATGCTTTGGGCTTCGCCATGTTCCAGGATATCAAGCGTATCTGCCAGTCACCGACGGAAGAGGATCGCTACTGGTTCCCGGATATTGCGGGTTCCGACTGGCTAAAAACGCTGCACTTTGCCATGCGCGAGTTTAAAGATGAGAGTTTCATCAGCCAGTTCCTGTCACCCAAAGTGATGCGCGACTTCCGCCTGTTTACGGTAATGGATGACGATCGCAATAACTTCCTGGAAATTGCCGCGATCCACGACGAAGCAGGCTATCGTGCCATCCGCCAGCAGCTGTCAGCACAGTACAACCTGAGCAATCTGGAGCCTAACATTCAGGTCTATAATGTGGATCTGCGCGGTGACCGTTCGCTGACCTTACGCTACGTGCCACAGCAACGTGCGCCGCTGGATAAAAGCCGCCGCGAAGTGCTGAAGCATGTGCATCGGTTGTGGGGTTTCGATGTGATTCTGGAACAACAGAACGAAGATGGCAGCGTTGAGCTGCTGGACCGCTCGCCAACACGTGGACCCGCACTGTAAACATAAAAAAACCGGACTGTTAAAGTCCGGTTTTCTTTTAGCGCTTGCTGGCTAAATCATCGGGCATGCTTTTTTGCATGCTGTGCCAGATCTCTCCACTGCGACGACCATACTCACGTACCGTATCGACAATCTGGTCCTGCGTGGGATTCGCACTGCACAAATCCGCCAGTTGACGATAGAAGCTACGAGCCTGCTGACGCGCCTCGGGATTAGAGAAGTAGTGGCGCCCCACGCGGGTGTACAGCCCTTTCAAACCGTTCAGGATCAAACCATAAATCGGGTTACCGGAGGCAAAGGCCAAACCACGGAACACGCGATAATCCAGTTCGGTGTAGGCTTCTGCTTTATCCTCTTCGCTCAGTGCAGTTTCCAGCACCTCGCGCGCTTTGTCCGGATGATGGCGCAGTGCGCGGCTAATAAAAATCGATGCGATATTGGTACGCACCGACAGCAGATTATCAATCAACTGCGGTACGCTATCGTGATCGAGGCGGGCAAGCGTTTCGAGAATGTTTAGACCGGAGGTTTCCCAGAAATCATTCACGCGCGTGGGTTTACCATGTTGAATGGTTAACCATCCATCGCGTGCCAGACGTTGCAAAACTTCACGCAGCGTAGTGCGTGTAACGCCAATCAGTTCAGAAAGCTCACGTTCAGCAGGCAGAATAGACCCCGGCGGAAAGCGACTGTTCCAGATGCTTTCAATAATATACTCTTCAGCAAATCCTGCGGGGCTTTGCGCCTTAATCACCATAGCATTTATTTCTCATTGCTTTCTTTGTCGTAATGGCACTCATCATACCAGAGCGGCTATAGCGGAAATAGACTGACAACCTATTAAAAGCGCGCGCTGGAGCAAAATTCAGCGGTGTTTTTAACCGGTCAGACGGCAACGCACTCGTTTGCGTGGTATGGACCTTCTGCCACCTCCGCTTGATCAGTAAATGCGCTTTTTATGGCCTGGATCAGGCTTAAGTCATTTTTGTACATGATTTTTTCCCCTTACCTGGCTGGCACGGTTACGCTTTTGGTTTACACTGCGAAGCATTAATGGTTACAGGATAAGCAATATGTTGCGATATTTGAATCAATGCTCACGAGGACGCGGGGCATGGTTATTGCTGGCTCTGACAGCACTGGCTTTTGAACTGACTGCACTCTTCTTTCAACACGTCATGGGACTGAAACCCTGCGTGATGTGTATCTACGAACGTTGTGCGCTGTTTGGCGTCATGGGCGCAGGTATCGTTGGCGCGTTCGCCCCGAAATCCCTGCCACTGCGCTGGGCCGCTATCCTGATTTGGCTTTACAGCGCTTATAAGGGATTAATGCTTGCGATTGAACATACAAATATTCAGCTGCACCCGAATCCGTTTGTTACTTGTGACTTTGCCGCACGCTTCCCGACCTGGCTGCCGTTGGATAAATGGCTGCCATCAGTATTTGTCGCCAGCGGTGATTGTGCCGAACGCAGCTGGACATTCCTGACCTGGAGCATGCCACAATGGATGATCGTCATCTTTGCCGCGTATCTGCTGGTTGGCGCACTGGTGCTGATTGCCCAGCCGTTTAAGCCAAAACGCCGCGATCTGTTTAGCCGTTAATCAAAATAAAACAGGCAGCTCTCGCTGCCTGTTTTCACGTCAACCGTTACGGTCGGGTCGATCGATAATGTGATCTTCCCAGTCGCGTACTTCACTTTCCCGCACCGCAATGTAACGCACCGAGATACGCTGCGCATGCATCGCCTTTTTCGAACCGGCCACCAGTGGATGCCAGGCAGGTAAAGTCCCGCCCTCGCCTAACAGACGATAGGCGCAGGTACGCGGCAGCCAGTTAAAGGTGGTGAGGTTTTCACGCGTGAGCTTGATGCAGTCCTCTTCGTACTCAAACCGTCGCTCATAGTTACGACACTGGCAGGTTTTAATATTCAGCTGATTACAGGCCACATTGGTGAAATAGATTTCATCGGTATCCGCATCCTGCAACTTGTTCAGGCAGCACTGGCCGCAGCCGTCGCACAGTGATTCCCACTCTGCATCGTCCATTTGGTCAAGGCGTTTTGTCTGCCAGAAAGGTTGTTCAGTCATGATCGCGGTCCGGGTTGTGCAATAAGACCGCACCTTATAAAGGGTTAGGTGCGGTGATGCAAGTTTTACAGTACGCGGGTGGTAATTCCGTGACCGGCCAGCGAGATTTCGAGTTTATCGCCAGATCGCATTGGCCCGACACCTTCCGGGGTGCCCGTCAGGATCACATCGCCGGCGCGCAGCGTAAAGTACTGGCTCATGTAAGCAATCAGCGGCAGGATTTTGTGAATCATATCCGCCGTGCTGCCATGCTGGCGCACTTCGCCATTCACCACTAGCTTCAGTTCAGTATCCTGCGGGTCGCCGCTGAATTCAGAAACTGGAATGAAACCTGACAGCGGGCAAGAGTTATCGAACCCTTTGGATTTTTCCCACGGCTGACCGGCTTTTTTCAGCCCCGCCTGCACATCACGCAGCGTCAGGTCCAGGGCCACACCATATCCGGCAATCGCTTTCACCACATGCTCTTCCGTTGCCTGCTTCAGCGTGGAGCCTATCAGCACCGCCAGTTCCACTTCGTGATGCACTTCGCCGAAGTTGGCTGGAATCGAAAGCGGCTGGCGCAGATCGCACACCGCCGTTTCCGGTTTGATAAACACCACCGGTTCTGTCGGCGTGGCACTGCCCATTTCCTTGATGTGCTTCGCATAGTTGCTGCCCACGCAAACCACTTTGCTGACGGGATAATCCAACAAAGCGCCCTGCCAGTTACGATGCTGATACATGCTGTTCCCCTGCATTAGTAGTGTTTGATGCCAGTCTGACTGGCGGATAGGTCAGGTTCAGTGCCGGAACGCGGCAAGCTGAGGAGGATTATATTAGCGGTTTTATGGCAGCAGACGTGGCGGAAATTGTCAAAAGTCGTTAATCATACGCAACAAACAGGATCACAACCTGGAATTATTGCCCGCAATAATGCTTTAAAGCGGGCGAATAATTAATGCAAATAACACTGAGGATTTTTACAGGGAATATTTACAGATGAATCCGAATTAAACTTTTTTACTCTGATCAAGATGAATGTTGAGCAGACTTTCAACCGGTGGTGGGATCTGTAAATAATAGCCTTGATCGCTCAAACCTTGCTTAACTTTATTGATATCTGCATTAGCCAGTTTGTCGCGTTTGTCCAGTGATAGCACCATTGCTAGCTGGGGTTTACCAAAGCCACGCAGCAGTTCTTCCGGAACGCGCGAAAAATCGTCTTTTTTTTCAACATAAAGATAAGTTTGTTCACGTTGCGGGCTTCTATAGATCACACAAAACATATTTTTTACTCGAATTAACCTATGGCGTCACTTGCCTGAATATAGCAGTAACTATAACATGCTTGCAGAACTTCGAATATTGACCGTTTGATGTTAATGACGATTTTATCGGCGTACATCTTAGGGTCGTAAAACAGGACTGAGTCAGGACAGATGTCGCAAACGCCAATCGAATTCAAGGGAAGCAGTTTTACCCTGTCAGTGGTTCATCTGCACCATTCGCAACCCGAGGTGATTCGTCAGGCGCTGCAGGACAAAATCGACCAGGCACCTGCGTTTTTGCAGAATGCACCGGTGGTGCTCAACGTGTCAGCACTGAACGGTGACATCAACTGGAAACAGATGCAGCAGGCGGTCATCGCCACCGGTTTACGCATTGTCGGTGTCAGCGGTTGTAAAGATGAAGCCCTGAAAAAGATGATTGCCCGTGCAGGCTTGCCGGTGTTGTCAGAAGGCAAAGAGAATCGCAAGCGTGCGGAAGCGCCAGTGGTTGAAGAAGCCCCGCCTATCCTGGCGCCGGTCGCTGAAACCGCCAGCAAAACCCGCATCATCAATACGCCAGTGCGCTCAGGCCAACAAATTTACGCACGGAATGCCGACCTTATCGTCACCAACAGCGTCAGCGCCGGTGCCGAACTGGTGGCAGACGGCAATATTCATATTTACGGCATGATGCGTGGTCGTGCGCTGGCGGGTGCCAGTGGCGAACGTGACAGCCAGATTTTTTGTACCAACCTCGCAGCCGAGTTGGTCTCTATTGCCGGGGAATACTGGATCATGGATCAGATTCCGGCGGAATTTTTTGGTAAAGCCGCGCGCCTGTGCCTTAAAGAGGGCGCGCTCACCATTCAGACACTTTATTAGGCCCCTTTTCTTTCGTTAAGGAAATCAACATTTATGGCACGCATCATTGTAGTTACATCGGGTAAAGGGGGCGTTGGCAAGACCACGTCAAGCGCGGCCATCGCAACCGGTTTAGCGCAGAAGGGCAAGAAAACTGTCGTGATCGATTTTGATATCGGTCTGCGTAACCTCGACCTGATCATGGGCTGTGAACGCCGTGTGGTTTATGACTTCGTCAACGTCATCCAGGGCGATGCAACCTTGAACCAGGCACTGATTCGTGACAAGCGCACGGAGCAACTCTATATCCTGCCTGCTTCACAAACACGTGATAAAGATGCGCTGACCCGCGAAGGCGTGGAAAAAGTATTAAACGACCTGGCCGCGATGGAGTTCGACTTCATCGTATGTGATTCCCCTGCGGGGATCGAAACCGGTGCGTTGATGGCACTGTACTTTGCGGATGAAGCGATTATCACCACCAACCCGGAAGTCTCTTCCGTGCGTGACTCCGACCGCATCCTCGGCATTATCTCTTCTAAATCGCGTCGTGCTGAAAATAGCCAGGACCCGGTGAAAGAGCATCTGCTGCTGACACGTTACAACCCAGGCCGCGTGACGCGTGGCGACATGCTGAGCATGGAAGACGTGCTGGAGATTCTGCGTATACCACTGGTGGGTGTGATCCCGGAAGATCAGTCAGTACTTCGTGCTTCTAACCAGGGTGAGCCGGTCATTCTCGACGCTAACTCTGACGCCGGTAAAGCTTACGCTGATACCGTAGATCGCCTGCTTGGCGAAGAACGCCCCTTCCGCTTTATTGAAGAAGAGAAGAAGGGTTTCCTGAAACGCCTGTTCGGGGGATAACCAATGGCATTATTAGATTTCTTTTTATCCCGTAAGAAGAACACAGCCAACATAGCCAAGGAAAGGCTGCAAATTATCGTAGCCGAGCGCAGAAGGGGCGACAGTGAGCCCCATTATCTGCCGCAACTGAAGCGCGATATTTTGGAAGTGATCTGTAAGTACGTGAAAATTGACCCGGATATGGTGACCGTTCAGCTGGATCAGAAAGGGGACGATATCTCCATCCTGGAACTCAACGTCACACTGCCGGAGACGGAGACGGAAGACGTTCCTAAATGATTGTAGCGGGTTCCTGATTTTCCCCTGCGTTGTGCGCAGGGGAAACCATTCCGCTTATAGCGCCTGCAGGATCTCGTCGATTCGCTTTTGCAGCAATTCACCACGCCAGCCAGTCAGTAATTCTGGTGTACGGCATCCGCTTTTCAAGCCCCAGTATACGCTTAACACCTGATTGATTTGGCGACGTGAAGCCAATAGCTCCTGACTGAAACCCGTCTCTTCGCTTACCTGTAACACCAGCGCTTTGATAGCTTTAAATGCCTGTTTGTAATGCGGATGGTCAATCAGATTGGGCAACGGTTGTGGCAAGGTCGCTTCATCCTGAGCCTGAGCTTCCGCCACCAGCGCCACCATCGCTTTCCCGTGGAAGCGAATCTCGTGACCGTTCAGGCCCAAATGATCGAGCTCACCCAGGCTACCCGGCATAAAGCGCGCCACTTTCCACAGATTCTCTTCACGCACCACAAAATTCACGGCCATGTCTTTCTGACGGGCGATGTTCAAACGCCATGCCGCCAGGCGTTGCAGCGCTGCCAACTGGCGCGGTCGCAACTGCCATGCGTTGGTGATGTCGCGCCATGCATCCTCTGGCTGTAAAACGTCAAGACGACGCTGGCAAAGATTATCGCATTCGCTCAGCGCAGCAGCCATGTTGCCTGCGGCTTGCGTCTGCTCAACTAACTGATGGGCAATCGGCAGAAGATAAGCGACATCTGCTGCGGCATAGTCGCATTGACGCTCAGTGAGCGGGCGCGCCAGCCAGTCAGTACGGGATTCGCTCTTATCCAGTTCAATTTGGTTAAAGTGATTAACCATCGAAGCGAAGCCCCATGACAGCGGCTGCCCAGCGAAGGCCGCCAGGATTTGGGTATCGATCATCGGATCAGGCAGGCATTTAAAACGATGCAAGAAAACTTCAAGATCTTCGCCACCGGCGTGCAGGAACTTCGTCACCTGCTTGTCTTGCAGCAGTGCGATGAACGGCGTCCAGTCACTGATGTTGAGCGGATCGATCAGAACCAGTTGTTCACCATCGAACAGCTGGATCAGACCCAACTGCGGATAGTAAGTGCGCGTGCGCACGAATTCAGTATCCAGCGCAACGGCATTATGCTGGCGCGCTTGTTCGCACACGGCAGCCAGCTGGCTGTTTTGGTCGATCAGGGTGTAATTCACGTATTCATTCTCGCTGCGGCACACTTCGCGCAGCGCTCCATGTTAAAAGCAATAAAAACGCCGGACTGAGCCGGCGTTAACCTGGAGAGAAAGGCAGCTTACTGCCCTTCTCGCTTCGCCTCGTCACGCAATTCGCGGCGCAAAATTTTGCCCACGTTGGTCTTCGGCAGCTCATCTCTAAACTCGATAATCTTCGGCACTTTGTAGCCGGTGAGCTGACGGCGGCAATGATCCAGCACTTCTTCTTTCGTCAGTGATGGATCCTTTTTAACGACGCACACTTTCACCGCTTCGCCGGAAAGGTCGCTGGGAACACCGATTGCGGCGGCTTCGCGCACTTTCGGATGCTGCATCAGCACATCTTCGATTTCGTTAGGATACACGTTAAAGCCTGACACCAGAATCATGTCTTTCTTCCGATCGACGATGCGAATAAAACCTTCGCCATCAACGGTAACAACATCACCGGTGTGCAGCCAGCCATTTTTCAACACTTCTTCGGTGGCATCCGGTCGCTGCCAGTAACCGACCATCACCTGTGGACCACGAATACAGAGTTCGCCCGGTTCGCCTGGCGCCACATCGTTATCTTCGTCATCGACGATACGCACATCCGTGGAGGGTACAGGAAGACCGATACTGCCGGTGTGGCAGGTGATGTCATACGGATTGACCGATACCAGTGGTGAACATTCAGTCAAACCATAACCTTCGAGCAGATAATGCCCGGTGAGTTTTTCCCAGCGTTCGGCCACGGCCTTTTGCACGGCCATGCCGCCGCCAGCAGAAAGACGCAGCGTGGAGAAATCGAGCTTATTAAAGTTTTCGTCGTTGAGCAGCGCGTTAAACAGCGTATTGACGCCGGTAATGGCGGTGAATGGGAATTTGCTTAGCTCTTTGACAAAACCGGGGATATCTCGCGGATTGGTGATCAGCAGGTTGGTACCGCCGAGATCGAGAAACAGCAGGCCGTTTACCGTTAACGCAAAGATATGGTAGAGCGGGAGTGCCGTGACCACCTGCTCTTTGCCCGCACGCAGCAGTTTGCCATAGGTGGCTTTGGTCTGCTCCAGGTTTGCCTGCATGTTACCGTGAGTTAGCATCGCGCCCTTGGCGACGCCGGTGGTGCCGCCGGTGTATTGCAGGAATGCCAGGTCACTGTTAGTCAGCGTCGGACGCTGGTAAGTCATCTGCGCGCCCTGCTGCAGTGCGCTGCGGAATGGCACCGCACCCGGCAGATGGTATTTCGGCACCAGCTTCTTAACATACTTCACCACGAAATTGACCAGCGTGGCTTTGACCGGGGCAAGTTGGTCACCCATGCGCGTCAGCATCACGTGCTTGATCGGTGTTTCCGCGACGACTTTTTCCAGCGTGTGGGCAAAGTTGGACACAATGACAATCGCGCTGGCGCCACTGTCATTCAGCTGATGTTTCAGCTCACGCGGCGTGTAGAGCGGGTTAACGTTGACCACCACCATACCCGCACGCAGCACGCCAAACAGCGCCACCGGATATTGCAGCAAGTTTGGCATCATCAGCGCCACGCGGTCGCCCTGCTTCAGGCCCAACCCTTGTTGCAGCCAGGCCGCAAAGTCGCGACTTTGCTTATCCAGCTGACGGTAAGTCATCGGCTGACCCATATTAATAAACGCCGTTTGATCGGCATACTGCAATGCTGCGTGCTCGAAAAGTTCGACCAAAGAGGTATAACGGTCCGCATTAATCTCCGCAGGAACATCTGCCGGATAGCGTTTAAGCCAAACCTTATTCAAAGAATCACCCCGATATTCTTGTTGCGTAGCCATCGCCGCCTCTGCAATCAGTGTTGTTAACAATATTTTAACTGATTGTACCAGTTTGCCTGTTTCGGCATTTTCAGGTTGCGAAGCGCATCACTAAATTTCGCGCATCGGTTGCGCGCCCAATAAAAAAGCCCGGTCGCGAGCACCGCGACCGGGCCGTCAAATAATGAAGATGAATTATTCGGTCAGGATAGTTTCCACCTGCGCGGGACCGGTATTCATGTTCATCCCCCAATAAGGATTAGGCCCCCAGTAACCCGGATGACGACGCGTTGGCCCATACCAAATCCAGGGATCGATAGGCTGCGGTGGCGTCATCACCTGCTGAGTCAGGTGCCAGCGCTGATAGCCACGGACATCCACCACCACAAAGTTGTAGCTGGCTTTACCAATTTCACCTTTTTCGGTGCCTTTGATATTCCCCAGTACCGTAACGTACTGATTGTTCAGATCCACCGGATCAACAAAACCGCGAATGTCGGCGAAAATACGCCCAACCGATGCGGAACCTAAACGCGGCCGCGCACTGTCATCCAGCGGTTGGGTGGCGATCTCCAGGCGCGTCACGCCCGTCAGATTGGTGACTTTCACCACTTTACCGCCAAAACGTGACTCCTGGCCGACATACAGCTGAGGCGCATTCATCACGCGTAATAAATCTTGCTGTGGAAGTTGAGAACTCCCTTTAATGGAATCTGGCACCGAAACGCAGCCGCTGAGCAACAGCGCGCAGGCTAACAGAGCGCCAGACATCCCTTTACGACTTATTGGCATAGCACTTCTCCTGTTATTTCTCAGTTAGACTGGGCGCTTACGGAATAGTTGCGTGGCGCTTAACGGCCTGGCAACTTTTTCCATGCCACTTCATTACGCAGGTAAACCGGCTCGGCATTCTCCACCGCCACCGACTCACCGCGCTGCCAGGCACTCAATGCCAGCGGCAGCATATCCTCCGCTGCTGGCAGCGTTACTTCTGTGGTCACTAAGGTTGCGCCCGTCGAGCTTAACAGATGCGGATAAGCCGCCCAGCCGGTGCCGACCGTTGCCCACTCGCCGCTTAGCTGGCCGATGCGCGCCTGCACATCTTCGGGTTTCAAAACGGCTTCCGAGTCCGCACCTTGCCATTCACCGTTAGCATCACGCTGATATTCGGCCCAGTAAACTTCGCCCATGCGCGCGTCGATGGCAGCCAGCACGCGTTGAGCGCCGGTTAAGCGCCATGCGCCCTGAGCCATAGTCGCGAGAGAAGAGACGCCGATCATCGGCAAGTTCGCACCCAACGCCAGCCCTTGCGCAATACCAATGCCAATGCGCACGCCAGTAAAACTGCCTGGCCCACGGCCAAACGCCAGCACGTCAAGCGCGGTCAGATCCAACTGCTGCAACTGCAACAGCTCTTGTACCAGCGGTAAGATGCGTTGGGTGTGATCGCGCGGGGCGATTTCAAAGCGGGCATCGATCTGCTGCTGATTGAGCAGCGCGGCAGAACAGGCTTCTGTCGCCGTGTCCAGAGCTAAAATTCGGGCGGACATAACAACCTCTGAAAGTCAAAATGGCGCGCATCTTAACACAGCCTGGCACAAATTAGTGCTTCTCTGGCTGGCGGACGAAAGCGATGGCGCGCTGCAAATCGCGGGTACGCGGCGTAGGTGGCAGACTGTTGAGGAACAATCCGCCATACGGACGCGACACCAGACGCTGATCACAAATCACCAGCACGCCACGATCGTCAGTATCACGAATCAAACGGCCGACACCCTGCTTCAGGGTGATCACCGCATCCGGCAGTTGCACATCATTGAAGGGATCGCCACCGCGCAGGCGACAATCTTCCATGCGCGCTTTCAGCAACGGATCTTCCGGCGAGGTAAACGGCAGCTTATCGATAATCACCAATGACAGCGCATCACCTCGCACATCAACGCCTTCCCAGAAACTGCTGGTCGCTACCAGTAAGGCGTTACCGGCCTCAAGGAACTGCTTCAGCAGCTGGCCTTTACTGGTTTCTCCTTGCAACAACACCGGCAAAGTCATCGAGGCGCGGAATTCGGCGGCCAGTTCGCGCATCATCTTGTGCGAAGTACAGAGGAAGAAGCAGCGTCCTTTATTGGCATCGATCAGCGGTTTCATCATCTGTGCCAGCTTACGGGCACCGCCGGGTTGATTGGGTTCCGGCATATTGCGAGGCACACATAACAGCGCCTGCTGGGTGTAATCGAAAGGACTGTCGAGAATCATGGTGGTGGCTTTGTCGACGCCCAATCGGCTGGAGAAGTGGCTCATCTGCTCATTCACCGCCAGCGTGGCGGAGGTGAATACCCACGCCGCTTTACGGTTATCCATCACTTCACGAAAACGTTCTGCGACCGATAGCGGGGTTAACGCCAGCGTAAAGTGGCGGCTGGTGCATTCATACCAGTAGCTAAAGCCGGGTTCATCAATGGCGCGCAGACGTTTAAGGCGAGTGCGATATAACGCGGCGCGCTCAAACGCCGCATCCAGCAACGCCGAGCGCCCCAGCGACAATTTAATCACGTCGTAGCAAAGCTCCAGCGCATCATCCAGCAGGGTCAACATGCGCATGATGTTGTTGTCGCTTAGCAGGTCACGCAGATTGCCGCGAAAACCCGGCTCGCCGAGCGTTAAACGGAAATCCTGGGCGCACTGTGCCAGACGGTCGGCTGATTTCTGTAGCTGCTGCACGTCGCGCACCTCAGTGCGATAGGCAATAATGATGTCTTTGGCGAGGTCCTGCAGTTGGCGGCTCGAAAGCTGCTGACCAAAGTACTGACTGGCGATATCGGGTAGCTGATGCGCTTCATCGAAGATCATCACATCAGCCTCAGGAATCAGCTCGCCAAATCCGCCCTCTTTCACGACAAGATCGGCAAGGAACAGATGGTGGTTCACCACCACCACATCGGCATCCATGGCTTTTTTACGCGCTTTCACCACAAAGCAATCTTTGTAGAGCGGGCAATCGCTGCCAAGGCAGTTATCGTTAGTGCTGGTGACAAAGGGCCAGATCGGACTGTCTTCGGCCACGCCGGAACAGCTGCTGACATCGCCATCCGAAGTTTGATTTGACCAGCTGCGCACATTAATTAAATCCCCGAGCGCCTGCACGGTGAGATCGCCACCGGTTTGATTCTGCTGTTCGAGACGTTCGAGGCATAAATAGTTGGAACGCCCCTTCAGCAGGGCAGTTTTACCGCTGAACTTCAGGGCACGAGCGATGGTGGGCAAATCGCGGTTATACAGCTGATCCTGTAGTGCTTTGGATCCGGTCGAGATAATGACCTTTTTTTTCGCACGCAATGCGGGTGCCAGATAGGCATAGGTTTTACCGGTACCGGTGCCGGCTTCGACCACCAGCTCACCGCCCTTCTTCACCGCTTCCATGACCGCTTGCGCCATTTCACGCTGCGCGGCACGCGGTTTGAAACCTGGAATAGCCTGCGCCAGCGCGCCATCTGCTGCAAAATCGTCTGCCACACATCCTCACCGATTGGTCAAAAACACTGTAATTATGTCAGGATTCCCCTGAGGCGACCACAACAGATGACAGCGCCCTACTGGATATGGCAGGCTAGCGCAGCGAAATTACAGGAGAACACCATGACCATTACGCGTATTGATCCCGCACCCCGCATGTCAGAAGCCGTTGTGCATAACCAGACCGTCTATTACACCAGCGTGCCAGAAAATCTGGATGACGATGCCGAAGCGCAAACCGCCAACGCGCTGGCGGTGATTGACGCGATTCTGACCCGAGTCGGATCAGACAAAAGTAAGATTCTTGATGCCACAATTTTCCTGGTCGATAAAGCTGACTTTCCGGCCATGAACCGTGCATGGGATGCGTGGGTTTCACCTGACAACGCGCCAGTGCGTTGCACCGTGCAAGCCGAGTTGATGAATCCGAAGTACAAAGTGGAAATCAAAATCATCGCCGCACTGTAACCCTTTCGGGCGTTATTCGTCTTCTTCGTCGTCTTCGAACATCGCCCGAATCGATTCACCCTGATAGCTCTGACGGATCTCGTGTGCCACTTGCGCAATCGCCTGACCACTCGCCATGCCACCCGCCATCAATTCCTGGATACGTTCCACAGCTTGCTGCTGCTGTTCATGAGATAAAGCCGGAAGACCTGTAAACATTATTTGCTCCTGGTGCAAAAGGGGACGCATTATTCCATGAGGAACAAACAGGTGCCAGCGACAAAAAAATGTGCCAGGCTACGCGCCTGCTTGTTGGATTAATTAGCCCGATGATCGTAAAAACCCTTAACCTGAAGTATACGCCGGATGCGCTGTTGCACCGTTTTTCTGCGCTTGCTCATCGTCCCTGGGCGATGTTGCTCACCTCAGGCCATGCCGACCATGCCGATAATCGTTTTGACATTTTAACGGCGGATCCCCGTGCCACGCTTACCACGCGCGGCGAGATGACGGAAATCGACTGTGATGGCAAGGTGATCCTCTCCGCCGATGATCCACTGCACCTGGTGCAGCAACAGTGCGAAATGCTGGGCGCGACTCCACTGTTTGATGCTGATCTGCCTTTCCAGGGCGGCGCGCTGGGTTTGTTTGGTTATGATCTGGGACGCCGCTTTGAAATCTTACCGCAGCGCGCTGAGCAGGATCTGACAACGCCGGATATGGCAGTCGGCATCTACGATTGGGCTTTGATCGCGGATCATCATCAGCAAAAACTCACCCTGATTTCACTCACCGATGCCGGGCAACGCTGGCAGTGGCTGCAGGCGCAGGCGATTCCGCAGCCTAAAGCTTTTGCGCTAACCAGCGACTGGCAGTCAAACCTCAGTTTTGATGAATATGCCGCGCGTTTTGCACAGGTTCAACATTACATTCAGGCCGGTGATTGCTATCAGGTGAATCTGGCGCAACGCTTTCAGGCTCGCTATCACGGCGACGAGTGGCTGGCCTTTTTACGACTCAACCGCGACAACCGTGCGCCTTTCAGTGCTTTTATCCGCTTACCTAAAAGCGTCATTCTCAGTCTGTCACCGGAACGCTTTCTCTCGTTACAGCAAAAGGGGATTGAAACCCGTCCGATCAAAGGCACTTTGCCACGCTTAGCCGATCCAGAAGCCGATCGCTTGCAGGCTGAGAAACTGGGCCATGCGGAAAAAGATCGCGCCGAGAACCTGATGATTGTCGATTTGCTGCGCAATGACATTGGCCGCGTGGCAGAACCTGGTAGCGTTAGCGTCCCTGAGTTGTTTGTAGTGGAACCTTTCCCGGCGGTGCATCATCTGGTGAGCACAGTACGAGCGCGACTACCTCAACATCTCGGCGCAACCGATCTCCTGCGCGCCTGTTTCCCCGGCGGCTCCATTACCGGTGCACCAAAAATTCGCGCGATGGAGATTATTGAGGAACTGGAACCGCAGCGCCGCAACGCCTGGTGCGGCAGCATCGGTTACATCAGCCTGTGTGGTCGCATGGATACCAGCATCACTATCCGCACGTTAATCGCTGAAAATCAGCATCTTTATTGTGCGGCGGGCGGTGGCCTGGTGGCGGATAGCGATGTGGAGCTGGAATATCAGGAGACCTTCCACAAGGTCAATCGTATCTTGCCCAGCCTGAGCGGCGAGGTTTAAATGAGCCTGACGCTCGACCAGTTCCTGAACCGCTTTGTCATGCAACCCCCTGTGAGTGCGCCCAAAAGCGTTATCAGCGGGCGGCGAGCGGCCGTGTTGGTACCGGTGATCGACGGTGCTGAACCGGGTTTACTGCTGACGCGTCGCTCATCACACCTGCGGAAACACGCGGGCCAGGTCGCGTTCCCCGGCGGCATGCAGGATGCAACGGATGATTCGCTGATCCACACTGCACTGCGTGAGGCCGAAGAAGAAGTCGGCATTCACCCCGCTCAGGTTAGCGTCGTGGGTGTGTTACCGCCCGTGACCAGCAGCACCGGTTTTGCCGTCACGCCGGTGGTCGGCATTATTCCAGCGGACCTGCCTCTCAATATTAATCCTGACGAAGTGGAAAGCACCTTCGCGATGCCGCTGGCAGAAGCCCTGCGTCTCAGTCGCTACAGTGGACTCAGCTTGCGCCGTGGTCATCGTCAGCATCAGGTGTGGTTATCGTGGTATGAGGATTATTTTATCTGGGGCATGACCGCCGGTATTATTCGGGCATTAAGTCAGCAAATCGCCCTTCCCTGAGTTCCGCGCTGCATGTTACTTCCGCCATAAACTCGATCCACTTTACAACCGCAGAATGGGATAACTATTTCTGTGGCTTATAATTAGTTTATTTCATGCGAAAAGCTGCTCGCTGAGTCACGCGGGCGATTACTATTAGCCGCATAAACGGCCTCAGCCGTACAGAATAAGATTTGTGAGGAGTGTCACCGGTGATTAGTGTTTTTGACATGTTCAAAGTGGGCATTGGCCCATCCAGTTCACATACCGTAGGTCCGATGAAAGCGGGCAAGCAGTTTGTTGATCTGCTGGCCGAACAGGGCAAGTTGCAAGACGTGACGCGCATTGCCGTCGACGTCTATGGCTCGCTGTCGCTCACAGGTAAAGGTCACCATACCGATATCGCCATCATTATGGGGCTGGCCGGCTTTGAGCCCGCCACCGTGGATATCGATAGCATTCCCGCTTTTATTAAAGACGTCGAGCAGCGCGAGCGCCTGCTGCTGGCGAACGGTGCACGTGAAGTCGACTTCCCACGCGAAGGCGGCATGGTGTTCCGCAGTGAAAATCTGTCGTTGCATGAAAACGGCATGACGGTTTTCGCCTTTGCCGGCGATCTGCTGATCCTGACCAAGACCTACTACTCGATTGGCGGCGGATTTATCGTTGATGAAGAGCATTTCGGCCAATCCGTACTGGATGAGGTCTCGGTGCCGTATGCGTTCAACTCTGCCAAAGAGTTGTTGAGCCACTGCCATGAAAGTGGATTGTCCCTTTCCGGTTTGGTGATGAAGAATGAGCTGGCGCTGCACAGCCGTGAAGACATATATGCCTATTTCGGCAACGTCTGGCAAACCATGCAGGCCTGTATCGATCGCGGCTTAAATACCGAAGGCGTATTGCCGGGTCCACTGCGCGTGCCGCGCCGCGCTGCCTCGTTGCGTCGTTTACTGGTTTCTTCTTCCAAGCACTCCAATGATCCGATGAACGTGATTGATTGGGTCAACATGTTTGCCCTGGCGGTTAATGAAGAAAATGCCGCCGGTGGACGGGTGGTCACCGCGCCAACCAACGGCGCCTGCGGTATCGTCCCTGCGGTGCTGGCCTATTACGATCACTTTATTGAGACCGTGACGCCGGACATCTTCATCCGTTACTTCCTGGCCTCGGGTGCCATTGGCGTGTTGTATAAAATGAATGCCTCGATTTCAGGTGCTGAGGTGGGCTGTCAGGGCGAAGTCGGTGTGGCCTGTTCGATGGCTGCCGCTGGCCTGGCGGAGTTGCTCGGCGCCAGCCCGGAGCAGGTGTGTGTCGCCGCTGAAATCGGTATGGAACATAACCTGGGATTGACCTGTGACCCGGTGGCAGGTCAGGTGCAGGTGCCGTGTATCGAACGTAATGCTATCGCCTCAGTGAAAGCCATCAATGCTGCGCGCATGGCGTTGCGCCGTACCAGTGAACCACGTGTTTCACTGGATAAGGTGATCGAAACTATGTACGAAACTGGTAAAGACATGAATGCCAAATATCGTGAAACCTCACGCGGTGGCCTGGCGATCAAAGTTCAATGTGATTGACCAGGCGTGTTGAAAAAATAATCAATTAGATTTTTTTCTGCATCTCACGCTACCTCCCTGTGAGTAAACCAGATACATTAATTTGCGCGCGGCCCTTAGTGGCCGCGCTGTTTTTTAGTGCCGCTTTTTTTCTCTGCGGTGCGCTAAACCTGGCCGCCTCAATGCCGATAACCTACACGTTAATTTGGCTTCAATTTTTGTTTTGCAAGGTGGTTACTGATGCTCATTCCCCAGCAATTTGTCGGTCAATTTCGCCGTAAGCGTTTGCTTATCGCGTTGGTGATCGCGGCGCTGGTTCTGATTCTCACGCTGACTTTTCGTTATATCGAAGAGAAATCGCGTATTGAGCAGCAGTCCCTGAATTTTGCCAGTCGCGCCATTGAGCGCTTTGACCGCATGTTCTCCCCGCTGGATGTCTCCGCCAACAACACGCTTGGGCTGGTTGGCGTGCCTTGCGCACAAGTTCGCTATCCGTTAATCGAAAAGATTTCTTCATTGCAGACCGTGCGCACCATCCTGCTGGTGCAGGATGACAGTATTTACTGCTCCAGTATTTACGGCCCGCGCAATATTTCGTTTAGCCAGACCTATCCAGAGTTGGCGATTAATAATCAGCGCATGATGCTGACCACCGATAATTATCTGCTGAAAGGCTCACCGGTCTTGCTGCTGTGGACACCCAAATCGCTGGATAATCGCGATGGGCTGCTGCAGGTTATCAATGTGGAATTGATGACGAATTATTTGCTAGAGCCACAGTTACCTTGGGTCGAACGGGCCATTTTTAATGTCGGCGGACAGAGTCTGGAATATGGCAATCCGCTGATTGAAGAGACAGTGCCATCGGAAGATGAAGTGGCTTTTGATCAGGCTTCACTGCGTTACCCCTACAGCATTACCTTGTATGGCCCTTCTCCAGCGCGTCTGGCGTTGCATACGCTTCCTTCACAGCTACCGTTGGCGGTGCTGCTGAGTTTGCTGATGGGCTATATCGTTTGGTTAGCCACCGCGAACCGCATGAGCCTCAGCTGGCAAATCAGCTATGGCATTACCGCGAATGAATTTATGGTGTATTGCCAGCCGCTGATTAACGCCAAAAGTGGTGAGTGCGATGGCATGGAGTTGTTGCTGCGCTGGCACAATGCGCGTCAAGGCTGGGTTGCGCCGGATGTGTTTATCCCGCTAGCTGAGCGTCAGAACCTGATAGCACCACTGACGCGCTTTGTGTTAGCCAAAGTGGTGGATGAGTTGCCTAACCTGCCGCAATGTTCTTCTTTCCATATTGCGATTAACGTTGCCGCCAGCCATTTCCGCGATCGTGCGATTGTCGAGGATCTGCAAAGTATCTGGTGGCCCGCTAACCCGCTGCCGAAGCTGGTGGTCGAGTTGACCGAGCGCGATGCGCTGCCGGTTATTGATCAATCTGTGGTGTCGCAGTTGCATGAGATCGGCGTGCGCCTGGCGATTGACGATTTCGGTACCGGACACAGTTCCCTCGCCTACCTGAAAGACCTGAAGCCGGACGTGCTGAAAATTGACAAGATTTTCACTGCGGCCATCGGCACCGACGCGATTAACGCCACGGTGACAGATATGGTGATTTCGCTGGCGCAGCGTTTGAACATTGCGTTAGTGGCTGAGGGCGTGGAAACCGCGGAGCAGGCACACTATCTGCGTGAGCGCGGCGTGGATCATTTACAGGGCTATTATTACGCCCGTCCAATGCCCATCGAAGATTTCCCTGTGTGGCTGGAGCAGCATCAGGCGCATCTTAGGGCCTGATGTTGGGTTGTATTGTTGTGTCTGATGCTGGGTTGGATTGCTCTGTTTGATGGTGCGTTCGATTGCTCTGTTTCATGATGCGTTCGATTGCTGTGTCTGGTGGTGCGTTCCAGCCGGTAAAGGGGGATGTTCCGTAAAGACGGCGTGAATACATCCCTGTAGCCTCGGACGCCGCATCCCTGCGGCGTACGCTTTACTCCTCATCCCCCTTTACCGGCTTCATGTGGCATTTTTGCGGTCTGCATAGCGCTGTATTCGGATCGGGTCACAGAAATACAAAAGGCCGATATCGTGGATATCGGCCTTTTCGATGACAATTAACTTAGCGCTTACGCCTCATGCTCTTCATCTTCATGCGGCTTATCTTTGGTTACGCGCACCAGGTCGATACGATAATCCGTAGCCTCAATGATTTGGAAGTGCAGCGGCGGCAGGTCGATGATCTCACCAGGCTGCGGCAGTTGGCCTTTCTGGGCAATCAACAGACCCGCCAGCGAGGCATGATCTTCTTCCCGATCCACCAGCTCATGGTGGTCGAGCAACTGCTGCAGTGAGTGCAGATCGGTACCGCCCTTCACTAACCAGCTATCACCATCCGCGATAATATCGGGCGTTTCATCTTCATCCGGGAACTCACCGGCAATCGCTTCCAGCACGTCCAGTGGGGTTATCAAACCTTGCACCACACCAAATTCGTTGGTGACGATGACAAAGCTGCCTTTAGCGCGGCGCAGTACGCCCAGCAGGTTGATCGGATCCAGCGTTTCAGGCACCACTATCGCCGGAGTGGTAGCAGCAAACGTCGCCACGTCCATACCATGCTCCAGCGCCACCAGCAGTTCTTTAGCACGCACCACGCCGATGATCTCATCCAGCTCACCGCGACATACCGGGAACAAACTGTGCGGCGTGTCGAGGAGCTGAATACGAATTTCATCCACCGGACGTTCAGCATCAACCCAGGAGATATTGCCGCGCGGCGTCATGATGCTACGAATGGAGCGCTGTGACAGCGTCAACACACCGTTGATCATGTAACGTTCTTCGTCTTTAAACGCTTCCTGTGGCATCGCCTGCGTCAGCGCAGCTTCTTCAGTGGTCACCGGCTGATGACGCTGGCGACCGCCCATCAGACGCAAGATCGCTTCAGCCGTACGTTCTCGCATCGGCCGATGTTCCTGATGGCGAATAAAGTTACGACGCGCAATTTGGTTGAACAGCTCAATCACAATCGAGAAGCCAATTGCGGCGTACAGATAGCCTTTCGGAATGTGGAAACCGAAGCCTTCCGCCACCAATGACAAACCAATCATCAGCAGGAAGCTTAAGCACAGCACCACAACCGTCGGATGGGCATTGACGAAGTTGGTCAACGGCTTCGAAGCCAACAGCATCACACCCATGGCAATCACCACGGCGGTCATCATCACCGGCAGATGGTTGACCATCCCCACTGCGGTAATCACCGCATCAAGCGAGAATACCGCGTCCAGCACCACAATCTGGATCACCACGGCCCAGAAGCTGGCATAACCTTTGTTGCCCTGATGTTCCATGCCGCGGTTTTCCAACCGCTCATGCAGTTCCATGGTTCCCTTGAATAACAGGAACAAACCACCGAACAACAGAATTAAATCTCGCCCGGAAAAACTGAAATCGCCTACGCTGAATAGGGGTCGCGTCAATGTCACGATCCAGGAAATCAGCGACAGCAGGCCCAATCGCATCACGAGAGCGAGTGACAGACCGATCAAACGCGCTTTATCACGCTGTTTCGGTGGCAGCTTGTCCGCCAGGATGGCGATGAACACCAGGTTGTCGATGCCGAGAACGATCTCCAGCACGATCAGCGTTAGCAAACCCGCCCAAATTGAGGGGTCGAAGAGAAATTCCATCAATGACTCCTTACAACACAGAGGGGCGAACGAGATTGAGCCTGCGCGGTGAAGCGAGACGAGAGATCGTTAGCAAATGAGGTCACGCTGAAGAGCGTTGTAGTGTGCGCCAGAAAGCGCTGAGAACATGTTGAGCGACGTCGGTGACGGTCCATATAGGTGAGCTGAAGCCCGATACTCCTGAATATTAAACAGAACGCTAATGTATCAGTTACATCAACAACGTCAAAAAATTTTATTACATTTACAAACAACTGCACAAACGCAGGAATAACGAACATAAATGCAATTTTGCAGCGTTACGCTCGAAATAGCTGACAAACATCACATAAATTATTTTTTCGCACACTAAAATAAATCGCGACCTTACTGCTGTGCAGCGGACAGTTTCGGAACATTTATTGATGCGACTCTTCATCTTAGACCCAAACGATCCACCTGAATCAACAACGGTAATTCTCAATGATTCCCGGCAATGCCAGAGAATCTCTCATGCGAACGGAGGTAGCAAGTGACCATTGCTATTGTAATTGGTACACATGGCTGGGCGGCAGAACAGCTGCTTAAAACAGCAGAAATGTTGTTGGGTGAGCAGGAAAATGTCGGATGGATTGATTTCGTGCCCGGCGAAAATGCAGAAACGCTAATCGAAAAGTATCAGGCGAGACTGGCAGAACTCGACACGTCGAAAGGCGTGCTGTTCCTGGTGGATACCTGGGGTGGCAGTCCATTCAACGCGGCCAGCCGCATTGTGGTGGATAAGCCGGATTATGACGTCATCGCCGGGGTGAACATCCCGATGCTGGTGGAAACCCTGATGGGGCGCGATGATAATCCATCCTTTGAGGAATTGATTCATATTGCCGTGGAAGCCGGCCGCGAAGGTGTTAAAGCCCTCAAGACCGAAACCCCTACCCCGGAAGCTGCAGCACCCGTTGCCGCACAAGCCCCGGCGCAACCGCAAAAGCCTTTGGCACCAGGCGAGCACATGAAGATCGGCCTGGCGCGCATCGATGACCGTTTAATTCACGGCCAGGTGGCAACCCGCTGGACCAAAGAGACCAACGTGACTCGCATCATCGTCGTCAGTGATGAAGTGGCTAATGACCATGTGCGTAAAACGCTGCTGACGCAGGTGGCCCCTCCTGGCGTGACCGCACACGTGGTGGATATTGCCAAGATGATCCGCGTGTGGAACAACCCGAAATATGGCCGTGACCGCGTGATGCTGCTGTTCACCAATCCTACCGATGTGGAACGGATTGTTGAACAAGGCGTGGATATCAAGTCGGTCAACATCGGCGGCATGGCATTCAAACAGGGTAAAACCCAGGTCAACAACGCAGTTTCGGTCGATCAGAAGGACATTGAAGCCTTCCGTAAACTGAATGAACGCGGTATTGAGTTGGAAGTGCGTAAAGTTTCAAACGACCCAAGACTGAAAATGATGGACCTGATTGCCAAGGTCAATCAGTAGTTCGCTTTTGCCTGCGCTGGCGGGCGAATACTTGAGACCTTGCTGAGGAGAAAAGCAATGGAAATAACCACGCTACAAATCATCCTGATATTTATTGTGGCTTGTATTGCCGGGATGGGATCGATTCTTGATGAGTTCCAGTTCCACCGTCCACTGGTGGCCTGTACCTTGATTGGTGCGGTTCTGGGTGACATGAAAACCGGTATCATCATCGGTGGTACCCTGGAAATGATCGCGCTGGGCTGGATGAACATCGGTGCGGCGGTTGCACCCGATGCGGCACTGGCCTCCATCATTTCGACCATTCTGGTTATCGCAGGTGGCCAAAGTGTTGGTGCGGGTATCGCACTGGCGATTCCACTGGCGGCAGCCGGCCAGGTTCTGACCATCATCGTCCGTACCATCACCGTTGCCTTCCAGCACGCTGCCGATAAGGCCGCCGAGAAAGGCAATCTGAGCGCCATCAGCTGGATCCACGTCTCTGCACTGGTATTGCAGGCGATGCGTATTGCAATTCCAGCCCTGATTGTGGCGATTTCAGTCGGTACCAGCGTGGTACAGGAACTGCTGAGTTCAATTCCAGAAGTGGTCACCAACGGTCTGAACATCGCCGGTGGCATGATCGTGGTGGTCGGTTACGCGATGGTCATCAACATGATGCGCGCAGGCTACCTGATGCCGTTCTTCTATCTGGGCTTTGTGACGGCGGCCTTCACCAACTTCAACCTGGTTGCTCTGGGCGTGATTGGTGTGGTCATGGCGGTGCTGTATATCCAGCTGGCGCCGAAATATAACCGTACAGCAGGCGCGGCCGCTGCCGGCCCTGCACACAATGACCTCGACAACGAACTCGACTAGGAACAGGTGAAATCATGGTTGATACAACTAACACGCAAAAGAAACTCACCCCGAGCGATGTCCGTGGTGTGTTCATCCGCTCTAACCTGTTTCAGGGTTCATGGAACTTTGAACGTATGCAGGCGCTGGGCTTCTGCTTCTCAATGGTGCCGGTGATTCGTCGCCTCTATCCTGAGAACAACGACGATCGTAAACAGGCGATTAAGCGTCATCTGGAATTCTTTAATACCCATCCATACGTGGCAGCACCGGTGCTCGGCGTTACCATGGCGATGGAAGAGCAGCGTGCTAACGGCGCGGCGATTGATGATGCCGCGATTAACGGCATTAAAGTCGGCCTGATGGGACCGCTGGCGGGGGTGGGCGACCCGATCTTCTGGGGTACCGTTCGCCCGGTGTTTGCTGCACTCGGTGCCGGTATCGCGATGAGCGGCAGCTTGCTCGGTCCCCTGCTGTTCTTCATTCTGTTTAACGCCGTGCGTATGCTGACGCGTTATTACGGTGTGGCGTATGGTTATCGCAAAGGCGTGGATATCGTCAGCGATATGGGTGGCGGCTTCCTGCAAAAGCTCACGGAGGGGGCGTCGATTCTCGGCCTGTTTGTCATGGGGGCGCTGGTCAACAAGTGGACACACGTGAACGTGCCGCTTGTGGTGTCCCGCATTACCGATCACACCGGCAAAACCACCGTGACCACCGTTCAATCGATCCTCGATCAGCTGATGCCGGGCTTAATCCCGCTGCTGCTGACCTTCGGCTGTATGTGGCTGCTGCGCCGTAAAGTTAACGCACTGTGGATTATCGTGGGCTTCTTTGCCCTGGGTATCTTTGGTTACTGGATCGGCCTGCTCGGTCTGTAATCATCTCGCCGGGGGCTTCGGCTCCCGGCAGTTTTCAGCGAAGTTACCTGAGCGCCAACGTTGAGGTAAATTCGGTTGAGGAAGAAAATGTAATGTCACTGACTGACGCTCTGATTGCCCTGCTGATCATCGCTTTCGCCCTGTTCGCAATTTACGATGACGCTATCCTGCCGCGGCGCAAGGGGCCGACCAAATTGCGTGTCGCGCTGCGTCGTCGCCATAAGATCGACAGCGGCATTTTTATCGTGTTGCTGCTGATTTTGCTGTGGAATAACGTCAGCAACCATGGCCCGCAGCTCACCACCACGCTGCTGATGGTGCTGTGCTTTATGGCAATCTGGCTGTTCTGGCTACGCACGCCGAAACTGTTGATGAAGACAGAGGGACTGTTCTTCGGCAGCGTGTGGATCGACTATCGTCGTATTCAAAGTATGAACTTGTCTGAGGATGGCATTTTAGTCATGCAACTGGAACAGCGTCGCCTGCTGATTGCTGTGCAACAGCTCGACGACCTGGAACGTATCTACAATACGCTGGTGGAAGCGCGTTAAGTGCGCTGCCATAGCGTCAGCATGAAGTCGGCATCGCAGCTAAAGCTATCGGCTGCCACCAGCTGTTGCCAGACTTCTTCGCGCGCGCGCCAGGCAAAAGGCGTCATCTGCAGCAAGCTCACCGCTTCGGCCCCATTTAACGTCATCTCATAACGCAGATTGTGTTGCCCGACCTGGCTAAAACCTTCGTAAGCCTTTTCTTCTGCCGCGTGCAGCTGCACTTCACGATAAATCAGCGCCTTGAACTGCTGCAGATGATGTGGACCCGGCGTCACCGTCAGCAGATAGCCGCCCGTTTTCACCACCCGGTTCAGTTCGGTTTCATTACAGGGAGCATAGATGCGCACAATGCCCTCCAGCGATGCATCAGCAAAGGGTAAACGCTGGCTGGAGGCGACACAAAATTTCACCGTGCGATAACGTTTAGCCGCCATGCGAATCGCCGCTTTCGCCACATCCAGGCCAAACAACTGCGCCTGCGGAAGGGCTTCTGCCATTGCTGCGGTGTAGTAACCCTCGCCACAGCCAATATCCAATACCTGTGCCGCCTGGCCATTCAGGCGCTGTGCCAGATGTTGCGCCACTGCATCGCGTAATGGCTGATAGTGGCCGGCATCAAGAAATGCGCGACGTGCCAGCAGCATTTCCGCACTGTCACCCGGTTCCTTTGAGCCTTTATGCTGCACCGGCAACAAATTAACGTACCCTTCTTTAGCCTGATCGAATTGGTGACCTGCATCGCAGCGGAAGCTGTTGGCTTGCTGGTGCAAATGTTGCTGGCAAAGGGGGCAAATCAAAGACATAGACAACTCCGGGTTCACGATTCGCGCGCAGTTTACCCTGATCGTCTGGCAACAGAAAGGATAAAAGAAAAGCCCCGGTCAGAGACCAGGGCTTTACAATTCGTGTCAGCGGCGCATGGCACCGAGTCTGAGAACGAAATCAGATAGCAGTAACGTTTACTGCAGCTGGACCTTTCTGGCCGTCCTGAATTTCGAACTCAACAGCCTGGCCTTCAGCCAGAGTTTTGAAGCCGTTACCCTGGATTGCAGAGAAGTGTACGAACACGTCTTTGCTGCCGTCAGCAGGAGTAATGAAACCAAAACCTTTAGACTCGTTGAACCACTTAACCTGACCTTTAATCTTTGCCATTTTTGCAAATTCCTTTGATTGTTTATATTGCCCGAAGGCAGTCTTACAGATAAACCAGAGACGTTACTGAATGAGGCACTAATTTAAGGTTCGGCAAGGAAGCGGAATTCAACGTCAACGTCTTTACTCGTAACTTCTTTACTGAAGATGCCATACATAAACAGAACTGTACCTCGTTTGACCCAAGAGTCGTTATCACATATCCGCAAATTAATGGCAAGCCATTTTTAAACGGTGATCGACATGACGCACATAATTGGCCGTTGCTCTGCACTCTTCTGCCATTAGCATATTGACAGATGACGGAATAACTGCACAAAAAAATGTTATTTGTCAGAGTAGTTAGCGCCAGTACGTACATTAGTCAAGCGTAGCGACGCAATCTAAACCAGCACAATTAAAGCGGTCAAGGCTACGCAAAAAGTATTGCATTAATATGGCATTGATAAAATATTTCGCCAAAAAATTAACGTGGAATGCAACATTCGTGCGCTGAGCAAAAGTTGTACAATCCGATTTATTAAGTACAAGTCATTAATTGTTTTGCACCAAAATCAGGAAAATATAAGCGCTCTTGCCCCAAATATATGCACGCTCGTTTTGGCGGTTATCTTATTTTTAACTAACGACTCTACAATTAAATGTTAAAAAAACGCACTGCGACGCTTGATTTAACAAATCGGGCTTAGGACACATCTGAATCACTATTCTGCAAGCTTCGGCTGGTGCCTATTCTCCATGGCATAAAGCGTGAGTCCCCTTCTCCCGCGGATTGCATTGCTTGCGCCAAAGCGGCAGGAGGTTCATCTAAAGGATCATCCGCCAGTTCAAACACACCCCAGTGGATCGGCAGCGTTAACGGACGCCCTATCGCCTGCCATAAACGCACCGCCTGATCGGGGTCCATATGTTGACCGCGCATGAACCATTTTGGTGCATAAGCGCCAATGGGCAACGCGGCAAGATTAAAGGGCCCGAGACGTTCAGCAATTTCTAACAGGTTTTCGCTATAGCCACTGTCACCTGAAAACCAAAAATTCACACTCTGGTTTCGCACCACCCAGCCACACCACAGTGAGCGATTACGATCCCAGAAAGTTCGCATGCTCCAGTGCCGCGCGGGTACGGCAGTCAGCGTCACTCCTGCGATATCAATGGATTGCCACCAGTCGCGTTCGGTGACATGACGCACGCCACGTTTGCGACACCAGGTTCCCATACCCAGCGGCACAACAAATTGCGCATCCGGGAAACGACGTGCGATGCGCTTTACCGTAGGTCGATCGAGATGGTCGTAGTGATTGTGCGAAATCAGTACCACGTCGAGATGTGGCAACTGTGCAATATGGAGCGGAGCGGGCGTTTTACGCTGTGGTCCAGCAAACGGCAGCGGTGAAGCACGCGCAGAGAGTGCCGGATCGATGAGAATATAGCGGCGATTGAGCCGCATCAACACGGCGGCATGACCTAACCACCAGACGCGATCGTCATCACCGCCCAGATCGCTTTCCTGATACCAGCGGGCAATGAATGCCGGATAACCGGCCTGAGGCGGCAGCGGCAAATGGTCCGCTTTGCGCTCCCGCCGCCAGCGCTGCAAATCCCCTGGCTGGCGCAATTCCGGTTCCGGATTGCGGAAACCTTCTGGCGTGTGATGCGCCAGCGTTGCGTCGTACCAGGGATTTTGCCAGGCCATTACTGCTCCATCATGTGTTTAACGTTCTGGAATCATACGGATGAAGTCGCGCTGTTCTACTGCGTCTTCTTCCTCCTGCTGTTTTGCTGTGGCAGGTTGAGCATCCGCCAGGCGGCGCAACAATGCATTCTGTTTTTTCTGCTCTTCCAGCAGAGCTTCCAGCAAACGAATCTGTTCACTGGCGCGCATGCTGGCCCGGTTAACGAAGAACCAGGCTATCAAGGCCACAACAATAATGATGGCCAGTACACCATAACTGAACAGCGGACTGGTATTTGCGGCTAACTCGTTCATAACTGCCTCTATTGTCAAACATAAAACACTTACACCGCCGCTGATTCTACTCGTTGTGTGCGGAAAAGATAATGGTTGCCGGTGGAAAGCAGATTATCCCGCATCTTGATGGCTTTCAGTTATCTCTGATCGATTTCATGAGCAGGACGCGTCATGCTGCTACTATAGAAATCGCAGCGACTTCAGGATAGCTGCGTTGTGTATCACAAGGAGATAAGATGAAACTATTCATTCGGGCGATAATCGTGGTGGCAGTGGTCTGGTTAGGGATGCTGTTTACCGGCTATGGCGTACTGACCGGAAGCAACAAAAACGCCGCTGGACTGGGCTTACAGTGTAGCTATCTCACTGCACGCGGCATGATCACCGCGCAATATCTGCATACCGACAGCGGTATTGTGGGTGTCACCGATTGTCCACTGCTGAAGAAAAGTGGCGAAGTGGTAGATAATTAGTGACTCAAACGGGCTGGCGACAGCCCGTTCTGCTATTCAGAATGGGTAGTCGTGGTAACCCAACTGGTCGGAAATATTGCGCGCGGCACGATGCAGCATCGCCACATACTCGTTTTTTGCTTCTTCAGAGAATCGGATTGTCGGGAACGAGATGCTCAATCCCGCGATCACCACGCCGAAGCGGTCGAAAACCGGCACAGCGATACAGCGTAAGCCCTCTTCCTGCTCTTCATTATCTTCACCGAACCCCTGCACTTTTACCTGATCTAATACCTCAAGTAGCGCTTCAGCACTGACGATGGTGTTGGCGGTACTGCGACGAAACTCGACTTCGCTCAGGATTGCCTGAACTTCAGTGCGATCGCGCCATGCCAGTAACACTTTACCGATGGCGGTGGTATGCAGCGGGTTACGACGCCCGATGCGCGAGTACATGCGCAGGTTATACAGCGAATCAATTTTATGGATATAGACAATGCTGTCTTCTTCCAGCGCACCCAGGTGGATGGTTTCTTTGGTCAAACGCGACAGTTCTCGCATTTCGACATCGGCACTACGAATCAGGTCGACGTTTTGTAGTGCCCTGGCACCCAATTCAAACAGCTTGAGCGTCAGCGAATATTTTTCACTTTCCCCTTCCTGCGCGACGTAACCCAATGATTTCATGGTTTGCAGAAAGCGGTAAACCGTGCTTTTTGACATCATCACGCGTTGCGACAGCTCGGTGATACCATGATCACGATCTTCGCCTAACGCCTGTAAAATGCCGAACACTTTCATTACCGAAGAGACGGAGTCTGGCTGTTTATCGTTATCACTGCTCGCCATTGCGCGTATCCTTTTTTGACGGTGTTTCAAAAAAAACGGAACAGAAGCGCCAGTATATGCGTTTCAGCCCAACGGCGGCAACGACTGGCAATCTGCGACACATTCCTTCGTAATTTTTTGTCAATGAATGCGGTGCTTTCCGTCACAAAATTGATTAGCATGATGATATTCACTTCCTTCATTTATTTCATTTATGTCCCCTACAGTCTCTCAGGATGGATTACCTGTTCCGCAGCGGTACGGCGCGATTATCACTATTGCGTTAGGCATCATGATGGCAGTGCTGGATGGTGCCATTGCTAACGTTGCGTTACCCACCATTGCACGCGAACTGAATGCCAGTCCGGCGGAATCAATCTGGATTGTTAACGCCTACCAAATCGCCATTGTTATCTCGTTACTGTCGCTCTCCTTTCTGGGCGATATGCTGGGTTATCGCCGTGTTTATCAGGTAGGGCTGGCGTTGTTTATCGCCACTTCACTGTTCTGCGCCCTCTCCTCTTCACTCAATATGCTTACCGTGGCGCGTATCCTGCAGGGTTTTGGCGGCGCGGCACTGATGAGTGTGAACACAGCGCTGATTCGTATTATCTATCCGCAGCGTTTTCTCGGCCGCGGTATGGCGATTAACTCGCTGATCGTCGCGGTGTCGAGCGCTGCGGGCCCAACGGTGGCAGCCGCGATTCTCTCCATCGCCAGCTGGAAATGGTTATTCCTGATCAACGTGCCGCTGGGCATTGTGGCACTGTGGCTGGCGCTGCGTTTTCTGCCAGATAACACGCAGAAAGCTAAACAGCAGAAGTTCGATGTTCCCAGTGCCATCATGAACGCCCTGTTCTTTGGCCTGCTCATATCGGCCCTCAGCGGGTTCTCACAGGGGCAGGACCACTGGCTCATTCTGGCTGAAGTCGTCGCACTGGTGTTGGTGGGCGTGGTGTTTGTTCGTCGCCAGTTGGCGATGCCAGTGCCGCTACTGCCGGTGGATTTGCTGCGCATCCCCATTTTTTCGTTGTCGATGTGCACTTCGATTTGCTCGTTCTGTGCGCAGATGCTGGCTATGGTTTCGCTGCCATTCTTCCTGCAAAACGTGCTGGGACGGGATGAAGTGGCAACCGGGTTGCTGCTCACACCCTGGCCGCTGGCCACCATGGTGCTGGCCCCCATTGCTGGCCGGTTGATTGAGAAAGTCCATGCGGGATTATTGGGTGGCCTGGGGCTGGCAATGTTTGCGGCGGGTCTGTTCTTACTGGCACTGCTGCCTTCACAACCCACCGATATTGATATTATCTGGCGAATGATGCTTTGCGGTGCGGGCTTTGGCCTGTTCCAGTCTCCAAATAATCACACGATTATCTCCTCTGCCCCGCGCCATCGCAGCGGTGGCGCCAGCGGTATGTTAGGGACGGCGCGTTTGGTCGGTCAGAGCAGCGGTGCAGCATTGGTTGCATTGATGTTCAATCTGTTTAACGACAGCGGAACACATGCATCACTGGTTCTGGCGGGTAGTTTCGCCACGGTGGCAGCCGTCGTCAGTATGTCTCGGATGACGCAATCGAGTCAGACGGTGAAGTCATAAAACAACAAAGGTGCCCAATTGGGCACCTTTGTTTATTGCAACAGCCAAACCATTATTTCAGATAGTCACCGTTACGCAGCGCTTCAATACGCTTATCGAGCGGCGGATGCGACATAAACAATTCGCTCAACGATTTGCTTTTGCCGTTAATGCAGAATGCCATCATGCTGCTTGGCTCCTGCGGCTCGTAGCTGGTTTTCAAACGCTGCAGAGCGGCAATCATCTTCTCGCGGCCCACCAGTTTGGCTGAACCTGCATCCGCGTGGAATTCACGGTGACGTGAGAACCACATGGTGATGATGCTGGCGAGAATGCCGAACACCAGTTCCAGCACGGTCGCGACCGCAAAATAGACCAGCGGGTTACCGTTGCTGCTCTCTTCACCGTCACGGTTACCCGACAGGAAGCCCGATGCTACCTGCGCGATAATACGCGAAATGAAGATCACGAAGGTGTTCACCACACCCTGAATCAGCGTCATGGTGATCATGTCACCGTTAGCGATGTGGGCGATTTCGTGCGCCAGCACCGCTTCCGCTTCATCACGGCTCATGTTCTGCAGCAAGCCGGTCGAGACCGCAACCAGTGAGGCGTCACGACGCGCACCGGTAGCAAAGGCGTTAATATCTGGCGCGTGATAGATCGCCACTTGCGGCATCGCAATGCCGGACTGTTGAGCCTGGCGACTGACGGTATCCATCAGCCAGCGTTCTGTCTCGTTACGGGGTTGTTGAATCACTTCACCGCCGACGGAGCGCAACGCCATCCATTTAGACATCAGCAGTGAAACAAACGCACCGCCAAAGCCAAACAGACCTGCCATAATCATCAGACCCTGAACACTGCTTGACTGAATTCCTGTCAGACTCAGAATCAGTCCGAATACCAACATCACCGCCAGGTTGGTGACCAGGAAAAGCGCAATACGCATCATAAACGTTAATCTTCCTCAGTTGTGCTCGCGCTCATGCGCGGATATACATCCTATGTCCATTGCGCAGGTTTTCAAGCAACCTTAATCTTTAAGTGTCTAAAAAGACATAACTTTACATTTGGTAATGATGTGCGCAATTCTGCCCATTAGCCACAATGAACAATACCTTTGGTGCAAAAAAAAACACCGCCGGAGCGGTGCTTTTATTCAGCGAAAATTTATTTCGCGCCTTCGGCAGCAGGCTGGGTTTTCTCCAGCTGTGCCATGTCGTTGGCAATTTTCACGGTTTCGTCCAGATACGGGTCTGGCTCTTTGTAGTCTTTCGGCAAATCTTCAATGCTCTTCAGCGGGGCTTTGCCTTCCGCCTGGTAGCGCGCGTTAATGCGTTCCAGACGCAGTGCATCATCTTCGTGGTTCTCTTTCTCACGTTGAGCAAGATTGAGCGACACAATATTGCGTTTATCTTTCATCGCGTCAAAGCGCGCAATATCTTTCATGATGTACTGGAACTCGCGATCTTTAGCGATACGATCGGCGTGCTCTTTGGTCAGCTGCGGTACCAGCGCGGTGATATCACCGGTTTTGGTGTAAGTCGCGGCATTCACGCTATCCCATGGCAGCGCGTTGTCCTCGAACTTCTCACCGGTTTCCGCCGCTTCTACGCCAGTTGGCATCAGCAGGTCCGGCGTGACGCCTTTACGCTGAGTACTGCCACCGTTAATGCGATAGAACTTCTGGATGGTGTATTGCACTGAGCCCAGCGCCGGCCATTCCGGACGCAGCATCTGATCGTAGATGCGGTTCAGTGAACGGTACTGCTGTACGGTGCCCTTACCAAAGGTTGGTTCACCGACGATCAGTGCGCGACCGTAATCCTGCATCGCAGCGGCGAAGATCTCAGAAGCCGAGGCACTGAAACGATCGACCAGCACCACCAGCGGACCTTTGTAATAAACGATACCGTCGTTATCGCTGTCCTGGCGCACGCGACCGTTGTTGTCACGGACCTGCACCACTGGGCCACTTGGGATAAACAGACCCGACAGTGATACGGCTTCGGTGAGCGCACCGCCGCCGTTGGTACGCAAATCAATCACGATGCTGTCGACGTTCTGCTTCTGCAGTTTTTGCAGCTGCACTTTCACATCGTCAGTCAGGCCAACGTAGAAGCCTGGAATATCCAGTACGCCGACTTTCTCTTTACCGACGTTATGTACGGTGCCTTTCACCGCGCGATCTTCAAGACGGATCTTTTCACGCGTCAGTGTCACGGTGCGGGTTTTGGTGCCCTTGCCAGCAGGCAGGATTTCCAGGCGCACTTTGCTGCCTTTCGGTCCTTTGATTTTGGACACCACATCATCCAGACGCCAGCCAATCACATCTTCCATTGGCTTGCCTGGCTGAGCAACACCGACAATACGGTCGCCCACGCTGATGGATTTGCTTTTCGCGGCCGGTCCGCCAGCCACCATAGAGTTGATGACCGTGTAATCATCGTCCATCTGCAGCACGGCACCGATACCCTCCAGCGACAGGCTCATCTCGGTGTTGAACTGTTCGGTGTTACGCGGTGAAAGATAGTTGGTGTGCGGGTCGATTTCATGCGCAAAGGCGGTCATCGCCAGCTGGAACACATCTTCACTGTTGCTCTGCGCCAGGCGACGAATGGCAAAGTTGTAACGCTTAGTCAGCGTTTCACGAATCTCTTTGTCATCTTTACCGGCCAGTTTCAGGCTCAGCTCATCATATTTAACTTTGGCATCCCACAGCGCGTTCAGCTCATCGCTGTTTTTCGGCCAGGGTGATTTTGCACGGTCAATGTCGATGGTGTCATTGCCGGTGAAATTCATCGGGCGATTCAGCACGCTCAGCGCATATTGATAGCGCTCGAAGCGACGTTTCTGCGCCAGATTGTAGAGATCGTAGAACACATCCAGCTTACCGCTGCGCAGTTCATCACCCAACGTGGTTTTCTTATCGGCGTATTGCGCGATGTCTGAAGCCAACAACACGTTATGGTTGTAGTCGAGCAGATTCAGGTAGCGATCAAAAATTTTCGCAGAGAAATCCTGATTCAGATCGAACTGACGATAGTGAGAACGGGTGAAACGCGAAGTGACGCGTTCACTGACGGTAGGATGCTGCGGGTCTTCATGTAACTGTGGAATCTGGTCGGCGCGGGTAATGTTATCTACGCCAAAGGTGGGGCCTGCTAACAGCAGGCCCGCGATCATACCGATCTTTAAAATGTTGTTCATGCCGAGGTCAGCCTCCGTTTCAGAACTGCAAGTGTTCTGCGCGCACAATCATTGCCATGCCGGAAGCGAGCTGCACCCGAACGCCATCCTTGGTGATTTCAAGAATGGTGGCGTCCATTGCACTTTTGCCTGCTTTAACTTTGATGTTCTGGCCGGGTTGCAAAGTTGAGGTATCAGTGACAGGTTTAGCTCGCGGTGGGCGCGGTGCAGCAGGACGTTCTGCTGATGCGGCACGCGGTGCCTGTGGACGAGGCTTGCGAGGTGCTTCGCCTTCAGCCGCTTTGCGAGGAGCAGGTTTACGAGGACGACGTTCAGCGGTCTCTTCACCGGCTTCGCGTTTCTTCGCTTTTTGCTGATCGCGCTGCGCCTGAACGCGCGCTTTAGCTTCTTCCAGCTGCTTGCGCGCATGTTCTACGTGTTGTTCGTCCAGCACGCCACAGGCGTTGCCATCAAGATCAACTCGGATTGCACCCGCTTTAATGCCGTACAGGTAACGCCAGCTTGAGGTATAAAGGCGCAAGGCTGAACGCAGTTGCGTCTTGCTCAGGCTGTTTTCACCCTGAACGCGCTCAACCAGATCCTGGAAGATACCGATTTTAAGCGGACGCGCTTCACCTTCGGCGCTAAAACATTGCGGAAAACGTTCCGCCAAAAAGGCGATCACTTCTTTACTGCTATTCAACTTAGGTTGATTTTCCATGAAATTTCCTGATTACTACGGGTTTGCCGACCAGAGCAGGCATGAACAGGCGACATTATAATGACAACATCGCCAAATGCTATGTGATCCAGTCGATTAGCTGCGTGACAGTTGAATAAATTTTTCGATGTCACTGCCCGCCAGCACTTCACAAAGCCCGTCGGTAAGGGCCACCAGCCCCGCTTCATCCTCACTATCAAAGCGAGAATAAACCGTACTATCAATGTCTAGCACACCGACAACGGTGCCATTCACTTTCAGAGGAATCACGATTTCAGCGTTGCTGGCCGCATCACACGCGATATGACCAGGGAACGCATGCACATCCTCAACGAGCTGTACTTTATCCTCTGCAATCGCTGTGCCACAAACCCCTTTGCCCACCGGAATGCGTACGCAGGCAATTTTGCCCTGGAACGGGCCCAGCACCAGCGTATTTGGCTCGGTGAGCAAGTAGAATCCTGCCCAGTTCACGCCTTCCAGGCGTTCAAACAGCAGCGCACTGCAATTACCCAGTGCTGCCAGGAAAGAGGTTTCGCCCGCTAACAGTGCACGGACATCGCGATTTAAATCCTCGTAAAAGGCTTTTTTGTTCATTGTTTAACCATAACTCGTCACTGTCGTGAGCTTGTTGTCACTCAGTTGTTAAAATAAGCACTAATAATCCAGCCCCATCAGGTGAATCATTGTGTTAGTTACTATACCCTTAGCAGTCGGTGGTTAAGACTATTCTTGTACCACTCCCTATTGCAGTCAGAATGCTCTGAACAGCATGCCGGTAAACGTAACGAACGATGGGCCACTTGCGTCACCTATGAAAATTCACGCTATCAGCCAGACGTTGCCCCACGCACGTTATCAGCGTTGTCCGCAATGCGATACCCTTTTTTCCTTACCGGATGTGAAATCGCATCAGTCGGCGCATTGCCCGCGCTGTCATGCAAAAATTCAAAGTGGCCGCGATTGGTCAATGACGCGACTCACCGTAATGGCCGTGACCATGATCGTGTTGATGCCCTTCGCCTTCAGCCTCCCGTTGGTGGATATTCGCTTGCTCGGCATGCGCATCAACGCCAGCCTGGTGGAAGGCGTGATCCAGATGGCGCAGCAGGGCAACGTGCTGACGGCCTCGATGGTGGCGTTTTGTACCATTGGTGCACCGGTAACCTTAGTCGCGGGCATCTGCTATTTATGGATTGGCAACGCCCTCGGGATGAACCTGCGTCCGGTGTTGCTGATGCTGGAGAAGCTCAAAGAGTGGGTGATGCTGGATATCTATCTGGTCGGTGTGGCGGTCGCCTCTATAAAGGTGCAGGATTACGCCGCGCTGGAAGTCGGCTATGGCCTGGTGGCCTATATCGCGCTGACGGTGCTGAGCCTGCTGACGCTGATTCATCTCAACGTGGAAGAGCTGTGGGAGCACTATTATCCGCAGGCTGTGCCCACCACACCTCCGGAACAGTGGCAGGTGTGTCTGAACTGTCATCAAACCGGCATGCCGGACGATCGCGGACGTTGTACACGTTGTCACACCCCGCTCGATTTCCGTCGTCGCCACAGTTTGCAGAAATCCTGGGCCGCGCTGATCGCTTCGATTGTGCTACTGATCCCCGCTAATCTGCTGCCGATTTCAGTAGTTTACGTTAATGGCGCACGCCGTGAAGATACGATCTTCTCCGGTATTCTGGGTCTGGCTTCCGGCAACATCCCGGTGGCGGCGGTGGTATTTATCGCCAGTATCCTGGTGCCGTTTACCAAAGTGTTAGTGATGCTGACTTTGCTGGTCAGCATCCATTTTAAGTGTGAACAGGGCTTAAAAACCCGCATTCGACTGCTGCGTGCCATCACCTGGGTGGGACGCTGGTCGATGCTGGATCTGTTCGTGATTGCGGTCACCATGTCATTGGTGAATCGCGATCAACTGCTTGCTTTTACCATGGGACCTGCCGCCTTCTACTTTGGCGCGGCAGTCATCCTGACCATTATGGCTGTAGAGTGGCTTGATAGCCGCCTGATCTGGGATGCACATGCAACAGGAAACGCCGACTACACCGACTAGCGCCAACCTGCGTAACAAACGCAAGGTTTCGCCGTTCTGGCTATTGCCCATTATTGCCCTGCTGATTGCTGGCTGGCTGTTATGGACCAACTATCAGGAACGCGGTACCACTATCACCATCAACTTCCAGACCGCGGATGGCATCGTGCCGGGCCGTACGCCGATTCGCTATCAGGGCGTGGAAGTGGGTACCGTGCAAGGTATTGTGCTGAGCGATGACTATCACAGCATCCAGATCAAAGCCAGTATCAAGAGCGATATGCGCGATGCGCTGAAGGACAATACACAGTTCTGGCTGGTCACGCCGAAAGCCTCTCTGGCAGGTGTTTCAGGATTGGATGCGCTGGTGGGCGGTAACTATATTGGCATGATGCCCGGCGACGGCAATCCGCGTGAGCACTTTACCGCGCTGGACACCCAACCCAAATATCGCGTCAACACCGGCGAGTTGCTGATCCATCTGCACTCCCCCGATTTGGGATCGCTGAATACCGGTTCGCTGGTCTATTACCGCAAAATCCCGGTGGGACGCGTGTATGACTACAGCATCAACGGTAATACTGATGGCGTCACGGTCGACGTACTGATTGAGCGTCGTTTCGTCAATCTGGTGAAAAAGCAGAGCCGCTTCTGGAACGTGTCCGGCGTAGACGCTGACGTCAGTCTGAGCGGTGCCAAAGTGAAGCTGGAGAGCCTGGCAGCGCTGGTGAATGGGGCGATTGCCTTTGATTCTCCAGAAGAAGGTCAGCAGGCTAACAGCGACGAAAACTATCAGCTCTACCCCGATCTGGCACGCAGCCAGCGTGGCGTGCAGATCAGTCTGGATTTACCGAGCGGCGATAACCTCAAAGCGAATAGCACGCCACTGATGTACCAGGGTCTGGAAGTCGGTACCTTGACCAAACTCAATCTGTTACCGGGCGGCAAAGTCACCGGCGAACTCACCGTGGATCCTTCGGTGACGAGCCTGATGCGCAGCGGTACCCGCATTGAAATGCGGGCGCCCAAACTGAGCCTGACCGACACCAATCTCAGCAGCTTGCTGACCGGTAACACCTTCGAACTGGTACCGGGCGAAGGTCCCGCGCAGGATCACTTTACCGTGCTGCCTGCCAGCGAAACCCTGCTGCAAAAACCGGATGTTCTGACGGTAAAACTCAGCGCGCCGGAAACCTACGGTATTGATGGCGGTCAGCCGGTGATGCTGTACGGCATGAAGATTGGGCAGGTCATTTCGCGTCAACTGGATGAGAATGGCATTAGCTTTGCGGTGGCCATCAATCCGGAATATCGCCATCTGGTGCACGCGGACAGCAAATTCATTGTGAATAGTCGTCTCGACGTGAAGTTTGGTCTCGATGGAATGCAGGTGCTGGGTGCCAGTGCGCGTGAATGGGTAGACGGCGGCATACGTCTGGTGCCGGGTGCGAAAGGCAATCCTTCCGCCCGTTATCCTTTATATGCCGATGCTGAGCGTGCGCAGGAAGGGATTATCGGTGACCAGCCGCCAACCACACTGAAACTGACCGCCAACAGCTTGCCAGATGTGCAGGCAGGTTCAGTGGTGCTGTATCGTAAATTCCAGGTGGGTGAAGTGGTGGACGTGGTGCCGCGCGCCGATGCCTTTGAGATTTCCATCCACATTGAGCCGCAATACCGCAAATTGCTGACCAGCGAGAGCGTATTCTGGGCCGAAGGTGGTGCGAAAGTGCAACTTAACGGCAGCGGTTTAACGGTGCAGGCTTCGCCGCTCAACCGTGCGCTGAAAGGGGCGATCAGTTTCGATAACCTCACTGGCGCGCAAGCGGCGAAAGGCGTGAAACGCGTACTCTATGCCTCTGAAACGGCTGCGCGTGCAGTCGGCAGCCAGATCACCTTGCATACCTTTGATGCCAGCAAGCTGGCTGCGGGCATGCCGATTCGTTACCTCGGCATTAATGTCGGCCAGGTCGAATCACTGGCATTGAGTAAAGACAATAATCAGGTGGTGGCGAAAGCGGTGCTTTATCCCGAGTATGTGCAGGACTTTGCGCGTATCGGCAGTCGTTTCTCGGTGGTCTCACCGGAAATTTCGCCAGCGGGTGTTAATCATCTGGAGACCTTGCTGCAGCCTTACCTCAATGTCGATCCCGGCAAAGGGGCTCAGGCACGTACCTTTGAGTTGCAGGAGAGTACCATCACCGATTCGCGTTACCTCAACGGACTCAACATTTATGTTGATGCTACAGAAGCCGGTTCGCTGTCGTTGGGTACCCCGGTGCTGTTCCGTGGGGTAGAAGTGGGGACGGTAACCGGTACCTCGCTGGGCAACATGGCGGATCGCGTACAGATCGCGCTGCGCATCAGCAAGAAGTATCAGCATCTGGTGCGTAATAACTCCGTGTTCTGGCTGGCGTCTGGCTATAACCTCGACTTCGGTCTGATTGGTGGGGTCGTGAAAACCGGTACCTTCCAGCAGTTCATTCGTGGCGGCATTCAATTTGCTACACCGCCGACGGTGCCGCTGGCGCCACAGGCGGGCGCAGATAAACACTTCCTGTTGCAGGATGAAGCGCCGAAAGAGTGGCGCAGTTGGGGAACGGCGATTCCGGATCCCAATTAAGCAATCGGGCAGCCTGCGGGCTGCCCGTTTTATTTGCACGTGTTACACTTCGCGCTAAATTTGATACCCCGGTAAATGTCCGTGTCCGATCGCTTTCCTGAAGATTTCCTTGCGCTGATGCGCACCAGCCTGGCTGACGAAAATGAACTGCAGCGTTTCCTGGCGATTAGCCAGCAGCCGCTGCGCCGCAGCCTGCGCGTCAATACGTTGAAAATCAGTGTGGAGGCGTTTTTAGCACGCACCGCGCATTATGGCTGGCGCTTAACGCCGGTTCCCTGGTGCGCTGAAGGATTCTGGATCGAGCGGGAAGATGAGACATTGCCGCTGGGCAGTGTGGCCGAGCACCTGAGCGGTTTGTTCTACATTCAGGAAGCCAGCTCAATGCTGCCGGTCACCGCGTTGTTTGATGCCGCGCCAGAAGCACGCAAGGTGATGGATGTGGCCGCTGCACCCGGTTCCAAAACCACGCAAATGGCCGCGTTGATGCGCAACGAAGGCGCGATCCTCGCCAATGAATATTCAGCCAGCCGTGTAAAAGTGTTGCATGCCAATATCAGCCGCTGTGGCGTCAGCAATGTGGCGCTGACGCACTTTGATGGTCGTGTGTTTGGTGCCGCCCTACCTGAGCAGTTTGATGCCATCCTGCTGGATGCGCCCTGCTCCGGCGAAGGTGTGGTGCGTAAAGATGCCGACGCCCTGCGTAACTGGACACTGGCCAGCACTGAAGAGATTGCCGCAACTCAGCGTGACCTGCTCGACAGTGCGTTTCATGCCTTACAGCCAGGCGGCACGTTAATTTATTCCACCTGTACACTGAACCAGATTGAAAATCAGCAGGTGATCGCCTGGCTGCAGCAGCGCTATCCCGATGCAGTAGAAATCGTGCCGTTGCGCGACCTGTTTGACGGTGCCGAGCGTGCATTGACGCCGGAAGGCTTCCTGCATGTCTTCCCACAGATTTTCGACAGTGAAGGCTTCTTTGTCGCACGCCTGCGCAAAACGGCCAGCATCCCGGCGCTGCCCGCGCCCACCTATAAAGTGGGTAAACTGCCCTTCTCGCCTGCCAGCCGCAAGCTGGTTGCTGAAGTGCAACAGGCGGCTGCTAAGGTGGGGATTGAGTGGGATGAGCAGCATGCGTTGTGGCAGCGTGATAAAGAACTGTGGCTGTTCCCGGCTGCGCTGGAAAGCTGGCTCGGCAGAGTGCGGTTCTCCCGCATCGGTCTGAAGCTGGCAGAGACCTTCCCGAAAGGCTATCGCTGGCAGCATGAAGCGGTGGTTGCCCTGACTAAACCGGGCAGCGCACTGGATTTCGAATTGACAGAAACGGAAGCAGAAAGCTGGTATCGCGGCCAGGATATTCATCCTGAAACCGCACCAACTCGCGATGAAGTGATTGTCACCTATCAGCAGCAGCCATTGGGTTTAGCCAAGAAAGTCAGTAACCGCATCAAAAACAGCTATCCACGCGACCTGGTGCGCGACGGGCGTTTGTTCCGTTAACTCTATTGAAGCTGAACCAGCGTTAAGCGATTACCGAACACTGCGCCGGTGTCGATGTAATGCTGGTTCGCCACATTGAGCGGCTGTTCCAGTGGCGTGTGGCCGAAATAGAAATCGCTCGCACCGTCAATACTGGCGGAAGCGCCACGATGATGGCGGCCGAGACGATCGCGGCTCCACACCACCTGATGCCAGTCCACGTCCTGACCCAACTCATAATGGCTGGCTGGATAGTCGGCATGGGCGATCACCACCACGCGGTCGGCTAACTCTAGGTGCAAAATCAGCGGCAGATCGGCACAGCGTTTCAGCGCATGGCGCGCCGCAATTAAATCCGCCCCTTTTAATTGCCAGAACCAGTCACCGCCGTTCATCATCCACAGCATAGGGTCTTGCCCTTCCAGCGCCGACAACGCCATCTGTTCATGATTACCGCGCACACAGCGAAACCATGGCTCCTGCAACAGCTGTAAGCAGCCGGGGCTGTCGGGACCGCGATCGATCAAATCCCCTACCGACAGCAGCAGGTCTCGCTCTTTGTCGAAGTCATGCAGAATGAGCTGCGAGTCCAGTTGAGCGCGGCAACCATGCAAATCGCCCACCACCCAAATGTTACGCCACGTTTTGGCACTCACCGTTTGGTAAAACATGTAATCTTTCCCGGTTGACTGGAAGTTTAGTGAACCCGGCATAAAGTACAGTCCGGTGAGATGAAGCCAGGGGAGGGAGCAGCGTGAGCAGCCGTAAACAATTTATCGGTGTACTGGTGTTTATATTTCTCGGCAGCCTGTTGTTGCTTGAATCGCTGGCGCGTTTGGTGCATCTGCTGTTTGTGGGCTGAAGGATTTTACATCTCAGAAGTTTCAACAGTGGCTGCGTCCTGCAGCCCTGATGAAAGTCCCGTCCGGCGCTTATCTCCGGCGCTCATTAAAGGCGTTAGCTCTGTGCGGGACGGCGATCACTTTATCAATCCAGACAATTCCGAACAAGTTAAATGATATTAACTATCATTCTCATCATTGCTTTTTTACGCTTCGCTTACATTAGTGATGTTTATTTAAGCTTTCTTCCTTCCTGCCGATAACGTCCTATCCTCTTTCCTTCTTTATGAGAATATGAAAACGCTTTCTGTTATCACCCTTATGCTGTTGCTTTTCAGCATGCCCACTCACGCCAAAAAGCATGTTGAACTGATCGAGCAAGGCAATTACATCAACAGCGAAGGACAATCGATTCATCGTCCTGCACATACGCAAAATAATGACGTTCCCGATGGCGCAACCGCTCGCTGTCGCGATGGGTCATACAGTTTCAGCACCCATCACCGCGGGACCTGTTCTCGCCATGGTGGCGTTGCGGAATGGCTGGCATCTTAAGCCACACGCAATAAGCAGCATGTGCCAGGCTTAAAGGACACTATTTTCTTAAGGAGTGAGCAATGAAAGACTATTATAAAATCGATCTGGAGCTTTTTATGCAAAATAACGTGGACTTGATTCGCGAAATAAAAAGCAAAGCGCCGGTTTATGCAGATGAGTTGGGATTAGAGCTGGTGCAGTATATTAACCGCGAAGTGAAACAAGCCCATCTGGATTATATCGTAAGCCTCGGCGTGCGCGATCCTTATGAATATTACGTCTCGCAACATGAAGAAGATCGTCACCTGGCTGACACGCTAATTGCTCAGCATCGTGCCGCTTTACACCACACCGCTTAACCAACTGATTTGCCACACAAGCCGTGTGGCAAACGGTGTTCTTTAATGCGAGAGAAAGAATATCGCCAGCAGGAAAAATACCCATAATCCGGCAAAGGTCGCAAAGCCAACACGAGGCGTTTTCGTCCGACCGACTACCACACCGATAAAGATGCTTAGTAGCGTTAAGGTGCCAATCATTACCCAGAGAAGATATTGCGCATTTGCCATGAAGGATCCTTATTAATCGGCAATAAAAACAGTGCGCACTCTTATACCATTTTTCACGCTAACTGGCTGCTGTTAAATGTCCGCATCTTTCGTGCTGGCTTGAATTCATTACGCCGTTGGGTGACTGCAACGCACGGCTTTTAATTGTTCCAGCTGATTTAACCGTGTCGAGGCATGCTTGTTGGCGCTAGCCTTAGCGATACCGTTGCCGATGCCAAAATCGCCGATGAAACCAATCACCGTCAGCGCATCAAACTCGCCGGTTTTGTCGATCTGCTGCTGCACACTGTGGGATTTCGCAATTTCCTGATCCAGTGCCGCACAATTGTAGGTTTGCGCTTCTTCATCACTGACTTTGGGTGATTGCGGGTATTGTTTCAACGCACAGCCGTTGAGCAGCAGGATAGTGGTGAACAGTACAGCAGGTTTGAACATCTCAAGACTCTCGTTTGGGCTGGCAGGGTTGGCGTATTGCTGAGAGGAAATGTAGCACGTGAAGCGAGGCACGATTGGGTGAATAACTGGGCGATTTGCGGGTATTTTGCGCAAAGATTGGGTTAGGATTGCGGGATATGAAATTGATTCGGATAAAAGGATTTCGGACAAATTTCGGGAAACTTGGTTGAAGAGTAAATTATAATCATAATCAATTACATAAAAAAAGACCCAATACGATTCCTGTATCGGGTCCAGGGAAATGGCTCTTTGAGAGCCGTGCGCTAAAAGTTGGCATTTTTGAAGGCGAGTTCGCCTTGCCATTTAAAGGTAGTCCAAGGGTGATTATTTTCCAGCCAACCGTCACGATGCGGTCAGGAAGCTGCCAACTCTGTGATCGTGCTGACACATCGGGAAAGCAAGCGTAGCGGCAAAACTGTGCGCTACGCCCGAATTTTTGCAGGGACTACTTACCGCACAGCTGTTGCGCGCGATCGACGATCGGTTGCAGGCTCATCTTCTGGCCCGGATGCGCTTTGTCTTCCGCCACGATGGTATCGATGGATTGCAGTGTGCCCTTACCGGCATCAGCGCGTGCTTGGGCTTTATCATTCAGCGGATACTGCAGCAAGGTGCTCGGATTGATGGCAAACAGCGCGCCGTCTTTCTCACAGGTCAGCATCACCTCTTCGCGGGTGAAGGGCCATTTGTCTTTGCCAATCTCAAAGCGGCTGACGGTAATAATCTGCGCGGCCATCACCTGGCTGCACAGTGTCATCAGAATGCAGGCTGGAATCAATTTCTTCAGCAAAATATCGACCTCATTTTCTCTTTAATTACAATTCAGGCCGGAGACAGCGTGGCAAACACGCTAACCAATCCGACAACAACAATGGCCAGCAGCAGCTCAAGCTGCGTCAGGCGAATAAACTGCTGCGGCGCGTGACTACCCGCGACGCGAAAACCTGGCACCAGAACATAGCGATTGATCAGCGCAATGCCCACCATCATCATCACCAGCATCACTTTGACCACCAGCATCGCACTCCACAGCGTGGTGCCCCAATTGAGCGGTGTGCCGCCTATCAGCAGGCTGTTGATCAGCCCGGTGAGCAAAGCCAGTGCGACAGCCAGATGACCGTAACGCGAAAAGCGCATCATGCAGCGAATCGCATCGGTGCGATACGTAATCTGACGGGCTTCACGCATTAGCAATAACAGGGGCAGTAAGCCGCCAGTCCAGAACGCGGCGGCAATCAAGTGCAGCGCGTGATTGATCTGCTGCAGCAAGCCGGGTAAACCATCGCGCATCGCGGCGTGCCCGACGCCTGCCAGCGCCGCCAACTGCAACAGACCACTTATCAGCAAGAGCTGTTGGCGCAGTGTGCCACGCAGCAGCAAGGCCAGCGTGCTCAGCAGTGCGAACCCCAGTTCCCAACACCACACCGCGCCAAAGCGCGTCGCTAAAACCGCCTGCCAGGTTTCCAGGTCACCAACATTGTGCCAGTCACCGCTCATCAAACCGGTTTGCGTGGCGAGCATTAACACCGCACTGAGCAGACTCAATAGCGCTGTCGTGACTAAAATTTTGTGCAAACGTTGCGCCAGCACCGGGCGATAACGCCGCGGTGCCAGCAGAGCCGTATAGAACGCGCTGCCAGCCAGCAATAGCACCGCAATAAAATGCAGGGCGCGCAGGACGATCCACAACGTACTCAGAACCATGGATTACTTCACGCTAAACGCGTAACTTCCCTTGGTTTTGTGACCATCTACCGACAACACATGCCAGTTCACCTGGTAGTTGCCAGATGGCAGCGGTTTGCTGATCGGCACGATCAACTGATCATGCTGCTTGTCGTTGAGTTTGGCTTTTTCCACGGCCATCGGCTGATTCTGCGCATTGAGCACTTCAACACCGCTGAAGGCAGGCTCAACATCTTCAGTGAAGGTCAGCGTCAGATTTTGTGGCGAGCTGTCGATCACCGCTTTATCGGCGGGAACCGGCGTTTTCAGGTGAGCATGTGCCAGTGCAAACTGACTGAAGACCAACGTGGATGACGCCAGCAACAGCGCCACAACCGGGTTTAACGCAGTTTTCTTCATCACTTCTTCCCTTTGCCATGCGGCGCTCTGCCGCAAACGTGGCAGCAGGATACGCCGCTGGCAAAGACGTGTCGAGACTTGCGGTGCGATCCAATTTCCTTGATCCGTAAAGGGGAAACCATTACTTTTGCCCCTGTTTATCAGGAGAAATGCATGAGCCAAAACCTTGCCCTGTTGTCGCAGGAAGAGAAAGACAAAGTCAATGTCGATCTGGCCGCCGCAGGCGTGGCCTTTAAAGAGCGCTACAACATGCCCGTGATCGCGGAAATGGTCGAGCGCGAGCAGCCGGAAGCGCTGCGCGAGTGGTTCCGTCAGCGTTTGATGAGCTATCGCCAGGCATCGCTCAGCCTCTCTCGCCTGCCCTACGAACCCAAACAGAAGTAATTAACCTATGTTACGCGTTATCGATACCGAAACCTGTGGCCTGCAAGGCGGCGTGGTCGAAGTCGCGTCAGTGGATGTGATCGACGGACAGATCGTCAATCCGATGAGCGATTTGATTTGCCCGGACCGCCCTATCAGCCGTCAGGCGATGGCGGTGCATCGCATTACGGAAGCAATGGTCGCCGATAAGCCGACCATTGAAGAAGCGATTGGTCGCTATCATGGCAGCCCGCATTATGTGGCGCACAATGCCAGTTTTGATCGTCGTATGTTGCCGATCATGCCCGGTGAATGGATCTGCACCATGACGCTGGCGCGCCAGCTGTGGCCGGGCATTAAGTACGGAAACCAGGCACTGCGTCACAGCCTGAAGCTTGACGTTACGCCACCTGCTGAACTGCATGCGCACCGTGCGTTGTATGACTGCTATGTCACCGCTGCGCTGCTGATCCGCATCATGGAGACCTCCGGCTGGAGCGTCAGTGATATGGTCGGCCGCTGTCAGCCCGCAGAAGTCAGCGGCGATGTGTTCCCGTTTGGTAAATATCGCGGGCAAAGCATTGGCAGCATTGCGCGTAAAGATCCCGGCTACTTACGCTGGGTGCTGGAGAATGTGCGCGATTTGCGCCCACCGTTACGGCAGGCGCTGCGCAAGTACGTGAAAGTCGATCAATAATCGACGCGGTCTGGCAAGCTGCCCTGCGCCAGACCGATCAGGAAAGTAAACTCCTGCGCTACCCCTTCATAGGCTTTAAAACGCCCTGATTTACCACCGTGACCGGAATCCATCTCGGTACACAGCAGCAGCAGTGTATCGTTGGTTTTCAGCTCACGCAGTTTTGCTACCCACTTCGCCGGTTCCCAATACTGCACCTGGGAATCGTGCAATCCTGTCGTCACTAACAGATGCGGGTAGGCTTTCGCTTCGATGTTGTCATACGGGCTGTACTGGCGAATGATGTGGTAAAACTCTTCTTGCTCCGGGTTGCCCCACTCGTCATATTCGCCGGTGGTTAGTGGGATGGACGGGTCCAGCATGGTCGTCACCACATCGACAAACGGCACTTGCGCCACAACACCGTGGAACAGTTCGGGGGCAAGGTTCATCACACCGCCCATCAACAAGCCGCCCGCACTGCCGCCCATCGCATACAGCTGCTGCGGATTGCCGTAGCCTTTCGCCACCAGCGCCTGCGTCACATCAATGAAGTCGGTGAAGCTATTCATCTTCTTCTTCAGGCGACCATCGTCATACCACTGCTGCCCCAGTTCGCCACCGCCGCGCACATGGATAATGGCGTAAACAAAACCGCGTTCCAGCAAGCTAATGCGACTGGTGCCGAAACTGGCGTCCATGCTACTGCCGTAGGCACCATAGCCGTAAGCCAGCAGTGGATTACTGCCTGGTTTGAAATGCTTGCGGTGATAGACCAGCGACACCGGCACTTCAGTGCCATCACGCACCGTGATCCAGTGATGTTCGCTTTTGTAGTCGTCTGAGTTGAAGCCCGGCACCGGCGTCTGTTTCAACACCCGGCGATCGCCCGTCTCCATATTGAGCTCAAACAACGTGGTTGGCGTGGTCATGGATGAGTAGCCATAACGTAACGTGTCACTTTCCGGCGAAGGATTGTAGGCCAGCCAGGTGACGTAAGCCGGATCGTCAAAGGCGATCCCGATGCTTTCACCGCTTTCCCAGTTGATCTGACGCAGCGTGTTGACGCCGCGCTGGCGCTCTTCCACCACCAGCCAGTGGCGGAACAGTTGGAAATCCTCCAGCACCACGTTATCGCGTGCCGGAATCAACGCCTGCCAGCGGTTCTCGGCCAGCCATGCGCTGCGATACAGGCCAAAGTTTTTGCCGTCGCGATTCGAGCGAATATAGAACTGGTGATTGTAGTGATCGATGCTGTATTCGTGATCACGGCGACGTGGACAGAACACCTGCGGCTGCGCATCCGGATACTCGGCATCAATCAGCTGGATCTCACTGGTGGTGGTGCTGTACATCGCAATCAGGATGAAGTGCTCGGAGGTGGTTTTGTGCACGCTGAGATGGAAGCTCTCATCCTGCTCTTCATACACCAGCTGATCGTCTGATTGCGGATGACCTAACTCATGGCGCCACACCTGATAGGCGAGCAGCGTTTTCGGATGCTTACGCACGTAGTACAGCGTGCGCGAATCATTGGCCCACGCCACGCTGGAAGAAGCATTGCTTAGCACTTCCGGATACCAACTGCCACTCTCCAGGTTACGGAAACGGATGCCATACTGGCGGCGCGACAGAAAATCTTCCGCCAGCGCCATCACCTGGTTGTCGGGTGAGATCGCCAGTGCGCCCATGGTGTAGAAATCACTGTGAGAAGCTCGTTGATTACCGTCGATCAGCAATTGCCAGGGTTCATTCTCTGGTGCGCTAATCGGCTGACGAAAATAGAGCGGATACTCGTTCCCCACCTCATAGCGACTTTGATAGCGATAACCGTTTTTTACGTAGGGGACGGAGTGGTCCTGCGGTGGAATGCGGTCGACAATCTCTTTTAATACCCGTTCCTGCAAAGGATCTTGCGACGCCATCATCGCTTTACCGTACGCATTCTCGGCGTGCAGATGTGCCAGAATTTCTGGGTTTTCACGCTCGTCATCGCGCAGCCAATAGTAGTTATCGGTGCGCGATTCGCCGTGCAGATTCATGACGTGGGGGATTTTTTTCGCTTGTGGCTGATGCATTCTGGCTCCTTTCCCTGAAAGACAACATTCAGCAAGCGTGGCACTTATCACGCGGGAAGCCAAGCAGCAGCGCACAGGAAGTGTAACGAAAGGAGCGCTTTTTCATGCGCCCCCTCGTCAAGGGTGGTTAACGCAACAAATTAGCTGGAAAATCAGCGGGCAATTCACTGGCCGCACAGGCGATGACCTCATCATTATCGGCACCACAATCTCGCACCAGTGTGATGGTGGCAAATTCGTCGATCACTTCAGTGGGATAAGCTGGACCCGCTTCGCGATAACGATTCATTTCGTTGAGATGTTCATTCTGGAAGCAAACCGTCTGCTGCGGGTTGTTCATCACCCAGCGGGGGAAGAAGATCGTACCGTGAAATAATCTGTCTCCCAGATTCGCGATCAAACTGACGTCAGTGCCGGTGGGTTCAGTCCAGGAAACTTTGTAGACCTCTTGCGCGACTCGCACAATATAGGCGCGCTGGTCCTTAACCCAACGATTACCCACCATCCCGCTATGAATACGATAATCAACGGTGCTGGCATTTTTAATATACAGCTCATAGTTCCAGCCATTGTCATAGGTATAGATCAGGTGTTTGCCAACAAATCCAGCCAAATCATTTTTATCGAAGTTACTCATAATGTGTCTCCTTTGGTTTGAAGCCAGATTACGCCTTCACTTACCTGATGAATAACGCTATGTTTCGATAAAATTCATTCAAAATTTAGATGATATGCATAAATCAACGTTGGAACAGTGGAGCTTGTTAAATGAGGTGGTGCTGCGCGGCAGTTTCGCCAGCGCGGCTGAGTCGACACATCGCAGCCAGTCTTCGGTAAGCTATAACCTCGCCATGCTGCAAGAACGCCTTGAAGTCACCTTGCTGGAGACCAAAGGAAGGCGCACCGTGCTGACGCCTGCAGGCGAAAAGCTTCTGGCGCAGGTCAGGCCACTGTTGAAAGCTTTCTACGCGCTGGAAAGCACCGCCAGCGCTATGCGCAACGGAGAGCGCAGCCGCATCGAACTGATGGTGGATAGCATCTTGCCGCGCGAGCATTTGTTCAGTGTGCTGAGTGAATTCCAGCGTCTCTATCCAGGTACGCAGGTTAACGTCACCGAGGTGTTGGAAACGCAGATACCGGATAACAGCCAGGCGGATGTAATGGTATTGAGCCAGCGCCAGCCCGGGACAGGCCGGGGCGAATGGATGATGAATGTGGATTTCGTGGCTGTTGCGCACCATCAGCATGCGTTACATCAATTGAATGGTGCGGTTAGTGCTGAGCAGTTAGCTGAATATCCGCTGATCCGCATTGCCGATCATCAGCATTTTAGCGTACTGCAGGAGCACCATCAGGGAGAGATCTGGGCTTGTTCCACCATCGAGGCCGCAATTGAGGCGGTAATGCATCAGGTTGGTTATGGTTGGTTACCGGAGACCCGTATTCAGTCCGCCCTGGCGGCAGGAACATTGAAGATGCTGCCGCTGCAACAGGGCGTTCGTCGCGTAACAGCGCTGCATTTACTGATCAATAACGAGATCATTGTTATTGATGCACAGTTGCAAACACTGCTCGATCTGATGCGCAATAAAGCCTGGATATGATCCAGGCTTCAGCATCATTACGCCGCTTTCTCCGCCTGAATATCGCGCTGAATGCCGTCGCGCACATCCTGTGGGATCTTAAGGGCATCACCCAGTGCAGAGAGATAGCTGCGCTCCATAAAGTGATCCACATCGATGGCGGCACAGCTGAGGAAGTACAGTTCCAGCGCCTCTTCTTCGTTTTTCACATCGGCTGCCAGCCACAGTGGATCGAGTGGACGGTTCATCGCCTGCTGGATCAGCGTTTCCGCCTGTGAACCATAACCCGCCTGATGGATATTCTGCTCAATAGCGGCACGTTCGCGATCGTCAATATGACCATCGCTTTTGGCGGCAAACACTAACGCCGTCACCAAACGTTCAGCGCGCTGATCCACAGGTGTCTGCAACTGACCAAATTCCGGCTCATCCTGGTGCGTTTCACGCACACGCTGTTTGTATTTGTTCCATAGCACGGCGCCCGCTGCCGCACCGCCGCCGACCAGCAAGGCTTTGCCGCCATATTTGGTCAACAGGCTTCGTGTAGACTTGCTGGCCACCAGCAATCCCGCTAAACCACCCAGCGCGCCGGGTGCCAGCATATCGCTCAAACCACCGGCTTTGCCGTCGCCGCCCTTCTTCGCCAGCACCGACTGGATTTGCTGCAACCAATTGCTCATCGTTTAACTCCTGTTTAAGTTTCCGCGTTCCATGCTGCCGTAGCGAGTGTCAGGTAACGTCAGAGCGGGAAAAGTATGGCAAACCTGATGAAGGCGAATGCGTGAGTACGCAAACGTTTTCGTATATACTGCGCGCGCATTTTGACTGCTAAGGTGAAATTATGACGACTCTCGGAACCGCGCTGCGCCCTGCCGCAACGCGTGTGATGCTGTTAGGTTCAGGCGAATTGGGCAAAGAAGTGGCGCTGGAGTGTCAGCGTCTGGGTGTGGAAGTGATTGCCGTGGATCGTTATGCCGATGCCCCTGCGATGCACGTTGCACACCGTAGCCATGTGATCAATATGCTGGACGGTGATGCGCTGGCTGCGTTAATTGCGCTGGAGAAGCCGCACTTTGTGGTGCCAGAAATTGAAGCTATTGCCACTGAAAAACTGCTGGAACTGGAAGCACAAGGCCAGAAAGTGGTACCTACCGCGCGTGCTGCGCGCCTGACCATGAACCGCGAAGGTATTCGCCGTCTGGCGGCAGAAGAGTTGTCGTTACCGACTTCAACCTATCAGTTCGCTGACAGCAAAGAGAATTTCGTCGCAGCCGCCAATGAAATTGGTTTTCCGTGCATCGTTAAACCAGTAATGAGCTCATCGGGCAAAGGTCAGAGTTTCATCCGCGAAGCGAGCCAGCTGGATAAAGCCTGGGATTACGCGCAGCAAGGCGGACGTGCCGGTGCCGGTCGCGTGATCGTCGAAGGTGTGGTGAAATTTGATTTCGAAATCACCCTGCTGACCATCAGCGCAGTGGATGGCATCCATTTCTGCGCGCCGATTGGTCATCGTCAGGAAGATGGCGATTACCGTGAATCCTGGCAGCCACAGCAGATGACCGACCTGGCTCTGCAGCGTGCACAAGATATCGCCGCAAAAGTGGTGAAAGCCCTGGGCGGATACGGTCTGTTTGGCGTTGAGCTGTTTGTCTGCGGTGATGAGGTGGTGTTTAGCGAAGTCTCGCCACGCCCACACGATACCGGCATGGTGACGCTGATTTCTCAGGATCTGTCCGAGTTTGCTCTGCATGTGCGCGCGTTCCTCGGCTTGCCAATCGGTGGCATTCGCCAGTATGGCCCGGCGGCTTCGGCGGTGATTCTGCCACAGCTGGATAGCAACAATGTGCAGTTCGTGAACATCGAAGCGGCATTGGGTGCGGGACTGCAGTTGCGTCTGTTCGGCAAGCCAGAGATTGCTGGTCAACGTCGTCTGGGCGTAGCGCTGGCTACCGGTGACAATACCGATCAGGCGATTGCACGTGCCGTGGCGAGTGCCGCAGCCGTGAAAGTAGAGGGCTAATTCCCTCAGCTGCTGACAGCGAAAAAGGGCGGCCACCAGGCCGCCCTTTCAGTTCCAATGATTCGCACCCTGCCAGATGCGTTACTTCGCGCCTTCAACGGCTTCGCGAGCCAGACGCGTAATGCGATCCCAGTCGCCGCTTTCCAGCGCATCGTTCGGCACCAACCACGAACCACCAATACAGAGCACGCTTTTCAGCGCCAGGTAGTCACGATAGTTGGCCGGTGAGATACCGCCGGTTGGGCAGAAGCGCACCTGTGGGAAAGGACCGCCAATCGCTGACAGCGCTTTAACACCACCATTCGCCTCAGCCGGGAAGAACTTAAACTCACGCAGGCCATAATCCATACCCAACATCAGTTCAGAAACGGTGCTGATGCCCGGAATCAGTGGTACCGGACCTTCAACTGCGGCTTTTAGTAACGGCTCGGTCAGACCTGGGCTGATCACGAACTGCGCACCGGCATCAGTCACCTCTTTCAGCTGCTGGGTGTTAATCACTGTGCCCGCACCGACAATCGCTTCTGGCACTTCTTTGATCATCGCACGCAGCGCGTCCATCGCCACCGGCGTACGCAGCGTCACTTCCAGCACACGCACACCGCCGGCCACCAACGCTTTGGCCATCGGCACGGCGTGTTCCAGTTTATTCACCACGATCACCGGCACAACCGGGCCCGTAGTCATGATCTGTTCAGCTGTGGTTTTCCAGTTCTTCATCAGGTTTCCTTAGTGGCATCAGCCCGACTCGCATCCGGCTGTCAATGTTTGGGCTCTACCATACAAGATTGGCTGGAGCGGCGTCTATCGGATATCAAAAATTATTGAAACTCTGGTTCAATTTTAAGAAAAATGAATTTTGGGCACAAAAAAGCCCGCTCATTGGCGGGCTTAAATTTCAAGGCTTATTCAAACTCATTCCACGAACGGCCATCACGCGTAATCATCGCGACGGACGCCACCGGACCCCAGGTGCCAGCCTGGTATGGCTTAGGCGCTTCAGCATCGGCGTTCCATGCATCAATGATGGAATCCACCCAGCCCCACGCCGCTTCCACTTCGTCACGGCGTACAAACAGCGCCTGAATACCGCGCATGGTCTCCAGCAGCAGACGCTCATAGGCATCCGCCAAATGCGACTGGTTGAAGGTCTCGGAGTAGCTCAGATCCAGCTTGGTAGTCTGCAGTTTGTGCTTGTGATCCAGACCCGGCACTTTGTTCAGGATCTCGATATCCACCCCTTCGTCCGGCTGCAAACGAATGGTCAACTTGTTCTGCGGCAGTTCAGCATAAGAGTCTTTGAACAGGTTCATCTCTGGGTTCTTAAAGTACACCACAACCTCAGAGCATTTGGTCGGCAAGCGCTTACCGGTGCGCAGGTAGAACGGCACGCCCGCCCAGCGCCAGTTGTCGATATCAACACGGATCGCCACGAAGCTCTCGGTGGCGCTCTGCTTGTTCGCGCCCTCTTCTTCCAGATAGCCTGGTACTTTTTTGCCCTGCACGAAGCCGGCGGTGTACTGGCCACGCACGGTTTTTTCACGCACGTTGGTCTGGTCAATACGACGCAGCGAACGCAGCACCTTCACTTTCTCATCACGGATGGCATCCGCACTGAGATCGGATGGCGGTGACATGGCGATCATCGTGAGGATCTGCAACAGGTGGTTCTGGATCATGTCGCGCATCTGGCCAGCTTTATCGAAGTAACCCCAACGACCTTCGATACCCACCTCTTCCGCCACGGTAATCTGCACGTGATCGATGGTACGGTTATCCCAGTTATTCACGAAGATAGAGTTGGCGAAACGCAGAGCCAGCAGGTTCAGTACCGTCTCTTTACCGAGATAGTGGTCAATACGGAACACCTGGCTCTCTTCGAAGTACTTGCCAACGCTGTCATTGATCTCTTGCGAGGTCTCGAGCGAGGTGCCGAGCGGCTTCTCCATCACCACGCGCGCCGGTTTAGCATTCAGCTTGGCGGCGCCCAGTCCATCGCAAATGGCGCCAAAGGTGCTCGGCGGCATGGCGAAGTAGTTGATGGTGACACGATCTTTCTGGTCAAGCATCTTGCCCAGTTTGGTGAAATGCGAGGTGTCGTTAACGTCGAGGTTGCAGAAATCGAGACGGCTGCTGAGTTTATCCCACAGCGCTTCGTCGATTTTCTCCTTCATGAAGGTTTCCAGCGCTTCACGCACCACTTTGGTGTACGCGTCTTTGTCCCACTCCGCGCGCCCCACGCCGATGATGCGTGTGGTGTCGTGAATCTGACCGGCTTTCTCCAGCTGATACAGTGAAGGCAACAGTTTCCGGCGAGCAAGATCGCCTTTGGCACCGAAAATAACCAGATCGCATGCCTGGGCTGTTTGTGTTACCGCCATTTTCCTCTCCTCGTTGCAGGATATACCCGGTTTGAGCGTCCTCATCATCCCAGGTCCTTATTGTAATTTTCTTACAGCACAATGTACTTTTTTCCCCGCATCGGAACAACCCAGACGCGGTGTGGCATTAGCCATTACTTTGAACATGATGGCGAACAAAGGTGTGTTGTGGTGTGCGCTTTTCACGCTTTTTCTGTTTCGATGTTTGTCGGGATAAAACCCGGCAACGATCAAAGTATGACAAAAAAAACGCGCTTACATTTGTCCGCTGCTGCGTGCGAGGGTGTATTACACGGTATATTGTTGTGAATTGGCAGCGTTTTATCAGGTGATGAACGCGACGAAAGTGATTGAGGCGCATCGGGTTAACGACATGCTGGAACATATTCAGGCGCAACTTAACGCGCTTAGCAAATCAGAACGGAAAGTGGCAGAACAGATTCTGGCCGCTCCGCAGCAGGCAATGCACTCCAGCATCGCCACCCTCGCCCGCGCCGCCGACGTTAGCGAACCGACAGTGAATCGCTTCTGCCATCGTATGGGCACGCGCGGCTTCCCCGACTTCAAGTTACGCCTGGCGCAAAGTCTGGCGAAGACCCCGAACTGGGTCAGCCGCGATGTGGAAGAAGATGACAGCGTTGAAAGTTACAGCCACAAGATTTTTGATTCCGCCCTCGCCGGCTTAAGTCATGTGCGCCAACAACTGGATCTTCAGGTCATTGATCAAGCGGTTCTAGCCCTGACTCAGGCCCAAAAAATCGCCTTTTTTGGTCTCGGCGCCTCTGCGGTTGTGGCGCACGACGCGACCAATAAATTCCTGCGCTTTAATCTGCCGGTCATCTGGTCAGAGGATATTGTGATCCAGCGCATGAGTTGCATAAATAGTGGACCAAATGACGTTTTTGTTCTCATATCACATACTGGTCGAACCAAAAATATGATAGAACTGGCTCGCCTGGCGCGTGTAAACGCTTCCACAGTACTGGCTATCACCTCTCCGGGTTCACCCCTTGCGGCAGAAGCAACCCTCGCACTGACGCTCGATGTACCTGAAGATACGGATATCTACCTGCCGATGGTTTCCCGCCTTGCGCAATTAACCGTGGTTGATGTTTTGGCGACAGGTTTTACCCTTGAGCGTGGCGCGGCTTTCCGCGAAAACCTGAAACGGGTGAAAGAAGCGCTCAAAGATTCGCGCCTGGAAAAGCGGTTGCAGTAAAATAATTAACATCACATTCACAATGTGAGTCGAATCACAGCCCATCGATCATATAGAATATGCGATTACACCGTGTCCCCTTGAGAGTGACACGAACCTTTGTCAACGGAGTCCTTCATGTCAAGACGTCTCAGAAGAACCAAGATCGTAACTACCCTCGGCCCAGCCACCGATCGCGACAATAACCTCGAAAAAATCATCGCGGCGGGCGCGAACGTGGTGCGACTCAATTTCTCCCACGGTACCCCGGAAGACCACCAGATGCGCGCCAACAAGGTGCGTGAGATTGCCGCTAAGCTTGGCCGTCACGTGGCGATTCTGGGCGACCTGCAAGGTCCAAAAATTCGTGTTTCCACCTTCAAAGAAGGCAAAGTCTTCCTGAATGTCGGCGATCGCTTCCTGCTGGATGCGGATATGGGCAAAGGCGAAGGTGATAAAGAGAAAGTCGGTATCGACTACAAAGGTCTGCCAGAAGACGTGGTGCCGGGCGACATCCTGCTGCTGGATGATGGTCGTGTACAGTTGAAGGTGCTGGAAGTTCAGGGTGTGAAAGTCTTCACCGAAGTCACCGTCGGCGGCCCGCTCTCCAACAATAAAGGCATCAATAAACTCGGCGGCGGTTTGTCTGCCGAAGCGCTGACGGAGAAAGATAAAGTCGATATCATTACCGCCGCGAAAATCGGCGTGGATTACCTGGCCGTGTCATTCCCGCGAAATGGTGAAGACATGAACTACGCTCGCCGACTGGCGCGCGATGCAGGTTGTGAAGCCAAACTGGTGGCCAAAGTCGAACGTGCAGAAGCCGTTGCGTCTCAGGAAGCGATGGATGATATCATTCTCGCCTCTGACGTGGTGATGGTCGCGCGTGGCGACCTCGGCGTTGAAATTGGCGATCCAGAACTGGTAGGGATCCAGAAGGCGTTGATTCGTCGTGCGCGTCAGCTGAACCGTACCATCATCACCGCCACGCAGATGATGGAGTCGATGATCACCAACCCGATGCCAACCCGTGCTGAAGTGATGGACGTGGCGAACGCCGTGCTGGATGGTACCGATGCCGTGATGCTGTCAGCAGAAACCGCTGCCGGTCAGTATCCAGCGGAGACCGTGTCAGCGATGGCGAAAGTGTGTCTCGGTGCGGAAAAAATCCCAAGCGTCAACGTGTCTAAGCACCGTCTTGAAGTGCAGTTCGACAACGTGGAAGAAGCGATTGCGATGTCCGCGATGTATGCAGCCAACCACCTGCAGGGGGTTTCTGCCATCATCACCATGACCGAATCGGGCCGTACTGCGCTGATGACGTCACGTATCACTTCTGGCCTGCCGATCTTCGCTATGTCACGTCACGAACGTACATTGAACCTGACTGCGCTGTATCGCGGCGTGACACCGGTTTACTTCGACAGCAACAATGATGGTGTAGCCGCCGCGCATGATGCAGTGAACCTGCTGCGCGACAAAGGTTTCCTCGTCTCGGGCGACCTGGTGATTGTCACCCAGGGCGACGTGATGGCAACCACCGGCACCACCAACACCAGCCGTGTTCTGCGCGTAGACTAAACGCTCACGCACCACTCACAGCGGCTGTAACAACATGGATAAACGCGACTGCCTGGCAGTCGCGTTTTTATTTTTTCTGACAAGGAGGCCAGATGGCCCGCTATCAACCGATTACCCAACTCACTGGACGGGTGCTGCTGTTCCCGCTCGCGCTGGTGTTGTTTGAGTTCGCGACTTACATCGCCCATGACATGATTCAGCCCGGCATGCTGCTGGTCACTTCTGAATTCAACGTCGGCCCGGAATGGGTGTCGACTTCTCTTACTGCTTATCTGATGGGCGGCGTGGTGCTGCAGTGGCTGCTCGGCCCGCTCTCGGACAAATATGGTCGCCGTCCAGTCCTGCTGTTCGGCATTCTGTTCTTTGCTGCGGCCTGCATTCTGACCACCTGGGTCACGAACATCGAACAGTTTGTCACCCTGCGCTTTATTCAGGGCATCAGCCTGTGCTTTATCGGTGCAGTCAGTTATGCCGCCGTGCAGGAAGCGTTTGATGAGGCTTTAGCGGTGCGCATGATGGCGCTAATGGCCAACGTGGCCCTCTTAGCCCCGCTGGCCGGTCCGCTGGCGGGTGCCGCCTGGTTGACCGTGGGTGAATGGCGCAGCATGTTCTGGCTGTTTGCGATTTGTAGCGTGGTGGCTTTTGTGGTGCTGTGGCGCATCATGCCGGAAACCGCTGGCGATCGTAGCCACTCCATTGCCCTGCCGAATCTGGCACGCGCCTATGGCCGTCTGGCACGCGATCGTCAGGTGATGTATGGGTCTTTCGCTATTGGCCTGGTGTTTATTCCGATTCTGACCTGGGTTGCCCTGTCGCCCGTGATTCTGATGCATGACGAGGGCTTATCGCGCATGGAGTATGCGTTGCTGCAACTGCCAGTGTTCCTTGCCATGATTGCTGGCAACCTGACGCTGGGTAAACTGGCGGGTCGCGTTCCCATCGAGCAGCCGGTCAAATTCGCGGCGTGGCCGATTCTGCTGGGTTTAAGCATCTCGTTGCTGGCTAACCTGCTCGACAGCCATACCTACCTGCTGCTGACCGCAGGATTAAGTCTGTATGCCTTTGGTGCGGGCATGGTCAACGCCGGTCTGTATCGTCTGACGCTGTATTCCAGCAGCGAAGGTAAAGGCAGCGTGGCAGCCATGCTGGGAATGATCAGTATTCTGACATTGGCCATCGGGATTGAACTGGCGAAAGCAGGCTACTTCAGTGGTGGCACGCCATGGTTCAGCGGCATCAACTTTGCGGCGGGTGTGCTGTGGTTTGGCCTGGTCACACTGTTCCTGCGTGAACGTATCCGGCGCAGCCACGTTGAAGCGGTAGAATAATCAAAGGGGCCAATCGGCCCCTTCGTTATTTCTTGCGAGGATAAAGCTCCTTACGCGCATAAGGTTCAATATCCCCTTCTTTACGCGTTTTCAGCAGCTTTAAAATCCAGGTGTATTGCTCTGGATGCGGCCGCACAAATATCTCAACTTCCTCATTCATTCGCCGCGCCAGGGTGTTATCGTCGGCATCCAGCAAATCGTCCATCGGCGGACGCACATAGATTTCCAGACGATGGGTCTCGCTGTTGTACACCGGAAACAGTGGCACCACGCGCGCTCGACACACTTTCATCAATCGGCCGACCGCTGGCAGTGTTGCTTTGTAGGTGGCAAAGAAATCCACAAATTCACTGTGCTCCGGGCCGTGATCCTGGTCCGGCAGATAGTAACCGTAATAGCCCTGACGCACCGAGGCGATAAATGGCTTAATGCCGTCATTACGTGCATGCATGCGGCCACCAAAGCGACGCCGTACGGTGTTCCACACATAATCCAGCAGCGGATCGCTCTGATTATGGAACATGGCCGCCATCATCTGGCCCTCTGACGCCAGCAGCATCGCCGGGATATCCACGGCCCAACCATGCGGCACCAGAAAAATCACGTTCTCTTTGTTGGCCTGCAGGGCTTCGATAATTTCACGGCCGTGCCAGTCAACGCGTTGGCGCACACGAGCCGGATCGCGCATCCCCAACTCAGCCATCATCACCATCGCCTGTGGCGCGGTGGCAAACATACGATCAGCAATCTCTTCGCGCTGTGCTTCGCTTAACTCCGGCAGGCAATAATAGAGATTGATCAACGCACGACGACGCGCACTTTTTGCCAGCTTACCGGCAAACCGCCCCAATCCACCCAAAATCGGGTCGCGCACTTTGGCAGGCAGCATTGCCATGCCCGCCAGCGCACCAATCGCCAGCCAATTGCCCCAGTATTTCGGTTTTAAAAAAGAACGTTGAAAAACGGGAATAAATTCACTGTTATTTTTCTTTCGGGTTTCCATGCACTCGCCTCTGACAATGACGGGACAATGATAGTGACGGTGGTTAATTTTGCAATCATCATGCGTCAGATAGCAAAAAACCGACGAATAATTCATCGGTTTTTTCACTATTGGCTACAGAAATGGGTTATTTCAGTGCCAGCTGTGGCAGATAACTCTTCACGTCCGCCAGATAGTTGCTGCGATCTTTACCAGTCAGCCCTTCCATACGCGGCAGTTTCGCCGTGAGTGGGTTGACGGCCTGATTGTTGATCCACACTTCGTAATGCAGATGTGGCCCCGTAGAACGCCCGGTGTTGCCTGACAGCGCAATACGGTCACCGCGCTTCACTTTCTGTCCTGGTTTCACCAGCGCCTTACTCAGGTGCATATAACGGGTCATATACTGACGACCGTGACGAATGGCCACATAGTTACCCGCCGCCCCGCCATTTTTGACCATCACCACTTCACCATCACCCACGGCCAATACCGGTGTACCGATCGGCAGCGCGAAATCGACACCCTTATGTGGTGCGATGCGGCCCGTTACCGGGTTAAGACGGCGCGGATTAAAGTTGGAGGAAACGCGATACTGTTTCACCGTCGGGAAGCGCATAAAACCACGGGCAAGGCCTGAGCCGTTACGATCGTAGAATTTGCCATCTTCCGCGCGGAACGCGTAGTAATCTTTGCCACCGGTACGCAGACGCACGCCGAGCAGCTGGCTCTGCGCACTTTTGCCATCCAGCATCTCGCGGGACATCAGCACGCTGAAATCGTCACCGGCGCGCAGTTTGCGGAAATCCATCTGCCACTGCATGGCTTTGATAACATTGCTGGTTTCAGCACTTGTCAAGCCTGCACGCTGGGCGCTGGCACCAAAGCTGCCACGCACTTCACCTTTCAGCACACTATTTTGCCACTCGCCCTTTTGCATCTCCTGCTGCATCTTAAAGCTGCCATTCGGCTGGCGCTCGTAAGTGCGGGTTTCACGGCGATCCACTTCCCAGGTAAAGTTTTGCAGTTGACCATCCGCATCCAACGTCCAACTGAGTTGCTGACCGACGCGCAGGTTACGGAAGTCTTTATCGCTATTGACTAACGCATTGATATCACTGAGATCAATACCGTACTGATTCAGTGCGCTGCTCAGGGTATCGCCAGAGGAAACGGTGTAATCGTGTTGATTCGGGTTGTCCTGCACATCTTTATCGATGTCATCGGCCGGAATCTCTTCTTCCGGTTCAACCGTGGTCTGATCAATCGGCTCACTGGCTTCGGGTAACAGCGTGCGCAGTTCGTTTTTGTCCAGCGTGATGTCTTTCACGATGGGGGCAACATCATGGGGATGATAAACGTAAGGCCGCCAGACAGCGACGGCCAACGTGATAACGGTTAATGATCCCAGCATAACGCGGTGGGGACGCGGCAAATTATTAAATGCGAGGGCGACAGAGCGGGCTATCTGCTGCACTTTTACTTATTCCTCTATGCTCCATTCAGGCAGCTCGCATACTGGCTCGACAACTGTGAGAGGAATTTCACATAGCTGTCTTTGGTTAAGCTGATTCCCATGCCCAGCGGGTCAAGTGTGCCTTTGCGCACGTTGGTTCCGCGAGACACGGCATCGATGACGGCCGGCCTGAATTGTGGTTCAGCAAAAACGCATACGGCTTTTTGCTCAACCAACTGTGTTCGTATTTGATGTAAACGCTGGGCGCCCGGTTGGATCTCAGGGTTGACGGTGAAATGTCCAGCAGGGGACAAACCGTAGTGTTTTTCAAAGTAGCTGTAAGCATCGTGAAAAACGAAATAACCCTTACTCTTAACGGGGGCAAGCTGCGCGCCAATATGCTTATCCGCATCTGCTAATTCTGCTTCAAACTGCTGCAGGTTCGCGTCAAGTTTGGCTCTGCTTTGCGGCATAAGTTCCAATAATTTTCCGTGGATTGCAACCGCAGATTGTCGCGCAATCTCAGGTGACATCCACAGGTGCATATTAAACTCACCATGGTGGTGGTGTGTATGAGACGGCTCCTGGTCATCAGACTTATCTGAGTCATGCTCATGATCGTGACCGTGCTCATGTTCGTCCTCGTCTTCACCACCACGAATCAGTAGCGGTTTCACCCCTGGCATCGCCGCTATTTCGAGATTTTTAGCCTCAGGTAACTCTGCCGCTGACTTGGTCAGAAACGCCTCCATTTCTGGTCCAACCCATACCACTAAGTCCGCGTTTTTAATACGTTTTACATCAGAAGGACGTAAAGCATAATCGTGCTCTGAAGCGCCATCGGGCAACAGCACTTCCACTGGCGTCACGCCATCTGCAATGGCCGCTGCGATAAATCCGATCGGTTTGATTGAAGCCACTACGGCTGAGTGCGCGGGCATCGCGCAGGCGGCGGCGAGAGCCGCAGCAGGAAGAGTGAAAGCGAAGCGCTGCTTAATGTGTAACATAATGCGTCATTCCATCGTGACCTGTTGATGGAATGTGATATTATAACATTCGAAATTCAATGCAACCCGTAAATAATATGTCGTCACTTGTTACACTTGAAAACATCTCCGTCAAGTTTTCCCAGCGGCCTGTGCTAGCAGGTATTAGCCTGACACTGGAGCCAGGGAAAATACTTACGCTGCTTGGGCCGAACGGCGCGGGCAAATCGACGCTGGTCCGGACGGTGCTCGGCCTTCTTACGCCTACAGGGGGTAGCGTCAAACGCACCCCCGGTTTACGCATTGGCTACGTGCCTCAGAAGTTGCACATTGACCCGACGTTGCCGATCACCGTTGAACGTTTTATGCGTCTGACGCGTGGCAGCAAGCGAGATGCTATTCTCCCGGCTTTGAAACGCGTGCAGGCCGGACATCTGCTGAATGCGCCTCTGCAAAAACTCTCAGGTGGTGAAACCCAGCGCGTACTGCTGGCGCGTGCCCTGCTCAATCAACCCCAGTTACTGGTGTTAGATGAACCTACGCAAGGGGTTGACGTAAATGGGCAAGTGGCGCTCTACGATTTGATCGATCAGCTTCGTCAGGAGCTCAACTGTGGCGTGCTAATGGTTTCGCACGATCTACATCTGGTGATGGCAAAAACTGACGAGGTACTGTGCCTCAACCACCACATCTGCTGTTCCGGCACGCCAGAAGCGGTGTCGCAGCATCCAGAATTTATCGCCATGTTCGGCCCACGCGGCGCGCAGCAATTGGCTATTTACCGCCATCATCATAATCACCGTCACGATTTACAGGGACGCATTGTGCTGCGCAAAGGAAATGGTCCATCATGATTGAACTGTTATTACCCGGCTGGCTCGGTGGCGTGCTGCTGGCGCTGGCGGCGGGTCCGCTTGGCTCGTTTGTGGTCTGGCGCCGCATGTCTTATTTCGGCGATACCCTCGCGCACGCTTCGCTGCTCGGCGTGGCCTTTGGTCTGCTGCTCAATGTGAATCCCTATTATGCAGTGATTCTGGTGACTGTATTTCTGGCTCTGGGCTTAGTGTGGCTGGAGCGTCGTCCGCATCTGGCCATTGATACGTTACTCGGTATTATGGCGCACAGCGCGCTGTCGCTGGGTTTGGTGGTAGTCAGCCTGATGCAGGGTGTACGTGTCGATTTAATGGCGTATCTGTTTGGCGATCTGCTGGCGGTGACACCGGATGATTTGTGGATGATGGGCGCTGGCGTGGCCATTGTACTGGCGGTGATGGCATGGCAGTGGCGTTCACTGCTGTCGATGACCATCAGCCCGGAGTTAGCTCAAGTGGATGGCGTCAACATTCAACGCACGCGCCTGATGCTGATGCTGGTCACCGCCTTAACCATTGGTGTGGCAATGAAGTTTGTCGGTGCACTGATTATCACCTCACTGTTGATTATTCCCGCTGCCACCGCACGTCGTTTCTCCCGTTCACCGGAACAGATGGCCGGTTTTGCGGTGATTATCGGTATTCTGGCGGTCACCGGCGGACTGACGTTCTCCGCCACTTACGATACACCCGCCGGCCCTTCCGTGGTGCTGTGCGCCGCTGTGCTGTTCATCTTTAGTATGGCGAAAAAGCCGGCGGCGTAATAAAGGGGCCATTAATGGCCCCTTAGCGAATGCCCGATCGTGAAATCGCGCAGCCGGACGAACGCCAGCATTACTCGTCGCGGCTGATGCCGAAATGCTTGTAGGCATGCTGCGTGGCCAGACGGCCGCGCGGCGTGCGCTGAATGAATCCTTGTTGAATCAGGAAGGGTTCAATCACATCTTCAATGGTTTCCCGTTCTTCACCAATCGCCGCCGCCAGGTTATCCAATCCCACCGGACCACCCGAGAACTTGTCGATGATCGCCAGCAACAGCTTGCGGTCCATATAATCAAAACCCTGATTATCGACGTTGAGCATATCGAGTGCGCTGGCAGAGACTTCTCCACTCATCACACCGTTGGCGCGAACTTCGGCGTAATCGCGTACGCGACGCAATAAACGGTTGGCGATACGAGGTGTACCACGGGCACGGCGCGCCACTTCTAACGCGCCCTCTTCACTCAATGCCAATCCTAAGCACGCTGCACTGCGGCTGACGATGTGTTGCAGATCCGGTACGTTGTAAAATTCAAGGCGTTGCACAATACCAAAGCGATCGCGCAGCGGCGAGGTCAGCGAGCCCGCGCGCGTGGTGGCGCCAATCAGGGTAAAGGGGGGCAAATCAAGTTTGATTGAGCGCGCCGCTGGGCCTTCGCCAATCATAATATCCAGCTGATAGTCTTCCATCGCCGGATAGAGCACCTCTTCCACCACCGGTGATAAGCGGTGAATCTCATCGATAAACAGCACGTCATGAGGTTCGAGGTTGGTCAGCATCGCAGCCAGATCGCCTGCCTTCTCCAGCACCGGACCAGAAGTGGTACGTAAATTCACGCCCATCTCATTCGCCACAATGTTAGCCAGCGTGGTTTTACCTAATCCCGGCGGGCCGAAAATCAGCAGATGGTCCAGCGCATCGCCACGCAGTTGCGCTGCTTTGATGAAAATCTCCATCTGCTCGCGCACCTGCGGTTGCCCCACGTATTCCGCCAGGAGCTTAGGACGAATGGCACGGTCGAGGCTCTCTTCTTCATTTATAGAGACGCCCGAGACCAGGCGATCGGCTTCAATCATGCATTACCTCAAATAGCTGCGCGCAGAGCTTCACGGATCAGGGTTTCGCAATCCGCATCAGGTTTGCCGACTTTACTGATCATGCGGCTGGCTTCTTGCGGTTTATAACCCAGCGCCACCAGTGCAGCAACCGCTTCGGCCTCAGCATCATTCGCGGCTGGCGCTTCAGACGGCGTGGTCAATGTGAAGGTCGAGTCACTGCCAAACAGATCGCCGTGCATGCCTTTAAAGCGGTCTTTCATCTCCACCACCAGACGCTCGGCGGTTTTCTTGCCGACGCCAGGCAACTTGATCAATGACGCGATCTCTTCACGCTCAACGGCGGTCACAAACTGTTGTGCTGACATGCCAGAAAGGATTGCCAGTGCCAGTTTTGGCCCCACGCCATTGACTTTCACCAGTTCACGAAACAGCGCACGCTCTTGTTTGTTATTGAAGCCGAACAGCAGCTGCGCATCTTCACGCACCACAAACTGGGTGAAGATAATCGCTTCCTGATTGATCTCCGGCAGCTCGTAGAAGCAGGTCATTGGCATGTGCACTTCATAACCCACACCGTGCGCCTCAATTAACACCAGCGGCGGCTGTTTTTCCAGAATATTGCCTCGTAAGCGACCAATCACCTGAGCAGTTCCTTATGTAATCCTAAAAATACCTGATTGATTTCCGCTGACGTTAAAGCGGCAAGCGAGCGCATGACGATGAACGCACTGAGGTCAGTGATTCAGGTGAACAAGGGTAGCTCGCGCATCAGCCAGTGGAAAGATGACGGGTATTTATATCATAAAAAAGGCTGGATCAATATCCAGCCTTCAATGTTTGGGTTTTCGTCAGCCGGACCGCAATCGCCCACGCGTCATCACCAGCTTAGCGTCACTCAATCGCGTGGTGTTTTGGCTCAGGTGACAATGGGTAATGGCAATCGCCAGCGCATCAGCGGCATCAGCTTGTGGGTTAGCGGGCAGTTTCAGCAAGGTGCGCACCATGTGCTGAACCTGACTTTTTTCTGCCCCACCGGTGCCGGTTACCGTTTGTTTGACCTGACGCGCTGCATATTCGAACACCGGCAAATCGAGATTCACCGCCGCCACAATCGCTGCGCCACGCGCCTGGCCCAGCTTAAGCGCTGAGTCCGCATTCTTCGCCATAAATACCTGCTCGATAGCAAAATAGTCTGGCGAGAATTGGGTGATGATTTCTGTCACCCCGGCGTAAATCAATTTGAGGCGAGAGGGTAGATCGGTGACGTTGGTGCGGATGCAGCCGCTGCCCAGATAGCTGAGCTGGCGGCCAATCTGACGAATCACACCGTAACCGGTGACGCGCGAGCCGGGGTCAATCCCGAGAATGATCGCCACTACGCGCCTCCGGCTGTGAGGTTAATGGAAAACGCCATTACAGCGTTTCCGCGACCTCATCAGAAATTTCACCATTATGATAAACTTCCTGCACATCGTCGCAATCTTCCAGCATGTCGATCAGACGCAGCAGTTTCGGTGCGGTTTCCGCATCCATTTCCGCTTTGGTGGAAGGGATCATTGAGACTTCAGCGGTATCCGCCTTCAGGCCACCGGCTTCCAGCGCATCACGCACCGCACCCAGCTCTTCCCACGCGGTGAACACATCAATCGCACCGTCGTCGTAGCTCACCACGTCTTCCGCACCGGCTTCCAGCGCCGCTTCCATGACCGCATCTTCATCCTGGCCTGGCGCAAAGGAGATCACACCCTTTTTGCTGAACAGGTAAGAAACGGAACCGTCGGTGCCGAGGTTGCCACCGGTTTTGGTGAAGGCGTGACGCACTTCGCCCACGGTACGGTTACGGTTGTCACTCAGACACTCGATCATCACCGCTGAGCCGCCTGGACCGTAACCTTCATAGATGATGGTTTCCATGTTGGAATCATCTTCGCCGCCCACGCCGCGTGCAATCGCACGGTTCATGGTGTCACGGGTCATGTTGTTGGACAGGGCTTTGTCCATTGCTGCGCGCAGACGCGGGTTCGAGCCGGCATCGCCGCCGCCCAGTTTCGCTGCGGTCACCAGCTCACGGATGATCTTGGTGAAGATTTTGCCGCGCTTAGCGTCCTGCGCCGCCTTGCGGTGCTTGGTATTTGCCCACTTACTATGTCCAGCCATCTTGAGTATTTCTCCGATCTTTTATTTCGCACGAGCTATCTTACTTGCGATCTCGATTCCCGGCAGTGCTCGCAATCCTCACATACAAAAGTACGCTCCGGTTGCTGCGCGCTGGCGGTAACCGACCTCGCTGCGCCGATTACGCTCGACTGTTCAATATTAGGGCGCAGGGTTGAAACTCTGCGCAGGATAAATGAAATCTAGCTGATTCGTCGCCGGAAAAACGCGCGGCGGCGGGCATTCAGGTAAATTCTTCGATTGCCTGGCGATTACTCCAGGACTTGGTCAGGGCTGCGGCAGCGGCAGGATCGAGCCAGCGCGCGGCGAGATGCTCGGTGAGCAGCAGGTCACGCTCTTGCGGGAGTGCCAGCCGGAACCAATGTTCGCGGTTGTGCGTGATGCCAGGTGCGTAGCGATGGCGATAGTGCGGGAAGATTTCAAACTCAATGTGTTTGTGGCAATCGTCCAGCACCAGCTGTTCGCCCGCAACGTCGATACCCAGCTCTTCTGACACTTCGCGCTGTGCCGCCTGACGCGGGCTCTCACCCGCTTCGAGGCTGCCCGTTACGGATTGCCAGAAACTTTCATCATCCCGTCGCTGCAGCATTAACACCCGGCCAGTATCTCGCGCAAAAATCACCACCAGCACTGAAACCGGATGTTTATAGCCCATTACTTGTTCTCTGACTTTTCTTTCTTCGGAGCCACCAGAATGCCGAGATCCAACAACGCTGCCGGGTTGGCTTCGCTTGGCGCTTCGGTCATCAGGCACGCCGCTGCAGTGGTTTTCGGGAACGCGATAACATCACGGATGTTGTCGGTGCCGGTCAGCAGCATGGTCAGACGGTCCAGCCCAAAGGCCAGGCCCGCGTGCGGTGGTGTGCCGTATTTCAGTGCATCCAGCAGGAAGCCAAACTTCTCGCGCTGCTCTTCTTCGGTGATACCGAGAATGCTGAATACGGTCTGCTGCATGTTGCCGTTGTGGATACGCACGGAACCGCCACCCACTTCGTAGCCATTGATCACCATATCGTAAGCGTTCGCCACGGCCTGCGTCGGGTCGACCGCCAGCTGTTCAGCCGTCAGTTCTTTAGGCGAGGTGAACGGGTGGTGCATCGCAGCCAGACCGCCCTCTTCATCCGCTTCAAACATTGGGAAGTCGATGACCCACAGCGGTGCCCACATGCTTTCGTCAGTAATCTTCAGATCACGGCCCACTTTCAGACGCAGTGCACCCAGCGCATCAGTGACGATTTTGGCACGGTCAGCGCCAAAGAAGATCAGATCGCCATCTTGTGCAGTGGTGCGGTTCAGAATCGCTTCAACGATTTCAGGCGTCAGGAACTTCGCCACCGGGCTCTGTACACCCTCGAAGCCTTTTGCACGCTCGTTGATCTTCATCCACGCCAAACCTTTGGCGCCATAGATCTCAACAAATTTGGTGTACTCATCAATCTGCTTACGCGTCAGCGCTGCGCCACCCGGCACACGCAGCGCGGCAACACGACCTTTCGGATCGTTAGCCGGGCCTGCAAACACCTGGAATTCCACGCTTTTCAGCAGGTCAGCCACGTCCACCAGCTCCATTGGGTTGCGCAGATCGGGTTTGTCAGAACCGTAACGGTTCATAGCTTCAGCAAAAGTCATTTGCGGGAAGTCACCGAGATCCACGCCTTTCACGTCCATCCACAGTTCACGAATCAGACGCTCCATCTTTTCACGCACCTGCTCGGCGGTCATGAAAGAGGTTTCCACGTCGATTTGGGTGAATTCTGGCTGACGGTCTGCACGCAAGTCTTCATCACGGAAGCATTTAACGATCTGATAATAGCGATCGAAACCGGACATCATCAGCAACTGTTTGAACAGCTGTGGGGACTGCGGCAGCGCGTAAAATTTGCCTTTGTGCACGCGGCTTGGCACCAGATAGTCACGCGCACCTTCTGGCGTGGCTTTGGTCAGCATCGGGGTTTCGATATCGAGGAAGCCCTCGTTATCCATAAAGCGACGCACGAAGCTGGTGATTTTCGCACGGGTTTTCAGACGCTGTGCCATTTCCGGACGACGCAGGTCCAGATAGCGATAGGTCAGACGCGCTTCTTCGCTGTTGGTCTGGTTAGAGTCCAGCGGCAGAGGTTCAGCGCGGTTGATGATGTTCAGCGCATGGGCAAACACTTCGACATCGCCGGTGGCCATATCGCTGTTGCGGTTTTTCTCTTCACGCGCACGCACGGTGCCGGTGATCTGGATACAGAATTCGTTACGCAGCTCAGAGGCCAGCTGGAAAGCGTCCTGATGATCGGCGTCGAAGAATACCTGAGCGATACCTTCACGGTCGCGCATATCGATAAAAATCAGGCTGCCCAGATCGCGACGGCGGTTAACCCAACCGCAGAGAGTGACTTGCTGACCCACGTGAGACAGATTGAGCTGTCCGCAATATTCTGTACGCATAACGTATCCTTTTAACTTCGCCGCTGCTGCCAGACAGCATCAGGCCGCGTAACCTTCTGAGATGCTGTCGCAAAAAAGGCGGCTATTATAATGGAAAAACCCAGGCAGGATAAGTAGAGCCAGATCAAAGCGGGCAAAACATTGCGGTTTATCGCGCGGATTTTCCTGCCGACACCAAAACAGGGTACATTACCCGGCCTATTCCCGCCCGTAAAAGGATCAGGAGCCGCGTTTGACACTTCGCATTGGATTACCACAATGGCAGCATCCCCGCTGGAAGCAGTATGGGCTGGAAACCCTGGCGGATTACGCCCAGCTGTTTGACTGCGTGGAAGGCAACACCACGCTGTATGCGCTGCCCTCGCCGGAAGCAGTGATGCGCTGGCGCGATATGACTCACGATGACTTTCGCTTCTGCTTTAAATTTCCCAACAGCATCAGCCACAAAGCCGCGCTTCGGAACTGCGATGAACTGCTGAACGAATTCTTCCGCTTGCTCGATCCGTTGAGCCAGCGCATCGGGCAGTATTGGCTGCAACTGCCGGCGACCTTCTCACCCACGCAACTGAAAGACTTGTGGCTGTTCCTCGATAGCCTGCCGCGCGGGTTTAGTTACGGCGTTGAAGTGCGCCACGAGCAGTTTTTTGCCAAAGGCGAGGCTGAGCGCGCGTTCAACCGTGGCCTGCTGGAACGCGGCGTGAATCGCGTGATCCTCGATAGCCGTCCGGTGCACGCCTCGACTTCGCAAAGCGCCGCCGCCGTGGACGCCCGGGCGAAAAAACCGCGCGTGCCACCGCATGCCGTGCGCAGCGGTTCGCAACCGATGGTGCGCTTTATCGGCAGTGACAGCGTGGAAGAGAGCGTGCCGCTGTTTCAGCCGTGGCAAAATAAACTGGCAGAATGGCAGGCGGACAGCGATCCGATGCTGTTTATCCATACGCCGGATATGGGCGAAGTGTTCCCCTTACTGCAGGCGCTGTGGCCTCAGTTGCTGCAACTTGAGCCTTCGCTGCGCAATCTGCCCGACTGGCCGCAACAAAGCAGCTTGTTCTAAACTCAAAGCGGGTGCAGCCTGCGGGACTTTCTGACAGAATAGCGCCCTTTCCGATTCCTCTCTCCGGACTTTTCATTATGTCTGACCGCGATACGCTATTTTCCGCACCCATCGATAAGCTGGGTGACTGGACCTTTGACGAGCGCGTGGCTGAAGTCTTTCCCGATATGATTCAGCGCTCGGTGCCGGGTTATTCCAACATCATTTCGATGATTGGCATGCTGGCAGAACGCTTTGTGAAGCCTGATAGCCAGGTTTACGATCTCGGCTGCTCGCTCGGTGCCGCCACGCTCTCAGTGCGCCGTAATATTCATGTGCCGGGCTGCCAGATTATTGCCGTGGATAACTCTCCGGCGATGGTGGAGCGTTGCCGCCGCCATATTGATGCCTTCCGCGCAGATACGCCGGTGCAGGTGATTGAAGCGGATATTCAGGATATCCATATTGAGAATGCTTCAATGGTGGTGCTGAACTTTACTCTGCAATTTCTTGAGCCGCCTGCGCGCCTGGAACTGCTGAAAAAGATCGCTAAAGGCCTGAACCCCGGCGGTGCGCTGGTGCTGTCTGAGAAATTCAGCTTTGAAGATGGCGAAGTGGGCGAACTGCTGTTCAACATGCATCACGACTTCAAGCGTGCTAACGGTTATAGCGAACTGGAAATCAGCCAGAAACGCAGCATGCTAGAAAACGTCATGCTCACCGACAGTGTAGAAGCGCATAAAGCGCGTCTGAAAGACGCCGGTTTTGCCCATGCGGAATTGTGGTTCCAGTGCTTTAACTTTGGTTCTTTGGTAGCGTTGAAATGATTGATTTTGGCCGTTTTTATCAGCAAATCGCCACCGGCCCATTGGCGAGCTGGCTGGAAGTTTTACCCGCACAAGTCGCAGTCTGGCAGCGCGAGAATCTGCACGGTAAATTCCGCGACTGGGAAAAGTCAGTGGATTACCTGCCGCTGCTGAACCCGCAAACGCTGGATCTGGTCAACAGCGTCACGGCCACGGCTGACGATCTCACCGATCGCCAACGTCTTGGTATTGAAAACCTGTTGCGCAACCTGATGCCCTGGCGCAAAGGTCCTTATTCCCTTTACGGCACCGAGATTGATACCGAATGGCGCTCGGACTGGAAATGGGATCGCGTGCTGCCGCATATCTCGCCATTAACCCACCGCACGGTGCTGGATGTCGGCTGCGGTAGCGGCTATCACATGTGGCGCATGATCGGCGCAGGCGCGAAGCTGGTGGTCGGCATCGATCCGATGCAGCTGTTCCTGTGTCAGTTCGAAGCGGTGCGTAAGCTGCTGGGAGACGATCGTCGCGCCCATCTGCTGCCACTTGGCATCGAACAACTGCCCGCCTTGCAGGCTTTCGACACGGTGTTTTCGATGGGTGTGCTGTATCACCGCCGCTCGCCGCTCGATCATTTATTGCAGTTGAAAAACCAGCTGGTGAGCGAGGGAGAGCTGGTGCTGGAAACGCTGGTCGTTGAGGGCGATGAAAACACCGTTCTGGTGCCGGGTGAACGCTATGCGCAGATGCGCAACGTTTACTTTATTCCGTCCGCTGCCGCGTTGAAGGGCTGGCTGGAGAAGTGTGGATTTGTCGATGTGCGCATCGCGGATTACGCGGTGACGTCAGTGGAAGAGCAACGTCGCACCAGCTGGATGACCAGCGAATCACTGGCCGAGTTCCTTGATCCTAACGACAGCAGCAAAACCATTGAAGGTTATCCAGCACCGCTACGCGCGGTACTGGTGGCACGCAAGCCGTAATGCTTAACGCCGCGACAGCGCCAGCTTCGCGGCGAAACCGATAAACACACAGCCCGCCAAACGATCCATCACTTTCAGCACTGTTGGACGACGCAGATGCGCCGCAAAATACTGACTGCCGCCAATCAATATCGCATTCCATACCAGGCCAATCATCATATGCGTTAACGCCATCAGGGTGCACCATAGCGCCACTGACGCACCGGCCGGAATAAACTGTGGCAGGAAAGTGACATAAAACACACCGACTTTCGGATTTAACAGATTGCCGAATAATCCTCGCGAGAAGCAGGCGAAATAGCTTTGCTCTTTGCCCTGCACACTCTGACTCTCTTCCGCCTGGGTGCGGGGATTCAGCAGCAGTTTAATGCCGAGATAGAGCAGATAGGCGGCGCCGACCCACTTCAACAGGTTATACGCCATTTCGGAAGCCAGCAGCAGCGCGCCGAGACCCAGTCCCACCGCAACGCCCCACACCAGACAGCCCATGGTGACACCCAATGCGGTGGCTGATGCCCGTTTCCAGCCTTGCGCGGCTGCGGAACGCAGCACCAGCGCGGTATCAAAGCCTGGCGTTAACGTCAGAATAGTAATGGCAAAAAGAAATGAAAATATCAGTGTCATGGCGAGCTCCCTGTCAGTTCGCCGCTATCTTAACCTTGCCGCAACATCTTGACGATAGTTACCTTCCGTCAGTAATTGATAATAATTCTCAACTTGCCAGTAATGGTTAAATCTCCGTCATTTATCTGTGTCACTTTATCGTTAACGGCTTTTCTCACATCAAGGAGTTGTCGCTATGAGTAAATTCATTTTTTCTTCTCCGCGTAAGTATGTTCAGGGTGCAGGTGTGCTGGATGAATTGGGGACCTATGTGGCCGAGCTGGGCCAGCATGCATTTTTGGTCGCCGATGACATCGTCTGGAAACTAATTGGTGAACGCACACAGAAAACGTTAAAAGCGGCGGGCATTGAGTTCAGCTGGCAGCAGTTTAACGGTGAAGCCTCCAGCAACGAGATCAATCGTTTAACGCAACTGGCGAAATCACAAGGCAGCAATGTGGTGGTGGGCCTTGGCGGCGGTAAAACGCTGGATACCGTAAAAGCGATTGCGGATGAGCTTAAGCAGCCGGCCGCCATAGTACCAACCGTGGCCTCGACGGATGCACCCTGCAGCGCCTTGTCCGTGATCTATTCCGACAGCGGCGTATTCGAAAGCTATCGCTTCTACAGCAAAAACCCGGATCTGGTGCTGGTGGATACCGCTGTTTGCGCTGGTGCGCCAGCCCGCTTGTTCGCCTCCGGCATTGCCGATGGTCTGGCCACTTGGGTGGAGGCTCAGGCCGTGCTGCGCTCGCATGCCAAATCGATGGTCAACGGCGATCCGACCATTGCAGGCACCGCGATTGCGCGCGCCTGTGAAGAGACGCTCCTGACATGGGGCTACAGTGCTTACACCGCTGTGAGTGAAAAACGCGTGACGCCAGCCGTCGAAGCCGTGGTGGAAGCCAATACCCTGCTTTCAGGACTCGGATTCGAGAATGCCGGATTGGCGGGTGCGCACGCCATTCATAATGGCTTTACCGCGATTGATGGCGATATCCATCATCTGACGCACGGCGAGAAAGTCGCTTACGGCACGCTGACGCAGATGGTGCTGGAGCAGCGTCCGGATGAGGAGATTGCGCGTTATATCCGCTTCTACCGTTCCATCAAAATGCCGACCACCTTGAAAGAGCTGCATCTGGAGAACGAGTCCTGGGAGAATCTGCTGCGCGTCGGGGCGCTGGCAAACAGCGAGGGGGATACATTGAAAAACCTCAACCCGAACTTGTCGCCAGAAGACATTGCCAACGCGATTGTCGCAGTGGATGCCTTCAGTAAAACCGTGCAGTAAAAGAGGTTGGGCGCACCACGGTGCGCCCGGACCAACCGCGTTTACTCCCCGTCATCCGCTACGGCTGGCGGGCGATCCCAGTACTGATATTTGTACGCAGAACTCAGGTGGCGCTCGATGGTGCCTTTAGCAAACACCTCGGTTTCATGCAGATAACTTAGCGTACAGTTGCCCACCTCATCCCATAACTGACACTCGTCAACTGAACTTAAGGTACTGACAGGCGTGGTAGCGAAGCCATTAAGCCGCAGCTCTCGCCACTGCTTATCATAACTATAGGTGTCTTTACCGCGTGCACTGGACGATGAGGTGACCAGCCCTTGTGGATTCCAGCGCCAGGTGCTCTCTCCGTTGGTCATCACATCACTGCCGCGCGCGACGCTTTTCTCCAGACGAAAATGTTTGTCGTAGCGGTAAGTGGTATCGGTGAAGCCATCCTTGCCCATGCTGGTAAATTTGTCGGAAGAACTGATGATGTTGCCATGTTGACCCATTTGCCAGCTGATGGTGCCCTGACGGTTATCCACCACTTCCTCTTTGCCCGCTTTTACCACTTTGACCAGGTAGGCATACTCCGCCACCCAACCTCGCTGCACGCGGGCGATGTGCTGTTCCATGGTCAGCACCACGTTGCCTTCGTTCTTGTCATACGTAATGTCGGCAACCATCAAATCCCCGCACTGATCGAACTGCCCCAGCACGCGTTTTTGCGAATCGACATCTTTACCAAACTCACCGGCTACGACCTGACGTACCGCGCCTTTGGCATCACCACCCAGCATGATCCAGTTGTTGCTGCTGGTAATATTTTTGCTCAGAGGCGGACAGGCACTGCTCACCGCCAGCGCTGAACCAGACAAGGGAAACAACAGCACTAAAACAGCACAAGAGTAGGATTTCATGAATGTTATCCGCGCTAAGCCATAAAGTAATCAAAGCATCTTTTTTAACAATGCGCTATCAACGGCTGTACAGCAGACAAAAAGAACCCCAGCAAAACTCACTGGGGTTTGGTACTTGCAAACATCACGTCAGAGTTTTGGCGTGCTGCGCGGCAAAAGGGGTGCGAACTCAGGCGACACGAACTGCGGTCATTTCCAGCATGCTTTTCATCGCTTCGACCACATCGCCGTCGACACAAGTTCGGCTGAATTCGTCGACTTCTGCTTCGGAGCACATGGAGACACCGGCTTTACGGTAGCGCATCGGCGAAGCAACCAGTCGGCTGGCGGAGCTGTGAACTTCCTGCAGACCACTATCGATAAATTTCTGCAAATTGCTCAAACGAACACCCGCACCGGCCATAATAATTGGACCCGTGCTCAGTTCATTTAGTTCCCGCAACAATGCAATTCCAGTTTCTGCGCTCTGCTGCTGGCCGGAAGTCAAAATACGCGCAACGCCTAAATCCGTCAGTACGTCCAGCGAACGTTTGGGGCTGTGGCACAAATCAAAAGCGCGGTGGAAGGTCACCGCCATGCCATCACTGAGCGCCATGATCTGCCGCATGCGCGCAATATCAACATGGGCATCTTCATCCAGCATGCCGATCACCACGCCAGGGAAACCGAGTTCACGCATCAGTGCAACATCGGATTTCATCACCTCAAATTCCTGTGCGGTGTAACAAAAATCGCCGCCACGCGGGCGAACAATCGGGTGAACCGGTATGGACAGTTCACGTTGTGCGGCTTCCAGCACGCCAGCTGACGGCGTCAGCCCGCCTTCGCGTGGGGCACTGCACAGTTCCACGCGATCGGCACCGGACTGCTGTGCAGTCATTGCACAGTCGATGCCGTAGCAACAAATTTCCAGTTTCGTCATAGCTTGCTCCTTTTCATGACTTCTGGCTCGAGAGGATGGCTTGAGTTAGTCTGCTTAATTGGACAGTTTACGTGGAAACCTCACTATGGCATTCGATTTTGATCAATGGATAGACCGTCGTCACAGCGATAGTTTGAAGTGGCACAAATATGGCGATCGTGATGTGCTGCCTTTATGGGTTGCAGACACGGATTTTCGCTCGCCGCCCTGCATTATTGAGGCCATTAAAAAACGCGCCGATCACGGTGTTTTTGGCTATGGCGGCACACCCACAGGATTGATTGATATCACTGTTTCCCGCCTGGCGCAGCGCTACAACTGGCATATTCAGCCGGAATGGATCGTTATGCTGCCTGGCGTCGTCAGTGGTCTGAACCTTTCGGTCCGCGCGTTTACCGAGGCTGGGCAACGCACAGTCGCGCCAACGCCGATTTATCCACCGTTCCGCGCGGCCTCAAAACTCGCCGAGCGTGAACAGATCAACTTGCCGCTGCATTTACAGCATGGCCGCTGGGTCGTCGATCTCGATACGGCTGCGATGCAGGGCAATGAACGCCTGCTGATGCTGTGCAATCCGCAAAACCCCGGCGGCACCGTGTATCGTCGCGAGGAACTGGAGGCGCAACTGGCGTTCGCTCAGCAACACGATTTAATCGTTTGTTCTGATGAAATTCACTGTGATTTGATTTTGTCGCCCGATGCCCGCCATATTCCTTTTGCAGCATTGAGTGATGATGCTGCACAGCGCAGCATTACGCTGATATCGCCCTCGAAAACCTTCAACATCGCTGGTCTCGGCGCATCAATGGCGATTATCCCCAACCCTGAATTACGCAAACGGTTTAAACAGGTACGCGAAGGTATTGTGCCAGGGGTCGATATTCTCGCACTGGTGGCAGCAGAAGCAGCCTGGCGTGAAGGTGATGCATGGCTGGAGGCGCAAATCCAATACCTGCGGGCGAATCGCGACTGGCTGGTGGCGCAGGTGAATGCACTCCCCGAATTGCACATGAATTCGCCCGAAGCGACCTATCTTGGCTGGATTGATGCCAGCCAGCTGGATGTGGCCAGCCCCGCGCTCTATTTTGAAAAACACGGCCTCGGTTTTTCACCCGGCCGCGATTTTGGTGATGACAACTTCGTGCGCTTTAACTTCGGCTGTACTCGCGTCTTACTGGAACAGGCGGTGAGCCGATTGCATAGCGCAGTCATGGCACGGCGTTAGCCTTGTTCACTGGCGACAATTTCTTCCAGTCGCCAGGGATGAAACTTGATGGTGGTTTGCCCGTCCGTCACCGCCAGTGTCGGGTTGGGCAAACGCTCATGCTCACCTTTTGGCGCGCTGGTTTTGAACGAAATGCCGGGTTGCGTCAGTGCATGATCGGAGAGCAATGCCATCGCGCGCACACCCAATGTTTCGGGCTCACCGCGCAACACGATTTCCACATGTTCCCAGCCTTCATGGCGATACAATTTCTCACCCGGCCAGGGTAACTCAATCACATCGACCTGCCATCCAGCGATCGTTAACGGCTGATGCAATTTGAACAAGCAGATCGGGCGTCCGTTGATCATGGCTTCGGAAAACTGACTGCCCATCTGCTGCAATCCCGCCTTCCAGCGCTCCGCCGTGGCGAACTGATGGCAGCGCACCGCCAGGTGATCGGCCTCATGTTCGGATAACCGCAGCCCTAATCTTTCAGCAAATTGCTGCAAGGAGTGCTCAAATCGAGCCAGGTCTTGTTCTAAATCACTCAGTTCAGCAGGAAAATTCATCTCAATACTCCAGACACATCAATATCAATTCAATTATTTTAATCAATTTAAAAACAGCAGCGCTTCAGAATCCGCTTGACAAAATCGCCGGATTCCTCCGATTTCATCATGAAAAAGACCTGAAACCGCATAAATAGGCCCTCTCTTTAGGATTATTCGCCTAAATAGGTCCAGCGGTTACTTTATGAAAACACCTTAAATCACTGTTAATATTAACGATAATTAATACAATGAGATAAGTCTTATTTCAGTTGCAAACAATTGCAGCTTGATACCCTTTCTTATAAATTTGTGTTTCACAACTACAAGGAATGGCTCTATGTCTATGCTCATTGTTGTCGCGGTCCTGATTGCATTGATGGGATTTGCAATTTCCCGCCACTGGAAGGTGCGTGAAGACAAAAGCGTTAAAAATCCTCGTCGTCACCCGCGTCGCCGTTAACCGGCGCGCGGGTTGCTGTTACCCGCCATTGCGCATGCTAAAAGCTGACGCACTTTAACATTTCACGTATACTTCCCCTCTTATTTTTCCGTCCCGCCGCGCTATTGCGGGATGAAGGCATCGGCTCGCCGCCACTGGCGGGCCTTTTCAGCATATGAAGGTAACGCGGTGAATATTCAGGCTCTTCTATCCGATAAAGTCGGTCAGGCAATGGTAGCGGCGGGTGCGCCAGCAGATTGTGAACCTCAGGTTCGTCAGTCGGCTAAAGTGCAGTTCGGCGATTATCAGGCGAACGGTATCATGGCTGTGGCGAAAAAGCTCGGTCAGGCTCCGCGCCAGCTGGCTGAACAGGTGATTCAGCATCTGGATCTCGCCGGCATCGCCAGCAAAGTCGAAATCGCCGGCCCCGGCTTCATTAATATCTTCCTCGATCGCAACTGGTTGGCTACCCAGGCCGCGCAGGCCCTGCAATTGCCGCGCCTTGGCGTCAGCAGCCTCAAGCCACAAACCGTTGTCATTGACTACTCGGCACCCAACGTCGCCAAGCAGATGCACGTCGGTCACGTCCGTTCCACTATCATCGGTGACGCTGCGGTACGTACGCTGGAATTTCTCGGCCACAACGTGATCCGCGCCAACCACGTCGGCGATTGGGGTACTCAGTTCGGTATGCTGATTGCCTATCTGGAAAAGCAGCAGAATGAGCACCACGAAGATATCGCGCTGGCGGATCTGGAAGAGTTCTACCGGGAAGCCAAGGTCACCTATGATGCGGACGAAGCCTTCGCCGAACGCGCCCGTGGTTATGTGGTGAAACTGCAAGGCGGCGACGAATATTGCCGTGCAATGTGGAAAAAACTGGTGGATATCACCATGAGCCAGAATCAGGAAGTCTATGACCGCCTGAACGTGACGCTGACGCGTAAAGATGTGATGGGTGAAAGCCTGTACAACGATATGTTGCCTGGCATCGTAAGCGATTTGCGTGAAAAAGGGCTGGCCGTAACCAGCGAAGGCGCAACCGTGGTGTTCCTTGATGAGTTCAAAAACAAGGAAGGCGAAGCGATGGGCGTGATCATCCAGAAAAAGGATGGCGGCTACCTCTACACCACCACCGATATCGCCTGCGCCAAATACCGCTATGAGACGTTGCATGCCGACCGCGTGCTTTACTACATCGATTCGCGCCAGCATCAACATCTGCAACAGGCGTGGACCATTGTGCGTAAAGCCGGATACGTGCCCGAGTCTGTGCCGTTGGAGCACCATGCGTTTGGCATGATGCTGGGCAAAGATGGCCGTCCATTTAAAACCCGTAGCGGTGGCACCATTAAGCTGGCCGATCTGCTGGATGAAGCCGTTGAGCGTGCGCATGCGCTGGTCAGCGAGAAAAACCCGGAAATGTCAGCGCAGGAGCTGAAAGATCTGGCGGAAGTGGTGGGTATCGGCGCGGTGAAATATGCCGATCTGTCAAAAAGCCGCACCACCGATTACATCTTCGACTGGGATAACATGCTGGCGTTTGAGGGCAACACTGCACCATACATGCAATATGCCTACACGCGCGTGCTTTCTGTGTTCCGTAAAGCCGGCATTGAAGCTGACAGCCTGAGCGGCGACATCGTGCTGACCGAAGAGCGTGAAGCGCAACTGGCAACTCGCCTGTTGCAGTTTGAAGAAGTGATCACCCAGGTTGCGCGTGATGGCACGCCGCATGTGATGTGTGCTTACCTGTACGATCTGGCAGGCCTGTTTTCAGGCTTCTACGAGCACTGTCCAATCCTCTCCGCCGAGGATGAGCAGGTGCGTAACAGCCGTCTGCAACTGGCTGCATTGACCGCTAAAACGCTGAAACAAGGTTTGGATACGCTGGGTATCAAAACCGTCGAGCGTATGTAGTAACAAAAAACCCGCCTCGGCGGGTTTTTTATTGGCTATTGGTAATTCACCGTCACTTCACTGCTCACCACTCGCAATCCCGGCGGTAACGCGCCCTTCCCCTGAAAACCGAACGCCAGATGCAGCGTCTCGTCAGCCGGAATATTCGCCAGGCTACGCGTTGAACCACTGCCGCCCTCAATCTCTACGCAACGCTGAGTCGCACACAAACGCACGATCAGCCCCGAGGGGGCTGGACGGCTCAACTGGTAACGCCAGTTCACCACCGTAATAGTGCCCACTGCGGGCGAAGGTGCTTTTAAAGCTGGCGTCGTGTGCCAGTTGCCGCGCACGCCGAGGCTCGGACCACTGGCACTGTCATGCCAGGATCCTGCTGCATCCACATAGAGCGGTAGCGCCATCATCGGCAACATCATTAGAGTCCAACACCAACGGCGCATCGGTTATTTGCCCCCAATGGTGGCGGTCATACGGATCTGGCGATTGTCGGTCAGCTCCATATTTGACAGCACCACCAACTGTGGCAGATTGCGGCGCAGGAAGCGCGCCAGCAAGGCACGCAGCGGATGGTTCACCAGCAGCACTGGTGGTGCACCCGTCATCTCTTGCTGTTGCAATGCACCCTGCGTCTGCACTAACAGACGATCGGCCAGGCCGGGCTCTAACCCCCCACCGCCCTGTAACGCTTGCAGCAGCAGACGCTCTAAGGTGGCATCCAGTCCAATCACCTGCACTTCACCGTTACCTGGGAACCACTGCTGAGTAATCGCACGGCCCAGCGCCACACGTACCACGCTGGTCAGCTCTTGTGGATCGGTCTGGACCGGCGCATGTTCCGCCAGGGTTTCGATGATGGTGCGCATATCGCGGATCGAAACACGCTCAATTAACAGGTTCTGCAGCACTTTGTGCAGGGTGGTCAGGGTGATAACGCCCGGCACCAGATCTTCCGTCAGCTTCGGCATCTCCTGGGTCACGCGATCCAGCAGCTGTTGCGCTTCCTGACGACCAAACAGTTCACTGGCGTATTGACCAATCAGGTGGTTAAGATGCGTTGCCACCACGGTACTGGCTTCTACCACGGTAAAGCCCTGAATCTGCGCCTGCTCTTTCAGCGCACTATCGATCCAGATTGCCGCTAAACCGAAGGCAGGATCGACGGTCGGTTCACCCGGCAAAGAACCGGCTGCAGTACCAGGGTTGATCGCCATCCAGCGCCCAGGATAGGCATCACCGCTGCCAATTTCCACGCCTTTCATCAGGATGCGGTAACGCGCAGGCGGCAACTCCATGTTGTCACGGATGTGCACCACCGGCGGCAGGAAGCCCACCTCCTGTGCGACTTTTTTACGGATACTGCGGATGCGACCCAGCAGCTCACCGTTTTGCAAATGGTCAACCATGGGAATCAGGCGATAACCCACTTCGAGACCCAGCGAATCTTCCAGCTGCACGTCTTTCCAGGAAGCTTCCACCGTGGCGGGTGTCTCCTGCGTTTTGACCAGACTAGAAGGTTCAGAGGTAGTCTTCGGTTTCATCTCTCGACCGCGCAGCCACCAGGCCAGACCGAGCAACGCGGCGGTAAACAGCAGGAAGACAAAGTTGGGCATACCCGGCACCAGGCCGAGCAGACCGATAACACCACCACTCAGCATCAACACGCGCGGATTGCTAAACAGCTGGGAGACCATCTGATCGCCCACATCCTGATCGGTGCTGACGCGCGTCACGATAACACCCGCAGCGGTAGAGATGACCAGCGCCGGGATCTGTGCCACCAATCCATCACCGATGGTCAGCAGTGTATAGGTTTCACCTGCGTGCCCCAGATCCATGCCGTGCTGCACTACGCCCACCAGCAGACCGCCGATGACGTTAATCACCATAATCAAAATACCGGCGATGGCGTCACCACGTACGAATTTACTCGCACCGTCCATTGAGCCGTAGAAATCGGCTTCCTGGGTCACTTCGCTACGACGACGTTTGGCTTCCTCTTCCCCGATTAAACCGGCGTTAAGGTCAGCATCGATCGCCATCTGCTTACCGGGCATCCCATCCAGCACAAAACGCGCGCCCACTTCGGCGATACGTCCGGCACCTTTGGTGATAACCATAAAGTTGATGATAACGAGGATGATGAACACCACGATACCGATGGCAAAGTTACCGCCCACGAGGAAGTGGCCGAAAGCTTCAACCACGCGTCCGGCGGCATCGGCACCCGTATGGCCCTCGAGCAGGATAATACGGGTTGAGGCGACGTTCAGCGCCAGGCGCAGCAACGTTGAGAACAGCAGAATGGTCGGGAATGCCGCGAATTCCAGCGTACGCTGGGTAAACATTGCCACCAACAACACCATGATCGATAAGGCAATGTTGAAGGTGAACAGCAGGTCGAGAATGAAGGCAGGTAACGGCAGCACCATCATCGACAGGATCAACATGATCAGTATCGGTCCAGCCAGCACCTTCCACTGCGTGTCTTTAAAGTTGCCCGGTAAACGCAGCTTTTCGGCCAGATTAGCCATCGTTTCTGTTCTCTCCTGCAAAGTCCATGTCTGCCGGAACCGGCAGCTGTTTTGGTTTAGTTGGGATCAAGCCACCTTCGCGTTTCCAGCGACGCAGTTGCCATACCCAGGCCAGCACTTCCGCCACGGCACCGTAAAGCGCGCCGGGGATGAACTGACCAATTTCCGTGTGTCGATACAGCGCACGCGCCAGCGGCGGTGCTTCTAAAATCGGAATGCGATGTTCTTTTGCCAGCTCACGAATTTTTAGCGCAATATCCCCGGCCCCTTTCGCAATCACCTTTGGCGCGCTCATCTTGCCTTCCTGATACTGCAACGCCACCGAGTAGTGCGTTGGGTTGGTGACGATAACGTCGGCTTTCGGTACATCTGCCATCATGCGACGACGGGCCGCCGCACGCATCGCCTGACGAATGCGCCCTTTGACGTGCGGGTCACCTTCGTTTTGTTTGTGTTCGTCGCGGATTTCCTGGCGGGACATTTTCAGCTTTTTGAAATGGCTGTAGAGCTGCCAGAACACGTCGAAACCGACCATGGGCACCAGGCCCAGCATGATCAACGCACAGCTAATGGCGATCATGGTTAAACCGTGATGGAGCGCGTTGGTGGGTGATTCACTGATTAACCGCAGCATCTCCTGCCAGTGCGACCAGATGTACCAGCCACCCACCAGACCCACCAGCACCGCCTTCAAAATGGCTTTTAGCAGTTCCGCCCAGGTCTGTGAGGAAACCATGCGTTTAAGACCACTCAACGGATTCAGCTTGTTGAAATCCAGCTTGATCGATTTACCGCTGATATTGATCCCACCCAGCAGCATCGGTGCAGCTATCGCCACAATCACCAGGCCTGCCATCAACGGCAGCAGCGCCATCACTGCCTGGCCGATCAGGTTGCTAATGTGGGCGATGATCATTTTGTCATCGGTCACCATGGCATGATCGAAACGAAAGCCAGTGGCCAACATGCTGGCCAGCTGTTCAGCCATCAGTTCGCCGCCGAGCCACAGGATCAGCAAGCCCGCCAGCAGCATCAGTATCGATGTCAGCTCGCGCGATCGCGGAATCTGCCCCTCTTCTCGCGCCTTCTCTAGTCGGTGCGCCGTGGGCGATTCTGTTTTGTCCTCGTCGCTCTCTTCAGCCACGACATACCTCAGCTGGCAGGAATTCTGAGCATAGGATGCCAAAACCCGCCAAGGCTAAAGCGTGGATTAAGGGGGGAAAATACGAGTTTATTTAGCCATAAGTGAAATTGCGTTGAGATCGGCGCTTTGTGGCTGCCGATAAAAGCGTACCACTTCACCCACCAGCAACAGTGCCGGGGATTGCGCCTGCTCACGCGCAATGGTGACGGTCAGATCCGCCAGAGTGGTCACCATCACGCGCTGGTCAGGGCGCGTGCCATTTTCAATGATCGCCACCGGCGTATTGGCAGCGCGACCGTGCGCCTGCAACTGGGCGCTGATGCTGGCGCTCCATTTCAATCCCATGTAAAACACCAGCGTCTGATTGCTGGCGGCTAAACTGGCATCATCCAGCTGTGGCTCACCGCTTTTGCCGTGCCCGGTGATTAGCCGTAAAGACTGCGCACAGTCGCGATGCGTCAGCGGAATGCCGCTGGCTGCCGCACAACCTGCTGCGGCAGTGATGCCGGGCACTATCTGGCAGGTAATACCCGCCTGCTGCAGAAACAGCATCTCTTCTCCGCCGCGCCCAAAAATAAAGGGATCGCCGCCCTTCAACCTCACCACTCGCCGCCCACTGGCCGCCAGATCGGCCAATAGCTGATTGATCTGCGCCTGCTTCAGGCCATGGCTACCGGGCTTTTTACCGACATCGATCGACAGCGTCGAGGACGGCACTTCAGCCATGATCTCGTCGCTTACCAGGCGGTCATACACCACCACATCAGCGCTTTTAATCAGGCGTAGTGCTTTCAGCGTCAGTAATTCGACATCACCCGGCCCTGCGCCCACCAGCCACACGCAGCCCGGCGCCGAGTCCCCACTTTGGAAATTGAACAGTTTTTCAAGACGCTCAATGGCCTGAGTCATGATGTTCTCCGCTACTGCGCCACGCGCAGGGTTGCCAGTAAGTTTTTAAGTTCCGGAATACAGGAGCCACAGTTGGTGCCGCACTTTAACGCTGCCCCCAGTGCCGCTGGCGAGCCGCAGCCCTGCTCGATCGCCCCACGGATCGCCACTTCTCCCACGCCGAAACAGCTGCAAATTGTCCGGCCCTGGCTTTCCCCCTGAGCCGGACGCCCACCCAATAGCGCATGACGCAGCTGAGGAGACGTTGGCGTCTCCGTGAAGGCTCGCGCCACGAAGCCATGATCAATCTCTGGCAACCAGGGCGCAGCATAAAACGCACACACCAAACGTCCGCTGCGCCAGCCCAGCATGTGTAACTGCTGTCCCGCCTGCGCCTGTTGCCACTGCACTTCCTGCATAGCGGGTAACTGCATCAACCAATCTGCTGCCTGCGCCTCACCCGCCAGCACATAACGCTGTGCTCCCTGTTGCGGCGCACGCGACCAATACAGCAGTTTCGATGGTGTTATCACCTCAGGCATGAACAACCATCCCTGCCACAACGGACGCAGCGGTTGCAAACGCACTGCGGTCTGCTTCAACGCAGGTTGCCCCGAGTCGGGACAGCATTGAGCCGCTATTAATCCGTCGACATTCGCCTGCGCACTAAACTGACGCGTCCAGTGCATCGGGACAAACAGCTGGCCGCGGGTTAAGCCACTGTCGATCACCACACGACCACTCCACCAGCCCAATGCCGACTGCATGCGAGTGAGATCGCCCTGACTTAGGCCATATGCCGCCGCATCGTGCGGGTGCAGCGCGACAAAAGGCTCATCGTAATGCTGCATCAGGCGCGGCACGTTGCCGGTGCGCGTCATGGTGTGCCATTGGTCACGAATGCGTCCGGTATTCATCAATAAGGGGTAACGCGCACTGGTGAGCGTCTTAACCGGAATGGCGGGCGGCAGCAAACGTGCTTTGCCATCCGCGTGGAAGAAACGACGATTGGCAAACAGCCGTGCGGTGCCACTCGGTGCGCGGTCGTTAAGCGGCCACTGCACGGGTGCCAGCTGGTCATATTGCTCACGGGTGATATGCGCCAGTGCACTGATGTCGAAAGCGCGGCGGCCATGATTTTCGAAGCCAGACAGCGCCGCATGTTCAGCAAAAATTTCGCTGGGATGCTGCCAGGCAAAGGCTTCGGTATATCCCAGACGTTGAGCCACCTGCGCCAGTAACCACCAGTCAGGTTTCGCTTCGCCAGCTGGGGCAATAAAACTTCGCTGGCGTGAAATGCGCCGCTCGGAGTTGGTCACCGTACCGTTTTTCTCGCCCCACCCTTGCGCGGGCAGCAAGACGTGCGCTAAATCAGCGGTATCACTGCGCGCGCTCACTTCCGACACCACCACGAGTTCGCACTTTGCCAACGCCTGAGCGACACGATTCCCCTCAGGCATCGACACTGCCGGATTGGTGCCCATAATCCACACTGCTTTGACCTCGCCACGATCAATCGCATTGAACAGATTAACCGCCGTTAAACCGGGCTGGCGCGCCACCTGCGGGCTGTTCCAGAAGCGACTCACGCGGTCCACTTCCTCTTCGCTGAACCCCATATGCGCCGCCAGCTGATTGGCGAGGCCACCGACCTCACGCCCGCCCATGGCGTTCGGCTGTCCGGTTAATGAAAAGGGACCCGCGCCTGCATAGCCGATTTTTCCGCTGAGCAGATGGGCATTGATGATGGCGTTATTGTTGTCACTGCCGGTTTGCGACTGGTTGATTCCCATGCACCACAACGTCACCACGCGGGGTTGCTGGGCAAACCGTTGCCAGAAAGCCACAATATCTTGCTCGCTGAGCTGGCAGGCGGCGGCGACTGTGGCCAGATCCCAGGCCTTGCAGGCCGCCAGCGTGGCTTCGACGTTGGACAGATGGGGCAGCATGCTTGCATCCACCGCATCATTGTCGCTCAGCCAGTTAAGCAGCCCGGCGAACAGCGCACTGTCCGACCCCGGCTGCAGGGCCAGATGCAGATCGGCGATATTACAGCTGGCGGTGCGACGTGGGTCGATTACCACCAACTGCATTTCTGGTCGATCGGTTTTCGCCTGCACCAGCCGCTGCCACGCCACCGGATGCGCCCACGCCGCGTTTGAACCGACCAGCACCACCATATCCGCCTGTTCGATATCTTCATAACAGCAGGGCACGGCATCGGCACCGAATGCGCGTTTGTAGCCCACCACTGCCGACGCCATACATAGCCGCGAGTTGGTATCGATATTGGCGGCGCCAATAAAGCCCTTCATCAGCTTGTTGGCGGTATAGTAGTCCTCGGTCAGAAGTTGGCCAGAGCCATAAAACGCCACTGCCTGAGGACCATGCTGATCGATGATACGGCGCAATCCTTGTGCGACATGATCCAGCGCCCGATCCATGCTGACGCGTTCACCGTGGATCTGCGGCCACAACAGACGTCCTTCATGAGACAGGGTTTCACCCAGCGCTGAGCCTTTCACGCACAAGCGGCCAAAGTTAGCCGGATGCTGGCGGTCCCCGCTCACCGGCTGATCGGGCGCGTTGACTTCTACGCCACACCCCACGCCGCAGTAAGGACAGGTAGTTTTCATGATGCTGCCGCAAGCGCGAGAATGGGCTGATGGCCGAGCCACACTTTGCCGCCATCCACCCGCACTGGCCAGCAACGCAGCTGGTGCTCGGTATTGTCCAGACTCTGCCCATCGCGCAAACGAATCCGCTGCTTATAAAGCGGAGAAATCACCACCGGTTCGCCCGCCACATCGCCGAGAATCCCGCGCGACAATACGCTGGCGTGCGTGCCCGGCTCAATATCCTCCAGCGCGTAGACCGCCTCACCTAAGCGGAAAAGCGCCACACGCTGGCCACCCAGTCGCGCGCCCATCCCTGCTGCCTCAGGAATCGAGGACACATCACAAATCGCACTCCAGGGTTCAGCAGGCAGCGTGGTCACTGGAATGATTTCCATGGCCGCGGGTTGTCGCTGGTCGCGCACGCGCACATAGTTGAGGGTTTCATCCGCTTGCTCACTGTTGACTGTTGCACTGAACAATGCGCGGCGTGAAGGATCCTGCAGCGTGCTTTGCCACTCGCACTGGTAGCGATCCACCACCAATTGCATCTCCTGCTCCAGCATGTCGCCGATACCGAGGGCATCCTCGATGATCACGCTGCGCAGGTAATCCAGTCCGCCCTCCATGTTGTCCATCCACACGCTGGTGCGCTGCAGACGGTCAGCGGTGCGCACATAAAACATCAGAATGCGATCCACATAGCGCAACAGCGTTTCATCATCCAGATCGCTGGCGAACAGGTCAGCGTGACGCGGCTTCATCCCCCCATTGCCACAGACATAGAGGTTCCAGCCTTTGTCGGTGGCGATCACCCCAATGTCCTTGCTCTGCGCTTCAGCACACTCTCGGGTACAGCCCGACACCGCCATTTTGATTTTGTGTGGCGCACGCAGCCCCTTGTAGCGATTCTCCAGCGCGATAGCGAAAGCGGTCGAGTCCTGCACGCCATACCGACACCAGGTCGAGCCGACACAGGACTTCACGGTGCGCAGCGATTTGCCGTAGGCGTGGCCGGTTTCAAAGCCAGCAGCGATCAGTGTTTCCCAGATGTCGGGCAACTGATCCAGCCGTGCACCAAACAAATCGATGCGCTGGCCGCCAGTGATTTTGGTGTAGAGATCGTAACGGGCCGCCACTTCGCCAATGGCAATGAGTCCCTTGGGCGTGATCTCCCCAGCGGGCACGCGCGGCACCACCGAGTAGGTGCCGTCTTTCTGGATGTTGGCAAAGTAGCGGTCATTAGTATCCTGCAACGGCAGATGCTGGGGTTTCAGCAGGTACTCGTTCCAGCACGAGGCCAGCAGCGAGCCCGCCAGCGGCTTGCACACTTCACAGCCGTGGCCACGACCATGCTGCTGGATCAGTTGATCAAAGGTGGTAATATTACCGACGCGAATCAGGTGATACAGCTCCTGGCGTGAGTAGGCAAAGTGCTCGCAGATATCCTTTTTGACCACCACGCCTTGGTTCGCCAGCTCGAGCTCCATCACCTGTTTCACCAGCGCATTACAGCCGCCACAGCCGGTGGCCGCTTTGGTGCAGCTTTTGATTGCGGCCATATCGCCACAACCGCCCTGCACGGCTGCACAAATATCCCCCTTGCTGACGTTGTGGCATGAGCAGATCTGCGCGGCTTCCGGCAACGCCGCTACCCCCAACGCTTTGGATGGCACCCCTGCCAGCTGCGGCAGGATCAGGCTTTCTGGTTCACTCGGCAGCGGCATCTTATTGAGCATCATCTGAAGCAGACTGCTGTAATCACCGCTGTCACCCACCAGCACACCGCCGAGCAAGGTTTTGCTGTCTTTGCACACCACCAGTTTTTTGTAGATGCCTTTGGGATTGTCAGTCCAGTGATAGCTTTGACTGTCAGCCGTGCGGCCATGCGCATCACCAAAGGAGGCCACTTCCACACCGAGCAGTTTAAGCTTGGTGCTCATGTCCGCGCCGCCGAATACCAGCTCCTCCTGCGCCAGCTGCGCTGCCAGCACGCGCGCCATTTGATAGCCTGGCGCCACCAGGCCAAAAATCTGACCTTGCCACAGTGCACACTCGCCAATCGCATAAACGCCGGCCACGTTGGTTTCACAGCCATCGTTGATGGCAATGCCACCCCGATCGCCGAGTTGAATCCCCGCCGTACGCGCCAAAGTATCGCGTGGTCGGATACCGGCGGAGAACACAACCAGATCGGTTTCCAGTACGCTGCCATCGGCAAAGCGCAGCAGCACGCTGCCTTCCGGCTGACTTTCAATCGCTTCGGTCTGTTTACTGGTGTGGATCTGCACGCCCAGTGCGCTGATTTTGCCGCGCAGCATTTGCGCCCCGCCATCATCCAGCTGCACCGCCATCAGACGCGGGGCAAACTCCACCACGTGGGTTTCCAGCCCGAGTTGCTTCAGGGCGTTGGCCGCTTCCAAACCCAGCAAACCTCCGCCGATCACCACGCCGCGCGTGGCCTGTTTGGCGCAAGCGGCAATCGCATCGAGATCGGCCAGAGTGCGATAGACAAAACAGCGTGGGCTTTCACGTCCTGGCACCGGCGGCACAAACGGCATCGATCCGGTGGCCAGCACCAGCTTATCCCACGCCAGTTCCGCACCGCTGGCATCGCGCAGGCTGCGCTTGTCGGTATCAATCGCCAGCACTTCGCAACCCGTGCGCAACTCTATCCCGTGTTGCTCGAAGAAGTTCTCGCTCACCAGCGAGAGATCGTCGGCACTTTTGCCGGTGAAGTACTCGGTGAGGTGCACGCGGTCATACGCCATCTGCGGCTCATCGCCATACACCACGATGTGATAGTGCTGGTGCAGTTCACGACTCACCAGCTGCTCAAGAAAATGGTGGCTGACCATACCGTGACCCACCACGGCGAGAAGAGGTTTGCTCATGACATTGCTTCCTGCAGCACACGGCTGCGTTAAGGGATTCTCCAGACCAAACAGCGCGTGAATGTCCACGTGTTCTGCCTGTTGTAATTGGGTTAGCAGCGAACTGGCACCCTGACTGTCGCCAAACAGCAGCACGCCGCGCAGGGCGCCATCGCGTAAGAACAGACGGCGATAGTGGCCGTCGAAAGGATCAAAACTGGTAATAGAGTCGCCTTCACGGATGTCGCCCGCGCTGAACATCTCAATGCCGGTGACTTTGAGCCGCGTACCGCTCTCCTGATGGTAAAAATCCGCCACTGGCGCGCCGGTCAGCTGTGCCGCCAGCACGTCGGCCTGAGCCAGGCACGGCGCTACCAGGCCAAAGGTCTCACCGTCGATTTCACAGCATTCGCCCAGCGCATAGACGTTAGCGACCTGGGTTTGCAGCTGACGGTTAACGATGATGCCGCGCTGGCATGGCACGCCAGCCTGCTGCGCCAGGGCGATTTCAGGCACCACGCCAATCGCCATCACCATCTGCTGCGCGGGCAGCAACGTGCCATCGGTGAGCGTCACGTGAGCGCGCTGGATCGATTGCAGCGACACGCCGAGACGGCAGTGGATCCCGCGCTGAGTGAGATGCTGTTTCAATAGCGCGCCCGCCTGTTGATCCAGCTGGCGATCCAACAGCCAGGGACGATGATGCAGCAGCGTGACATCGCGCCCGCGCAGACGCAGCGCCGCAGCGGCTTCCACCCCAATCAACCCGCCGCCCAGCACCACCACCGGTCCATCCTGCGCCAGCATGGTGTCGACATCGCGCAAGGTGCGAAATCCCAACACCTGCGGGCGCTCAACTCCCGGCAGATCCGGCATACGGGGTTGGGATCCACAGGCAAACACCAGCTTGTCCCAGTGCAGCGTGCGTTGATCGGTGAACACCGTCCGTGCGGTGAGATCCACCTGCAGCGCTTCTTCACCCATCAGCAGTTGTACGTCATGTGCGACATACCATTCCGGCGTGTGGATCAGCGTGTCCGCGAAGGCTTTTTCCCCAGACAGCACCGGTGACAGCAGCACGCGGTTGTAATTGCCCTGTGCTTCACGGCCAATCACCGTGATGGCATAGCGGCCCGGCGCACGTTGCAGCAAGGTTTCCACCATGCGCATCGCCGCCATCCCGTTACCGATCACCACCAGCTGCTGAGTCATCGCCCGCTCCTTACGCCACTGCCGTCTGTTTTTCGTAGAGGAAATGTAGGATCTGCTGGCGTAGCTGGTGATAGCGAGGCTCATCGGCCAGCGCCACGCGTGAACGCGGGCGCGGCAGATCGATAGCAAGGATCTCGCCCACCTGCGCCGCCGGGCCGTTAGTCATCATCAGCACGCGGTCCGACAGCAATACCGCTTCATCCACGTCATGAGTGATCAGCACAATGGTGGTTTTCAGCTCCTGCTGGATGCGCATCACGCTGTCTTGCAAGTGGGCACGCGTTAAGGCGTCGAGCGCGCCGAATGGCTCATCCAACAGCAGCACGCGCGGTTTCATCGCCAGCGCACGCGCAATACCGACGCGCTGCTTCATGCCGCCGGAGATTTCCGAGGGGCGCTTGTGCATGGCATGGCTCATCTGCACACGATTGAGGTTGTGTTCGATCCACTCGCTCATCTCGCGCTTGTTCATCTGCCCTTTAAACACCTGCTGCACCGCCAGCTCAACGTTCTGATAGGCGGTGAGCCATGGCAGCAGCGAATGGTTCTGAAATACCACCGCACGCTCGGGGCCGGGGCCGCTGATTTCGCGGTTCTCACACAGCAACACGCCGCTGCTCGGTTGAGTTAAGCCGGCGATCAGGTTGAGCAAAGTGGATTTACCGCAGCCGGAGTGGCCAATCAGGCTCAATGTTTCACCCGCGTGGATATCGAAGCTAACGTTATCGAGTGCCAGAAATTCACCGCTGGCGGTGTTAAAACGCTGACTCACCTGCTGTACGCGAATAATCGGATTCATCATCGGCCCCTTATTTATCCCAGCTAAAACGACGTGCCAGCAGCATCAGTGCCTGCTCCAGCAACAGCCCAATCACGCCGATCACTACGATGGCGATCAGGATGTTTTCCACATTGAGGTTGTTCCACTCGTTCCAGATCCAGAAGCCAATCCCGAGACCACCGGTCAGCATCTCGGCGGCGACGATCACCAGCCAGGCGATGCCCATCGACAGGCGCATCCCGGTGAGCGCGGCGGGCAATACCGCCGGGAACAGGATGCGGCGCATCACCGTCCATTCGTTGAGTTGCAGCACGCGGGCGACGTTGAGGTAATCCTGCGGGATGCGCTGCACGCCCTCGGCGGTGTTGATCACCATCGGCCAGATCGAGCAGATGAAAATGGTCCAGCTGGAAGCGGGTTCGGCACGCTGGAACAGCAGCAGGCCAATCGGCAACCACGCCAGTGGGCTGACCGGACGCAGCAACGCGATGATTGGGTTGAACATGCGTGCCACAAAGGTGAAGCGGCCAATCAGGAAACCGGCTGGGACGCCCACCAGCGCTGCCAGCCCAAAACCCACCGCCACGCGTTGCAGCGAGGCGACGATGTTCCAGCCAATACCCTGGTCGTTTGGCCCATTGTTGTAGAAAGGATCAGCGAACAGCGTGATGGCTGCCTGCCAGGTGGCAAACGGCGTTGGAAAGCCTTTGCTCGACATTGATGCCAGCTGCCAGACAAACAGCAGCAAAATCACACCGCAACTCGCCGGGATCAGTCTTTGTAGCAGCGGTTGCAACCAGCGCTGACGAGCGCGCGGTTTCTGTGGCACGTTAAGCGCAATCACCTGCGCCGGTTGAGCGACGACAGGCGTCGCGGGTTTTAGCGTGCGGGCTTCAGATTTCATGCTGACCTCACTTAACTGCGTTTAATGGCAAAGCTGTCGGCATAAGCGGCGGGGTTGCTGCCGTCCCACACTTTGCCGTCAGTAAGCGTGCTGCTGCGCATTTCACTGGACGGCACGGAGACGCCTCCCACTGCGCTGGCGGCTTGTTTGTAGATGTCGATACGATTGATTTGACGGGCAACGGCAGCGTAATCGGGAGCGGTCTTCACCATGCCCCAGCGCTTCATTTGCGTCAGGAACCACATGCCATCAGAGATCCATGGGAAGCTCACTTCGCCATCGTGGAAGAAGCGCATGGCATGCGCGTCCTGCCATTTCTGGCCGAGACCGTTTTCGTACTGGCCGAGCATGCGCCCTTCTAAGGTTTCAACTTTGGTGTTGATCCATGCGCGCCCGGCTAATACGGCGGTGGTCTCTTTGCGATTTTCATCAGAAGCATCGATCCAGCGTGCGGCTTCCAGCACCGCTGCCGTCATGGCGCGCGCCGTGTTGGGGTTTTCTTTCACCCATTGCGCGCGAGTGGCGAGGATTTTTTCCGGATGATCGGGCCAGATTTGCTGCGTGGTGGTGGCGGTAAAACCGATGTTGTCGCTGATGGCGCGCTGATTCCATGGCTCGCCCACGCAGAAGCCGCTCATGTTGCCCATCTTCATGTTCATCACCATCTGCGGCGGCGGCACCACCACGGTGCGCACATCCTCAAACGGATCGATACCGGCGTTTGCCAGCCAGTAATAGAGCCACATGGCGTGGGTGCTGGTCGGGAAGGTGTGCGCGAAGGTGAACGTGCCTTTCGCCTGGCTGGCGATCAGCTTTTGCAAGCTGGTGGCATCACTGACCTTCTGCTGTTTTAGTTGATTGGCGAGCGTGATGGCCTGACCGTTGTTATTCAACGTCATCAGGTTAGCCATGTCGTGTTGTGGCCCTGCTACGCCAAGCTGTAAGCCGTAGATCATGCCATACAGCGCGTGTGCCGCATCCAGCTCTCCGGCTGTGAGTTTGTCGCGCACCGCCGCCCAACTGGCTTCTTTACTCGGCTGTAGCGTCAGACCGTACTTCTTATCAAAACCTTTTACAGAAGCCATCACCACCGGAGCGCAGTCAGTGAGTGGAATAAAGCCCACGCGCACGCTGCTTTTTTCGGGCGCATCTGAACCGGCAGCCCATACCGCATTGCGTAAGCCCGGCAGTAAATAACTGCTTCCTACCACCGCGCTACCCAGCAGGAACTGACGACGTGAGACTGAAAACCGCGTTTTACTCATCATGCGCTTCCTGAAAAAAAAGAAATAAAAAAAGGCGTCCTCCCGCATGTCGTAAAAACATGGGGCCGGACGCCTTTATCCAAAGCACTCGCTTCACCGCCGTTGGCGAAACAAATGCGCAATGTCAGTGGAATATTGCAAAGCCTGTGCCAGAAAATTTTTTACTGCAAAATCAATATTAGCGCGCCATTGAGCCGTGAATCTGACTCCGCTTTGCACTGCCAGGACGCATAATACGCACAAGCTTTGTGCAACTACCTCCTTCGGGTTATGGCTTCAGCGTGGCCGCTACAGCGAGGATCGCCTGAGCAATATCCAGCATGCGTTTGTTCTGATTCATGGCACTTTTGCGCAACGCTTGCCACGCTTCCTGCTCGCTAAAACCGTGCTGCTGCATTAGCCATCCCTTGGCCTGGTCGATGACTTTTCGCTCATCCAGAGAAGCACGCATGGTGGCTAGTTCATCCGCCTGTGCCTGTAAGCGTTGCGCCTGCTCGCGAATCAGTGACAGCACAGAGCGGCCGAGTTGGGGGGCGAGACCGTTACTGTCCAGTGTGGTTACCTGCTCACCCAGCCAGCTGGCGCCAGCGACATACAATGAGAAACTCGCGTCCTCATTGATCGTCAGGTGCTGGGGTTCAGCTTGTTCACTCGCCGCAATGGCGCGCTGGCAACACGCCATTAATGTGCTGCAGAGTTCATCTTCAATCTGTTTCATCTGATCGAGACGTTGGCTCAGCAGCGTGAACCACTGCAGCACGCCATTCTCACCGCACTGCGCGCCGGTGCAGGCAATACGCCGCAGTCGCTCAATCTGGCTGTCCGCATCCGCCATCACTAGCCATCGCTGCTGATTTTGCGCATCCGCGAACTGACTGAAGGTCGCGAAGCTTTTCTCCTGAGCAGCGATCAACATTTGAATCCGCTGGCGCTGTTCCGCGGTAAACTCCCCGGCAGCAAACCCGGCTGAACCAGTAGCGCGCTCCTGCCCCGCCAACTCCTTACCCTGCATAAAGCTAAAGAGCGCAATCAGCGCGCGGGAAATCTCCGGCTCACTGGCCGTGTCGGTGGCTTCGAAGACCAGATTAAGTAAGGTGCGGATAATGTGATTAAAGCCCTCCATCGCCTCTGCATGGCTGCACTGCCCCGCCCGAATTTGCTGGCGTAACGATGGCAGGCTCTCTAACGACTGCAGCGCTGCGGCAATTAGCATACAGAAACGGCTGTAACCCGGCTGCGCCACCGCTTCCGGCAGGACCATAAGGGCATTTTCCTGTCGCTGCTCTACCTCAAGTGCGCGCGCATCCAGCTCATCGCCAAACAACCGTCCTGCGGAACAGATCCAAATGTTGCTGGCACCGCGCTCACGTTGTAGCACGTGAATTAACTCACTGATGGTGAGAATCTGTTCGCCTGTGCGCAGAAGTCGTCGCAGGCTGGCAATTTCGCTGGCGCGGCTGGCGCGCAAATATTCTAAAGCCCGGCTCATAAGGTTCTCTTGAGCAAAATAGACATAACGACTTTAAGCAAAAGCCGTGCCGGACTGACTTTAAAGCTGGCGGAAATGTGCACGGAAATTCCGAAAGTAAGAAAATTGTTTACCTGCGCAATCTTTTTTTAACCTTAAGGAAAGATTAAGAAGACTTACCAATGACAAGACATCTTTCTACGGCACTTCGGCTTTATCGCCTGCGTCACACACTTACACGACTAAATAAGTAAATTCAGCTTATCTATCACTAAAGGCACAGGTTTTTTATCCCCCTGCTATGCGCTGTTTTCGCCCGTTAGCACGGGTTTTCTCGCTATGCAATGGATTGAATTCTCAAAAGTCTTAGGTAGACTGAGCACAGTACTATCTTTCTGTAATCTGACTGTTTTTTGATGGCTTTCCCGCTGCATACTCTGCCCGCCTTAAATGCGTGTGCCACATATTAATCTGCAGCTAATCTGATGAAATTTGAGGTTCATGGTGAATAAGAGTCTGTTGCTCACTCTGCTGGCAGTATTGACATTGGCGGGTTGTAAAGCGCCACCACCGCCGATGACTGATGACACCCTGGTCACCAGTGAGGTAAATGGCGTCAAGCTGGTTCACCGTCATGCGGTGGCAGCGCCAGGCGAATTCACGCCGGTTAATGAGAGTTTCCGCGCACTGTATGCGGCGTCGGTGATGACCACGCCAGATTATGGCGGCAAGGTCGTTCGTTATCTCGATAACGCTAAACCCTTTGAAGTACTAGGACGTGTCGAACACAGTTGGTTAGCCGTTGCCGATGAACCCAATGGACAGCTGATTGGTTACATCCCGCCGAAAGCCGGGGTTGAAAGTAGCCGTTATGACGCCACCCTGCGTAGCGACCGTCCACGTCCCCGCCGTACTAAACAGGTCTGCGTGGCCGTTGGCGGAGCCAGCAAGGCTTGCCGCACCAACGATACCGCGACCTGGATCCTAGACTGATAATGCAATATGGCGCAGATTGTCCACAGCAAGGTCGCACTCTGTGGACGCTCCCTAGCGCCATTGCCAGGAAAAAAGATATTTAATGACCCAGGATTCTGTTGTCCGCGATGGCATTGTCGCGGGCAACGATAACCTTTTGCTTAATGCCGCAGCACCGATATTGAATGCCGTTGTCCGTATACGGCAGGCTGCTACGCATGACGATCCCGCCGGTTTACGCCAGTTACTCATTGAAGAGATCCGCCAATTCGAACATCGCTGCAAGCAAGCCGGTTTGCCGTTTGAGATGATTATTGGTGCGCGCTACTGCTTATGCAGCGTACTGGATGAAGCTGCCGCACAAACTCCATGGGGTACGCGCGGTGTGTGGTCAGGGAACGGCATGCTGGTCACTTTCCATAATGAAAGCTGGGGCGGCGAAAAAGTGTTTCAGCTACTTTCCCGCGTCTCGCAAAGCCCGCAGCAACACCTGTGGTTGCTGGAGCTGATTCATTACTGTCTGCTGCTGGGCTATGAAGGACGTTATCGCGGCAGCGATGCTGGCCGTGCACAGTGTGAAGGGATTCGTAAACGCCTCGCTCAACTGATCCAGGAAACGCGCCCGTCGACCACGAACCCGGCCGTGCCGCTGGTGGAAGTGCATCCCCTGGTCAGTAGCTTAACCCGTCCGATGGTGCCGCTATGGGCCTGTGCGATGTTAGCGGCCCTGATTGCCTGCCTGATTTACAGCGGCCTAAACTGGCGACTGGGCAATGCGGCCGAGCCGCTGCTGCGCGCCATCTATCAAACACCGCTGCCACAAATTATGCCCGGCCGTCGCCCTACCTCACCGCAGGCATTGCTGGATTTGCATCAGCGTTTGAATGATGTGATCGCCGCCGGTCAACTGGAAGTCAGCGATGGCGCCTTTGGCAGTAAAGTGATCATTCCTGCCGATAAACTCTTCTCCCCTGACGGTACCGTGGTCAATCAGGTTGGTCGCGCGCTGTTGGCGCACGTTGCCAGCGCCATGAAAACCGTTAAAGGCACGGTACTGGTGTCGGTGTATACCGATAACAGCCCGGTGGATGGGCGTTTTGCCTCAAGCTATGAATTTTCCTTTGCGCGCGCACGCGCCGTGACCCAGTTGCTAAACCCGCAACTGGCGGAAGGGCACAGTGTGAAAGCGGAAGGCCGCGGCGACAGTAATCCGCTGCTGCCAAATGACAGCAATGAAAACCGCGCGCGCAACCGCCGTGTGGAGATCACCCTGTTTGCCGCACCGGAAACCCTTGGCAATCATCCAGGAGGTGAGTGATGCGCGCATCGCTGCAACATCTGTTAACCCACCGCCTGCTGTGGAGCCTGATTGGTGTCACTGCCTTAAGCTGTGTGCTGTGGATGCTCGGCCCGCTGTGGAGTTGGGGAGACACCCGCCCCCTTGAGCCGGTGTTTCCTCGTCAACTGCTGGTCGGTTTGCTGTTCTTCTGCTGGGTGCTGTTCCAGTTTATCCCGGCGATCTGGCGCGGCTGGTTTAACAGTAAACTCCTCAACCGTTTGCAGGAGATGAGTCACGAAGAGCTGTCCGATCGTCAGGCCACTGATACGCTGCTGGCTCAGCGCTTCAGTGAAGCAGCGCTGCGCCTGAAACGCACACAGTTTGGTCGACGTCATCAACAGAACTGGCTGGCCCGCTTTCAGAGCCACTATCTCTACCAACTGCCCTGGTATGTGATGATTGGGGCGCCCGGCGCGGGCAAAACCACCGCCCTGCTTAATGCCGGACTGGAGTTTCCGCTCACCGATAGCCTCGGCAAAGCGGCGATTCGCGGCGTCGGCGGCACGCGTCACTGCGACTGGTGGTTTACCGACAGCGCGGTGTTGATCGATACCGCAGGGCGATATGCCCTGCAGGAGAGCCAGCGTGCACGCGACGGCGCCGAGTGGCAGAGTTTTATTAACCTGCTGAAACGCTATCGCACCCGCCAGCCGATCAACGGCGTGATCATGACTATCAGCGTGGCTGATCTGCTCACCGATTCCGCGGAAGCGCGTCACGCACAGGCCAGCGCGTTACGTAGCCGCATGCAGGAGTTACACCAGCAAACTGGTATCCATTTCCCGGTGTATGTGATGGTGACCAAGACCGATCTGCTGAAAGGGTTTTTAAGCTTTAACGAAGGCCTGAGCAAACCGCAGCGCGACGCCATCTGGGGATTCACCTTCCCCTGGGAACCGGGTAAACCGCACAAAGATGACTGGCATAACAGTTTTAGCCAGCAATATCAGCGTTTGGAACAGCGCCTGCAGCAGCAACTGCCCACGGTGATGGCGAATGAACGCGATCTCACCCTGCGTGCTGACTGTTTCCTGTTCCCACAGGAGTTCAGCTCGTTAAGGCCGTTGCTGAATGAGTACCTGGATGTGGTGTTCTCGCGCCATGAGGATGAGATTGCCTGGTCAGCGCGCGGCTTATTCTTTACCAGCGGGACTCAGGAAGGCTTACCGTTTGATCGCATCATGGGCGAACTCAACCGTAAGCTTCAATTGCCACATACCGGTGAAAGTAGCCTCGCCACCTGGGATAGCGTCACCCGTAATAACCCCATCCCCGGCAATAAAGGCCAGAGTTTCTTTATCCGCGACCTGCTTAGCGATCTGGTGTTCCGCGAAAGTGGCTTAGCGGGCAGTAACCGCCATTGGGAGTACCGCAACCGCCTGTTCCACTGGATTGGCTACGGTGCGCTCACTGGCGCATTGCTTTTGCTCTCCGGTTTATGGCTGGCCAGCTATGTCCAGAACCAGCAATATCTTAACCAGGTTGCCGAGCGTATTGAGCCAATGACTCGTCAGAGTCAGCAGGTGATTCATCAGCCAGCCGATAATATCTTTGATCTGCTACCCTTCTTAAATAACCTGGTGAAGCTGCCGTTGTCGGAGCGCTTTTCCCTCGACAATCCACCGCTTAGCATGCGCGTGGGTCTCTATCGTGGCAACCAGGTAAGCGATGCGGCATGGGTGCTTTATCAAAATGCGCTTAAGTCTCTACTGTTACCGCGCGTGGCCCAGCAAATCACCAATTTGCTGCGTGATGACCCCGGTAACGACAATGAATACAGCCGCAATGCGCTGCGTGCCTATCAGATGTTGTATCAACCGCGCAATTATGACGGCGAATTCCTGCGCGCCTGGCTGATGCAGAATCTTCAACGCAATCTGCCAGATGATGTCAGCGCCCGGGATTTGCAGCAGCTTGACTGGCATCTTAGCCAGCTTCTGGATCAGCAGATTCAGTCGTCGCCTTATGCGCGAGATAACGCACTAATGATGCGCAAGCTTGCAGAAAATCTGAAAATTGCCGGTGCGAATGGCAGTTCGCTGGCGATTGCACCACAGCGGGTTTCGCAGCGATTGACCGGACACAGTGAGTAATGGTGAGGTAACCATGGCGACGCACACCGCGCCGGGTTGGTACGGCAAATTACCGGCCACCGGCGATTTCCTGCGCCAGCGCCTGAGTGAGAATACCGTGACGCCCTGGAGCCATTGGTTTCAACAGGGGCTCATGCACTGGCATCAGCAACCCGATGCCTCCACTCAGCTGTTTCTGCGCGCACCTGTCTGGAATTTTGTTCTGCCGCTGTCGCCGCTACGTCAGCAGGTGCAGATGGGCTGCCTGCTGCCTTCGTGCGATCGCGTGGGGCGCAGCTGGCCGCTGCTGGCTTTGCGAAGTTTTCCGCTCAGCCACTGGCACAGCGCTCAGCTGGCCATGTCGGGCGACTGGTTTCAGGAGTTGGGGACGCTGCTACTACGCGGCGTGCGTGACCGGCTGAACCCGGATGCGCTGGAGCAGCAGATGCAACGCGTCACGCCGCTGATGGTCCCGGATAATCAGCGCAGCGATATTATGGATGTGATTGGTTTTGATGATCTGCCCTGCACACTGAGCTGGCGTGAAGTGGCGGATAAATTCGATCCCCAGCAGCATATTAGCTACTGGTGGAGTAATCGCAGTGACGGTTTTGCCCACGCCACACACAAACACAGTGGGCCGCTCACCGCGCAACTTTTTGCGTTACTGTTTAACCCGGCGGCAGGTGCACAGCCGGGACGCAACGGCCTCTATCCACCCATGTTTGAATGAGCCGCAGCGTTTTCCTTGTTAACAGGATGACTCATGCAATTTACCATTGTGCAGTGCAATACGGATGTGCCAGCAAAGACGGTTGCTTTTAAACCGCCTGGGGGAACCATTGGCCGCAGTCAGGATAACGATCTGGTGCTGCCTGACGAATCGCGCGCCATTTCACGCTTGCAGGCGCTGGTGCATATCTCCCCGGAAGGTGAGTGCCGCCTGACCAATCAGGGCAGCGTGACCTCGGTGGTATTGAACGGCGTGGCGCTACAGCGTGGTTCACAAGTGCAATTACAGCATGGTGATGCACTGCAAATCGGCGATTATGGCCTTGAGGTGCGCGATCCTGCCTGCCAGAGTACCCAGCATGATGACCCGCTCACGTTCTTCGCGGACAGCACTGCCGATCCTCTCGGTATGCAGCAGGCATTCGACAGGGTGCCGGAACCCACTGCGGCGCGTCCGGAGCGCCTGACTGACCCACGCCTGGGTATTGATCCACAAAGTGATACCCCTTCGGCTCCCGCCACGTTGCCGCATGCCGATCAGGACAAGCTGCTGGCTGCGCTGCTGGAGGGCATGGGATTGAACAATGGCCATCACACGACGATCACCGAAGAGCAGATGCGCGTGACCGGCCGCATGCTGAGCCTGTTCTCGCAAGGCACTGTTGCCCTGCTCTCTTCCCGTTCGATCCTCAAGCGCGGCGTGAAAGCCGATATGACGATGATCCTCAATGAGGCCAACAATCCGTTTAAAATTTTGCCTTCGGGTAAGACGGTATTGATGCAGATTTATCAGAGCCAGATGCCCGGTTTTATGCCGCCAGAAGCGGCAGTGCGCGATGCACTGGTGGATTTGCAGGCGCATCAGCTGGGTATGATCGCTGGCATACGCGCGATCATCGCGGCGATGCTGCAATCCTTCAATCCGCAACGGCTGGAAGAGGAAGCACGTAAAGATGGCGTGTTGCCTAAGCTACCGTTTAACGGCGGGCGTAAAGCGGCCTTGTGGGATTACTTTTCACGCCACTACCAGCGCACTGCCGGTGAAATTGAAGATGACTTCCATACCCTGTTTGGTGAAGCGTTCCTGCATGCGTATGACATGGAAGTGAATCAATATAAAGATTCCCAGACTCGGACCGAAGACGCATGAAAATGATGTTTGCCAGCCGTTGCCAGCAGGGAATGCGCGATGAAAACCAGGATCGCACCGGAGCCGAGCTGGATGAGCACAAAGCCTGCTTTCTGGTTTGCGATGGCGTGGCCGGTTTGCCTGGCGGTGACAAAGCGGCGCAAATCGTGCGGGATACGCTGCTGACCCAGTTACACAACAGCCCGACGTTCACGCCCGAGAGCACTCGTGCAGCGATTGAGCACTGCCAGCAGGTGTTGCTTGAGGCGCAGGGAAAAAATCCGAAATATGCTCGCATGAGTACCACGCTGGCCGCGCTGTTTATTGACCGCGAGACACAGCGCGCATGGTGGGCGCATGCTGGTGACAGCCGGGTTTATCACTTCCGTCATGGGGTGTTGAGTCAAGTGACGCGTGACCATAGTCTGGCCCAGCAACTGCGCGAAGCAGGCTATGAAAATACCGGAATTAACAGTAATTTACTCTATAATGCGCTCGGCGTTGAGCCTGCACGTCCAGCCACCTTTAGTGAAGTGATTTCATTGACGGATGGCGATGCGTTTCTCGTCTGCACCGACGGGTTCTGGCTCAATCTGACCACTCACGAGATGGAACAAGCCCTGCGCATGGTCAATGCCTGCGAAGAGTGGCTGACTTTGATGGAACAAGCCGTTAACCGCAGTGTAAAAAGCGACAATCTCAGCGCTCTGGCCATCTGGATTGGCGAACCGCAGGAAGCGACGCTGCTTTATTCCCAGGCTGATGCGGCACGTTTTCTGCCGACACGTTATTGATCCCAAGGACCCTTATGAAAGTGTGGTTGCCGGGCTTAGCGACCCTGTTGCTGGCTCTAAATGCGCAAGCTGATGATTATCGTGTGGTCTATTCGCCGAGTCTGTCGCTTGAAGTCTATATCGATAATGTGGCCAGCAATTCACCCAACGACTGGTGCAAAGAGACCTTGCCGTTGCGTATTGTTTCCGGCAAAAGCACTGATTCCAGCATTCTGACCAGCTTCCTGCCGCGCGTTGGCACGCTGCTGGCGAATCAATGCGGCACGCTGGATGAAATCCCGTGGCAGATGACCAATAAAGACGGCAGCGTGCTGGCCAACGGCAGCGCAGCAAAATTACAGAACTGGCGACCCATCGTGATTAACGATGCGACCGCCAGTGCCAGTGCCAGCAATGCCGCCCCGCTGGATCTCTCACGCCCGGCAGACAGCACCCCATTGCAGCACTTTACCCTACCAGCGGGTTGTCATTTCCGCACCTCCTGGGACGAAAACGGCGACTCGCTATTTATTCCGGATAACCCGCAGCAGCACTGCTCCACGGATGGCTGGCTTGAAGGCCCGAGTGAATTAACGCTGATGAGTGGTGACAAAACCCGCTCGCTGGCGGTGAATTTCTATCAGGGCTACCCCATTGCCAACCTCAAGCTCAGCGGCCCGGCACTGGAAGTGGTGGCGGTGAACAAACAGCGCATGATCGTGACGCGTCCGGACGCCGAAGAGAGTTGGTTAGTGCTGCCGTTCGATAGCCAGCAACATGTGTGGCGCTTCACCGGCAATCTGCTGATTAAAATGGATAAGACAGCAGGTCAAGACAGTGACACGGTGAAGAGTCGGGTTGAAACCTTACGCGGCGTTTGGTCGTCGCAGTTTATGCCACAGCAAAAAGTGACTGTGTTACTGATTGACACCCTGCATGCGGATCTTGCCGATCCGGCGATTGGTGCCTGGCGTAACATTAATTAATTAGCGGTCGTCGCCTGACGTCAACAGACTGGCAGGCGCTACAGGACGTGTTCAGAGAGTTCACTATGTCGGCAAACGAAAACCACACACCGAATGCCCTGCCTGCGGGTTACCGGTTTAATGAATTTGAAATCAAGGAAGTGATTGGCGGCGGCGGCTTTGGCATTGTTTACCGTGCCTGGGACCATCAACTGGAACGCACCATCGCCATCAAAGAGTACATGCCGGTTTCACTGGCGGTGCGTGCCGCTGACCTGTCGCTGGAGTTGCGTGGCGAGCGCTTCCAGAAACTGTTCAACGCCGGACGTAACAGCTTCATTCAGGAAGCCCGTTTGCTCGCACGTTTTAATCATCCCGGCCTGCTGCACGTGTTGCGCTTCTGGGAAGAGAATGGCACCGCCTATATGGGCACGCTCTACTACAGCGGGATGACATTAAAAGAGTGGCAGGTCACCAGCCCGGACAGTATCGATGAGTCCTGGATTCGTCGGCTGTTACCGCCGCTGTTTGGCGCAATTAATACCATCCATACCGCCGGTTATCTGCACCGTGATATTTCGCTGGATAACATCCAAATCCAGGAAAATCAGCTGCCGGTGTTACTCGATTTTGGCTCAGCGCGGAAGGAGATCGGCAATCTCTCCGATGAAACCGAGATCATGCTGAAGCCTGGCTTTGCCCCGATTGAGCAATACAGCGAAGAGGGTGAAGTTGAGCAAGGTCCGTGGACCGATATCTATGCGCTTGGCGCGGTGCTGCACAATCTGATTACCGGCCATGCGCCTCCGGTTAGCGTGGTGCGCTGCATCGAGGATAACTATCAGCCACTGGTTGAACGCAAGCCAGCAGGCTATTCCCTGCCGCTACTGCATGCCATCGACTGTGCGCTGGCAATGAAACCCGGCGATCGCCCACAAAGCATTGATGCGTTTGCCAGCCTGATTGATTTGCCGGTGAGCGATGTTGAAGCACTGGTCACCACCTTCCCGGTGGCGGTTGAAGCTCCAGCTCCAGCGCCTGAACCCGTCGCCGCTCCGGTGCCTGAACCACAGGTAATGGCGGTGAATCATGCAGCGGCGGCGATTGAACCTGTCACGCCACGCAACGTGCGTCGCCTTTCGCCTGGTCTGGTCGCCGCCGCTGCCATTGCCATTCTGGCCGTGGTGGTGGTGGTGTGGAAAACGAATCGCCACAGTGAAACCGCTTCGATCGCCGCGACACCTTCTGCGTCAGCGCCGGTAGCGAGTCAGAGCGCAGCAGCCAGCGCGCCAGGTATGGCAACCGTCTATCTGCGCTTGCAGGAGGGAGAGAAAGTGCTGCTTAACGGCGAAGCGAAGGACGTGAAACCCACCAGCAGCGGCTTTGCTTCACTCAATCTGGCGGCGGGGAGTTATCGAATTGAAGTGCAAAATGGCAGCCAGGTAATGAGCCAATCACTGACCATTGACAAACCCGGAACCTGGCTGATTAATCCGGTTAAACAGTAGTTAACGCGCTGCAGACTGCTGCAGCGCCCTCACTTCAGCGGCCAGACGCGTCAACGCATCTTCCTGCATGCCGCGTTTACCCAACTCCTGTTCGAGGGAGTAGAGATACTGGGCATTGGTACCCAATGGTCCGCTGGCCTGGGCAATCAACGGTGCGATGGTGCTGCGACAGGAGTCTGCTTCATACAGCGGGTGACGCGGATCCATGATGAATACCAACGCCGTCACTTTGCGAGCATCTTCCAGTTCCAGTTCGCACCAGGTTGGCAGATAACAGCCGGTGATCATCTCGCGCTTCCACAGCAGCTCCAGCTCGTCATGCAACCGCGCTTCGGGTAAACGGAAAGCCAGACCGCTGGTTGCACCGCCTTCTTTTAGCGCCAGCATACGACCGGGCGTCAATACCGTTCCTCTGCCAGCGGTCAGACGCAGACAGAAAGCACGATGCCAGCCTTCGAGTCGTCCGGAAGCCACTTCTTCCGCCTCAAAAACCGGGTTCCACATCAGGGAGCCATAGCCGAAAATCCACACGGGGCTTTGGTCAGGGCGACAAGCCAGTGTGGCAGCGAGTGACGCGGCACGCTTTTCACAGCTCCACAGCAGCGCTTCGTCAATATCGCCAAATGATGTTTTACAATCCGCTTTTAACAGAAATTCCCGGGTTAACAATGCGACCTCCTCTACTGCGCTGACATCTTGTCGGTTCGGCTCCTCAAAGATGATGTCTTACAGGCAACACGCGTTGCGTCGACTTAAGAGAAGACATTAATGCATTTTTAACAAAAGTTTCAAGATTGACCCCGATCACAAAGGGGAAATTCTTTGTAAATAGCATCGGCTGACTGGCAGATAACTTGAACAGCGTGATGACGAAGAAAGCAATGAAATGGCAAACATATACTTTAGTTACACAAGGTTTTTTAAATTCATAAAACTCCGATAAACCGCATTGAAATAAGATTAAAACAGGTATTATTTTATCCCAAAATTACTTTTATCGATTCATAACAAAATGAATAGTCTACGTTATTAGTAGATAATTACTTCTTTTGATGGATTAGAATCAAAAACCTGACAAAGTAAAGTCGCGTAAAAAGCCTGAAACACAACTGTTGAAAAGTTACACTGCGCTGCGTCAGAAAAGTCATTATATTTATCAGGCACTGATCGCCTGTTTTGTTCTTTTTGCCGGAGAGGATGGTGAATGGCTACACATGAGAAAACCCGACATACCGAGTACTCACTGATTTTCCCGATTGTCGCGCTGACGGTGCTGAGCTTCTTTGGCGGTCAGACGGCATTATTGCCGATTATCGGCATCAACCTGCTGGCGCTGGTCGCCATCCTTTGTAGTGCTTTCAGCGTGGTGCGTCATGCTGACGTGCTGGCACACCGCCTGGGTGAACCCTATGGCTCGCTGATTTTGAGCCTGTCCGTGGTGATTCTGGAGGTCAGTTTGATCTCCGCCTTGATGGCCACCGGCGATGCTGCACCTGCGCTAATGCGTGACACGCTCTACTCCATCATCATGATTGTCACCGGCGGCCTGGTGGGCTTTGCGCTGCTGCTGGGCGGACGCAAATTCGCCACCCAATATGTCAATCTGGCGGGCGTAAAGCAGTACATGATTGCCATCTTCCCGCTGGCGATTCTGGTGCTGGTGTTTCCGAATGCGCTGCCAGGCGGTAACTTCACCACGGCTCAGGCGTTGATCATTGCCGCGATCTCCGCTGCCATGTACGGCGTGTTCCTGCTGATTCAGACCAAAACGCACCAGAGCCTGTTTGTTTATGAGCATGAGGATGACGGTGACGATGGCGATCCGCATCATGGTAAGCCTTCTGCGCATAGCTCACTGTGGCACACGGTATGGTTGATCATTCATCTGATCGCGGTGATCAGCGTGACCAAGATGAACGCCAACACGCTGGAGCATCTGCTGACGGAACTGAATGCACCTGAGCAGTTCACCGGTTTCCTGGTGGCGTTGCTGATTCTGTCGCCGGAAGGGTTAGGGGCCATCAAAGCGGTGTTAATGAACCAGGTACAGCGTGCGATGAACCTGTTCTTTGGTTCGGTATTAGCCACCATCTCTCTGACGGTGCCGGCGGTGAGCATTATCGCCACCCTGACCGGTCAGCAGCTGATATTTGGTCTTGAGCCACCACATATGGTGATCATGAGTGCCGCGCTGATTCTGTGCCATATTTCGTTCTCAACCGGGCGTACCAATGTGCTGAACGGCGCCGCGCATCTGGCACTGTTTGCCGGCTATTTACTGACAATTATGCTGTAGCGTCTGACGCTCAGATTCAAAGCAAAAAAAAGGCGCCCATCGGCGCCTTTCTTACATCTGGATAACGCAATTAGTTGCTGGTATCCAGTTCCGGGAAACTCTTGACCAGATCATCAATCGCTTTCATCTGCACCAGGAATGGCTCCAGCTTATCCAGCGGCAGCGCGGATGGGCCGTCGCATTTCGCGCTGTTCGGCTCAGGGTGCGCTTCAATAAACAGACCGGCGATACCCACCGCCATACCCGCACGAGCCAGTTCAGCTACCTGCGCGCGACGTCCACCTGAAGCCGCGCCGAACGGATCGCGCGTCTGCAGTGCGTGGGTCACGTCGAAGATCACCGGGCTGTTGTTGGTGACCTTCTTCATCACGTTGAAGCCCAGCATATCGACAACCAGGTTGTCGTAACCGAAATTGCTGCCACGGTCGCACAGGATTACTTTGTCGTTACCGCCTTCCGCGAATTTATCGACAATGTTACCCATCTGGCCTGGGCTAACGAACTGCGGTTTCTTAACGTTGATGACTGCACCGGTTTTCGCCATCGCTTCCACCAGATCGGTCTGACGCGCCAGGAACGCAGGCAGCTGAATCACATCAACGACATCCGCCACCGGCTGCGCCTGTGAAGCTTCATGCACATCAGTGATGATTTTCACGCCGAAAGCCTGTTTCAGCTCCTGGAAAATCTTCATGCCCTCTTCCAGACCTGGACCACGGTAGGATTTGATGGAAGAGCGGTTAGCTTTGTCAAAAGAGGCTTTGAACACGTAAGGGATACCGAGTTTGTCGGTCACTTTTACATAGTGTTCGCAAATACGCATGGCGAGGTCGCGCGATTCCAGCACGTTCATGCCACCAAAGAGAACAAATGGCAGATCGTTTGCGACCTTGATATCGCCGATATTTACTACTTTCTGAGTCATGCCCTTTCCTTATTGTCGAGATGACGCTTAGTGCAGCGTCACCTGTTTCTGTTCAATTGCGTGAATCTGCACTTTAATCATTTCGCTGACCGGATCTTCTGGACACTGTTCAACGAAGTAGGTCAAATCGGTCAGCGCGATATGTTCACACTCAAGCTGAGCGTAGATTAACCCCCGATCGCGGATTTCATACGGGTCATCGGGATCAATCTGCAGCAGTACCTGGCTGACGTTTAACGCCAGTTCCATCTGCTTCTCTTCCATCAGTGCCGCTTTCAACGTATCCAGCATTTTACGCATCACGTTGATGGTTTTGGCTTCATCCAGATCATCATTGTAGAGCTTCGCGGTCGGGCTGATATTGCCCTTCAGCCACACTTCCAGCGTATGTGTATCCAGCGTTTCGCCGTTGAAAGGGTTGATCAACCACATTTCACCGTCCAGCCAGTCAGCACGCAGAATCAACTGGGTAGGGAAAATCACCGGGATCAGCGGCAGCTCCAGCTCGTCGGCAATGTGTAACAGAATCACCCCCAGCGATACGGCGGTGCCCTGTCGGCTCTTCAGCACTTTATCGATCCACAGCGCATCGGACAAATTGTAGACGCCGCTGGCGCCACCAAAGCCCCACTGGCGATAAAACAATTCAAGCAGCTTGCCCAGTTGCAAGTCGGCATCCTGTTCGCTACTGACGTATTCCCGTGCTTCTTCAACTAATGCCGCCAGCTGTTGCTGAACGGATGGCGCAGAAAAATCATTGCGTATGGCGCAGGTTGCGCCAATCACCGCTTCACTCAACGGTGTTTCACTGTAATCAACTAGCTCTGGCGAGGTCATACTATCCCCAATAACGGCATTTTGGTCATCGCCAGCTTAATCACAAACAGCAGTGCTACGATTGCAATCAGACAAGCGATCCAACGTGTCCCCATCTTGCGTGGGCGACGGCTCAATGCCACGGAACCTAAGGCGATGTAGATAATAACCCCTAACAGCTTCTCCGTCAGCCAGCTTCCTTGCGGTGAGAACGGATAAAAGTGCGTAATCACCACCAGCAATACGCCACTGAGAAATAAAAAGGTGTCATTAATATGCGGCGCAATGCGAACCCAGCGGCGCTGCAGCATTGCCGAACCGGTGGTTAGCCAGTAAAAGCGCAGTAAAAACAGACTGATAGTCAGGGCAACCGTCAGCAGGTGAAAATGTTTAATCAGCGGATACCAGCTTGCCATGGTGCTTCCTTAAATCAAAAAAATTGCCCAAGTGTGACGCGCGGATTGCCGCCATAATCGTTAATGCTGCTGACCTGCTGATAGCCGTGCTGCGTCATGATCTCGCGCACAGCTTCATCTTGTTGCCAGCCGTGCTCCAGTAACAGCCAGCCGCCAGACTGCAACCAATGTGGGGCACGGTGAATAATCAAACGCAAATCAGCCAGCCCCGCCTCGTCGGCCACCAGTGCGCTAAGCGGTTCAAAGCGTACATCGCCCTGCTGCAGATGCTCATCGGCGGCGTCGATATAAGGAGGATTGCTGACGATGAGATCGAAACGCTGGGCGGGAATGTCATCGAACCAGTGGCTGAGCTGGAAACGCGCATTGCTGATGTGCAACCGCTGAGCATTCTCTTCCGCCAGCGCCACGGCTGCTGGGATACGGTCGCAGCCCAACACCTGGCAGTCAGGACGTTCACTCGCCAGCGCTAATGCGATAGCACCGGTGCCGGTGCCAAGATCGAGCAAGGAGGACGGTGTTGCGGGAATACGTAAGAGCGCCTGTTCCACCAGCACTTCGGTATCCGGACGCGGAATTAATGTGGCATCATTGACGCGCAACGGCAGCGACCAAAACTCACGCTCGCCCACCAGATGCGCAATCGGTTCGCCTTTCACCCGACGCGCCAGCAGCGCATCAAGTTCGGCAAGCTGAGTAGCGTCGAGTTCATGATCGTCAAACGCCACCAGCCAGCTGCGTGATTTTCCCGTTACGAACCCCAGCAAAATCTCCGCATCCCGTTTCGGGCTGTCTCCGCCACAGAGTGCGAACACTGCGTGCTTGAGCCAGTGGCGAATCATCATCAGTCTTGTCCAGCCAGCGCGGCCAGCTGATCGGCCTGATACTCCTGTACAATCGGCTCGATCAGCGTATCCAGCTTCCCTTCCATGGTTTCATCCAGGCGGTACAGCGTCAGGTTGATACGATGATCGGTAACACGACCCTGCGGGAAGTTGTAAGTGCGGTTACGGTCCGAACGGTCGCCGCTGCCCAACAGGTTGCGACGGGTTGAGGCTTCTGCCGCATTACGCTTGGCGGTTTCGGCGGCATGAATACGCGCACCCAATACCGCCAGCGCTTTGGCTTTGTTTTTGTGCTGGGAACGTTCGTCCTGACACTCCACCACAATACCGGTGGGCAAGTGGGTAATACGAATCGCTGAGTCGGTGGTGTTAACGTGCTGACCACCGGCACCTGAGGAGCGGAAGGTATCGATTTTCAGGTCGCCCGCGTTGATTTCCGGCATTTCTGCTTCCGGCAATTCTGGCATCACCGCCACGGTGCAGGCAGAGGTATGAATACGGCCCTGAGATTCGGTTTCCGGGACGCGCTGAACGCGATGACCGCCGGATTCGAATTTCAAACGACCGTAAGCGCCTTCACCATTAATTCGGGCGATAACTTCTTTGTAGCCGCCGTGCTCGCCTTCGTTGGCGCTAATGATCTCGACCTGCCAGCGGCGTGCTTCGGCATAACGGCTGTACATACGGAACAGATCGCCTGCGAAAATTGCCGCTTCATCTCCGCCGGTTCCGGCGCGCACTTCCACAAAGCACGAACGTTCATCATCAGGGTCTTTTGGCAGCAGCAGCACCTGAAGCTGTTGTTCCAGCACTTCACGCTTCTCACGCGAAATTTTTAACTCTTCGTTAGCCATTTCACGCATTTCAGGATCGTCGAGCATCATTTCAGCTGTTTCGATATCTTCCTGCACCTGCTGCCAGTCGCGGAAGCAACGGGTCACATCGGTCAACTGTGCATATTCGCGTGATAAGGCGCGAAAACGTTCCTGATCGCCAATGACGCCGGCATCGCCCAGCAACGCTTCAACTTCTTCGTGGCGTTCCTGGAGGGCTTCCAGCTTGGCAACAATAGAGCTCTTCATGTAATAGAGGGTATCCCAGTGATAGGTCGTGACAGACCAGATTACTCTAAACCGAGGCTGTCACGTAAGATCTGCAGGCGTTCGTTGTCGCCATCGCGCGCGGCCTGCTGCAGTGATTTGGTTGGTGCATGAATCAGACGGTTGGTCAGCTTGTGCGCTAACTCTTGCAAGACTTTCTCGGCATCCGCGCCCTGACGCAGCGCGGCAATCGCACGCTCCTGCAACTCGGCACGCACGTCGTCCGCCTGTGAACGATATTCGCGAATGGTGTCGCCCGCGCTTTGCGCACGCAGCCATGCCATAAATTCGCCACTTTCCTGCACAACTATGCTTTCGGCCTGGACTGCAGCGGCTTTGCGTTGTGCCATATTCTGCTCGATGATCGCTTGCAAATCATCGACGCTGTACAAATAGGCGTTCGCCAGCTTACCCACTTCAGGTTCGACATCACGCGGTACGGCGATATCCACCAGCAGCATCGGCTGGTTGCGACGTGCTTTCAAGGCGCGCTCCACCATGCCTTTGCCAATAATCGGCAGCGGGCTGGCAGTAGAAGAAATAATGATATCCGCATCGGCCAGACGGGTTTCAATATCACCCAACCCAATCACTTCTGCGCCCACTTCATCGGCCAGCAGCTGCGCACGCTCGCGGGTGCGGTTGGCAATCATCAACTTCTGCACTTTGTGTTCACGCAGATGACGCGCCACTAACTCGATGGTTTCCCCGGCGCCCACCAGCAACACGTTGACCGTGCTGAGTGATTCGAAGATTTGACGCGCCAGAGAACAGGCGGCGAAGGCGACAGAGACCGCGCTGGCACCGATTTCAGTTTCGGTGCGCACGCGTTTAGCGACGGAGAAGGTCTTCTGGAACATGCGCTCCAGCTCGCTGCTTAGCGCATGGTCACGCGAAGAATCAGCATGGGCCTTTTTAACCTGGCCGAGAATTTGCGGTTCGCCCAATACCAGCGAATCCAGACCGCTGGCAACGCGCATCAGATGGCTGACGGCGGCGTTGTCCTGATGCCAGTAAAGGCTGGCACGGACATCCTCTTCACGCAGATCGTGATACTCGCACAACCAGCGCACCAACCTCTCCTGCAAATCTGTCTGCTGCTCTACGCTGAGATAGAGTTCAGTACGATTACAGGTTGAGAGCACCACACCACTCTGAACCATCGGCTGGGACAACAGGCTATTCAGAGCCTGATCCAGCGTGTCTGGCAGAAACGCAACGCGTTCGCGCAGCGCAACAGGTGCGGTTTTGTGGTTGATTCCGAGAGCAAGCAGCGTCATGGTGATTCGGGTTGGGATGTCCCAATATTTGTCAGGGCTTTGTGAAGCGCATTCTACAAGATGCCATAGATCAAGAAAAGCCATACAAAGGCTATGACTGTAATAAGATTAAACTGATCGTGCGCAATTATCCTTACATCGGCATTGACGGCATAGTATTGGATGGTTAGCGTTATCGGTTACGAAGTAAAAACGTGTCTGAGGAGACGACCACGTGATGCATTTGCCCCCGCGCAAGCTGTTGCGCCTTTTGCCCCTTGCCAGCGTATTGCTGGCTGCTTGTAGCATCAACAAACCACAAGGTCCTGGCCCCAGCACCACCTCACCGCAATGGCAGCAGCATCAACAAGCCGTTGAGAAAATCACCCAATATCAAACGCGTGGCGCTTTTGCCTATCTCTCTGATAAGCAAAAAGTCTATGCGCGCTTCAACTGGCAGCAAACCGCCGCCGATCGCTATCGTCTGTTGTTAACCAACCCGCTTGGCAGCACCGAGCTGCAGCTGGATGCGCAAGGTTCGGTGGTGCAAATCGTCGATAACAAAGGCAAGCGCTACGTGAGTAACGATGCTGAGAAGATGATTTCACAGTTGACCGGCATGGATATCCCGCTGGCGAACCTGCGTCAGTGGATGATGGGTCTGCCGGGTGATGCCACGGATTATCAGCTCAACAGCAGCTATCAGTTGCAGAGTGTTAACTACAGCCGAAATGGTCAGCAGTGGAAAGTGAACATCTCTGATTACGACAGCAAAGTGAATCCACCGCTGCCGGCCAATCTTGAACTGACTGAAGGTGGTCAGCGAATCAAACTGCGCATGGATAGCTGGACCACGCAATGATCACCACCTGGCCTGCTCCGGCAAAACTGAATCTGTTTCTCTACATTACGGGCCGTCGCGCTGACGGCTACCACAATCTGCAAACGCTGTTTCAGTTTCTTGATCACGGCGACAGGCTTGAGATCACGCCTGACCGCAGTGGGAAGATTACGCTGCTGACGCCGTTAGCGGGCGTCGCCGATGACGATAACCTGATCGTGCGGGCGGCGCGGATGTTACAGCAAGCCGCGGTCGTTCGCGGTACGCTGCCCGAAAACGCGGGTGCGGAGATAGCCCTGGAAAAACGTCTTCCGATGGGCGGCGGACTGGGCGGCGGTTCATCGGATGCCGCGACCGTGCTGGTGGCGCTGAACCATTTATGGCAAACCGGGCTTAGCGTGGATGAGTTAGCCACCCTTGGCGTCCAGCTCGGTGCCGATGTTCCGGTGTTCGTGCGTGGTCACGCCGCCTTTGCTGAAGGGGTTGGCGAGCAGATTCAGCCCGCAGAACCGGAAGAGAAATGGTATCTGGTGGCGCATCCTGGCATCAGCATCGGCACGCCGGATATCTTTCGCGATCCTGACTTGACGCGCAATTCACCGATACGCACATTAGATGAACTGTTACAGCGTCCTTTTCACAATGATTGTGAAGCTGTGGCAAGAAAACGTTTTCGCGAGGTTGATGCGCTGCTTTCCTGGCTGCTAGAATACGCGCCGTCGCGCCTGACCGGGACCGGATCTTGTGTATTTGCTGAATTTAGCACCGAATCCGCTGCTCGTCAGGTGCTGGAGCTTGCCCCGAAATGGATTTGCGGATTTGTGGCGCGCGGGCTTAATATCTCGCCGTTGCAACGCACCCTTTCCGGGCTCTAAGCGTTTGCGTGACAGTGCCACCCTGTTCCAGGCACTGCACGTGACGCATTAACACACCCGTATGAACGACTTCAAAAGTATTCGCCGGTTACTTTTGAAACGTTCATTCTCTGGACGCCAAGCCTGAGGTTCTTCTCGTGCCTGATATGAAGCTATTTGCTGGTAACGCCACCCCGGAACTAGCACAACGTATTGCCAACCGCCTTTACACTAGCCTCGGAGACGCCGCTGTCGGCCGTTTCAGTGATGGTGAAGTAAGTGTACAGATCAACGAAAATGTACGCGGTGGTGATATTTTCATCATCCAGTCCACCTGTGCCCCCACCAATGATAATCTGATGGAGCTGGTTGTGATGGTCGACGCGTTGCGTCGGGCTTCTGCTGGTCGTATTACTGCTGTTATCCCTTACTTTGGTTATGCCCGTCAGGACCGCCGCGTGCGTTCTGCTCGTGTGCCTATCACCGCCAAAGTGGTTGCCGATTTCCTCTCCAGCGTGGGTGTTGACCGTGTTCTGACGGTTGATCTGCACGCCGAACAGATTCAGGGCTTCTTCGATGTCCCGGTTGATAACGTGTTCGGTAGCCCAATCCTGCTGGAAGATATGCTGCAGATTGGCCTGGAAAACCCGATTGTGGTTTCCCCGGACATCGGCGGCGTCGTGCGTGCGCGTGCTATTGCTAAGCTGCTCAATGACACTGATATGGCTATCATCGATAAACGTCGCCCGCGTGCGAACGTTTCTCAGGTGATGCACATCATCGGTGACGTGGCAGGTCGTGACTGTGTACTGGTCGACGATATGATCGACACCGGCGGTACGCTGTGCAAAGCAGCTGAAGCGTTGAAAGAGCGCGGCGCGAAACGTGTCTTCGCTTATGCGACTCACCCCATCTTCTCTGGTAACGCGGTCGAAAACCTGCGTAAGTCAGTGATCGATCAGGTTATCGTATGCGACACCATTCCGCTGTCAGACGAGATGAAAGCCCTGCCAATCGTGCGTACCTTAACGCTCTCTGGCATGCTGGCCGAAGCGATTCGCCGTATCAGTAACGAAGAGTCCATCTCCGCAATGTTCGAACATTAATACATTGCATGAAACCGGGCCCCGCGCCCGGTTTTTATTCCCAACAATCCGCTTCATTTACCGATTAAGCCGCTCTCGCTACAGATATTTTCGCGATAAATTTCGTTAAAATTCGCTATTCTCCCTGCCTTACACTCTTTTCATTCGACTCGCGATGCTGCACTTTAGCGGGCCATTGATTAGTGGTATTTTTCTCCACACTTTTTTCTGAGAACTCCGACCACTATGACTCTCGACATTTACACACTATTTGTTTGCGAGCTCTATGTGCTGGGTTTTTTGAGCATTATTTTGGTGTTCGCCTGGGTGGGTGCGCAGTACGATCGCGTGCTGGGGTTCACTACGCTGGCGCTCACATTGACCCTGACAGCGGTGTTTCTCAGCAGTCTGCGCAGTGCTGGATTTGTTTTTCTTCCCATCGCTGTCGGCAACGTGGTGATGATGCTGGCCTATGGTAATCTGCTGAACGCTTTTCGAGCATTCTGCAATAAACCTCTCGGATTCAGCTGGTTAGCGGCTGCATTGTTATGGGCCATTCTCTGCGCGTTCCCGCAGTTTTACGCCAGCCAACCTAAACGCGTTTTAGTCATATGTCTGCTTTGCATTATTTACACCGGTGCCCTGATTCGCCTGTTATGGCAATCGCGCAATGCACTGCAGGTGACCTTTTGGCCGGCGCAGATGTTGCTGTGGATCCATCTGCTGTTTCACGTGGCGCGTATATTCCTGGATGATGCCATCGCCACCCCGGTGCGCGGCGCGATAGCCGGTTCCAGCTTTTCGGTGTACGTGATTCTTGAATCCATTCTGTTTGTGATTGGCCTGACATTTACCATTCTGGCGATGGTCAATGAGCGCACGCAGATAGCTCACAAACGGGCCTCGCTTCACGATCCCCTGACCAGCGTCTGGAATCGTCGCGCCCTGTTCGAGCAAGCCGATAGATTAGTGTTACGCAATACGCGCAATCCGCAGCCATTGGTTTACTCGGCCGTGCTGTTTGATCTTGACCATTTCAAAGGCATTAACGATCGTTACGGCCATCTGCAAGGTGACAGCGTATTAATCGATTTTTGTCAGGTGGTGCAGGCGTTGCTGCCCGCAGAAGGTCATTTTGCCCGTCTGGGCGGTGAAGAGTTTGCGGCGATTCTGCCGGGCAATAGCGAGGATGCAGAACGGGTGTGTGAGCGTATCCGTCTGGCGACACAGCTGTCGCAGCCCAACGACGTCTGCTATACCGTGAGTATTGGCTATGCTACCGCTAACCATCGCGATCACACCTTCCCGATTTTACTCGGCCTGGCGGACGAAGCGTTATACCGTGCAAAAGCCAGTGGCCGTAACCGCGTCGAACGTTATTTCGTGCAGTTACAGCCGGTGCAGGAAGCTGCTCTCTCTTAATGTGAAGAGTGATTGCGGCGGCAGCGTTTGTCACCGTAATGGCGTAACCAGAAGTAGCGGTCTTCGACACGCTCACGTCCGCTGACGCGCGCCCCTACCAGCCACAACAGTGCCCCGACAAAGATGCTGAACATGGCACCATGCGCGAGGAATTGCGGCAGGTTTAACGCAGGCAGCTGATTAATAATGGAATAGCCGACGCCTAATACCATCGTCAGTAAACCTAAACACATCAGGCCATTACCTAAATAGCGGCATTGTTGACGTTTCATGATTCACCTCCATCCTTATGAAAAAGCAAAACAGCACGTATGGTTAACTTGTCATAAGTTTAGGCAATGACTGCCGGTTAAATTGCGTACAGGATCACACATCCTTCACAATCTCTGACATTTCTTTACGGCCAGAGGCTTGATTTCGATAGAAATTGATAAGTCACGCAGAGGTATCATCTGTACTCAGCACCCTTTGTCATCGCCGCTTGCAGGCAGTAAACTATCGCCCTTTCCGCAGCAAGACAGGATAAACATCGTGAGCAGCATTAAACTGATTGTGGGGCTGGCCAATCCCGGCGCTGAATACGCCGCAACGCGCCATAACGCAGGTGCCTGGTATGTGGATTTGCTGGCCGACCGGAACAATCAGTCATTGAAAGAGGAGCCGAAATTCTACGGCTACACTGCACGCCTGTCACTGGCGGGTGAAGATGTCCGTTTGCTGGTGCCCACTACTTTTATGAACCTGAGTGGCAAAGCGGTTGCGGCAATGGCGACCTTTTATCGCATCGCACCAGAAGAAATTTTAGTGGCACACGATGAACTGGATCTGCCTCCTGGCATCGCCAAATTCAAACAGGGCGGTGGTCATGGCGGGCATAACGGTCTGAAAGACATCATCAGCAAGCTTGGCAATATCAATAATTTCCATCGCCTGCGGGTTGGCATCGGTCATCCCGGCGATCGCAATAAGGTTACCGGCTTCGTGTTAGGCAAACCGCCTGCCAGCGAGCAAAAACTGATTGACGATGCCGTGGATGAAGCGGTGCGCTGCACAGAACTGTGGCTGAAAGAAGACAAAATCAAGGCGATGAACCGCCTGCATGCGTTCAAGGCTGGCTAAGCCCAATTCCCGCGCCGCAGAAGGCAATTCTGTGTATAATGCGCGAAATTTTTTGAATCTGTCGGCGCTGCCAGCCAGTGCCGTACACTCAGTGAGAAAGGTAATCAGACCATGGGATTTAAATGCGGTATTGTGGGCCTGCCGAACGTCGGTAAATCCACCCTGTTCAACGCGCTGACTAAAGCGGGTATCGAAGCAGCCAACTTTCCGTTCTGCACCATCGAGCCTAACACCGGTGTGGTGCCAATGCCCGATCTGCGCCTCGATCAGCTGAGCGAAATCGTTAAGCCACAGCGTGTTGTGCCGACCACCATGGAATTCGTCGATATCGCCGGTCTGGTAAAAGGCGCATCCAAAGGTGAAGGCCTCGGTAACCAGTTCCTGACCAACATTCGTGAAACCGAAGCTATCGGTCACGTGGTGCGCTGCTTCGAGAACGACAATATTATTCACGTTTCCGGCAAAGTGAATCCGGCGGAAGATATTGACGTCATCAACACCGAGCTGGCGCTGTCCGATCTCGACACTTGTGAACGTGCTATTCAGCGTTGCCAGAAGAAAGCCAAAGGCGGCGACAAAGATGCTAAAGCTGAGCTGGCTGCACTAGAGAAGTGCCTGCCGCATCTGTCCGAAGCGGGCATGTTACGCGCGCTGAAACTGGATGCAGACGAGAAAGCGGCCATTCGCTACCTGAGCTTCCTGACCCTGAAGCCCACCATGTACATCGCTAACGTGAACGAGGACGGTTTTGAAAACAACCCGTACCTTGATCAGGTGCGTGCGATTGCAGAAGCCGAAGGTTCAGTGGTGGTGCCGGTATGTGCAGCCGTTGAATCCGACATCGCAGAGCTGGATGACGAAGAGCGTGACGAGTTCATGGCAGAGCTGGGTCTGGAAGAGCCGGGTCTGAACCGCGTGATCCGTGCAGGTTATGCCCTGCTCAACCTGCAAACTTACTTCACCGCTGGCGTGAAAGAAGTACGTGCATGGACCATCCCAGTGGGCGCGACCGCGCCACAGGCAGCCGGTAAAATTCACACCGACTTCGAGAAAGGCTTTATCCGTGCGCAGACCATCGCTTTTGATGACTTTGTTACCTATAAAGGTGAGCAAGGCGCGAAAGAAGCCGGCAAGATGCGCTCAGAAGGTAAAGAGTATATCGTGAAAGATGGCGACGTGATGAACTTCCTGTTCAACGTCTAACCTTCAAGTCGATGATTAGACCCTGTTGAATTAAATTCAGCCAAAAAAATCCACGCCTGGCGTGGATTTTTTATTTCCCATTAGGTAAATTCTTCCGCGTCGCCTCCGGGCGTGTTGGCCATCACTTCACTTTTGTCGCTGGTCTGGCCCATCTTCACCGCTCGCTTTTCCGCAAAAAATCCCCCTTCTGACCACCCTGCTTCAGAGTGTGAACCCGATCATGAAATTGGCTCATGCAGGTTTGAAGTTTAATCACTTTCAATCACTGAGTGACTCTGGCATAAAATTCGCATTGTTATTGACTTAAGACAATGTGAAATCTACCGCAGGTGATAGGCCGAAGTATCAGGTCTACCCGCCTAAAGCCGGAAAGGTTTTGCAGCTGAAATCAGGATACCCGAGCATCATGAGCAACGATTTTGCATTTTCAATTAAGAGCAGCGTTTTCGATGAGAACTACAATCCATCTGAAAATACGCGCATCACCACGAACTTTGCTAACCTGGCACGTGGAACCCATCGCCAGCAGAATTTGCGCAATGCCTTAATGATGATGAACAACCGTTTCAACTCTCTGGCGCACGCGGACAACCCAAAAGGCGATCGTTATGCCGTTGAGCTGGAAATCATTTCTGCGGAAATTGATATTGAAGGCAATGGCAAAACCTTCCCGGTGATCGAAATCCTGAAAACCAATATTGTTGATCGCAAAACTCAGCAGCGTATCGATGGCATCGTAGGCAATAACTTCTCATCTTACGTGCGTGATTACGATTTTAGCGTGCGTCTACTGGCGGCCAATAACAATAACTCCGGTTTCAGCCTGCCAGAAGGTTTCGGTGATCTGCACGGCAATATCTTTAAAAGCTTCGTCAACTCGGCGGCTTATCAGGAGCGCTTTAATAAAAAGCCAGTGATCTGCCTGAGCGTATCCAGCAAGAACACCTATCACCGCACTGACTATCAGCATCCGGTATTGGGCTTTGAATATCAGCAAGATGAGCTGTCTCTCACCGACCATTACTTCGGCAAAATGGGATTGCAGGCGCGCTACTTCATGCCTGAAAACAGCGTCGCGCCATTAGCTTTCTATTTCACCGGTGACTTGCTGAATGATTACACGGATCTGGAACTGATCGGCACCATCAGCACTATGGAGACGTTTCAGAAGATTTACCGCCCGGAAATTTACAATGCCAACTCTGCCGCAGGCCAGTGCTATCAGCCAAGCCTGACACATGGCGACCATTCATTAACGCGCATTGTTTACGATCGAGAAGAACGCAGCCGGTTGGCTATTGAGCAGGGGAAGTATACGGAAGAGCACTTCATCAAACCCTATCAAGACATTCTTGAGCAGTGGTCTGCACATTACGTTCTTTGATTAAGCCAAAATAAAAGGTTATTGATTATGAAATTGTTATTACCTACTTCAACGGCAGGAAGCTTACCGAAACCGGCCTGGCTTGCTCAACCTGAAACGCTGTGGTCGCCATGGAAATTGCAGGGTGATGAATTAGCCGAGGGCAAAAAAGATGCCCTGCTGTTATCCCTGCAGGATCAGCAATTAGCGGGTATTGATATCGTCAGTGATGGTGAGCAAACGCGCCAGCACTTCGTCACCACCTTTATTGAGCATCTCAGCGGCGTTGATTTTGAAAAGCGTGAGATTGTGAAAATTCGCAATCGCTATGACGCCAGCGTGCCGAGCGTGATCGGTGAAGTCGTACGTAAAAAACCAGTGTTTGTTGAAGATGCTAAATTCCTGCGCCAGCAAACCAAACAACAGATCAAGTGGGCTCTGCCAGGCCCAATGACCATGATCGATACGCTTTATGATGGTCACTACAAAAGCCGGGAAAAACTCGCCTGGGAATTTGCCAAAATTCTTAACCAGGAAGCCAAAGAGTTAGAAGCAGCCGGTGTTGATATTATTCAGTTTGATGAACCCGCATTTAATGTGTTCTTCGATGAAGTGAATGACTGGGGCATTGCCGCACTGGAAAGAGCCGTTGAAGGTCTGAAGTGCGAAACCGCCGTGCACATTTGCTATGGCTACGGCATTAAAGCGAACACCGACTGGAAAAAGACCCTCGGCACTGAGTGGCGTCAGTACGAAGAAGTGTTCCCTAAACTGCAAAAGTCTTCTATCGATATCATTTCACTGGAAGCGCAGAATTCGCGCGTGCCAATGGATCTGATTGAGCTGATCCGTGGCAAAAAAGTGATGGTCGGTGCCATTGATGTGGCGACCAACAATATTGAAACTGCGGAAGAAGTCGCTGACACCTTGCGTAAAGCACTGCAGTTTGTCGACGCCGATAAGCTTTATCCTTCTACTAACTGCGGTATGACGCCACTGTCGCGCCGTGTTGCCAGAGGTAAGCTGGAAGCCTTGAGCGCAGGTGCTGCTATCGTACGTAACGAACTCACCGCGTAATGCTGATCCACTCACCGCCCAACAAGACGGTGAGTGCTTTTCTCGGCGCCCAGCGATGTTCAAACGGGCACCGTCTTCAGTCTCCTGCCTGCCTCATTCGATCCTGTAAAACCTCATCACGCCCTATGCGCGTGCGCTTGCCTGTCGGCCAGTAACTGATCGACGAAGGTAACGATCTCCGGTTTGGTCTGCTCAATCTCCGCAATTTTGCTGGCGAACTTCAGCAAATAGGCTTTATGGGCATACAACAATTGATCCAGCACTTTGATCGCCGTGTCGCCCGCCGGAATCAGCGGATTAATGGTGAAAGCGTGTAATGCCGCACCGTAATCTCCAGTAACGGCGGCTTCAATCACTGTTTCCTCCATGGCTTTCATTAACTGAATCATGCCGCGCGCCGCAGGCGGTAACGCTCCCCAACGCAGCGGTTCTGCGCCATGAGAAGTGATGGCGGCAGTGACCTCCACCACGCAATCAAACGGTAAATCGGCAATCGCGCCATTATTGCGCGTTGAGACCACCATTAATTTTCCGCTGTTATTTTGAATCGATGCAATGAGTTCGCAAGCCGCATCGCTGTAATGCGCCCCGCCCCGCTGACTTAACTCTTCAGGCTTGTAGTTAAGATTGACGTCTTTATATAACTCGAACAGCCGCGCTTCGGTTTTCTTCACCACTTCAGCGCGGGTTTCATACTGTTCGAACTCTTCGATGGCATGAGCGAGCATCGGTTCCTGCAAATAGTAATAGCGGTGATAACCACAGGGCAGCAGGCCGAGATGTTTTACCTGATCGTAGTTAAACGGAATCTGATGAATATTTTTCAGCCCTTCATCGCTTGTTTCCTGCTGGTCTGGGGAATAGATTTTATCAATCAGTTCTGCGGTGCGTTCATTGCCCTGCTGATCCCAGACGCGATGCCAGTGGAAATGGTTAAGCCCGGCAAATTTGAAATAGAGATCGTTCTCTTCCGCACCGAGCACGCTGCATGCCTGAGTGATATGGCCGAACGGCACATTGCACAGGCCAACGGTTTTTTCCCACTTGCCATATTTAATCGCCGCTTCTGTCACCATGCCTGCCGGATTAGTGAAATCCACCAGCCAGGCGTTTGGGCATAATTGACGCATGTCTTCGATAATGTCGAGAATCACCGGCACCGTGCGAAACGCTTTAAATATCCCGCCCGGGCCGTTAGTTTCCTGGCCCAGTAAACCATTGGCTAATGGAATCACTTCGTCTTTTAAGCGTGCATCCAGCAACCCCACGCGGAACTGAGTGGTCACGTAATCCGCATCCTTTAACGCTTCCTTGCGATCGAGAGAAAGATGCACCTGCCAGTCGAGTTTGGCAGCCGCGATCATGCGTTTTGCCATACTGCCAACAATTTCCATCTTTTCTGCGCCATCCTCAATATCCACCAGCCACAACTCGGCAATCGGCAACTGCTCCTGACGCAGGATAAGCCCTTCAATCAACTCTGGCGTATAGCTGGAACCCCCACCGATAGTGACAATCTTGATCTTATTTGGCATAGGATATAACTCCGTTTGGTTGCAATCAGGTGAGCAGAAGCGCCGTTTCAGGCAGCATCAGGCCTCACCGCATGGATGATATTTTTTCCTGGTTCGGGTTCATGTTATTTATTCAGCCTGCCTGCGCAGGCTGGAAAGGATATTCACTGCCGAAGAGATGACAACTCTGATTAACCCGGGCTTCCTGCCCGGGCATTGCTAATTAAAGCGCTTCACCCTGCGAGGCGATGACCTTTTTATACCAGGCAAAACTCTTTTTCTTCGAGCGCGAAAAATCGCCGGTTTGATCGTCATTACGGTTTACGTAAATAAAGCCGTAGCGTTTGCTGTATTGGCCGGTGCCAAAAGAGACACAGTCGAGACAGCCCCAGGGCGTGAAGCCCATTAAATCCACGCCATCTTCCAGTACGGCTTTTTTCATTTGCTCGATGTGTTCACGCAGGTAGGCAATACGATAGTCATCATTGACCTCGCCGTTGGCCTCACGTTGATCGACGGCGCCAAACCCATTTTCCACAATAAACAGCGGCTTCTGATAACGCTCATACAGCGCATTTAGCGTGTAGCGCAGGCCAACGGGATCAATCTGCCATCCCCAATCTGACGCCTGCACATGCGGATTTTTTCGGCTGCCGGGGAATGCTTCGAGTGCGCTGTCCATGCGGGTCGCGCTGGCATACTCCACGGCGTTACTCATGTAATAGCTAAAGCCGAGATAGTCGGTGCAGCCTTCTCGCAGCGTTTGTGCATCTTCCGGCGCCATCTCAATGTGGAATCCGCGCAGTTCCCACTCTTTCAAAATGTAGGAAGGATAGGCACCGCGCATGTGCACATCGCCAAACAGATAACGTTCCTGCATCGACTTTTGCGCATACATTACGTCATCAGGATGGCATGACCACGGATACAGCGGCACCATCGCCAACATGCAACCGATCTTGAATTCAGGATTGATTTGATGCCCCAGCTTCACCACTTTGGCACTGGCCACAAACTGATGATGCAGTACCTGATACATCACCTCTTCCGGATTTTCATGATCGGTGAAAATCACGCCTGAGTTGCTGTAGCCGAACAGCGGTCGGCGCCAGTTACGCTGGTTGTTGATCTCGTTAAAGGTCATCCAGTATTTCACTTTGCCTTTGTAGCGCTTCATCACCACTTCGCTATAGCGTACAAAGAGATCGATCAATTCACGATTCAGCCAGCCGCCATATTGCTGCACCAGATGCAATGGCATCTCGAAGTGCGACAGCGTAATCACCGGTTCGATGCCATATTTGAGCAGCTCATCAAACATGTCGTCGTAGAACTGCAGGCCCGCTTCGTTAGGTTGTTGCTCATCGCCTTTCGGGAAGATGCGTGTCCAGGCAATCGAGGTACGAAAACACTTAAAACCCATCTCGGCAAACAACGCGATATCATCTTTGAAGTGATGATAAAAATCGGTGGCCTGATGATTGGGGTAGTGTTTACCCTCGACAATGCCATCGGTAATTTCACGTTCAACGCCATGCGCTCCGCCCGTCAACACATCGACGATGCTCGGCCCTTTACCGCCTTCGTTCCATCCACCTTCAACCTGATGCGCGGCAACGGCGCCGCCCCATAAAAAATCAGCCGGTAACTGAGACATAATCCATCCTTTCATGTGATTAACTGCGTCTTACTGCAAGTGGGTTTTTGATAACTCCTGCACCTGACGATGCAGATAGATCAGCTCTTCAACTAAATCGCGGCACAACATGGCGTTCATCAGATGATCCTGCGCATGCACCATAATCAGGTTGACCGGAATTTTGCCGCAGCCTTCATCCGCACCGATTAACGCGGTTTGAATTTTGTGGGCTTCGCGCGCGGCATCTCGTGCACTTGCCAGCAACGCATCGGCTTCCTGCCAGTTGTGTTTTCGGGCCGCTTGCAGTGCCTGCATCGATGATGAACGGGCTTCCCCGGAATGAATGATCAGCTCCATCACCGTGCTTTCCATTTCCTGCATCTCTTGCATTACTTCATCTCCTCAGCCAGTTGTTCCTGCGCCATCTCTTCTTCCTGCGCAAGCAGTTGGCGTTCATACATTTTGAAGAACGGGTAATAAATCAGCGTGGATAAACAAATCAGGAACGCGACTAACACCACTGCGCGCCAGTCCCAGCCGGTTGACCAGGCGGCACCAATCGGTCCCGGCGTGGTCCAGGGGGCCAGCGAAATGACGTGGTTGATTAGGTTGGTACGGGTAGCGGTCCAGGCGATAACCGCGTTGATCAACGGCGTGGTGATAAAGGGAATAAACAGCAGCGGATTCATCACCACCGGTGAACCGAAAATAATCGGCTCATTGATGTTAAACATACCGGGTACAAAGCCGAGGCGGCCGATGGCGCGCAGATGCGCGGAGCGGCTGCGCAGATAGAGAATCACCAGGCCCATGGTGGCACCCGATCCGCCTACGGTGATGAAGAACTGCCAGAATGGCTCGATAAAGATTTTAGGGATCTCTTGCCCGGCATTTAACGCTTCCTGGTTCAGCCCCAGATTACTCAGCCAGAATGCCTGCAGGATGCCGCCGACAATCGCCGCACCGTGAATGCCGGCAAACCACAGCAAATGACATAGCAAGACGGCGATGAGCACCGCAGGCAGTGAATCGGCTGCTGAGATAATTGGCGCAAACACTGACATGATGGCCTGAGGAATCAACAGACCAAAGTGGCTCTCCATAAACAGGTTCAGCGGGTAGAGCGTCAGGAAAATCACCATGATGGGGATCAGCAGGTCAAAGGACTGACGAATTTTCGGCGGCACCTGTTCCGGCAGTTTGAAACCAATGTTGTACTTCACCAGCCAGTGCATCACTTCCGTGCAGTACAGGCTGATCAGGATGGCGGTGAATATTCCTTCCCCACCCAGCGAAGCGACGGACAATGCGCCGTTCTTTTCCGGTGCAGCCACCACCAAAAAAGTCATCAGCGACAGCAGCGCCGCCATCAGGCCATTCAGTTTGTAGCTTTGCGCCAGGTTATAGGCAATCGCGCCGGTGATGAACACCGCCATGACGCCCATCGTCATGTTGTAGGGCATCATCAGCTGGTCGTTGTACTGCTTCACCATGCCCAGCCACCACTGGGCGAAGCCCCATTGGCTGTCCTGACTGAAAGGAGGATGTGAGAACAGCAGCATGAATGAGCCGACAATCAGGAACGGCATTGAGGCAATAAATCCGTCCTTGATCGCCACCACATGCCGTTGCGATGAGAGTCGCGCAGCAATCGGACTGATGCGGTTTTCAATCACACCAAATAAGGAGTCAGCCAGTGTACTCATCATGCCCCCTTATTAGCATCAATCAGGGCGAGCGCCGACTTCAGGATCTTTTCGCCATTTAACATGCCGTAATCCATGGTATTAATGACGGTGACCGGTTTGTGATACTCCTGCGCCTGACGTTCGAAATCTGCCAGCTTATATTTGATCTGTGGGCCTAGCAGACAACAGTCATACTCGGCGATTTTTTCACTGAACTCTTCCATGCCAACGGCATCAATTTTGGCTTCTAAACCCAGCTGCGTAGCGGCTTTCTGCATTCTTTGTACGACCATGCTGGTTGACATACCTGCGGAACAACACAATAGAATTTTCACCATGACACCCTCCGTTTTTTTTAAATAATTACGCGCCGAGAATCGTTTCTGCAACCGGTTACACATTCAATTTGTTCTTTTTGTGATCTATAACTCAAACCGTTAAACCTTATTTAAAGAGTGAAAATATGATTAATCTGAGACCGGTTTCATATTATTTTTATGTTAGCCTTTTAAATATGTAATGAAATCGAATGATAATGAGAAAAAACGTTATCGGTTAGAAGAGCCTCACTCTGCGGTTTTCAGATTGAGCTTTTGCGCTACAATGCGCGAGAACGCTGAGAAGGAAGATAAATGACGACAATGCTTGATGTCGCAAAACGCGCAGGTGTGTCAAAAGCCACGGTGTCACGAGTGCTGGCTGGCCATGCTTATGTGTCTAAAACGGTGCGGGATCGGGTGATGCTGGCCATAGATGAGATGGATTACCGTCCTAACCTGCTGGCACGAAGTCTTGCGACCAACCGTTCGCACAGTATTGGTCTGATGGTACCCAATACGCTTTACAATGGTCCCTTTTTTACCGAGCTACTATTCCAGGCCGCGACCATGACGGAAAAACTCGGTTCACAACTGGTGCTGGGCGATGGCAAACACAATGCGCAGCAAGAGCGCGAAGCCATAAACTTTTTAATCGATAGCTATTGCGATGCCGTGATCATCTATCCGCGCTATTTAAGCGTGGAAGATATTGATGCACTTATTCCTGGTATGAGTAAGCCGTTAATCGTGTTAAACCGCCGTTTGAAGCAGCATCCGCAATATTCGGTGTGTGCTGACCACGAAAATGACACCCTCAACGCGGTGAATCATTTAATTGCTCAGGGCCACCGCGAGATCGCTTTTATCAAAGGGATGGGAAGCTCTCACACCGGATTAAGTCGCCTGAAAGGCTATATTTCATCGTTGATGGACAATGGCATTGAATACGACGAAAACCTGATGCTGGACGGCTGCTGGACCAGCGCCAGTGGGCAACTGGCGGTTGAAGCACTGTTACGTCGTAAAGTCAGATTTTCCGCGATTGTCGCCAGCAATGATGATATGGCGATTGGCGCCGCCTGCGCCTTGCACAACGCGGGTTTGCGCATCCCGCATGACGTCTCCTTGCTGGGCTTTGATGATATCCCGGTTGCGCCCTATCTCCTGCCGGCGTTAACCACGGTGCATGTTCCGGTTGCTGAGATGGTGTCGAGCGCATTAACGCAACTGTCTAAAATGCTGGATGGCGAAAGCGTGACGGCGCAGCCACTGATGCCGGGCCGACTGGTGCTGCGTAATTCGATCACCCAGGGACCGTATTACCAGCAAAAATAACGGCGCCGTGCGATAATCTGGCTTATTTTGCCACGATGAGCATTTTACGCCATGAAGCACTTTCTCGTTATCGTCCCCGATGGCGGCATGTTATTTGAAGCCGCCGGTATTGCCGACATCCTGATGCACGCCAACCTGCACCTGCCCGTTGGCGTTGATCAGCCACGTTATCGCGTCAGTATCGCCACCACGCAGCCGCATCAGGTGATCCATGGTCAGTCGGGCCTCAACCTGCTGGCTGACCTGAAGCTGGCCGAATTAGATCCCCGCGCCGCCTGGGACACCATCATGATTACCGGACGCGGTGACAGCGTTGAAGAGGGCAATATGGTGGTGGATTTCATCAGGCTGGCGGCTCCGCAGGCTCGGCGTGTGGTGTCAATTTGTGGTGGCGCGATGCTGCTCGCCGAAGCCGGTTTGCTCGACGGACGCCGCGCCACGTCACACTGGCGCCTGCTGGAAACCCTGCAAACCCGCTTCCCCCGTGTTCAGGTGGAAGGGGGTCCGCTGTATATTCAGGATGGTCCTATCTGGACGTCCGGCGGCGTCAGCTCCGGCTTTGATCTCACGCTGGCGCTGGTTGAAGAGGATTTTGGCTTCAGCGTGGCACGCGATATCGCTCAGGATATGGTGATGTATTTGCGTCGCCCCGGCGGACAGATGCAGTTCAGCCGCTACCAGTTACAGCAAACCAGCACTGGCCCGATCCACGATCTGCAAAGCTGGATACGCGCTAACCTGGCGAAAGATCTGTCGGTTGAGAAATTGGCCGAACGTGTCGCCATGAGTCCACGCAATTTCACCCGCGTATTCACCCGTGAAACCGGTGCGTCACCGGCGCGCTATGTCGCAGAAGCGCGATTGGCCGCCGCACGAGAACTGTTGGAACAGAGCCGCGCGACGCTGGAACGCATCGCCCTTGACACCGGATTTGGCAGCAGCATCAATTTGCGCCGCAGTTTTGAGCGCCAGCTGCATCTCACTCCGGGTGAATATCGCCAACGCTTTCACTGCCGTAAAATGGCGTAAAGTGATCCTTTTTTGTCGTTTACGTCAATCACGCATCGTCCTACATTGACTGCAACCACTTCGGATAAGGAGTCAATGATGATCAAGGTTGGCATTAACGGTTTTGGCCGTATCGGACGTAACGTATTCCGCGCCGCACTGGGAAGCGATGATATTGAGATTGTGGCGATTAACGATCTCACCGACAGCAAAACGCTGGCGCATCTGCTTAAACACGACTCATTGTTAGGCAGACTTCCTGCAGAAGTTGAGGCCGGTGAAGGTGAGCTGCGCATCGATGGTAAGCCGGTGCGGGTGTTCAGCGAACGCGACCCGGCCAATATCCGCTGGCGTGACGTGGGTGTTGATATTGTGATTGAAGCCACCGGCTTCTTCACCGAGCGCGAGAAAGCGGCAGTGCATATCACGCACGGCGGCGCAAAAAGAGTGATTATCTCCGCTCCTGGTAAAAACGATGATTTGACGATTGTGCTGGGCGTGAACGATCAGCGCTACGATCCCCAGCAGCATTTCGTGGTGAGTAACGGCAGTTGCACGACCAACGGCCTCGCGCCAGCCGCGCAAGTATTGCATCAGGCATTTGGTATTGAGCATGGTCTGATGAATACCACTCATGCTTATACCAATAGCCAGGTGCTGCACGATCAGCCGGAGAAAGATCTGCGCGGCGCGCGCGCGGCGGCGCTGTCAATCGTGCCTTACTCCAGCGGTGCGGCGAAAGCGCTAGGTCGCGTCATCCCGGAACTGGATGGCCGTCTGACGGGGTATTCACTGCGCGTGCCGGTGCCAGTGGTGTCGATTGTGGATCTCACCGTGAGGCTGAAGCGTGATGTGACGGCAGAAGAAGTGAACAATGCATTTAAGGCCGCCGCCGCTGAAGGTCCATTAAAAGGCATTCTGGGATACAGCGATGAGCCACTGGTCTCCAGCGATTATCAGGGCGATCCACGTTCATCGATCATTGATGGGCTCTCTACCCTGGTGATTGGTGGCAACCTGGTCAAAATCCTCGCCTGGTACGATAACGAGTGGGGCTTCTCAAATCGTCTGGTGGATTTAGCGCGCTTGATGGCGCAGCGCGGATTGTAATTCGCACCAATCTGCAGCCAAAAAAATCCCCGCTGATGCGGGGATTCTCGTTGCTGCCGGGAGTGATTACTTGATGCCCATCGCATCCTTCAGCGTAAAGAACAAGTCCGTCTGATCGGTCAGGCCCACCACGTTAGCCGCATAAGGACCATAGGCCGCGATGCGCAACTGTGTGCCGGTATGCCCCTGAGAATCCTCTTCAGAGTTACCGTAGCTGATGGTCATGACCGCACCATCTTTGGTGTTCACCGCCTGGGTCAGGCCTGGGGCTTTGCTGCCATTTTCAATAATCTGGCTGCTATGCGCATGGTCTGCCGTCACTACCACCAGCGTGTCACCGTGTTCACGTGCAAAAGCCAGCGCCTGCTGCACGGCCTCATCCAGATCCACCGTTTCGCCAATCTGGCCGCACGGGTTCGCCGCGTGATCCTGTTTATCTATTGAAGCCCCTTCCACCTGCAGGAAGAAGCCTTTCTCATTGGTGCTCAGCAGATCAATCGCCTTTTTGGTCATCTGCGCCAATGTTGGTGTTGATGCCGGGCGATCTTTATTGACTTCACAGGTCACCACCGGTTTATCGATATTGCCGTGATAGCTGGCTTTCGGTCCCTGCCAGCGAACCGGCATATTGCCGTCAGAGAACAGCCCGAGCACCGGCTTCGTCTGATCGGCCTGTTTAATTGCATTCATGCCATCAAGGTTATCGACCAGCTGGAAGCCCAGTGCCTGAGCCTGCTCGCGCAGGGTTTTACCCTGATATTCACCCGCTTTGGCGCTTTCAGAGAACGATTTCGCCCCGCCGCCAAGGGTGACATCTGGACGGGTTTTCAGCATCTGCTCGCTGATGGACCCTTTACCGCCCTGCTCCAGCGCATTGGTGGGACACAGCTCGCTGGTTTTCTCCGGGCCATAACATTTACGCGACGTGACATGCGCCATTAAAGCGGCGGGCGTGGCATCCTGCAATTCTGCAGTCGAGACGTTACCGGTGGCTTTCCCAGCGGCTTTCGCCAACTCCAGAATGGTGACCTGATCCTTGCCATTAACGTCTACGCCGATGGCGCCGTTATAAGATTTGGTGCCCGTCGCCCAGGCGGTCGCGGAGGCAGCCGAATCGGTCACGTAATTCGGTTTGTGAGTTTTCTTGTCTAACGAGTAGTGGGTGTACTGACCGGTTAACGGCAGCGCATCAATGCCTGGGAAGAAACCACCCGCGCCCATCGCCTGATTTCGTGCAGCGGTGATTTCCGAGTCACCCATGCCATCGCCGATCAATAAGATGATGTTTTTGGCCGAGGTATTAACGAGTGAGGCTTTCAGCGCTTCCGTCTGGTCGCTGCTGAGGCGGCGCGCGCCACCGTGTTCGGTGATATCACCGGTGGCGGCGCGGCTATACGTTGTTGTGTCTGCCACTGCTGACGTCGCGATGAGTGAAGCCAGCAGAGAAACCGTGAAAAGAGGTATGTGTTTCATTTATAAGCATCCTTATCAGTAAATATAACCAAATGTTTCCGCAGACAAGTCTGCGACAGTCTGGTGACACTTTTGTGGCAGAGAAGGAATAATTTGATGACAGAACACGCAGTTCGGCGAGAGATGCAGCAAGCTGCACAGAGCTTAAGCGGATAGAACAAAAGGAGAAAATAGGGCTTGACCGTATTCAGGTAACTCCCTATAGTAGCGCCCCGTTGACCCAGTGCGGTTGGCAGAAAAAATGTGGTGAGATGTCCGAGTGGCTGAAGGAGCACGCCTGGAAAGTGTGTATACGGCAACGTATCGGGGGTTCGAATCCCCCTCTCACCGCCATCATTTTGAAGAAGAGCCTGAACGAAAGTTCAGGCTTTTTTTTGTCTTCAATTCAGCCACATCGTTAATTTATCTGGCCATCTTCCATTACCATCGCTAAAAACTTGTCTCTTAGCGGGTCCTTAATATGACCATTCCACGCCAAACCGGTGTGCCATTGGGTATGCTCGCCTTCCAGAAGCAATAGTGTGACGCCTACAGGCAGGATGTGTTTCACACTCGCCGGCAGTAACGCCACACCATCACCAGCGGCCACCAGCGCCAGTAACGTCTGAATATCATCAGCAGCCGACACCGTGCGCGGCGTGAGGTTTCTTGCGGTCAGGAATTGATCGGCCTGCGTAGTGAGCCCTTCGCCCCGCTGAGGTGCCAACTGTAAGAGTTGATGATTTTCAATAACCTGTGTTGTTTCTAAGTGACTCGATAATTGATCAGCGGCTACCGCCAGCACTAATTGTTCCGTATCCAGACTGTGACTTTGCAGTGGTTCAGGCACGGGTAAGAGCACAAATCCCACCTGCAGTCGTCCTTCAGCAAGCCATTGGGTCTGAACCGCCGAAGGCATATCGTTGAGCGAGACCTGTACGCCGGGATAACGAACGCGAAAGGCAGCGACACGTTTGGCAGCAAAAAGATAAGAAGAGATGCCAAAACCCAGAGTGAGTTTTCCTGAATCCCCTCTTTGGATCGCCGTCACGTCAGCGAAAAAATCCGCATAGCGCTCCACTGCCTCGCTGGCAGCCGCTAACAATTGATCTCCCGCCACCGTTAACCGCGCACCATGCCGTCCGCGATGAAATAACGTCACACCAGAAAGGTGCTCCAGTGTCTGGATCTGTTTCGAGAGTGCGGGCTGGGTGATGCAGAGCTTATTGGCCGCCTAGTGGTAGGTGCCTTCTTGCGCCAGCGTCACAAAGGCGCGTAACAGTTTAATATCCATTCCAATCGGTTATCAAAGTGGGAGAAGTTGTGATTATACACGGTGGTTTTCCCTCTGGTGAAATAGCGACCTGGTTCCTTTTGGAGAATCACCATGGAACATTCACTTCGCGTTGCCACCGTGCAGTTTTGCCATCGCGCCAGCGACAAAGCTTACAATCTTTCCGTGATGGAGCGCTTTATCGCGCAGGCCGCACAAGAAGAAGTCAAAATATTAGCCTTTCCTGAAATGTGCATCACGGGTTACTGGCATGTGCCGGATCTGCCCATTACAGAGGTCGAAGCCCTGGCCGAGCGCACGGAAAACAGCCCGTCACTGGCGCGTATCGCGAGCCTGGCGGAAAAGCATCAGATGGCGATCGGCGCCGGCTACATCGAAAAGCATGATAATGGACTGCTCTACAATGCCTATGCGGTCTGCATGCCGGATGGCCAACGCCAAGTACATCGTAAGATCCATGCTTTCGAACATGCGGGCATCGCCCAGGGAAATGAATTCACCGTGTTTGACACGCCATGGGGGGTGAAAGTCGGGATTCTGATTTGCTGGGACAATAATTTAACCGATAACGTCCGCATCACCGCGCTCATGGGAGCCGATATTCTGATTGCCCCGCATCAAACAGGTGGCACCCATTCACGCAGTCCCTTTGGTATGAAACCCATTCCGGTGAGCCTGTGGGAAAACCGAGAAAGCGATCCCACCGCACTGGAAATCGCTCTGGCTAGCGACAGCGGTCGAGGCTGGTTGATGCGCTGGCTGCCTTCGCGTGCGCACGATAACGGTCTTTTCGTCCTGTTCAGTAATGGCGTCGGACTGGATAACGGCGAGATCCGTACCGGCAATGCGATGGTGATTGATCCCTATGGCCGCATCGTTAACGAAACCACTTCCTTCAGGGATACGCTGGTGAGTGCCGACCTGGATCTCTCGTTACTGGCGATGTCTACCGGACGCCGCTGGATCCACGGTCGTCGCCCGGAGCTTTATCAACTCCTGTGTGAACCTCAGGGCTATGAGCGTGATGCACGTACTGCACGGTTCTCCGAAGATGTTCCTGTGTTCGATCATAAAATGGCGCGTAAAACATTTTTGGATAAAAAATAACGCAGCATGAGGAGTAAACCTTTCGCTTTTTATGAATACCGACACTGAAGACGCCTGGGGAAGTTAATACTAATATAGGGAAAAACAATAAATGAAGGGATTTATGCATCATGGCATTTTTATCTGCGCCATGACATTCACCTCGTTAGCTGAAGCGGTAATAGAAATTCCGTTTAAATTCGATGAGAGTGCAGTACCGATTGCAACACTGAATATTAATGGTCAGGATGGCGAGTTCATGCTTGATACCGGCTCCGCATTTGCTTTCCATTTTGATCAGTCATTTATACGACAGGTGCCCTGGTTAAAACCCCTAAAGGAGAAAGTGCGCATCACCGATCTGACCGGCGAAGTGTTCCTGCATGATAAATTCATGTTCCACCATGTTTACGTCAATGGTATGAACTTTGAGAATGTTGAAGGGATTTCCCTGGTTCCATGGGGGCTGACGCTGCAGCCTGACGGCAAACGTCCGGAAAGTATGGTTATCGGATTGGGGCTATTCCGGCAGAAAGCCCTGCTCATCGATTATCAGCATCGCCTTTTTTCCGTTGCTGATCGGCTGGACGATTTCAATATCGATCGTCAGCAATGGTTAACGCTGCCGTTAACCTTAACCCATGAGGGTATTATCATTGAGGCAATGAAGAATAATGAAACCTTTAATATGCTGCTGGATACCGGTGCATCACACTCAATGCTGTGGAGTAAACGTTTAAATAGAACAGAGAACGTTTATCCCTGCAAAGAAGTCATCGACGAATTGGATTATGAAGGCTGCCGGGCGACTCAAATAAATATCAAAAACGCGACATCCGGGGAAATAGATATCGATGTCGTGCTATTAGATGATGTTGACTCGCGAATGGCAGCGGAGGGTTTATTAGGCACCGATTTCTTACAGCACCATCTTGTTCTGATCGATTTTCCTAACCAGCAGTTATTCATTGAACCAGGCTAAGTAGCAATAAAAAAACCCGGCTTGCGCCGGGTTTTGCTTCGCTACACTCTCAATCAATTACGACTCAATGGTTAACCGTAAGCCAGCAGCGTGCGCTGGCAAAGTGCCGAACGGACGCAGTCGTTTTTGTCGAAACGCACCACACCAATCATCTCGTCTTCTTCGAAACGCGCCAGCGCATCAGCAAGACCGGATTTGACATGGGACGGCAAGTCACACTGGGTGATATCTCCGTTGACGATAACCGTCACGTTCTCGCCTAAGCGTGTCAGGAACATCTTCATCTGTGCCGCAGTGACGTTTTGTGCCTCATCAAGGATCACTACCGCATTTTCAAACGTACGTCCGCGCATATATGCGAAGGGCGCAATCTCTACCTTGGCAATTTCAGGCCGCAGGCAGTACTGCATAAAAGAAGCGCCGAGACGTTTAACCAGAACGTCGTATACCGGTCGGAAATACGGGGCGAACTTCTCGGAAATATCCCCAGGAAGGAAACCGAGGTCTTCATCCGCCTGCAGAACCGGGCGCGTCACAATAATCCTTTCGATATCCTTATTGATCAGGGCCTCAGCCGCTTTGGCTGCGCTAATCCAGGTTTTACCGCAACCGGCTTCACCGGTGGCGAATATCAGCTGTTTCGTTTCTATGGCATTAAGATAGTGCGCCTGAGCTTCATTTCTGGCTTCAATCGGGCCACGATCGCGTGAATCACGCGCCATACCAATTGAGTCCAACCCACCCATCTGCACCAGCGAAGTGACCGATTCTTCTTCGCGCTGACGGTGACTGCGAGAATCACTACGAACGACTCTTCTTGCTTCACGACGCGCTTTGATCACTGCTTTCTGTCTTCCCATAGTGGCACCTTACAGTTGGTTTCATTTATCGCGGCGGATCACCCGCGGCGATGACTTGAACGCTTTAGAGGTTTGTTTGGCTTCCTTGTAAGCCGGGTCTGGCCATTGAAAATAGTGTGCAACAACGACGAAGCGCTGAAGCGCACCGGTAGAGAATTGGCGTTAGTTCGGAAACGATAATTGAAAAGTGAAGAGGATACTTTGGAGGGAAGAAATCCCCCGCAGTGTACTGCGCTAGCTGAAGTGTATTTAACTGTCCATAGAAGGACCGGGTCATGCGCGAACTCCAGTGGACTTAGCCACACAACTGACAACGCTTATGAGTAAAGTGCATCATATTAACCATGCTTTGCAACAGTATTTTTACGTCACGACAAAGAAAAACAGATAAGCGAAGCATGAGAATTTTCGTCTTAAATTAAATTATCTCGCATTTTCAGTTAGATGGATTATTTGACGTGCGACGAACTTTTTCGGAACATTCGGAACAGGAAGCGACCAGGGGAAAGTTTACGGTCGGTGAAAAAAGCGCCAGCGCAACCTTATCGCTGTGCTGGCACGGTGCGTTTATTAATCAGGCCTGCAGTAAAGGCTGGCCAAGGTAATGTTTTTCGTCAGGGACGCCGGGCAAAACGAAAAAGTATCCGCCGCCAATTGGACGAATATATTCTTCCAGCGCTTCGCCATTGAGACGTTTTTGCACGGTGATAAAGCCTTTGGCTAAATCATGCTGATAGCAAACGAACAAGAGTCCCATATCTAGCTGCCCCGAACCGGTAATCCCTGAGGAGTAACTGTAACCCCGGCGCAGCATTAAACTGCTGTCGGTTTCCGGCGTGCGTGGGTTAGCGAGACGGATATGCGCATCCAGCGCGATGACATCGCCATCCGGGTCTTTGCTGTAATCCGGCACGTCATGTTCCTCTTTCATGCCCAGCGGCGCACCGGAAAGTTTCTCACGACCGAATATCGTTTGCTGTTCACCCAGTGGAGTGCGATCCCACATTTCAACGTGGAAACGAATGATACGCACCGCCTGATAACTGCCTCCCTGCGTCCATGCGGGTTCTTGTTGATTTGCAGTGACCCACAGCAACTGATCCATCAACGCAGGATTATGCGTGTCAGGGTTAGCGGTGCCATCTTTAAAGCCCAGCAGATTGATCGGCGTTTCTTTACCGTGACTGCGTGCGGCGTGGTCGGCGATAAAGCCGTCGCGCCGCCAGCGCACGGCCAGCAGATCGGGCGTGTACTTAATGATGTCGCGCAGTGCGTGTATCACCGTATCTTGCGTATTGGCGCAGATTTGCAGCAGAAGATCGCCGTGACACTGATCGGCATCCAGCGAATCGTTGGGGAAGCGCGTCATGCTTTGCAGTTGCGTCGGTTTGTGTGCACTCAAACCAAAGCGCTCATCAAACAACGAGGTGCCCACGGACAGCGTCATGGTGAGATTATCGGGTGCGATATCGGCGCCAAGAATGCCGGAATCCATTGGCGGCAGCTGCGGGTTGGTGACAACTGGCGCGGCGCCTCCTTTTGTCAGGAAAGCGAAGCGCGCTGTTAGCAGACGGAACAGACGCTCGAGGTCACTTTTATCACTGGCTAAGACGTCAAAGGCCACCAGCATCATCGAAGCTTGCTGCGGGGTGATAATGCCAGCCTGATGCGGGCCGTAGAAAGGTTGCGCCTGCTGGCGCGCATCGGGTGCAACCGTGCCAGGAGAGAAGCTGTCAGCCGCGGCTGCCGTATGGAACGGACAACCGCCACTCAGGGCGGCCGCGCCGCCCAACATACCTAACCCCTGCAATAAACGACGACGCGACGGCTCTGCCGCGTCATTTTTATGGCTCATGATTAGTCGAGACCTAAAGTTCCGCGCAGCAGGGAGAGATCTTCCGCCAGAGTGGTGATCGGCCCTTTCAGCGCATTGCGGTCAGCGGTAGTCAGTTTCTCGTAAGATTCGAAACCGTCTTTGGTCCGGTATTTGCTGAGGATGCTGTCGACTTTCTTAAAGTTAGCATCGACTTTCGCCAGCAGCTGCGGGTTAGCTTTTTGCAACTGTGGACGCAGCAGATCAACGATTTTCTGTGCGCCGTCGATATTGGCCTGGAAGTCGGACAGGTCGGTACGGCTGTAACGATCTTCTTCACCCGAGATTTTGCTGGCCGCCACTTCTTCGATCAGGCCAGCTGCGCCACCGACCACTTTCGCCGGAGGGAAGGCCAGTTCACTGATGCGGGTCTGCAGATCCAGCACGTCCTGATTCAGCTTAGTGGCGAACTCTTCAGCACCTTTGGTGGTTTTGTCGGCCCACAGGATTTTTTCGATGCGGTGGAAGCCGGTGAATTTCGGATCGTCCGCTTTTTTCTCGAAGTCATCTTCACGGGCATCAATGCTGCTGTCCAGATCTGAGAACAGTTCTGCAATCGGTTCGATACGCTCGTAGTACGCACGGGTTGGTGCGTACAGCGCTTTGGCTTTTTCCAGGTCGCCCGCTTTAACCGCATCGGTGAAGGCCTGAGTGCCCGCCACCAACTCTTTGACTTCGCTCATCACGTAGGTTTTGTAGTCTGTGATTGGGCCAGCCAGCTGCATGATGTCGGTTTTACCTTTGGCAGCGGTTTTCGACTCACCCGATACCACCAATTTGCCTTTCGGGTTGGTCAGCAAGCCACAGGTCATGTCATATTCGCCCGCTTCGAGGTTCGCAGTCAGTTTCTGGCTAAAACCCGGCGCGATGTTTTCACGCTCTTCTACCACCATCACCCCTTTCAGGATTTCCCACTCCAGCGCTTTCTGGCTGTTGTTTTTAATGATGAACTGGGTTTTACCCGCCTGCACATTGAGTGACATCGGCTCACACTGTTTGTCAGTGACGGTAACCGTGACTTGCGGGATGGATGCAGCAGATGCGGCGCCTGAGAGAGCCAGCATTGAAACCAACAGCGCCTTACGGCGGAAGCGAATCGTCATAGTGATATCCCTGTTACATGGAAGAACAGACGCGCAATCGCGCCTGATTTAATTTCAGCGTGTGGTGCGCGCAGCACTGGCCGTTGGGCGCGCCGGGAAGAAGAACAGCAGCAGCGCCGGAATCAGGTAGATAAGCCAGGCCGCCACTTCACTGACGCTTGGCGTTTCCTGATAGCCGAGAATGCCTTCCAGCAGCGTACCGACCACCGAGTGGGTGGAGAGCGTGTTGCTGAGGTCGAAAGCAATGTCCTGGAAGTGGTTCCAGAGCCCCGCTTCGTGGAAAGCACGGATCGCACCTGCCGCGAGACCTGCGGCAACAAAGAGAATGAATAAGCTGGTCCAGCGGAAGAAGCTCGCCAGGTTGAGGCGGATGCCGCCGTAGTAGAGCAGCATGCCCAAAACAATCGCCGTTAATAAGCCCAGCACCGCGCCAATCGGCGGCGCGTAGCCAACATCCTGGGTGAAAGCCGCCAGCAGGAAGAAGACGGATTCGAGACCTTCACGCGCCACGGCCAGAAAGACAATGAGGACCAGCGGGAAGCCACCGCCGCCCTGCTTTTGCAATGCCTGATCGACCGATCGTTCCAGTGTGGCTTTGATGTTACGTGAGACTTTGCGCATCCAGAACACCATGGAGGTGAGGATGACCACCGCGACGACCGCGACGATGCCTTCAAACAGTTCTTGCTGTTTTTGCGGGAATTCGCCGGTGGTTTCATTGATGAAGATGCCAAGGCCTAAGCAGAGTGCCGCGGCAATGAAGACACCCGCCCACATCGCGGGGAACCACTGAGTGCGCTGGGTGCGTTTCAGGTAGCTGGCAATCAGGCTGACGATGAGAGCTGCTTCAAGACCTTCACGCAGCATAATGAGAAACGGTACGAACATCACCAACCTCTTGATTGTTAAGGAGGGTAAACCTTAGGTAAAAATACGTAAAGTGCAAACGATATCGATTATCATTATCGCGGGTAAAATTACAAGTCACTGAATGAAATTATTTCTCATTTGCGGGCTGTAATACGGATTCACTGAAAATGGGTGATGGGGATTTCAGCGTTCAGATAAATATTCAGTGCTGGGGTGTGGCTGCAAGCTCAGTGCCGGGATATCGCTGCAGGTTCAGTGCCGGGTTTTCGCTGCACGTTCGGTGCAGAGTTATCGCTTCAGGTTCAGTGTAGAGGTGTCGCTTTGAGTTCAGCGCATTGTCCACTAAAGGCCATCCCGATCGCGAAGAAACCACGCATCCCTGCAGATCGGCCGCGCCGTCCATGGCGCGGACGCTTCGCTCCCCGGAATGGCCTTTATCGGACGACTAACTATGTCATTGCTTTGAAGGGAATGCTGAAGCCTGGTCGATTCCATAATAAAAAAGCCCGCCGTATACGGGCGGGCTTAGTGTGTCAGAGACAGAATTACTTGGTGTTGTATTCAGCTTCAGCGGCGGCGAAGCGCGCTTGTGCTTCTTTTGATGGGCCTTTGCCGATCAGGCTGAACACCACAATCGCGATGCTGGCGAAGATGAAGCCAGGAATGATTTCATACAGTTCGGTGTAACCATACTGTTTCCACAGAAGCACCGTCAGTGCACCAATCACCATCCCGGCCAGCGCGCCATTGCGGGTCATACGTTTCCAGCATACGCCGAACAGAACAACCGGACCGAAGGCAGCACCAAAGCCCGCCCATGCATAGCTGACTAAGCCGAGCACACGGTTTTCCGGATTGGCCGCCAGCGCGATGGCGATCAACGCAATCAGCAGCACCATTAAACGCCCTACCCACACCAGCTCTTTCTGACTGGCATTTTTACGCAGGAAGCCTTTGTAGAGATCTTCTGTCAGGGCGCTTGAGCACACCAGCAGCTGGCAGCTTAGGGTGGACATCACCGCTGCCAGAATCGCAGACAGCAGGATGCCAGCAATCCACGGGTTAAACAGGATACGCGCCAGTTCAATGAACACGCGTTCGCCGTTCTGGCTTACGCCTGCCGCTTGCTCAGGGTGGTTCTGGAAGTAGGCGATACCGAAGAAGCCCACCGCCACGGCACCGGCCAGGCACAGGATCATCCAGGTCATGCCAATGCGACGTGCAGTGCGAATCGAGTGATGTGAATCCGCCGCCATAAAGCGCGCCAGGATATGCGGTTGTCCAAAGTAACCCAGGCCCCATCCGAGTAAGGAGATAACGGCAACAAAGTTGAGCCCTTTCAGCATGTCGAGGTTTTCAAGACTTTTTGCTTCGATCACCGCCAGTGAATCATCCAGGCCACCTACCGCGATAATCACAAACACCGGAGTGAGGATCAGCGCGAAGATCATCAGGCTGGCCTGCACGGTATCGGTCCAGCTCACCGCCAGGAATCCGCCCACCAGCGTATAAAGAATGGTGGCAGCAGCACCGGCCCACAGCGCAGTTTGGTAATCCATACCGAAGGTGCTTTCAAACAGACGTGCACCCGCAACCACGCCTGATGCGCAATAAATGGTGAAGAAGATGAGAATGACTACAGCGGAGATAACACGCAGCAGCTTGCTTTTGTCTTCGAAACGGCTGGAGAAGAAGTCCGGCAGCGTTAAGGCATTATCGTGATGTTCGGTCTGCACGCGCAGGCGACCTGCCACAATTTTCCAGTTAAGCCAGGCACCGATGGTCAGGCCAATGGCGATCCAGCTTTCTGAAATGCCGGAAAGGAAGATGGCGCCGGGTAAGCCCATCAGCAACCAACCGCTCATATCTGATGCACCCGCTGACAGTGCGGTGACCACACTGCCTAAACTGCGTCCGCCCAGAATGTAGTCGTCAAAGTTTTTGGTCGAACGGTAGGCAATAAAGCCAATCAGCACCATTCCCAGGATATAAATTACAAAGGTCACCAACATCGGTGTACTCATACTCATACTCTCTCCACTTATTATTTAATCCGTTAAGAGAAATCTTTTTTCCTGAGCCATCGGAACGGGACGGCATCAGGGCTTTACCGCATCCAGAGAAAGCGATTTCTCTTAAGGCGCGGTATCCTGCCGCAAAGGGGCGGCGCGCACAATGCATTTAACACAGCTGTCACAATGGTTTCACCTGACTTCGCTGATTTAATGCCAATAGGTTGCACGCGCTCACACTTTGAGTTGCACCTTGTTCAACATGAGAGTGCTCTCGTTGAAGGGAGTTGCAACTTTGGCGAGCTTCTTGCAGCAAGTTTTGTGCCGTTTTTTCACATGGCCTATTTTAAGTGTTGATAAACGTGCAACTCAGGTCACATTTAACATGGTTGCACAAAGTTGCAACATGAGTGATAGTGCAGCCCACGCTGATGTTGAATCATATTTTGAGGACGAGGAAATCATGGGAACGACCACCATGGGGGTGAAGTTGGATGAAGCCACCCGCGATCGCATTAAATTGGCGGCAGGTAAAATTGACCGCACCCCACACTGGCTGATCAAACAGGCGATTTTTAACTACCTTTCGCAGCTGGAAGCCGGTGAATCTTTGCCGGAAATTCCCCTACAGCTCGCCGACGCCGCCAGTGAAGAAGGCACGGCAGATGAGTCATTCCAGCCCTTCCTCGACTTCGCTGAACATATTTTGCCGCAGTCGGTTACGCGCTCTGCCATCACCGCTGCGTGGCGTCGTCCGGAAACCGATGCGGTACCGATGCTGCTTGAGCAGGCGCGTCTCCCTGCCCCGCTGGCCGAGAAAACCCATCAGCTGGCTTATAGCCTGGCGGATAAGTTGCGTCACCAAAAAGGTGCAACCGGGCGCGCCGGAATGGTGCAAAGCCTGTTACAAGAGTTCTCTCTTTCTTCGCAGGAAGGCGTGGCGCTAATGTGTCTGGCGGAAGCGCTGCTCCGTATTCCCGACAAACCAACTCGTGACGCGCTGATTCGCGACAAAATCAGCAATGGCAACTGGCAGTCGCATCTGGGCCGCAGCCCGTCGATGTTCGTTAACGCCGCAACCTGGGGTCTGCTGTTTACCGGACGTCTGGTATCGACTCACAATGAAGCCAACTTGTCGCGTTCACTAAATCGCATTATTGGTAAGAGTGGAGAACCGCTGATCCGCAAAGGCGTGGATATGGCGATGCGCCTGATGGGCGAGCAGTTCGTCACCGGCGAAACCATTGCGGAAGCACTGGCCAATGCGCGCAAACTGGAAGAGAAAGGCTTCCGCTACTCCTACGATATGCTGGGTGAAGCAGCGCTGACCGCCAGCGATGCCAAAGCTTATCTGGTGTCCTATCAGCAGGCGATCCATGCCATTGGTAAAGCTTCCAATGGTCGTGGCATCTATGAAGGTCCAGGCATCTCGATCAAACTGTCGGCCCTGCATCCTCGCTATAGCCGCGCGCAGTATGAACGCGTGATGGAAGAGCTATATCCTATCCTTAAATCACTGACCTTACTGGCGCGCTCTTACGACATTGGTATCAATATCGATGCGGAAGAAGCAGACCGTCTGGAACTGTCGCTCGATCTGCTGGAAAAACTGTGCTTCGAGCCGGAACTGGACGGCTGGAACGGGATTGGCTTTGTGATTCAGGCATACCAGAAGCGCTGCCCGTTTGTGATCGACTCCCTGATCGATCTCGCCCAACGCAGCCGCCGTCGCCTGATGATCCGTCTGGTAAAAGGCGCGTATTGGGATAGCGAAATCAAACGTGCGCAGATTGAAGGGCTGGAAGGTTATCCGGTTTATACCCGCAAGGTGTACACCGACATCTCTTACCTGGCTTGCGCCCGCAAACTGCTGGCGGTACCGAATCTGATCTATCCGCAATTTGCTACTCATAACGCTCACACGCTGGCAGCGATCTATCAGCTGGCAGGCAATAACTACTATCCGGGTCAGTACGAGTTCCAGTGCCTGCACGGCATGGGCGAACCGCTGTATGAGCAGGTGGTCGGCAAAGTGGCAGACGGCAAACTGAACCGTCCGTGCCGTATCTACGCACCGGTCGGCACCCATGAAACCCTGCTCGCCTATCTGGTACGTCGCTTACTGGAAAACGGGGCCAACACCTCGTTTGTTAACCGCATCGCGGATAACACCCTGCCGCTGGATGAGCTGGTTGCCGATCCGGTTTCTGCGGTGGAGAAGATGGCGCTGACCGAAGGCGCAGTCGGTTTACCGCATCCGAAAATCCCGCTGCCGCGCGATCTGTATGGTGAGAAGCGCGCCAACTCAGCCGGTCTGGATTTGGCTAACGAACATCGTCTGGCATCACTCTCCAGCGCCCTGCTCAATAGCGCCAGCCAGCCATGGATTGCCCAGCCGTTGGTCGAAGGTGAGCTGGGTGACGGCGTGAGCCGTCCGGTACTCAACCCTTCTGCGCCAGCCGATGTGGTGGGCAGCGTGCGCGATGCCAGCGAAGCAGAAGTCTCGGAAGCGCTGGATGCCGCAGTAAATGCCGGTCCAATCTGGTTTGCCACCCCGCCACAAGAACGTGCAGCCATTTTGGAGCGCGCCGCCGAAGCGATGGAAGGCCAGATGCAGCAGCTGATTGGCCTGCTGGTGCGTGAAGCAGGTAAGACCTACAACAACGCCATTGCCGAGGTGCGTGAAGCGGTTGATTTCCTCTATTACTACGCCGGTATGGTGCGTGATGATTTCGATAACGAAACCCATCGTCCGCTCGGCCCGGTGGTGTGCATCAGCCCGTGGAACTTCCCGCTGGCGATCTTCACCGGTCAGATTGCTGCAGCACTGGCAGCCGGTAACAGCGTGCTGGCGAAACCCGCTGAGCAGACGCCGTTGATAGCCGCGCAGGCGGTACAAATCATGCTGGATGCGGGCGTGCCATCAGGTGTGCTGCAACTGCTGCCGGGCCAGGGCGAGACTGTCGGTGCACAGTTAACGGGTGACGAGCGAGTACGCGGTGTGATGTTCACCGGTTCCACCGCCGTCGCGACGCTGCTGCAACGCAATCTGGCGGGTCGTCTCGATCCGCAAGGCCGCCCAACGCCGCTGATTGCTGAAACCGGCGGCATGAACGCCATGATCGTGGATTCTTCGGCGCTGACTGAGCAGGTGGTGGTCGATATCGTTGCCTCCGCCTTTGACAGCGCCGGACAGCGTTGCTCGGCGCTGCGTCTGCTGTGCGTACAAGATGATGTCGCCGATCACACCCTGAAAATGCTGCGTGGCGCGATGGCCGAATGCCGCATGGGCAATCCGGAACGTCTTTCTACGGATATCGGCCCGGTGATCGACGCCGAAGCCAAAGGTAACATCGAGCGCCACATTCAGGCGATGCGCAATAAAGGTTTCACCGTGTATCAGGCGGCGCAGGACAATCCGCAAGACAGCAAAGAGTGGACCAGCGGCACCTTTATCAAGCCCACCCTGATCGAACTGGGTCAGGTGAGCGATCTGGATAAAGAAGTGTTTGGCCCAGTGCTGCACGTGGTGCGTTATGCGCGTAACAGCCTGCCACAGCTGATCGATCAGATTAACGCCTCGGGTTACGGTCTGACGCTGGGTGTGCATACGCGTATCGATGAAACCATCGCGCAGGTCACGGCAGGCGCGAAGGTCGGTAACCTGTATGTGAACCGCAATATGGTCGGCGCGGTCGTCGGCGTGCAGCCCTTTGGTGGAGAAGGTTTATCCGGCACCGGTCCAAAAGCCGGTGGTCCTTTGTATCTCTATCGCCTGCTGGCAAACCGCCCAGACAGTGCACTGCGTAAGACCTTCGATCGTCAGGATGCCGAGCGTCCAGTCGACAGTTCCGTACGTGCTGAGCTGATGAGCGCGCACCAGGCATTGCAGAGCTGGGCGCAGGATAAACCTGAACTGCTGGCACTCTGTCAGCGTTATGACGAGCTGGCGCAGGCGGGTACGGTGCGACTGCTGCCAGGCCCAACCGGTGAACGTAACACCTTCACGCTTCTGCCGCGCGATCATGTCCTTTGTATCGCGGATAACGAGCAGGACGCACTGACGCAACTGGCAGCAGTGACCAGCGTGGGCAGTCAGGCAATCTGGCAGGATGATGAGTTGCATCGCGCACTGCGCAAATCACTACCTGCCGCCGTGCAAAAACACGTGGTGTTGGTGAAAGATTTGCTGGCCGCCGGGTTTGATGCGGTGATCTATCACGGTGACGCCGATCAGTTACGTGTGCTGTGCGAGCAGGTTGCTGCGCGTGACGGCGCGATTGTTTCGGTGCAGGGCTTCGCGCGTGGCGAAACCAATCTGCTGCTGGAACGTCTGCTGATAGAGCGCTCACTGAGTGTAAATACCGCCGCAGCGGGTGGTAACGCCAGTCTGATGACCATTGGTTAAAAAGATAAGGGCCCGCAAGGGCCCTTTTTCATGGCGCGCCGCGACGAGTATATCCACTTGTTGCGGCGCTACTGTTTTGTACTTTGAGCTTAAGCCACAGACTTGTTGCGCTTCATACCAATCAAGGTCGGGAAGACAAACAGCGACTGCCCCAACCCGCGATTGGTGACAGACCACACCGCCACCGACAGCAGCGAGCAAATCCCCACAATCGCCACCGGATAGAAACATGCCCACAACACGGAGAACCAGGCATAGTCAAACAGATGATGGCGCTGAGCGAACAGAATCGCTGACATGCCAAAATACTCAATGAAAATACGATGGATCACGTAGATTTGCAGGGTGTTACGGCCAATCCAGTTAAAGTACGTCATCTTAAAGTGCGCGTTAAGCCAGCGGCAGGCCGCCACGCTCGCCAGCACCGCGATGATGCACAGGAACAGGCTCTTATCCAGACCGAAGATAATGTGAATCCCTGATACCGCCGCCAGCAGCGCCCATGGCACGAGATTTTCACGACGCCATTCGCTCATACGCAGCATCAGCGGGCTCCAGAACGCGCCCAGCAGGAAGAACAGGAAGTACTGCGCCACGCTTTGCGGTCCCCAGTATGGAATGATCTTCTCCACCGCCAGATAGTTAAGCGCAACCGCGACCACCAGCAACGCCACTTTCTGTTTGTGGAAGATCTTCGCACACAGGAAATACAGTGCCAGTCCGTACAGATACCACGAGGTGCTCATCGCCATAAACGTCAGCTTCAGGAACTCAAACAGTGAACCCGCATAGGCGGCATTCAGATTGTGTGAGATACGCTGGCCGGTAATCTCTGTCGAGATACCCACAATCGACCACCACTGAATAAAGCCCCACAAAATATAAAGATAGAACAGGTTGGTAATACGACTGGTAAATACCTGCTTCCACGGACGATTAAGAATCCCGTTGGTTGCCAGCAAGCCCGAAACAAAGAAAAAGGCTGGCATACGCAGCGGAGATAAAACAGTATTAAACTGCACCCATATTTCTGCCGGTATCCAACCCGCCGTCAATAATTTCACCGTTCCTTCAAATCCGGGTAATACGGTGTGGTACAACACCACCAGCAATATGCAGGCCCCTTTTAGGGTATTGACCCATGCAATATCTTCTTTCCTGGCGTTATTCATATGATTAACTCCCGCTGCTGTGTAGGTCTTTAAGGAGAAGTATGAGGAAATAAACAATGATGCATTTCTGGTTATTCAACGATTATTAAACAAGCTGGCGGGGGATGACTCTAGCGAAAGTCCTAAAAGTTTTTTACTGGTCCTGATATAACAATACTTTACAGTTCCAGACACTAATCAAATGCTAAGCAGGCTAACAATATCTTCCCAAATTAGAGTCACTAAGGGTATGACGAGGGAAATAAGGTTAGCAATTAATACAGGGAAATTAAGAACAATCCATCACAAACAAACCAAATTAAAATCAAATTTTATTCGGACAATTATGATATGTGGCAGATGGATAAACGCGGATATTAATATTGTGCTAAGAGAAAATAATTAGGGCCAGCGAACTGGCCCTTTTTGATTATTGCAGCGGTGCCGCTTTTGTCTCTGGCACGGGTTTTCTCAACAGTCGCGGATAGATGAATAACATTCTGCCTGGACCGCGATTCAGCAGTGACCACACCGCCAGTGAGATCGTCACGCAGAGCGCCACGCCCGTCAACGGCATCAGCAGCGCCCATGCCCAACTGAAGGCCGCATGACCAAACCAGCCGTAATGCAACGCCAGGGCAATCGCGCTCAGTCCCAGCAACTCTATGAAGATGCGGTGCAGTACGTAAATCTGCAGCGTGTTACGGCCAATCCAGTTCAGCCACGCCATGTTCAGGCGCTCATTGAGGAAACGGCACACGACGATACCAAACACGATGGTCAGCAGGCTGTAGAACGGGTTTTTATAGATGCCCCCCACATGATGTACCACGCCAATCACCGCGATGCCTGCCAGCAGTAGCCAGTGTTGGCGCTTAAGCTGGCTAATCTCAATCAGAGACTGGCTGAAGAATACGCCGAGCAGGAAGTAGAGATAGTTTTGCGCCACGCTGGCCGGCCCCCAACCAGGGATCAGGCTAAACTGCGCAGCGTAGGTCGCGACAATCGCCAGTGCCATCAGCGCCATTTTCTGGCGGTGGAACAGCTTGGTGAACAGGAAGAAGCCCGCCAGCGCGTACAGATACCAGAGGCTGGTCATCGAGGTCAGCAGCAGTTTAAGGAACTCAAACGGCGTGTCGGCATAGGCAGCGTTTTTAGTGCTGGACAGCCGCTCACCGAGGTGCGCGGAGATATAGTGAATGCTCAGCCACTGAATCACCCCCCACAGCAAATAGAGATACACGATATTGCTGAACTTCTTGGTGAACACCTCTTTCCAGCTCTTTTTGACGATCGAACTGGCCGCCAGCAGGCCTGAGACAAAGAAAAAAGCGGGCATACGCAGCGGTGAAAGATAGGTATTGAAGGTCACCCACCAGTGCGCAGGCACTATGCCGGCCGTGAGGTGATGCAGTGAGGGAGCGAAAGTGGTGATAATCGAGTGGTGCAACACCACCAGCAAGATGCAGGCACCTTTTAACGTGTTGATCCAGAGGACTTCATTTCTGGCATGTGTCATTTTATGATCCTGATTGCGCCATGAATTTGTAAAGAATTATTTATATTTACAAAGATGTCTCAATCGGGGGCGTCTTAAAAATCCTTCTGCTCCTTGCCAGCAAAATTTCATAGGCAATAAAATATTATTTTTCAGATGGTTAATTGAAAGTTCTTTGACAATTTTCAGAGGAAACTGAGAGAAGGGATTCAGATGAGAAAAGAGAAAGCGCCGTCAGAACCAGACGACGCTTGAGACTATTGGTTAAGAAACTTGTCAAGAAATTGGCGGGTGCGTGCCTGCTGCGGATGGCTGAACAGCTCTTTCGCTGCGCCCTGCTCCACGATACGGCCCTGATCCATAAAGATCGCCCGATCGGCCACGTCACGCGCAAAACTCATCTCATGCGTGACGATCACCATGGTGCGTTTCTCCTGCGCCAGCGCGCGGATGGTATTCAGCACTTCACCCACCAGCTCAGGATCCAACGCCGAAGTCGGCTCATCGAACAGAATCACTTCCGGTCGCATCGCCAGCGCACGCGCAATGGCGACACGCTGCTGCTGCCCGCCAGAAAGGCGACGCGGGAAGCTCTCCTCTTTGCCGTGCAGACCGACCTTCTCCAGCAAGCTGCGGGCGCGGGCAATGGCTTCCGCTTTCGGTTCACCCTTCACGATCACCGGCCCTTCAATGATGTTCTCCAGCACTGAACGATGCGGGAACAGATTGAAGTTCTGGAACACGAAACCCACCTGCTGACGCAAACGGCGAACCTGCTCTTTCTGCTTGTTGAGCCCAATACTGGCATCAATGGTGATATTACCCACCGTGACGCGGCCGCTATCGGGCACTTCCAGCAGATTGATACTGCGCAGCAAGGTGGTTTTCCCCGAACCGCTTGGCCCGATAATTGCCACCACTTCACCCGGTGCCACATCCAGATCGATGCCGTGCAACACGGTCTGGCCGTGGAACTGCTTGACCAGCTGACGTACTTCAATCGCACTCATTTTGCCTCCCGATCCTGTCGATTCACATGCGCTTCAAGGCGGTTTTGCAACGCCGACAGCACCGTCGCCATCACCCAGTAAATCAGCGAGGCAGCCAGATACATGGTGAACACTTCCAGCGTACGTGAGGTGATCAATTGCGCCTGACGGAACAGCTCCGGCACCTGAATGGTGGCCGCCAGCGAGGTGTCTTTCACCAGGCTGATAAAGCTATTACCAAGCGGTGGCAAGGCGGTACGTGCCGCTTGCGGCAGGATGACACGACGCAAGGTTTGCCATGGCGTCATGCCAATACTCGCCGCCGCTTCCCACTGCCCACGTTCAATCGCAGCAATCGCGCCACGCAGGGATTCAGAGGCGTAAGCGGCAGTATTGAGTGACAAACCGATCATCGCTGATGGGATAGGATCCAGCTCAATACCGAACTGCGGCAGGCCGTAGTAGATCATAAACAGCTGGGCGATCAGCGGCGTGCCACGGAAAATCGACACATAGATGCGCGCCAGCCAGTTTACTGGCCAGAAATGTGACAGGCGCATCAGCGCCAGCACAAAGCCAAGTACCAGACCGAAGAACATCCCGCCGATACTCAGCTGCAGCGTGAACAGCGCGCCTTTGAGTAAGAATGGTGCTGAATCCAGCACCAGTTGTAAGCTTTCCTGCATTATTTAGTGACGTCCGCGCCGAACCATTTCTCAGAGAGTTTGCTCAGCGAGCCATCTTTCTGCATATCAGTAATCGCTGCATCAATGGCTTTCAGCAGGTCGTCATTGCCTTTACGCAGCGCCACGCCGGATTCGAGTCGAGAGAAGGCCGGGCCCGCTACCGCCATGGTGTCGCCGGTTTTCTTCACCAGATCCAGCGCCGCTAAACGGTCCACCAGAATGGCATCAACACGACCTGAACGCAGATCCTGGTATTTGGTTGGGTCATCATCATAGGTACGGATATCGACGCCTTTGACGTTGTCACGCAGCCACTGTTCGTAGTTAGACCCCAGGCCGACACCGACTTTCTTACCAGAGAGATCCTCTGGCTTGGTGATGCTGCCAGCATTTTTCTTCATCGTCAGCGCCTGAACGCCAGAGATGGTGTATGGCGTGGAGAAGTCATACTTCTTCTTACGCTCGGGTGAAATCGTTACCTGATTGATCACCACGTCGATACGTTTAGAATCCAATGCCGCCAGCATGCCATCCCACTTGGTCGGTTTCAGATCCGCTTTGACGCCAAGGTGTTGCGCCAGCTCTTGCGCAAACTCCACTTCGAAACCAGTCAGCTTGCCGCTCTCATCCTGGAAACTGAACGGCGGATAGGTGCCTTCCAGACCCACGCGCAGCTCACCTTTGCTCTTCACCTGTGCCAGCAGATCTTCTGCGGCGAACGTTTTAACGTTAACGCCCGCGACCAGCGCGACCGCCATCATGCCCATCACCAGTTGGCGACGAATTGGAGAGAAAGCCATGTTTACCCCATTATTGTGATGTGTTGTGTGCTATGAGGCGGCGAAACCGGGATTTGCCGCCTTTTCGTTATTGGCGCTGCATTCAGGCCCATTTCAGGCCAGAACAACAGCTGCCGGATTATAAACCTTTTTTATCTTAGCCTTAGACCGAAGGATGATAAGCAAATAACGCAGGCGCGCCGCCAGTATGAATAAACAGCAGCGGCCCTTCACGACGGAAACGATTCTGCGCAATGCCATCTATCAATCCGGCCATCGCTTTACCGGTGTAGACCGGGTCAAGCATGATGCCTTCAAGACGCGCCAGCAGTTTCACCGCTTCCATGCCTTCATCATTAGGTTCACCGTAACGCGGCGCGAAATAGTCATCCCAAAGCGTGATCGGCGCGTGCGTCTGCACTTCCAACTGTTCAGCCAGCGCGCTGCGGATGCGCTCTACCACCGGCAACTGCGCGTCGACTTTGCGTGAAACCGTCACACCGACCAGCTCGGTATCAGGCAGCAACTGCTCAAGACCTACCGCTAAACCTGCATGGGTGCCGGCGCTGCCCGATGCAACCACCACAGCGGCGAAATCCACCACGCCTTCGCTTTGGTGCGCGATCTCCTGCGCACACTCCACGTAACCGAGCGCGCCCAGTGCGTTGGAACCGCCAACCGGCACAATATAAGGACGGAAACCCTGGGCTTCGAGACGTTCAGCCTGTTCGGCCAGCTGTTCAGTGGGGTTGTGCAACGCATCGACCATCACCACCTCGACATCCATCAGGTCGAGCATCAGGCGATTACCGTTGGTGAGGTAGTTTTCTGAGATCGTGCCAATCGGATTTTCCAGCAGCGCCACACACTTGAGGCCAAGACGCGCCGCCACCGCCGCCGTCTGGCGCACATGGTTGGATTGAATCGCGCCCGCCGTCAGCAGGACATCCGCGCCCTCGCGCAGCGCATCGGCCGCGAGGAATTCAAGTTTGCGCAGTTTGTTGCCGCCCATGGCCACAGGCGTGAAGTCATCACGCTTAATAAAGATATCGCGACCGAGATAATCAGAAAGCCGTGGCAGATGCTCAAGCGGCGTAGGTGCACCGAGTAATTCAAGACGTGGGAACTGGTGCAAGAGATGTAAAGACAATGCAGCCTCCATTCGGGCAATGTGCAATTATCCATACAGTGTTGCAGAAGATGAGAAAAGTCGCACCCGGAATTCTGCGAGTGCGTCCCCTGTTGCTGCTATGCTCAGCAACAACAAGGGCAGGATCACAATCAGCCCTGCTGCCAGCCTAAAAACTGGTCATATTTACGCAGTGCGATGCGGTAATTGTTGTTACCCGCATCCGGCAAATCGTTTTCCAGGCATTCATGCCAGCTGTTGCCCCGTAATCTGTCGGCCGGGAAATTTTTCGCTTTCAGCATGTCATCAAGACGACGCAGCCGCACCACATACTCGCGAATGGTGCTGTGACTCATCTCGGTCTGCTCAAACAGATACTGTTTGAACGCCATAATGTCGAAGTAATTAGGATGGGTATTACAAAAAATATCGCTGCAGAAACGACATAACGCGGTCAGTTCCGGCTGGAGTTTCATCCATACCTGGTCATCAATCATCTGGTCCATCCGCGCGATGGCCTCTTTATTGATGATCTGTCCACGAAACACTAACGCCATACGATCTAAAACTTTGCCACAATGTGAACAGTTGCTTTGGCTGTGTTTATAGTCTTTAAGATAACGACTTAAAGGTCTGGCTTTGGCTTTGGCTCCCATTGCTGAGTCCCCGGTATTTTTATTTTTTCGATGCCAGGTACTGAGTCTGTCAGCGCGCCCCCGCTAACCGGGCACGCAGGCGTTTAATCGCCTGACTGTGCAGTTGACTGACGCGGGATTCCCCCACTTCCAGCACTGCGCCAATCTCTTTCAGGTTCAGTTCTTCCTGGTAGTACAGTGTGAGCACTAATTTTTCACGATCGGGCAATGCCTCGATGGCTTCAATCACGCGATCACGCAGGTTTCCTTCCATTAACTGATGAAGCGGGTTGGCTTCTTCATGCCCCTCCGTCACCAGCTCCGCACTGTCACCGTGTTCTTCCCGATACTCGTCGTAGGAGAAGAGTTGGCTGTTATTGGTATCGAGCAGAATCTGCCGATACTCTTCCAGCGAAACATTCAACTGTTCAGCCACTTCCTGCTCAGTAGCCGAGCGCCCCAACGCTTGTTCTACCTGATGCATAGCACCGGCCACCTCGCGCGCATTACGACGCACGCTACGAGGTGCCCAGTCGCGGCTGCGCAGTTCATCCAGCATCGCCCCTCGGATTCGCTGCACGGCATAGGTGGTAAAGGCGGTGCCTTGCAGCGCGTCGTAGCGCTCCACGGCATTCAATAAACCAATGCCACCGGCCTGCAGCAGATCGTCAAGCTCAACGCTGGCTGGCAAACGTACCTGCAAGCGCAACGCTTCGTGTCGCACCAGAGGAACGTAGCGCTGCCAGAGCGAATGTTTATCCATCACGCCTTCGGGCGTATAGAGATCGTTCACGATGACTACCCTGCGTTAATAAAGTTATCGGCATGATTATCCAATTCTGTAGGGGTTTCGATTGGCAGAATAGGCGGGCAAAAGCGAGGTTATTTCAAATTTGTTATGGATGGCGGTGGAATACACCGCCATTCAGGGTTTCTTTAGCGCAGGTTTTTTAGCCGTAGCCGCGTGCCAGGCGGCACCGCGTCCCACAGAGCACAGGTTTTGCCATCAAGTGTCTGATAAAAATCGCTAATCGGCGCTTCTGTTTCCAGTGCCGGATTAAACATCACCTGCCCGGTTTCGGCGTTAATGCTTATCATTTTGTTGATAAACAGACGCTGTAAGTCACTGCGCAGGAACAATCCGTTATCGACGCTGTTATCGGCAAGAAAACCTTCTTCATTTTCCTGGGTATCGATATAGCAGGCCTCCACCCACGGCCAGCTGTGACGTTCCGTAAGCTGCGTGCCGGTTATGATACAGGCGCCATAGCGTGCCTTCACCGCCGAACTGAACTCCGCCTGGCTGGCACGCTGGAACACCTTAGCCTTAACGCGACGCCCGACTTCTGTGCCTGGCATCACCGCCGTCGGCACTTTATGCTGCGGCGTGCTCAGCACCACCAGAAACTGAATTTTGCGCGACAGTGGGAAGCAAGGGTGCGCATGCGGGTCGAACAGCTGCCAGTACTCCTCCTCTTCCGTCTGTCGCATCAACACCAGCTTGAAGCCCCGACTGGTGAGCAGGTTCTGCGCTTCTGCCGAATTCGGATCCAGCATGGCGTAAACCTGGGTTTCACCCACCACCTTCCAGCGCCCCTCCTTCTTTATCTCATCGTTACGACGGAAATAAAGGAAAGCCTGCTGGCTTTTGAGATAGTGCTCAAAACGACGCAGATAGTTTTTGCGCTCGTTATCGTCAGAGACGAACAGCAGATCCTCCAAGGGACTGTTGATCTCCTCCTGCGCGAACACTGCACGGATCACCAAATTGCGAAAGCTGGTCGACGGGCTCAGCAACCCGCGTGCGGTGAGTTCTTTCTCATCAGGATGCTGCTGCGCATAGCGCAACGCGATCTCTTCGAAGGTCAGTAGCTCACCCGGTAACAAGTCATAATTGAAGCGCATAGACACCCCAGAAACAGAAAAAAATCGTGCGAAAAAATTGGAATGATTCTGGGGAAGTTATCGGCAATTCTGTGCGGGACTGTAACTGGGTGGTTACTTTTTTAGGGTTATAGGGGGATGGGGGAAATCATCATCGCTGATGAAATAAAATTTGGTTTATTGCAGGAATAATCACTGCGGGGCAAACATGATCACCATATGTTTGGTCTTCTCATGCACTTCTGCCGAAGGCGGTACCGGAAGTTCAGCATGCTTAGCCGCATACAACGCTTCGGTACAGAGCGATAAATCGCCGGTGCGCATATGTAGGCCGTTCAACTGCCCTTTTTCATCCAGATCAATGTCTATCTGACAGGTTTTGCCAATGTAATGGTCAGCGTCAAAAAACTGGGTCTGGATAGCAAAGTGGACGGCGTCATAATAGCTTTTGAGATCGGTCACCACGGGTGCAGGAGGGTTTTGCGAATGCGTGCGAGGATGTTTAATTGGCACACAGCCAGAGAGCAGGAGAAGCGTTAAAAGGGTAAAGCGATTACGCATGGTTCACGTCCTGTGAAAAGAGAGAGCTGTGAGTATATCTGCATATTCATGATATGCAGATATAAAAAAACCCCGCCAAAGCGGGGTTGGATAAGCAAGAAGCTTAAGTAGCGATTAGCCCTGCAGCAGAGACAGAACCTGCTGTGGAACCTGGTTAGCTTTAGCCAACACTGAGTTACCCGCCTGCTGAATGATCTGTGCTTTAGACATGTTTGAAACTTCAGTGGCGTAGTCAGCATCCTGAATACGAGACTGTGCTTCAGACAGGTTGGTAGTGGTGTTGTTCAGGTTAGTTACCGCTGAATCCAGACGGTTCTGAATCGCACCCAAGCTTGAACGGAAGGTATCAACAGAAGCAATCGCTTTATCAAGCAATGCCAACGGATCTGCAGTTGACGCGCCAGTGAACAAGCTAGCGTTTGCGCTATCTGAGATGTCACCGATATCTTCAGCCGTATCCTGAGTACCTGCAGCAGTACCGGAGTTGGCAATAGCCGCAGCTGTCAGGCTGAAATTCTTACCGCCAGTTGTAACGAAACCTACTGCTCCACCCGACGCATTAGCACCCACCTGAATCAGTGAATCAGCCAAGGTACCTGTGCTGCTGGTGCTGGTATCGGAATAAGCAACGTCAGCATGGTTAAGAGTTACAGTACCTGATGAGTCTTCTACGGAAACTGAATAGTTTTTATCGCCAGAGCTTACCACAAATGTGTTGGTTGCCGCGCCAGCTGAAGTTTGCACGTTATGCAGAGTCAAAGTGCTTGCATCAACTTTTAATTCAGATGCTACTGAAGAAAGATCAACATCTTTCAACGCATTGCTTGCGCCAACCTGAGTAACAGCATCGCTCAATTTTAATGCATTACCATCTACTGAGAACCCTTTCAGGCCTAAAGTAGAAGAGTCGATTTTTTGCAGATCGATTGAGATTGTTTCACCATCGTTTGCACCGACCTGGATTTTCATTGAGCCATCTTTAGCCAGTACGTTCACGCCGTTGAACTGAGTCTGACCAGATACACGGTCAATTTCGTCCAGACGGGATTTGATTTCGTCCTGGATTGAAGACAGGTCAGAATCAGAGTTGGTGCCGTTCTGAGCCTGCACAGTCAGTTCACGAACACGCTGCAAGTTGTTGTTGATTTCTGACAGTGCGCCTTCAGTGGTCTGCGCAGCAGAGATACCGTCGTTGGCGTTACGCGCAGCCTGAGTCAGGCCGTTGATGTTAGAGGTGAAGCGGTTGGCAATTGCCTGACCAGCAGCGTCATCTTTAGCGCTGTTGATACGAAGACCAGAAGACAGACGCTCAATAGAAGTAGACAGAGCAGACTGGTTCTTGTTGATGTTGTTCTGGGTGATCAGCGAGAGGCTGTTGGTGTTAATTACTTGAGCCATGGTTTAAGTTCCTATTAATCAAGTCTTTGGTTATGGTTTGGGCTTCAACCCGCCGGCTTCAGCGCCGTCAAAGTTGTTATCGTCTGTGCTTAAACAACCTTTAGAGATTTTTTAGTACCAGGCGAAATTTTTTCTCTTCAGCCTGTCACGCTTATCCTTATCGCCCTCACCTCGCACTTCTTTAGTGCAAACCCAATACTTTTCTAGCGCCGGAAATACCCTTCTCTATATGCCTTATTCGCTTTATCACTCGCAGGTAAATAATTTTAAACTTTGCCTATTAAGAGCCGATAACCCCGGTATTCACTCTCCGTGTCGGTATAAAAGGAAACAACATGGCTAGTATCTCTACCCTCGGTATCGGTTCAGGACTCGACTTAAGTACTATTCTGGATAGCCTGACCACCGCCGAGAAAGCGTCTTTAACCCCTATCTCTACTCAGCAAACGGCGTACACCGCTAAGCTGAGTGCATACGCGACGCTGAAAAGCTCACTTTCAACCTTCCAGACTGCGAACACCGCGCTTAACAGTGCTGACTTGTTTACTGCGACATCCGCGACCAGCAGTTCCAGCGCTTTCAGTGCCACCACATCCGGTACAGTTGTCGCCGGTAAATACACCATTAGCGTGACCCAGCTGGCCCAGGCGCAAACGCTGACTTCAGCGGTGCAGACCAGCAACACCACCGCTCTGGGTGACAGTTCTGCCAGCAGCCGCACCTTAAGCATCGCGCTGAAGGATGGCACCAGCAAAGACATCACCTTAACCAGCGATCAGACTTCGCTGACCGGTATGCGTGATGCAATCAACAGCGCTGATGCAGGCGTCTCTGCCACTATTATCAAGGTGGGCGATGGGAGCTACCGTCTGTCACTGACCTCAAGCGAAACGGGCAGTGATAACGCGGTAAGTTCAATCAAAGTCACGGGTGATGACACCCTGCAGGGTATCGTCGGTTACGACTCAACTGCCAGCAGCAATGCGATGACCGAAAGCGTCACCGCGCAAAATGCCAAACTGACTGTGAACAACGTTGAAATTGAGAACAGCAGCAACACCATCAGCGATGCACTGGAAGGCATCACTCTCAATCTCAATGACACTACCAGCGGAAACCAGACGCTGACCATCACCAAAGACACGTCGAAAGCTGAAAGTGCTATCAAGACCTGGACCGATGCCTACAACACCCTGCTGGATCAGTTCAACACCCTGACCAAATACACTGCGGTGGATGTCGGAGCTGACTCTCAGGATTCCAGCAACGGTGCATTAGTCGGCGATAGCACGCTGCGCACTATCCAGACCCAGTTGAAAAGCATGCTGACTAATGCGCAAAGTTCTTCAACCTATAAGACCCTGGCGCAGATCGGTATCACTACCGACCCGACTACTGGTTCACTAGAGTTGGATTCTGACAAGTTAGAAACTGCCCTAAGCAGCGATGCAGATGGCGTGAAAGAGATGATCGTCGGTGACGGTAAAACCACCGGTATCACCACAACCATTGCGACGAATCTGACCGGCTGGCTGTCAAGCACCGGTATTGTGCAGGCTGCCACCGACGGCGTAAGTAAAACGCTGAATCAATTGACCGATCAGTACAACACCATGAGCACCCGCATCGACAACATGGTGGCGCGCTACAAAACGCAATTTACTCAGCTTGATGTTCTGATGAGTTCGCTGAACCAAACCAGTAGCTATCTGACGCAGCAGTTCGAGTCATCAAGCAGCTCTAGCTCCAGCAGCTCATCGTAATAAGGAGTGATCATGTACAGCGCAAATGGCACTAAAGCCTATGCAAAAATTGGTGTGGAGAGCGCAGTCATGAGCGCCAACCAGCAGCAGCTGGTCTCCATGCTGTTTGACGGCGCGCTCAGCGCGCTGGTTCGTGCCCGCCTGTTTTTGCAGGATGGCAATATTGAAGGCAAAGGTTCATCGCTGTCTAAAGCGATCAACATCATCGAAAACGGACTTAAGCAGGGTCTGGTGGAAGGTAGCGGCGATGAGCTCACCGATAATCTGGTGGGACTTTACGCCTATATGGTCCGCCGTCTGCTGCAGGCCAACCTGCGTAATGACGTAGAAGCCATCGAAGAAGTCGAAGGTCTCCTGCGTAATATCGCTGACGCCTGGAAAGAAGTCGCACAACCTCAACACCTTCAGGACGCCGTTTAATGAAAAACGCACCGCATCTGATCACCGTTTACCAAGAGTTACTTGATCTCAGCCATGGAATGCTGCGCCTGGCCGCAGACGGCGAATGGGATGACCTGATTACAAAGGAAGTGGATTACGTCAGTGCGGTGCAAACCTTGGCCCGCTCGACCGAAGCGGCGCCGCCCTCCAGCCAGTTGCAGGATCAGCTGCGTCCGGTACTGCGCCATATCCTCGACAATGAGAGTGAAGTCAAACGTCTGTTGAAATTGCGTATGGACGAGCTGACGCAACTGGTGGGCCAGTCATCGAAGCAGAAATCGGTGATGAGCGCGTACGGCAAGCAAGGCAATGTCTATCTGCCACAGAATTAATTCGCGGCGGGCTGAATGAAAAACGGGTGAGCTGATGCTCACCCGTTTTTATTTGGAACTGTGCTCACAAAATCACTTCTGCGCAGGGACCGACACCGGCTCCATAATCTGCGGCTGAATATCCTGAATCACCGCATCCTTCGGACGCTTCGCCACTTCTTTCAGCGCCTGCTGGCACTCAACAGTGGGTTGGTCGACCTTACGCATGCGCAAGCCGTCATAACGCAGTTCACCGTTCTCCAGCGTCAGCGGCATCACGCGCACCTGACGCGTCACGTTGACCCACTCATCGCTCAGGCGGGTTAACTTGCCTGGCTTGGCAATTACGCGCTGCCACTGGCGGCAGTCCAGCGTGTCGCCTTCTGCACCGATGATCAGGCTGCCCATCGCCTGGCCACTGATCAACTTGCTCTGCGGTCCGACAGTCTGCCAGTTACCTTGCAATTCCACTGGTGCCGGGGTTTTTACCGCTTCATCGTAATTGCTGATTTGCGCACATCCGCTCAAGCCCAGCGCGGCCAATACCATCCACTTTTTCATTCCTGGTCCCTACACTCGCCTCAATGGCGGCTACGTTATAATTTTTCGCGTAAGTTACGCAAGGAATCTCGGCGAAAACCCGGCTGAGCCTGACAAGACACTTCGCGCACGTTACACTAGCGCGCAAGTCGATAAGCAGGAAATTCGCATGAAAACCCCAGAAGAGTATTACGCCCAGGCCCGCACGATGTTTTTTGCCGCGCACGCCGATTTTCAAGCCGCGCTGGATGAACTGACCGAGAGCGATGCGCGCGCGGCCAACTTGTCACTGCGCCAACTGCGCGAGTGGCACGCTGAGCGCATCTATGCCGCATTCTTACGCCAGAAAAAGCTGGATGGCATGCTGTTTTCCATTCAACTGGCAGAGCCTGATAAAGCGGTTGCTGCTGAAGCCATTGAAACTTACCTGAAATCCCATGCGGAAGCGCTCGGCATGACGTGGGAAGAGTTTTGCATTAAGAACGAACTTTAAGCGCAGCGGCCCTAAATTATCTCAAACACACCTCCAACCACACAAATCGGCAAGGAAAAAGTTGTACAATCCTGAATAAGTTGTATAACTTGTATCTGACGGCTTCGGTCGTAGATTGTCCTTGAACGAAGGTGCTATTGCGCCGCCTCTGGAGGAGTTGCTGGATTTCCCCTCCAGAGGTAGTATTTTTTTGCTTACCCCTCGCGCTCAATCCCTTTCACTTCCACATAACTTGCCACCGCCAATAGACGATTGATGTGCGTCAGCAGCAGATCCACATCTGACTGTAAAAATTGCTGCCCGGCACGCGATGCGGTCAAAATGGCATCCTGAACGGTGTCGCTGATCGTTAAGTTATTATCCTGCTTCGCCTGAATCAATAAGGCCGCAATCAGTAATGACTGTGCCTCAACCTGCGCCACCAACTCTTTTGCTTCCGTATCCATTTTTGCCATTTTCAACAAAATATCGATCACCAGTTGACGCATGTTTACCCCCTAAAAAAGCCAATTCGCTTTGTAACGCTGTTGAGTATCAGTGCAAATCCCGCTAACTGTATCTCAGATAGAAAAATATTCTTACCTATAGGGCTTCGAGCCTTGCCACTGTTTTTATTTACAGTAATATGACGCACCCTCTTTAAAGAATGGACTGCCCTGATGTTTGTGGAGTTGATTTACGATAAACGCAACGTTGCCGGTTTACCAGGCGCACGTGAGATGATATTGCAGGAGCTTGAGAAGCGCGTGCAACGCGTATTTCCTGAGATCGAGGTACGCGTCAAGCCAATGGAGCGAAACGCCATTGATACCGATCTGAGTAAGAATGATAAAGCGACGGTGGCACGTATTGTCGAAGAGATGTTCGATGAAGCAGACATGTGGCTGGTGGCCGATTAAGCCACCAGCGCGGGGGAACTTAGCTTTCTTGATCGCTGTGATTGATGGCGATCTCTAAATCCTGAATCGCCAACTCAATATCATCTAACAGCTGTCCCTGCTTGTTGAGCAGCGTGTCAAAACGTCCCGCATACTCTTTGTCTTTGTACTCGCCTGCATCAAATGCCAACCAGTGGCTGGATAGCGTCTCAGTATTGGTCTGCGCATAGTGACGCATCTCTTTTAACTGGGAGGTGACATCACGCAGGTAGTCAGTTTTGGTTTTGATTGCCTCTGTATCACTCATGCTATCTTCCTTTTCGCTAATTAAACCCGTTTAAATAACGTTTGAATGTTTAAAGTTAGTAGAAAATAGCGAGACCGCATTAAGAATAATCGGAAGATGAAAAGGCGACCCGAAGGCCGCCTGAGGACTACAGATACTTGCGCGCCAGGGCGATCAACTCATCCTTTGCCGCCACACCTAACTTCTCAACCCCACTTTCGACAAAGTTAAATGCCTGAGTGAAGTCCTTCACGCTGGCGTTGATGTCCTGACTGACAGCATCCGTACTCACTCCCACGACAGGCTGCCCAGCGAGATCCCCGAGGGTAGAAGCCGATGACGGCCCGGCGCTGGCAGAACCGTTTGCCAGGGGATCAGGCGTGGCCAACTGCTGGGTAAGATCCGTCGCATCCTTAGCCGCCGCAGCTTGAGCCTCGCTGCCAGCGTTCGCGGCTGGCGTTGAGGTGTCCGGCGCGGGCACGCTGCTTGCTGTAGACAATGAAACGTCCGGAGCTGGCGCATTGCTCTCGGCGGGCACTGAGACGTCAGGTGCTGGCGCACTGCTTATCGCTGGCGTTGTGGCTTCCTGCCCTGCCGCGCTGCTAAAGGCTGCCGTTGAGGCATCCGCAGCGGGCGCACTGCTTGCCACCGGCACCGCCACCTCATTCGCAAAACTCTCTAACGGTGACAGCGTGCTGGCATCCGGTGTTGCCGTTGCTGCACTATTTTCGATTACAGTTTGGTCGCTCATAATTTTCTCCTTCTTGCTTAATAAAGACCACAGTCGGCCGAAGCTGGCTGCAATCCGCTCGGTAATACTCATCCTGGCCTCCTTAATGCGTCGATTCGGGTGGCGCGTCTTCCCCCACAACCTGCTTCACTTTGTCCGCTGTCTTGTTAGCGGTGCGGTCCGGCAAGCCATCGAGTTTTTTCTGCAATGTCACCAGTTGGCTGGTCAATTCCGCCACCCGCGCTTCCCGGCGATCAGAGATCGCACGATACTGCTGTCGGATATCCTCCACCCGCCGGTTGGCGCTGTTATTCACGAAAACGAACATAATCGTCATTGCCGCACACAGTAGCGACAGCATCAGCAGCAGACCGCCAAGCAGCAGCTGACGCCGATGGCCGCGTACTGAAAATTCACTGTTTATCTGCACCATCGCGACTCTCCTCTAAGGTGGTGATCAGTTGATTGATCTGACTGCGGAATTTATCGCTGTGATCAGATTCCGTGGTGGCTAACAGAATGCCCAGCGCGTTCTTAATCAGCCGTAGATCGGTCTCCAGCGAAGAGATGCGCCGCAGATTCTTGTCGTGGCGAATACGCAGGTCATCGTTCTCCTGGCGCATCAGCGCGTGGCTCTCTTTGAGAAGCAACACCTGCTCTTTGTAGCTGGTGATGATCTCGCCGCCGGCGCGATTGCTGGTGACGATGGCCGCGATGCCGGCCATTAAGGGTTTCCAAAACACAGCTGCCGCACCGCCACCGAGAAGCAGCGCACCGACGCTGGTCACCAAACTACTTTCCATGCCTCACCTCTCTTCACTTGCAAGGGAGCCGCCTGAAGAACATGTTGTCCGCCCTTGCCAGTTGCGCGGCCAACACCAGAATTTAAGCTTACTTTAATTAATGAATTTAAGTATACTTAAGTAAAACCCAACAGAGTTGTCAAGATGATGAAAAAAGAATCTGCAGGTGAACGCATTCGCAGCCGTCGTAAAGCGCTGAAGCTCACGCAGTTAGTGGTGGCAAGTGGCATTGGCGTGTCACATGTCGCTGTTTCACAATGGGAAAAAGATGAGACCGTTCCGCGCGGCGAGAACCTGTTGCGGCTGGCAGAACTGCTGCAATGTACGGCAGCATGGATAATTGATGGCGAGGGCGAGGTGTTTGCCGCCCCGCTTAACGTCAGTGGTGTCAGTGCTCTGCCGTTGATCACTCTGGCGCAAGCGGCTGCGTGGATGCAGGAGCAACGCTTATTGATTCAGCAGCAGGCGACCCGCTTTCTCTACAGCGATAGCAGACTGAGTGAATCGGCGTTGGCGATCACCCTGGAGGATACCGCCATGCAACCTGACTACCGACCCGGCGACACACTGATATTCGATCCTGCCGTTAATCCACAACCGGGTGATGTGGTGCTGGCACACATCAATGGCGAGGTTCTGATACGTATTTATCGCCTGATGGCCGAACAGCATGACGAGCAAATTTTCTCGTTGCGGCCGTTGAATGACGATTTTCCTTTGCATGCATCGTCGGAGAAAAGGATTGAATTAATTGGAACTATGATGGAAATGCGCCGCTATCGCGCCAAATAAGAGAATGCAAAAAACCCGCCTATGAGCGGGTCAAAACCAGCAAAACTACGGCAATTATTACAAAACGTCGGTCAAATGATCGACGACAACCCTCCCGTGCACATCCTTCTGCGTAATGCGATAGTTAACACAATATGAGCGGCGGTTGCAGAGCTTATCGAACAGCGTCACGCTGCCTTTTTGCTTGCCGTCTACGCTTACAATATGCCATTCAGTGACATCTTCCTGACCGCGGTTGTTGAGTCTTAATACGCTCTGTTCAACTAAACGGTCGCTATCATCAATCTTTAAATAGTCGCGTAACATTATGCTCACCTCTGGTTAACGAGGGTCAAGATACGCTTTTTATTTATCCATTCAATCGAAATTATTTATCGTAAATACTCCCCCGGAGCAATTAATTAACAATTCGATTTGACGCCGTTTCGCTAGCCGTTTCGGTTAACTCATTAATTGGAAAATACTTTACGATTCGAGTCTGTATTGGTGGACAGCCCCCGCCCCAGGCCTGCTAATGTAGACGCCACAATAAAAAAGTTGTTCGGACAATCGCTATGCTCACCACCATCATTTATCGCAGTCACCTCCATGATCATGTTCCTATCAAAACCCTTGAAGACATGGTGGCGAAAGCGAATAACAAAAACAGCTCGCACGATGTCACAGGCATTCTGCTATTTGATGGACTGCACTTCTTCCAGTTACTTGAAGGGCCCCGTGACGCTGTGCAGGGTATTTATGATCGCATTTGCCTGGACGCCCGCCACCACAATCTGGTGGAGTTGATGCATGACTTTGCTCCCGCTCGCCGCTTTGGCAAAGTGGGTATGGAGCTGTTTGATTTACGCGAGCATGATAAATCCATGGTGCTGCAAGCCGTGTTAGACAAAGGCACCTCTCGCTATCAACTGACCTACGATGATCGCGCGTTGCAGTTCCTGCGCACCTTTGTTATCGCCCGTGATAAAGAGAACTATTTTGAAATCCCCGCAGCCAGCACCTGGGAATTTATTGCGGATGAGCCATCTCGTACCCTTCAGGATGAAGTCATTGACTCACTGAAAGAGTGCCACTTCGCCTTTCAGCCGATTATCGATCCGTTCGCACGCCGCGTGGCATCGTATGAGGCGTTAATCCGTACCCCGAATGGCGGTTCGCCAGGCGAATACTTTTCTGCCTTCGGTGGCGAGGCTGTTTATCATGCGGATATTCAGTCTAAAAAACTGGCGTTCGAACTGGCGAAAAAGTTAGGTATTGGCGAACACAGTATCTCCATCAACTTGCTGCCAATGTCCCTGGTCACGGTTCCTGATGCGGTGGATTTTCTGCTGACGCAGATTGAAGCCAATGGTTTGGTCCCCGAGCAGGTGATTGTTGAAGTCACAGAAAATGAGATCATCTCGCGCACCGATGAGTTTGCGGCACAGGTGCGCAAACTAAAATCGGCGGGTATCAGTCTGGCCCTGGATGATTTTGGTGCGGGCTTTGCTGGCCTGTCACTGTTATCAAGATTCCAGCCGGACAAGATTAAGATTGATCGTGAGCTGATTAGCGATGTGCATAAAAGCGGTCCTAAACAGGCCATTTTGCATGCCATCATTAAGTGCTGTAACTCGCTGGAGATTGCGGTGATTGCAGAGGGCGTGGAGAAAGCCGAGGAGTGGATGTGGCTGGAAGCGGCAGGCATTAGCCAGTTCCAGGGGTATCTGTTCGCGCGTCCGCAGTTAAATGGTTTCCCGGCTATCGCCTGGCCGGAAATCAAATAGCGAACGGTTAGAGAGAATAAAAAAACCGCCTTTAACCGGCGGTTTTTGCATTTAAAGCGGGAAGTAACCCGGTGGTAATAATCGATCGCTGATGACCTGGTAGTTCATCAACTTAAAAGAACTTAAGGTGATGGGCACGGCAACGCAGGGACGGTACCAGCCAAATTGCTTTATATATCGCCAGACTTCTGGTGGGTTATCTTTATCTCTAACCCAGTAATAACCTTCTTTCATTCTTACACGCTTCTTGTCGCTGCAGCACTTACTCAACACTCCTCAACGCCTCGCGTGATGCGCATGTTGCACACCGAGTTCCCTGCTCTGACGAATGCTTACCTAAGGCCCACACTTTAGCATATCGAGCGCGCAATTGATCAGTAAGTGATTGTTTTATTTAGCGCTTCGCTTATCGACACCGATATTAACGGCATAAAAAAAGCCGCATTCGCGGCTTAATCAGGCATCAATAATAGGTGACATCAATGGTGCCGTACTGCCTGTCCGTGACTTGCCCTTCGGCATCAATGGTTACGGTATCGCAACGGAAAGGAACATCATTCTTATACTGGCATTGCGTGGTAACCGTCTTGCTTTGCTCGTTTCTTTGCACCGTCGTCACCACATCGGATATCTTTTTTGCGTCCGTATCATGTTTGGCACTGGCGCGTGACACTTCCTCATCGCCCTTCTTAATACTCAACAGCGTCATATCACCGACGTTATTGTAGGTCAGATGGAATTTAACATCGGAGGCGGGAGAGGAGATTTGATCAACCCAACCCTGATCGTTATAGCCAATATCCACCGTCATGCTAGGAGTGACTTTTTTTATTACCGCGCACTGCTTATTCAGCGTGACGACCACATCCTGACCGTTTTCTGTGCCAGTCAGTTTATCGCCTTCCCGCGTCACTTCGGTGATCTGCCCGGCTTTGTCGATGGATTTCACATGGGCAATGCAGCCTTGCCCATCGAAGGCGATATCGACATCAAAGATTGGCGTGTCGTCGGCGCTAAACAGGCGCTGATGCGTGCTTTTGACTTTGCCGGGAATAGCTTCGAACTGATAGAGGTAAGCGTAATTTTTCATCTGCGGTGCAAAGTCCGCATTTTTATTATCACAGCCGGATAGCATGATCGTTGCCATCAACAGCAGCAGGGTGGGCTTCACGTGAGAATCCTCTTCTCGATATACGCTGTGTGTCAGGCCAGCATCATGCCGCTGTTACTGAAAAAGATAAATGCTTTCCCGCCTGACACCGCAACAATCTTTGCAGCCACTACACCTGCATATTCATGATATCGGTGTACGCCGATACCAGTTTGTTACGCACCTGAATCCCCATTTGCATGGAAATGGAGGATTTCTGCAGATCGACCATCACATCGTTTAACTGGATGCCCGGTTTGCCCATTTCAAAATCCTGTGCCTGGGTGCGCGCGGCGGTTTGCGTGTCGCTGATCTTATCCAGTGCTGCTTTCATGGTGGCACCAAAATCTACCTGATTGGTTGACTCGGCCTGCTTGCCGCTGGCCTGTAACGACGTTAACTGCAGCTGCTGCAACACACCATCTATTGCCTGAATCGACATGCCTGTACCTCATTAAAGAAGGGTTTAAATTTTCACGCTGCAAAAGTTAACACACTGTCAATAGGACAAAGGCGCTAAATAAACGTAAAAAACCCAGCTTATCCAGCCATCGAAGTGACCCGATTCATCAATAATGCCAGCCATAAGATTGGAATTTCATTTAAGACGTTGCTTCAGGGAGTCTGTTTTGTCACCACAACTAACCCGGTCAATTATGTCAGGCAGGAATCGGTCATGAATGCGAGTGCAGCCGCCACACAAGATACCGCAAAGAAAGGTTTCAATGACCTTCTGGCTCGCCTGCGCGCCAATCCGCGAATTCCAATCATTGTTGCTGCCGCTGCCGCTATCGCAGTGGTTTTTGCCTTGGTGCTGTGGGCTAAAGCCCCTGACTATCGCGTGCTTTATAACAACCTCTCCGATGAAGATGGCGGCGCGATTGTTACCCAGCTAACGCAAATGAACATTCCTTACCAGTTCGCCGAAAACGGCGGTGCCTTGATGGTGCCTGCCGATAAGGTACATGAACTGCGTCTGCGCCTGGCGCAACAGGGGCTGCCGAAAGGTGGCTCTGTTGGCTTTGAGCTGATGGACAAAGAGAAGTTTGGCATCAGCCAGTTCAGCGAGCAGATCAACTACCAGCGTGCGCTGGAAGGTGAGCTGGCTCGCACCATTGAAACGCTCGGCCCGGTCAAGAGCGCGCGCGTGCATCTGGCGATGCCAAAACCCACACTGTTCGTGCGTGAGCAGAAAGCGCCTTCGGCCTCCGTGACATTGAACCTGCAACCGGGTCGCGCACTCGATGAAGGCCAGATTCAGGCCATTCAGCATATGGTGTCGAGCAGCGTCGCCGGTCTGCCGCCTGGCAACGTGACCGTGGTGGATCAGGCCGGTCGTTTGCTGACCCGTTCTGACAGCGAAGGTCGTGACCTGAATGATGCACAGCTGAAGTACGCGTCTGAAGTGGAAGCGCGTTATCAGCAGCGTATCGAAGCCATCCTGAATCCGATCGTTGGCCAGGGCAATGTGCATGCGCAGGTGACAGCGCAGATCAACTTTGACCGCAGCGAACAAACCGACGAGAAGTACAAACCGAACGCCGATCCGAACAGCACGGCGATTCGCTCGCGTCAGACTAATACCAACCAGCAGAATGGCAGCCCGTACCCAGGTGGCGTGCCGGGTGCGTTGTCGAATCAACCTGCCCCTGCGAATACTGCACCGGTTAACAATCCGCAGCAGCAAAATGCCAACGGCCAGAATGCGAATGGCCAGAACAACGCGGCAAACAATAACGGCACCACAACCAGCACGCAGCAAAGCAGCGGCCCGAGCAGCTCAAGCCGTAACGACACCGTGAACTACGAACTGGACCGCACCATTCGCCACACCAAGGTCAATGTGGGCGATGTGCAGCGTCTGTCGGTGGCCGTGGTGGTGAACTACCGTGATGACGGCAAAGGCAAAGCCGTTGCACTGAACGATCAGCAGATCAAACAGATTGAAGACCTGACCCGTGAAGCGATGGGCTACTCGCAGAATCGTGGCGACAGCGTCAACGTGGTGAACTCGCAGTTCAACATCACTGAGCCGACTGGCGGTGACCTGCCGTTCTGGCAGTCGCAAGCCTTCTTCGACATGTTGATGAGCGGCGGTCGCTGGCTGCTGGTGGCGCTGGTTGCCTTCATCCTGTATCGCAAGCTGGTGCGTCCACAGCTGATGCGTAAGAAAGCGCAGGAGCAAGCGGCAGCAGAAGCAGCGGCAGCGCGTGCGGAAGCGCTGGAATCTGAAGAAGCTTACAGCGTGCAGCTCAGCAAAGATGAGCTGGATCAAGAGCGTAAATCAAATAACCGCATGAGCGCCGAGGTGATGAGCCAACGCATCCGCGATATGTCTGAAAACGATCCGCGCGTTGTAGCGCTGGTTATCCGCGAATGGATGAGTAAAGAACTATGAGTCTGACCGGTACTGAAAAAAGCGCCATTCTGATGATGACCATTGGCGAAGAACGTGCGGCCGAGGTATTCAAACACCTCAACCAGCGTGAAGTGCAGCACCTGAGCGCCGCGATGGCGGGAATGCGTCAGGTGTCGCACAAGCAGCTAACCGAAGTGCTGCGCGAGTTTGAGGCGGATGCCGAGCAGTTTGCTGCGCTGAGCCTCAACTCCAATGACTACCTGCGTTCGGTGCTGGTGAAAGCTTTGGGCGAGGAGCGCGCCTCCAGCCTGCTGGAAGATATTCTCGAGAAAAACGAGACCACCAGCGGCATGGAAACACTCAACTTTATGGAACCTCAGGCAGCGGCCGACCTTATCCGCGACGAGCATCCGCAGATTATCGCCACCATCCTGGTGCACCTTAAACGTGGCCAGGCCGCAGATATTCTGGCGCTGTTCGACGAACGCCTGCGTCACGACGTGATGCTGCGTATTGCCACCTTCGGCGGTGTACAGCCAGCGGCGCTGGCAGAACTGACCGAAGTCCTGAACGGTCTGCTGGATGGCACCAACCTCAAGCGTGCGAAGATGGGTGGCGTGAGAACCGCAGCCGAAATTATCAACCTGATGAAAACGCAGCAGGAAGAAGCGGTTATCGAAGCGGTACGCGACTTCGACGGCGAGCTGGCACAGAAGATCATCGACGAGATGTTCCTGTTCGAAAACCTGGTGGAAGTGGACGACCGCAGCATCCAGCGCCTGCTGCAGGAAGTGGAGTCCGAGCAGTTGCTGATCGCCCTGAAAGGTGCCGAACAGCCGCTGCGCGAGAAGTTCCTCAAGAACATGTCAGCGCGTGCAGCCGATATCCTGCGCGACGATCTGGCCAACCGTGGTCCGGTGCGTATGTCGGCCGTGGAGAACGAACAGAAAGCGATCCTGCTGGTGGTCCGTCGCCTGGCAGAATCCGGCGAAATGGTAATTGGTGGTGGCGAGGAAACTTATGTCTGATGCCTTTTCCGCCCGTGCGTGGCAGCGCTGGCAGCCTGATGATTTAGGCAGCACCTTCAAAGTGGCGGAAGAACTGCCGCAGGAAGAGCCGGCTGTGGATGTCGAAATGAGTGCCGAAGCTGAGCAACAGCAGATGCTGGAGCGCATGCAACAGCAGATGCGCAAAGATGCACAGACGCAAGGTTACAGCGAAGGCTATCAAAAGGGTTTTGCCGAGTCACAGCAGAACGGTTACGACGCCGGTTTCCAGCAGGGACTCGCCGATGCCCAACAGCAGCAGGCGCCCTTACAGGCGCGCATGCAGCAGTTAGTCACTGAGTTCCATCACACGCTGGAAGCGCTGGATAGCGTCATCGCCTCACGTCTGATGCAGCTGGCCTTGGAAGCGGCACGCACGGTGATTGGCCAGGCTACACAAGTGGATGGCACCGCCCTGCTGCGCCAGATTCAGCAGCTGATTCAACAAGAACCCATGTTCAGCGGCAAACCGCAGCTGCGTGTGCATCCTGATGATTTACAGCGCATTGAGCAGACACTGGGCCCGACGCTGGATCTGCACGGCTGGAAACTGCTGGCCGATAATTCACTGCATCCCGGCGGCTGTAAACTCAGCGCCGAAGATGGTGATCTCGATGCCAGCGTGGCAACCCGCTGGCAGGAACTGTGCCGTCTGGCCGCACCGGGGACCTTGTAATGACCTCGTCGCGTCTTTCCCGCTGGCTTGGCGCACTCGATGCCTTCGAGGATCGTATTTCGCAGGTGCAAACCGTGCGCCGCTATGGCCGTCTGACCCGTGCTACCGGTTTAGTACTGGAGGCCACCGGGCTGCAACTGCCGCTCGGTGCGACCTGCATCATCGAACGTCACGACGGCAACAACATCACTGAAGTGGAAAGTGAAGTGGTGGGTTTCAACGGTCAGAAACTGTTGATGATGCCGCTGGAAGAAGTGGACGGCATTTTGCCGGGTGCGCGCGTTTATGCCCGTTTTAGCGGTGACAACGCACAAGGCGGTAAACAGCTGTTGCTTGGGCCAGAACTGCTCGGCCGCGTGCTGGATGGCGCAGGCAAACCGCTGGATGGTTTACCTGCCCCGGACACCGGCTATCGTGCGCCCTTGATCACCGCCCCGTTTAACCCACTGCAACGTACGCCAATCCACGATGTACTGGATACCGGCGTACGGGCGATCAACGCCCTGCTGACTGTCGGACGGGGTCAGCGTATGGGCCTGTTTGCGGGTTCCGGCGTCGGTAAGTCGGTGTTGCTTGGCATGATGGCGCGTTATACCAAAGCCGATGTGATTGTGGTTGGCCTGATCGGTGAACGTGGCCGTGAAGTCAAAGAATTCATTGAGAACATCCTCGGCGCAGAAGGCCGTGCACGCTCGGTGGTGATCGCCGCACCGGCTGACGTTTCGCCGCTGCTGCGTATGCAGGGTGCCGCGTATGCGACACGCATCGCGGAAGATTTTCGCGATCGCGGCCAGCACGTGCTGCTGATCATGGACTCCCTCACCCGCTACGCCATGGCGCAGCGTGAAATCGCCCTGGCGATTGGCGAGCCACCGGCCACCAAAGGTTATCCGCCTTCCGTGTTCGCGAAGCTCCCCGCCCTGGTGGAACGCGCCGGTAACGGCACCCACGGCGGCGGTTCGATTACGGCTTTCTATACCGTGCTTACCGAAGGTGACGATCAGCAAGACCCGATTGCCGACTCGGCGCGCGCCATTCTTGATGGTCACATTGTATTGTCGCGCCGTCTGGCCGAAGCCGGTCACTATCCGGCGATTGATATTGAAGCCTCAATCAGTCGTGCGATGACCGCGTTAATTGATGACACCCACTACGCGCGGGTGCGTCAATTTAAACAACTGCTCTCCAGTTTCCAGCGCAACCGCGATCTGGTGAGTGTAGGCGCGTATGCCGCTGGAAGCGATCCGATGCTCGATAAAGCCATCAAGCTTTACCCGGAGATGGAAGCCTTCCTGCAACAGGGTATTTTCGAACGCAGCGACTATGACGACGCCAGTCTGCACCTGCAGGCCATGTTCGGCTAGCGCGAGCCCAAGCGAGGTAAGCCATGAAAACTGCCAGTGCTATCGATAAGCTGCGCGATATGGCGGAGCAGGATTTGGAACAGGCCGTGATTCATTTAGGTGACATGCGCCGTGGCGTAAAGCAGGCGGATGAGCAGCTCACCATGCTGCTCGACTATCAGGATGAGTACCGCAATAAGCTCAACACCGATATGTCAGGCGGTATTTCCAGCCTGCGCTGGACCAATTACCACCAGTTTATTCAGACGCTGGAGAAAGCCATTGAACAGCATCGGCAACAGCTGAATCAGTGGAATCAACGTCTGGATCAGGCGCTGAGCAGCTGGCAAGAAAAGCATAAGCGATTGAATGCGTATCAAACACTGATCACTCGCGCTGCCGAAAACGCATTACGACAAGAAAACCGTCTCGATCAGAAACGGATGGATGAATTTGCCCAACGGGCCGCTATGAGGAGAGGCGAATGATTACGCTGCCAACTATGGTTACGCAAACCTCTAAAGTCAGCGATGCAGACAGTGCTGTTGCATCGGACAATTTACTGGGTACAGATGCGCTGCCACAGGGATTTATCACTGAACTGGGTAACCGCTTACTGACGCTGGCTCAGCAACAAGGTGTTAACACGCAATCGACTGATCTGACAGCAGAAGTCGATGAAAAAGGCGTCACAAAAGCGTCATTAAGCGCGTTATTGCAGGCACTGGACAAACCAGAGGCGTTAAACGCACTTTTACAACCGGAAAACACTAAAGCCACGCTGAAATCAGCCGATGATAAAGACAAGTCTGAAGCAAGTTCGTTAAGTGCCAGCGACTTACAGAATGTGCAGGCACTGTTCGCGATGTTACCGGTTGCGGTTGAAGCGCGAAACAGTCAGAGCGCCGTCAGCGCCAGCACGGATAAAACCTCTGCCGATGCAGAGACTACGCTAAACGGATCATTGTTAAGCCGAACGCTGCAGAACGCCGTGAAAGATGAACAAGAGGCACAGTCCGACAGTACGCCTCATAAGAAATCCAGCGATGTGCTGAGCGCTGTCAGCCGTGATGTCAGTACAACGACAGCCAGTAGCAGTGCCGCTGCCGCCAGCACAACGGCCAGCAGCAGTAACAGCAACAGCGCACTGTCACTGGATGAAAGCTTTAAGCAGGTGCTGAGCACGCTCAGCAAACCGGAAGAACATCGTAATACTCAGAGCGACACGGTAACAGCATTAACCAGCGCCCCGGTCAGCAGCAGTAGCACACTGACCAACAGCACGGCGACGACCAGCACCACTCCGTCGACGCCGATGCTGAATGCCCAACTCGGCAGCAATGAGTGGCAGCAGGCGTTAAGCCAGCAAATCGTGATGTTCAGTCGCAACGGCCAGCAAAATGCCGAATTGCGCTTACATCCCGAAGATTTGGGTGCAATCCAGATCAACCTGACCCTCGACAAGGATCAGGCGCAGTTAAGTATGGTTTCCAGCCACAGCCAAGTGAGGGCCGCGCTGGAAGCGGCTCTCCCTCAGCTGCGTACAGCGCTGGCGGAGAGCGGTATCAACCTGGGACAGAGTAATGTCAGCAGCGACGCCTTCGCACAAAGCCAGAATTATCAGGGCCAGCAGGAAGGACGTCGTGATGGCCAGCACGGCAGCTTTACCCTCTCCCAGGACAGTGAAAACGAGATAACGCCTATTGCCGTCCCGGCAGCCCTTCAGGCGCGCGCGACAGGTAACGGCGCTGTCGATATCTTTGCCTGACAGCGGCTAAACGCTGAAGGTAAGCGTAAAACCCGCGTCTTTTCTTCCCATTGTTTGACTTAAGACGCGGGATAATCTGTCCAGGCGAGCCGAGAGGTTTGCCCATAATTCACAGGAAGTAACTGCAAACATGTCTGATAACGCGAAAGCTAAAGGCCGCAAACGTTCACTACTAATACCGGTGTTACTGATTGTAACGCTGGCCGCTTGCAGCGTGGCAGGCTATGCAGTCTGGCGAATGATGAATAAACACGGGGATGACAAACCGGAAGCGGCGAAAGTTGAGCCACCGGTCGCCCCTGTATTTTTTGCAATGGATACGTTTACGGTTAACCTGGTCAATACTGACAACGATCCCGACCGTGTGTTGTACGTAGGCTTTACCCTGCGTCTGCCGGATGAGGAGACCCGTCGTCGGTTGAATGATTACCTGCCTGAGGTGCGCAGCCGTTTGCTGTTACTACTCTCACGCCAAAGTGCTACACAGCTTGCAACTGAACAAGGCAAACAGGCTTTGATTGATCAGATTAAACAAGCGCTGGCACCACCGCTGGTAAAAAATCAACCACCTCAGGTTGTCAGTGACGTGCTGTTTACCGCCTTCATTTTGAGGTGATTTAATGGGCGATAGCATTCTCTCCCAGGCTGAGATTGACGCGCTGCTTAATGGCGACAGTGACAGCGCGGAAGTAGAGAACAGTTCCAAAGGGACCGATGGCGATATCCGTCCCTATGATCCTAATACTCAGCGTCGCGTGGTGCGCGAGCGTCTGCAGGCGCTGGAGATCATTAACGAGCGTTTTGCCCGTCATTTTCGTATGGCGCTGTTTAACCTGCTGCGCCGTAGCCCGGATATCAGTGTCGGTGCGATCAAGATTCAGCCTTACCATGAGTTTGCCCGCAATTTACCGGTGCCGACCAACCTGAACCTGATCCACCTGAAACCACTGCGCGGTACTGCGCTGGTGGTATTTTCACCGAGTCTGGTGTTTATCGCCGTAGATAACCTGTTTGGTGGTGATGGCCGTTTCCCGACCAAAGTGGAAGGCCGTGAATTTACCCATACCGAGCAACGCGTCATCCGTCGCATGCTGAAGCTGGCACTGGATGGTTACAGCGATGCCTGGAAAGCGATTTACCCGCTGGATGTTGAGTACGTCCGTTCGGAAATGCAGGTGAAATTTACCAACATCACCACTTCGCCGAACGATATCGTTGTCAACACCCCGTTCCAGGTCGAGATTGGTAATCTGGTGGGTGAATTTAATATCTGTATTCCGTTTTCAATGATTGAGCCGCTGCGCGAGCTGCTGGTCAATCCACCACTGGAAAACTCCCGTCAGGAAGATACGCACTGGCGCGACAATCTGGTGAAACAGGTGCAGCACTCGGAGCTGGAGCTGATTGCCCACTTCGCGGAAACATCCATGCGCCTGTCACGTATTTTGCAACTGAAACCTGGTGACGTCCTGCCCATTGAGAAGCCGGACCGCATCATTGCTCACGTCGATGGCGTACCCGTGCTGACCAGCCAATATGGCACCATGAATGGCCAGTACGCGCTGCGTGTTGAACACCTGATTAACCCGATTTTGAATTCGCTGAACGAGGAACAGCCCGATGAGTGACAGCAAAAAACCGTCCGATGATATTTCTGCGGACGACCTGTGGGCTGAGGCAATGAACGAGCAGGCAACCACCAGCACGCCTGATCCAACCGAGAACGTTTTCAAATCGTTTGAAAGCAACGGTGCCAGTGGCTCGCTGCAAGACATCGATCTGATTATGGATATCCCGGTCAAACTCACCGTGGAACTGGGTCGCACCAAGATGACCATCAAAGAGCTGCTGCGCCTGACGCAGGGTTCCGTGGTGGCTCTGGATGGCCTGGCCGGTGAACCACTGGATATCTTGATCAATGGTTACCTGATTGCGCAGGGCGAAGTCGTCGTCGTGAACGACAAATATGGCGTGCGTATCACCGACATTATTACGCCATCTGAACGTATGCGTCGTCTGAGCCGTTAAGCATGTTAAAAAACGCGCAAATTGGCCAGCCTGTTCATAGCCAGCCGGTGGTCTCTACCGGTTCGGTGATTGGGCAAGTCAGCAGCGTGCTGGCAGTGATTGTTCTGCTGATTCTGGCCTGTGGTTGGCTGGCAAAACGCCTTGGCTTTGCGCCCAAAACCGTCAACACCCAGGCGCTGAAAATTAGCGCCAGCGTGCAGGTGGGTCGTCAGGAGCGGGTGGTGATTGTTGACACCGCCGATGCGCGTTTAGTGCTGGGCGTCACCGCCCAGCAAATTACCCATCTGCATTCGCTGCCACCGCTGCCACCTGAAGAGCTGGTGAACAAAACCGTGGCGCCGCAGGATTTTCGTCAGCTGTTCCAGAATCTGGTTAAACGTCCCGGAAAACCCCAATGATGCGTCGATTGCTTCCCCTCTTGCCGCTGCTGTTGCTGGCACCGGTTGCCCATGCGCAATTGCCTGGTCTGGTCAGTCAGCCATTGGCGAATGGCGGCCAGAGCTGGTCACTGCCGGTGCAGACGCTGGTGTTTATCACCTCGCTGACCTTTATTCCGGCCATCTTGCTGATGATGACCAGCTTCACCCGCATCATTATTGTTTTTGGCTTGCTGCGTAACGCCTTAGGCACGCCTTCTGCACCCCCCAATCAGGTTTTGCTTGGCCTTGCGCTGTTTTTAACCTTCTTTATTATGGCGCCGACCTTCGACAAGATTTATAGCGACGCCTATTTGCCTTTCAGTCAGGACAAAATCAGCATGGACGTAGCGATCGACAAAGGCGCTCAACCGCTGCGTGAGTTTATGCTGCGTCAGACGCGTGAAGCCGATTTAGCGCTGTTTGCTCGTCTTGCCAACACCGCGCCGATTCAAGGTCCGGAAGCCGTACCGATGCGCATTTTGCTGCCGGCTTACGTCACCAGTGAACTGAAAACCGCTTTCCAGATTGGTTTTACTGTGTTCATCCCGTTCCTGATCATCGACCTGGTGGTTGCCAGCGTGTTGATGGCGCTGGGGATGATGATGGTGCCGCCGGCGACCATTTCTCTGCCATTCAAGCTGATGTTGTTTGTGTTGGTGGATGGCTGGCAGCTGCTGGTGGGTTCACTGGCACAAAGTTTCTACTCCTAGCGGCACACCTGGAAGTCGATGGCAACTCTCAATCCGGTCGGCCTGAAGGCCGCAACATATAACGCCAGGAGCGCAGCATGACACCTGAATCGGTTATGGTCATCGGCCAGGAAGCAATGCGAATTGCCCTGATGCTCGCCGCCCCGCTGTTGCTGGCGGCACTGGTCAGCGGTCTGATCATCAGCCTGTTACAGGCGGCCACGCAGGTCAACGAACAGACACTCTCCTTTATTCCTAAGATCCTTGCCGTTGCCGCCACCGCGGTGATTGCCGGCCCGTGGATGCTGAACCTGATACTGGATTACATGCGTAATCTGTTGACCAACTTACCTTATATCATCGGCTGATGATTAACCTCGATAGCAGCCAGCTGGTCCATTGGGTCGCGCAATTTTTCTGGCCGATGGTACGTTTGCTGGCACTCTTTGCCAGTGCGCCGGTGCTGAGTGAGAAATCCATTCCCAAGCGCGTGAAAGTGGGCCTCGCGGTATTGACGACCTGGATCGTCATTCCCGTGATGCCTCCGGTGGAAGTCACGTTATTTACCCCAGCGGGTTTCTGGATCCTGTTACAGCAATTACTGATTGGTGTGGGGATTGGCCTGACGATGCAACTGGCGTTTGCCGCGGTGCGTATGGCCGGTGAAGTCGTGGGATTACAGATGGGCTTATCCTTTGCCACCTTCTTTGATCCTGGCAGCCGCCTTAACATGCCCGTGCTGGCGCGTTTTCTCGATATGCTGGCCATGCTGCTGTTTCTGACCTTCAACGGACACTTGTGGCTGATTTCGCTGCTGGTGGACAGTTTTCATACTCTGCCGATTAACGATCAACCCCTCAACGCCAATGCTTTTATGGCGCTGGTGAAGTCCGCCGGGTTAATTTTCCTTAATGGCATGATGTTAGCGCTACCCTTAATTGTTTTATTGCTCACGCTAAACATGGCACTAGGTTTGTTAAACCGTGTTTCACCACAACTCTCGGTTTTCGCGATCGGCTTTCCGATTACCTTAACGGTGGGGATCCTCAGTCTGGGTATGATGATGCCGCTACTCGCCCCCTTCTGCGAACATCTCTTCGGCGAAGTCTTTGATTTACTCGCCCAGTTTGTCTCAGAACTCTCCCGCGCACGCTAATTAACGTTTCTGTAGAAGTTCTTATGCGATAGTTAAGTATTCAAAATCAATCTGTGCATTTTTCGAACCATATTTCTCAGAAATCAACTGAGGTTATTCTGATAAATGCGCATTTCTGGAGAAAATTATTCTTATTAAACGGCGCTTCGCGTATTTTAGTCAGACGATTCCTAAGGTGATAAACCTTGAGAATTGGTTGAATAAATGCTCAAAGGGCTGTTTTTAAACAAAAAAAATATTGCAGCGATTTTTCTTGTCTAAATCCCTTTTTTCCGGCATTGTCAACACTCGCTGAAACGTCACACTTTCGCGATTCAAATGTTTTTAAGAATTGTCCTATCAGATTTGTCTGTGACTTGCGCGATAGTGACAGGGCTCTCAAAAACAGAGCGAATTACACACTTAATGCAAACTCCCGGCGATTCCCACTATCGCGGGGACAAGAGTGACGTGGAAGTAACACAAAAAACTTCGCAGAAGGGATCAGGGATAGAGTCATGATGGCGCACGGATATCATTCGCCAGTCTGCCGAGCAGAATAAAAAAGTGTCTTTGGAAATCTCTCTCGTACCGCAAACGCGTATTCATCGTTGATTTAAACGGATAACAAATTGGTGAGGGTCGCTATAATGCCAACGATTATTATGGATTCATGTAACTACACACGCCTGGGATTATCAGACTATATGTCGGCCAAAGGAGTTAAAAAGAAAAATATTACTCCGGTCTCTGATATTGAACAACTGCAACAAAGATGTGAACAGTTAAAGCCTGGTGTCGTTTTTATTAATGAAGAATGCTTCATTCATGAATCCGATTCCAGCGATCGTATTCGTGCTATTATTATGCAGCATCCAGATACGCTATTTTTTATCTTTATGGCAATCTCGAATATCCATTTTGAGGAATACCTCTACGTTCGTAAGAACCTGATTATTACGTCAAAATCGGTAAAAACCTCGACTCTGGATTCACTGCTCGGCACTTACCTGCAAAAGAAACTCAGCGCTACCCCGCGTATTTCAGCAGGCCTGGATGTTCACCCACTGACATTAAGTCAGACTGAATCAAATATGCTGAAAATGTGGATGTCAGGACATGACACCATTCAAATTTCAGACAAGATGCAAATTAAAGCCAAAACGGTATCGTCACACAAAGGTAATATAAAACGCAAAATTAAGACACATAATAAACAGGTTATTTATCATGTGGTGCGACTGACCGATAATGTGACCTCCGGTATTTATGTCAACGTGCGATAGTTCTGCATGTAAACAGTTTGAGTAAATAGCCGTAGCCGACAAAGGGCCAATCCGCAGATTGGCCCTTTGTCGTTTTGCCTGGATCTGCGAGCCAGGTCTCACTTCGCCCCCTAATCCTTTAGCCTGAACTGCCGATGCTTGTTCTCAGAACACCTACCCAAAATGAGAGCAAGGATATGAAAACAGCATCGATTGATGAGCAATATAAGCTCAGCATCTGGCAGAACCTGCGCCTGATGCCTCTTTTCAGCATGATCTTTGGTGGCATTCTGCTGCTTTTTGCCCTGTGTATCGGCCTCGCCAGCTATTTTTTAATCCAGAGTAATAATTCCCTCAACGATGCGACGGATGAAATTCAAATCCGTATGGGCATCTCTAATAGCTCAAACCATTTGCGTACCGCTCGTCTGAACGTGCTGCAATCCGGCGCCGCTGCCCGCATCGGTGAAATGGACGGCTATCGTGCCGATCTGGCGCGCACGGAGACCCGCATCAAGCAAGCGCGTGACGGTTTTAAAACTTACATGGACCGCAAGGCGAAAACGCCGGAGGATATCGCGCTGGATGCGCCACTCACCGCGGCATTCAATGACTATATCGACAAGGGATTGAAGCCGATGATTGAGTCGGCTAAGCAAGGCAGCTTCGAAGGGATCGTGGCGCAGGAAACCGACGTGACACGCAAGTTGGATGATGCGTATAACGCGGTATTACTGAAAGCGATAAAAATTCGTACTGACCGTGCCGAAGCGATCAACGCGGAAGCTGCGCACCAGTCCCGCGTCGGCTTTATTGCCATGGCTGTGGCCTTTGCTGCTGCACTGGTATTGGTGCTCCTCACCTTCGTCTTCCTCCGCCGTGTGGTGATCAGCCCGCTGCGTCAGTCGGTTGAGCGTATTGAGCGTATTGCGCAGGGCGATCTGACCGCACCGGAACAAGCGTATGGCCGTAGCGAGATCGGTAGCCTGTTGCATAATCTGCAACTGATGCAGGCCGCACTGGTGCGTACCGTAGGCACCGTCCGCGAAGGCGCCGTTGCCATCTATCAGGGTTCCAGCGAGATCTCAGCCGGTAACACCGATTTGTCTTCACGCACTGAGGAGCAGGCCTCCGCGCTGGAGCAAACCGCTGCCAGCATGGAACAGCTCACCGCGACCGTGAAGCAAAATGCGGAGAACGCCCATCATGCCAGTCAACTGGCTGCGGATGCTTCCGGCAAAGCCCGTAGCGGTGGTGAGTTGGTGCATGGCGTGGTGAAAACCATGAACAATATCTCTGGCAGCTCGAAGAAAATTGCTGAGATCACCAACGTCATTAACAGTATCGCCTTCCAGACCAACATCCTGGCGCTGAACGCGGCGGTAGAAGCAGCGCGTGCTGGTGAGCAAGGACGTGGTTTCGCCGTCGTAGCGAGCGAAGTACGCAATCTGGCCCAGCGCAGTGCCCAGGCCGCGAAAGAGATTGAAACGCTGATTGCCGAGTCGGTTGATCTGATTAATAACGGTTCACATCAGGTGGGTGAAGCCGGCTCAACCATGGGTGAGATCGTCGAGGCGGTGCGTCGCGTCACCGATATTATGTCGGAAATTGCCGCCGCCTCCGATGAGCAGAGCCGTGGCATTCAGCAGGTGAGTCTGGCGGTTACCGAGATGGACAACGTGACGCAGCAGAACGCCTCGCTGGTGGAAGAAGCCTCTTCAGCGGCAGCCTCGCTGGAAGATCAGGCGGGTCGTCTGACACAGGCCGTTGCGGCATTTAAACTTAACGATTCACCCGCATCGCGAGTGATGGCACCTTCATCAGGCACCCTGAAGGCCCCGACGCTGACACCGCGTCCAGCATTGGCAGCGGCGAACAGTAATGACAACTGGGAAACGTTCTAAACCTTCTCGCCGTCATTGATGGCAGCGGTTGATATGCATCAGGTGCACCTTATGTGCACCTGATTTTTTTATGCAGTCTTAAGCTTGCTCGTAGGGCTCAACAAACACCCCTTCCGCATGGTCGCTTTCATTAAAGAACCAAATCCCCAGCGGATAATCCTCCAGCGCCACCAGGTACATGGTCCCTTCATTAAAACCTTCAACTGCCAGTACCGTACCCACGCGACGTGGGCCGCCATCGGTTTTTACCGTTACGCGGTCATTCACCTGCATTGATTACTCTCCAGATATTGTCCTGAATACAGTGTAACGGAAGAAAATGGCGGCCGCCTGATCCGGATCAGCGTCGGGCGATGACCCACACGGCATGCACAATGCCCGGGATATAACCGCACAGTGTGAGCAGGATATTCAGCCAGAAGGCACCGCCAAAGCCCACCTGCAGAAATACACCCAGCGGTGGCAGTAAAATCGCAATCACAATTCGAATAAAATCCATACTAACTCCCTGATATCACTTCTTTATCGTCAAGCTTTAAGCATAGCCGCTGATTCGATTGATGAGATGACAGACGGGTAAAGTTCTGTCAAACCGCGGCTTTTCACTTTCTTAACAGTACGCAGAGAGACTTCTGACGCGGGTAGCCCGTACACTTCTTCGTACTGCACCAACCCCAAAGGCGCAGTCAACCTAAAAGTAACAAGGATTTTTGCCCGCGCAGCGCGGGCTTTTTTTTTGCCTGAAATCTGCCCTTTCCTGCCCATTCTTCCCGTTGTCTATACTGATAAAGAATCTCATCGCCTCTGGGAGGCCGACCATGACAACCGCAAAAGAGTACAGTGACAACGTGCAGCGCGAAGTGAACATTGACGTTGAAGCATTGCTGGAAGCGATTCAGAAGAAAACCTCAGGCGAGGTTAAAGAGTTCATGGAAGCGGAACACGCTCACCGGGTGAAAGTGAATGGTGAAGCCTATGACTCTTATATCGAGCTGGCTGAAACATTTGAACTCGATATCCGTGACTTCTCGATCACTGAAGTTAACCGTTGAAATCGATTTCAAAAAAATACCCGGCGGGATGGCCGGGTAAAGTAAATCAGTGAATTCGTTACACCAGGAAATTCTTAACACCTGAGTCAGACTACGCTTTAGTCATCACAAGACAAGTCCCAATCTTGCGTATAAAACGAACAAAAAAGCATGACCTTCCCCATTTGTTACCGAAAACACCGTGTGCCTACTGTGTTTCTTTTATGCGCAATGTGTGCACGTCCCTAATCGTTACCCTGTGGATTTAAGATTTATCCTGGAAATTGACGCAGCAGACTCGCAAAAAAGTGTGATCTTCATAACGCTATTATACTGATTACTCTCTGCTTTACGGACGCGCCTGGCGTAAGGAGTGTGTAGATGCTCAGACTTAACTCGTCGCTGATGATTGTGACCGATCTCGATGGCTCGCTATTGGATCATCATGACTACAACTGGGATGCCGCCAGTGAATGGTTGCAGCGCCTCAAACAGCAGGCGATTCCCGTGGTGTTCTGTTCCAGTAAAACGGCCGCTGAAATGATCCCCTTACAGAAACGCCTGGGTCTTTCCGGTACCCCTTTCATCGCTGAAAACGGGGCGTTTATCGCTTTTGATGGCGAGCAGATTGCAGCGGAGGAACCGGGTGAACACTATCTTGCGCTGTGCCGCTGGTTGAAAACCCTGCAATCCACTTTCCGCTTCAGCGGTTTTCACGACTTTAGCGATGCGGAAGTGGCCCGCTTCACCGGATTAACCCTGGCCGAAGCCAGCCAGAGCCGACTGCGCAATGCTTCAGAAGTCATACTCTGGCGCGATGATAGTGAAAAGCTGGAGGATTTTCGTATGGCGCTGGCGGAACACAACCTGGCGCTCACCCAGGGGGGACGATTCTGGCATGTGATGCCCGCGGGCTGCGGTAAAGGCATCGCACTGCAGCAGCTGCAGCAGCATCTCGAACAGCGCAGTGGAGAGAAGCGGACCACCCTCGGCCTCGGTGATGGCCCCAATGATGTGCCGATGCTGGAGCAGGTCGATTATGCCGTAGTGATTAAAGGATTCAGTAAAACCCCGGTGATCCTCACGCGCCGCGATCAACAAAATGTCTATCACACCGCGCATGCTGGCCCGCTGGGCTGGCGTGAAGGGCTGGACTATTTTCTCGCGCAACCCGAATAACTCTCTGACCTAAGGATGAGAAAATGAGTGATTTTTACCAAAATGGTGTCATTACTAACTTTCATAATCTCACCCAACGCAGCGTTGAATCGCTGGAAAAAGAGATGGTACGTTTCGCGCGTAAACGCAAAATGGGGCTAATCCTGCCTTCCCTGTTCTCAGAACTGGAAGGTCCGGCGCTGGATAACATCGTCAATGAGCTGGCCAAAGTGCCTTATCTGGATGAGATCGTCATCGGTCTCGATCGTGCTGACCGCGACCAGTTTCTCTTTGCTCGCGAGTTCTTTTCTCGTTTGCCACAACGCCATCGCATCCTGTGGAATGATGGACCGCGATTGAAAGCGCTGGATGCTGAACTGGATAAAGAGGGGTTGTCGCCGAGCCAGCCGGGTAAAGGACGCAACGTGTGGTTCTGCACCGGGTATACACTGGCCTCGGATCGCACCCAGTGCGTGGCGCTGCATGACTGCGATATCGTCACCTATGAGCGCAGCATGCTGGCGCGCTTGCTCTATCCGCTTGCCAATCCAGCTTTCCAGTATGAGTTCTGCAAAGGGTTCTACGCGCGCGTTGCGGACGGCAAGCTTAATGGTCGCGTAGGCCGCTTGCTGGTCGGCCCGCTGCTGCGTTCGCTACAAAAAGTGTATGGCCATTCTGAATATCTGGATTACCTCACCAGCTTCCGCTATCCGCTGTCTGGCGAATTCGCCATGCGCACCCATGTGCTGAACGGCATCAAAATTCCCGGCGACTGGGGGCTGGAAATCGGCGTGCTGTCGGAGATTTATCGCAACTACACCACGCGACAAACCTGTCAGGTGGAAATTGCCGATAACTACGATCATAAACATCAACCATTGGCAGAAGAAGATGGCACCGGCGGCCTGAAACGCATGAGCAATGATATTGTCCAGTCGCTGCTGCGCAAGCTGGCGACCATGGGCGTGCCACTCACCAGTGACTCATTCCGCGTGCTCAAAGCCACTTATTATCGCAATGCGCTGGATATGATGGAGATCTACAATCACGAAGCGACAATGAATGGCCTGAAGTTTGATCAGCATATTGAGGAAGCGGCGGTCGAGATGTTCACGCAGGCGATACTTGATGCCGGGCAATCCTTTATTGAGCGGCCCAATGAGAAACCTTTCATTCCCAGCTGGAGCCGCGTGCAATCGGCGTTTCCTGATATTCTGCAGCGCATATATCAGGCGGTGGAGGAGGATAACGAAGGCAAGGTTTAATCTTCTGCCACCACGCGGTTGCGGCCGCCGGTTTTCGCCAGATACAGGCGGCGATCGGCGGTGGCTTGCAGGCTTTCGGCATGATAATCGCCCTGCTCTTCGCTGCCGGTCACGCCTGCCGAAAGTGTGACGCTGAACGTGGTGCTGGCATTCACCAGAATCGTTTTTGCCGCTAAACGCGCACGGATACGTTCCGCAATTGCACTGGCATCCGCCAACGTAGTTTCCGGCAGTACAATACAAAACTCCTCTCCGCCGATACGGCCCGCCACATCATATTTACGCAGCGTATGGCTAATCACGCCCGCCACCCGAATCAATGCCTGATCGCCTGCCGCATGTCCCCAGGTATCGTTCACTTTCTTGAAGTGATCGACATCCAGCTGAATCACCGCGAGGGGCGTTTGCTGCTGCTGGCTGCGGGCAGAGATCGCCACAAACTGTTCAAAGAACGCATTGCGATTGAGCAACCGCGTCATACCGTCGTAATTGGCACGCCAGGTGAGTTTGGCGGAGAGATCGTCCATACGGCGCACCAGACGAATAATGACCTGATGCACGACCAGCAGTAGCAGTACAAACAGCAACCACATGCCGAGCAAGAACAGCGATACGCGGCCAAGTTCCTGTGACATCCCCTGCCTCAGGCTCTGAATATTCACGATATACGCGTCCACATTCTTTAATTTGCTCCAGCTGGCAAACTGGGTGCCAAGGCGCATCACACCTCCAGGCAGTTGCCGGATTTGGCTCTCCAGACGCTCCTGCTGTTCTGGCGTCAAGGGCTCATCGTTGGGTGCATGCAAGCGAGTGATTTCATTTAACGAGCGGTCCACCATGAGCAACTTGCCTTGTAGCAAGCTGTGTCGTGCTTCGGCCATCAGCCCATGTATCCGCGCCTGGGTGAAATCCATCGACAGTACACCGTACCAGTAACCATGACTGACGATCGGCGTGCTCACTGTCATCATTAACCCTTCGTTAAATTCACCCTGATAGGCTTCACTCCAGCGCAATCGACCGCGCTGCGGATTATCCGGTGCCTGATCGCGAAAATAGGGGCGCTCCGTCATGGTGGTATAGCTTTCTATCAGCTCTTGCGGACTTTGCGGAGGCCTTGAACTGATAAAAAAACCGGCGCGCGAGATATACCAAAAGCGTGAGTGAAAATCCTGTCCCGGGTCGCTGAACTGCATGATAAAGCTGAATTCCATGGCGGCGCGCAATTCCGCATTGATGTGATCGCTGTTGCGCAGCAGCAGGGGATCGCGCATTAACCAACTGTCACTCACGCCATTCAACGGCATACTGCGCAGGCTGGCCAACTTTAACTGCCAGGTCGTTTGCTGGCGCAATTGTTGAAAGCGGGTAATGGCTTCGCGCGTTTGACTCGAATCCAGCGGATGCATCAACGCATAGTTGAGCATTCTCTCGTAATACGTCAATTCATCGATGCTTTCCTGAAACCGGCTATCGAGGTTTTTCTGGATTTCAGCCAGTTGTGCGCGCTGACGCTCCTCATAGTTATTTTTTAGCTCAATCGCTTCATGCACAGTAAGAAATGCAGAGAACAAAAAGACCGCCAGAAAGCAGAGATGCACCGGCAAAAAAGGATTACCTGTGCGTGGCGTCAAAGGCGAAGTGGGCATGGGCAACAGTTATTCAATAAAGGGCGGATGCGAAAAGTGTAGTCAGCAGGAGAAAAGTCGTACAGGCAGGGATCAAAGGAAAATCAGATAGGTAAAAACGCAACGGGACGGATTGACCGTCCCGCACACGCTTAGCTGGCCAGCTGTCGCGCTCCGGATAAGTGACTCAGTTCGTCACTACGGAACGCCTCGCGTCGCACGCTGTAGCCATCATACCAACGACACTCTACCATTCCGCTGGCATAGCCGGTCACCACCATCGTGGGTCCGCCCTCTTTGTGCTGAACTTCATCACTGATCGCAAAGGTCATACCGCGCCCTCCCTTTTTCCGTTGAATGAACGGATAAAGTTATAGCAGCTGCACCCCATTTACGCCTATAGGATAATGTTATTACTGTGACGAAATCGGAATAAGCAGTGTAAAATGTTGTTTATAAAAAAAGCCGATAAAAATTATTATCGGCTTTGAAACACTTTCCCGGGTGGGAAATCAGATTTTGCAACCTTCGCAGTCCGCTTCGTCGCTGATATCAGCCGGGACTTCATTGGCTTTTTCAGCCGCTTTCGCTTCAGCCTGTTCCAGCTGCGCATCGATATCAAATTCAAACATATCGTCGTTCATCATCGTTCTCCTGACCCGTGATTGATAAATTCCTGCGCTTTATACCGATTTACCGCGTACTTTCGCAACCAGATTTACCGCCAACAGCACGATCGACCCAATGATAAAGCCGAGTACCAGATTGGCACCGTTGCTCAGTAAGGCGGAGATAACGCCATGGAAGCCGCTGCTGTACTCCTCAATCGCGTGATGCAACGGCGCGATACCGTGCACAATAATGCCGCCACCGACCAGGAACATTGCCACCGTGCCCACCACCGTTAACACCTTCATCAACCAGGGGGCCAGCGCCAATAGCGCACCGCCAGTCGCCTGAGCCAGCGTGGAGGACTTTTCCCGCAGCCAGTATCCGAGGTCGTCGATTTTCACGATCATCGCTACGATGCCGTAAACACCAATCGTCACCAGAATCGCAATCCCCGCCAGAATCAGCACCTGATTCAACAGCGGCGCTTCAGAGACAATCCCTAAGGTGATTGCCACAATTTCCGCAGAAAGAATGAAATCTGTGCGTACAGCGCCTTTCACTTTATCTTTTTCGAACTGGCGCGGATCCTGCTGCGCCAGCTTATCCAGACGCTGTTGACGTGCCTCCGGGCTGCTTTCTGCCTTATCGTGATTCAGGCTGTGCAGCACCTTTTCCACGCCTTCATAGCAAAGGTAAGCGCCGCCCAGCATCAACAGCGGTGTGATTAGCCAGGGCGCAAACGCCGAGATAATCAGCGCCAGCGGCACCAAAATTAATTTATTAAGAAATGAGCCTTTTGCGACGCTCCAGACCACGGGTAATTCACGGTTGGCTTTTACGCCAGTGACCTGCTGCGCATTGAGTGAGAGATCATCACCTAGTACGCCAGCGGTCTTCTTTGCCGCGACTTTGCCCATCACTGAAATATCATCAAGCAGCGTCGCAATGTCATCCAGAAGCGTGAGTAAACTGGTTCCTGCCAAAATAGTTATCCTTATTCCGGTTCGTGATCCTGACAACAGGGGCATCGCTCAACCGCCGTCACTGACATATCAGCGATGCCCGCGCAGTCCCATTCGACGCGAAGTGTTTGCCCGGCAAGATCGCCAGCGTGCACATATTTGCTGACCGGACTTTCCGTCATTCCGCTGATCTCCTCGGTGGCCACCAGTTGCTCGCCTAAATAAATGCGTGCCGTTGCATGGGTGTTCACCATCCGCTCATCACGGAGTTGATACAGGCGTTTGACCGTCAGTTTGATGCTGCTCATGGCTCGATTCCGCGTCCCAGAGAAAGAGAAGATCTAAACCGTTATGGCGGCTAAAAGCAACAATCGCACGCTATTCAACACGATAGTGATGCAAGCCTTGATGATCGATTTCGCCACTGTGCATGGCGGCCAGCAGCCACTCTTCCAGTCGTTCAATCAACGCCTCATCTTCAAGGCGCAATTTTCCACGCAGCGCGCACTCCCAGACAATCAGTACCTTCCAGCCGCTTTGTTGTAACTGCCCGATATAACGGCGGTCGCGTTCAACGTTGCTGTTAATTTTGCCGTTCCAGAACTCAGTGCGCGTGGCGGGCATCTTGAATAAATAGCAGTGATGACGATGCCAGAAGCAGCCATGGACAAAGATAATCGCCCGCTCGTGTGGCAAAACAAAGTCTGGCCGACCCGGCAACGCTTTATCTTGTACACGATAGTTAAAGCCACGATCTTTCAAAATCAACGCGATACGCTGCTCAATCGCTGTGTCATGATTGCGAATGGCACGCATATTTTTGCTGCGAATAGCTTGCGAATGGACGTCGACCATGGCGTCTCCTTTTTATTGGGGCTTCTACAACTTTAGCGGTTTGGCGTGAAAGCGAAAGGCACGCGCAACAAGTGTGTGAAGACGCGAGGAGTGATAGCATAGCGGCTTCACTGTTAAGGAAAAACGCATGCTTGCTATCGATCCCGCCGCGACGGTTTCACCCTCCTCATTTTCTTCCCCTTCGGATGACGCCACATCGCTGTTAATGCAGGTCCTCGATATCTATGCCGCACGCGATGTGGTGCAAACCTTAACCGAGGCGGGCGGATGCGACTGGAGCGTGCCGCGTCTAAATCGCATTCGTCACGGTAAAAGCGCCGTTCCTGCCCTTTCCAGCGATGAAGTCAGCAGCCTGCAAGCGTTATTGCCTTCGCGCCCTGCTCATTACGCTGCGCCTAAATTTCAATTTGTCGATCTGTTTGCTGGCATCGGTGGGATTCGTCGTGGTTTCGAGCACATTGGCGGCCAGTGCGTGTTCACCAGTGAATGGAATAAAGAAGCGGTTCGTACTTATAAAGCCAATCACTATAGCGATCCGCAACGGCATCAGTTCAATAGCGATATTCGTTTGGTGACGCAGCCCGCAGGACTCACTGATGAACAGGCGATTTATCAGCACATCGACCAAACCATCCCCGACCATCAGGTGCTGCTGGCGGGTTTTCCCTGCCAGCCGTTTTCACTGGCGGGCGTCAGTAAAAAAAATGCGTTAGGTCGTGCGCACGGTTTTGAGTGTGAAGCGCAGGGCACGTTGTTTTTCGATGTTGCCCGCATTCTCGCTGCCAAAAAGCCGCCGTTCTTCGTGCTGGAAAACGTGAAAAACCTCAAGAGTCATGACAAAGGACGCACCTTCGCCATCATCATGGCGACGCTGGATGAACTTGGCTACGACGTTGCCGATGCGGCCGACAGCGCAACGCCCGACGCGAAAGTGGTGGATGCGCGCCATTTCCTGCCGCAGCATCGCGAACGCATTGTGCTGGTGGGTATTCGTCGTGACACCGGATTGAGCGACGGTTTTTCACTGCGCGCGCTTTCTCAACTCTATCCGCAGCAGGTGCCCACGCTGCAAAGCTTGCTGGAGCCGACGCCAGATGCGAAATATATCCTGTCGCCGACACTGTGGAACTATCTCTATCAATACGCCAAAAAGCACAAGGCTAAAGGTAATGGCTTCGGCTTTGGCCTTAACGATCCCCGTAATCCCAACGTATGTGTCCGCACTTTATCAGCGCGCTACTATAAAGACGGCTCAGAAATTCTGATCGACCGCGGCTGGGATCAAGCGCAAGGTGAAGCGGATTTCCAGCACGCCAGCAATATGGCTCTGCGTCCGCGTCGGTTAACACCGCGCGAATGCGCCCGACTGATGGGATTTGAGGCACCGGGACAAAGCCAGTTCCGTATTCCGGTCTCGGATACCCAGGCCTATAAGCAGTTTGGTAATTCAGTGGTGGTCCCGGTTTTTGCTGCTGTGGCACAGTTACTTTCGCCGCTTATCGAACAACATCTTAGCCAAAACACTTAGCGCCACAGGTCCACAATTTCCTTTAGGGACGCGTATTATGCTGTTTTGCGCTGAAACGCGTCTATTGTCACCAAACTGTCACGCCCGCTCTCAATACTCCTTTTTATTTTTGGGGGCGTTAGATGTCACTCCTTTCTGTAATCTCGTTACCGCTGCGTTTACGTACACGTCTTACCTGGCGCTTGCCGCTTTGGCTCACCAGTCTTCGTAACCAGTTTTTGCTGTTTATCGTGCTATTCTGTCTCCTGCAGTTCGCGGGCGTACTGCTGCTCAGCAATCACGTTAATCGGACGCAAACGTCACTCCAGCAAGCCAACCAACTGCGGGAAAGATTGGCCCTGCTGGATAAAGCACGTATCGAATTCCTCACCGCCAGTGATAACAGCCACCGTGCTGGTATCTATTTAATGCAGGATCAGCAAAGTGGCTCAGTCGATAGCTGGAAAAGTCTGGCGGCCGCTTCTGATGATTCGTTAAAAAAAGCGCAGGCACTGTTCACCGCCTACCATGCTAAAGCACACAGTCCGCTGGCTCAGGGCTTTGCGATGTTAGCGGAGGGTTTGCAAGAGCAGTTGAAAGGGTTAGCGGCCAATGACATCAATGCCTTCTTTATGGTGCCGATGCAGGCATTCCAGCAGCAGTTTAACGATGCCTGGTTCAGCGAGATTGAACAAGCCAACCATCAGTTGAGCAGCGTCAATCAAAATACCCTCAGTACGCTAAAGCAGAGTCGCAACATGTCGCTGATCGTCAGTGCCATTTTGATGGCGCTGCTGGTGCTGGCCTCCATTCTGTTGATGCGCGGCGTGCTGTTGCCGCTGCGTCGTGCCAACCGGCAGCTGGAGCAGATTGCCACCGGTGATTTAGTCCCGAGTCATGATACGCCACGCCGCCAGTGCTTAGAGACGCGCCAGCTGTTTCAGTCGATCGAATCAATGCGTTTCGGTCTGCAGCAGATTGTCAGCGACATTAATACCGTTGCTGTGAGCGTGGCGGCGGGTGCAGAAGATATGCAGCAGCATAATGAACAGGTGATGCAGCAACACCAGGCGCAGAATGCCAGCTTCCACCATCTGTCACAGCGTTTACATCGCGTGTCTGAAGAAGTCGAAATTGGTGCGCAGTTCTCGCAGCAGGCCACGCAGGAGGCGCAATCAGCCGATGCTCTGATGCGCAACTGCGCCACGGAAGTCGACAATATGGAACTCAAAATGCAGCAGATTGTTACAGCGTCGGGTGATATCGCCGGAATTGTGGGCATGCTGGATAGCCTGTCGATGCAAACCCGTTTGCTGTCGTTGAATGCCGCGATTGAATCCGCTCACGCTGGGTCATACGGTCGTAGTTTCTCCGTCGTCGCCAAAGAGATGGGGCTGCTGTCGCAAAAGAGCGGTGAATCAACGCGTCAGATTGATGGTTTAATTCAGCACACTCAGCAGCATGTGAATGATGGTTTTGACAAAGTGAAAGCGCTGGAAGTGTTGTTTACACAAATCAGCGGTGCGGTTTCGGGGGTCGTAACGCAGCTCGATGAGTTGCAGCAAAATAGCACTGCGCAAAGTCACCGCGTCAGTAAAATTGCGCACGAAGTGGTGGAGATGAGTAATCAGCTACAGCAAAACGAAGCGCTCAACGCCCATCAGGTCAATTCGGCTACGCAACTGCGTGAACTCTCTGATCGCCTCGCCCAGCGGGCACAGCAATTCCGCGTTGATGCCGCTTGAGTACAAAGATAAAAAAACCCGTCAAGTTGACGGGTTTTTAAATGTCGCTTATTTCTTCTTTTTGCTTTTCTTCAGCAGCATACGCACCTGCTTCAGTTCAGACGCAGTGAGCTGCTCGGTCACCGCTTCTTCCGTATTCAGACTATCAACCGCCGGTTGCTCAACAGCATGTAAACTGGCCTGCAGGCGGTTAACGATCTCCTGACTCATGGAGATTTGGTTATCGGCGGCTAACTGTTTGATGTGCTCTTTCAGGGCCGGGTCAATTTTAATGGTTAAGTTAACGGTCTCGGTCATCTTCACACTCCCTCTTGATTTACAACAACGTAGCGGAAGAAGATGAAAGTTAACAGACTGTCATAAAAATTTAATATTACGAGTGTATGGGGCTGAAATCCCTTAATACGGATTCATCAATACTGGTCAGGTTGCCCTGTAATTCCGCGCACAGCTTGCCCATATAGTGCACCAGGAAATCGGCATTATGCTCTGCCAACATGCGCCCCGCTTCGGTTTGCATGGTTTCTGGCAAGCGTAAAAGTTTTTTCTGGAAGTGGTCCAGCGTCCATTTCACATCGTCTAATTCACGTTCTTTTCCTAATGGATCTTCGCTATCAAACAGCGGACGGCCCAGCGCTCCGGCCGTATAGAAAACACGTGCGAGGCCGATAGCACCTAAAGACTCGAGGCGATCGGCATCCTGAACAATTTTTGCTTCCAGCGTCAGTGGCGTGATACGTGCGCTAAAGCTGTGCGCCTGAACGGCATGGGCGACGCCATCCAGCAGTTCCGGTGGGAAGTCGGGAAAATCCTGCTGCAGAATTCGACGTGTCTCTTCAGCGGCATAGGTGGAGGCCAGATGGCGCTCTGGGTGGTTTTTTGGCAGGTTAACCACGTCATGGAAGTAACAGGCGGTGAGGACCACCATCGGGTCGGCTGCACTGTGCTGCATGATGCGCGTGGCGCTTATCCAGACACGGCGCAGGTGCGCGATATCATGGGCTTTATCGTCGTGCAGCCAGTTCTGCTGCAGCCAGTTCTCGTAGCGTTGTTGCCAGCGGGTGAGTGACATCGTGCTTCTCCTTATTGCTGTTATAAAAGCACCGCCAATTCAGGGTGCTGCTCCTGGGGACATCATAGCGGCCTGATCGTGACACTTTTTTTACATCCCTCCTGGATGTGCAAAGCGTAAAAATGCGATCCCGATCTTGTTATAACGCTGTTAATGCCGATTTCCCAGCGGAGATCACGTTTTAGGCATTTCCTTAGCGTCATTTGAGTTAAATAACTCTGTTAAACAGGCGTAATCTATTTCATCCATCAACAATATTCACGCTTTTGAATTATTCCAGTTAAACATGCTTAATAACTCAGGGTAAAAGCGATAAACGCCCATGGATAAATCTGAAAAGTTTCCCATCCAGGCCGTTATAACGTACTGTATAGGGAATATTTCTGGCTCTCTCTCACCTGCAAAGGTACTTACAGCATGGATTTTGCTTAAGAGCCATTTTTAAAACCGGAATACGCAGTAATTGCCTGATAGTAAGGCGACAAATTATTAAGCAAATTGATTCAAACCCATTATGCTAATTCTCTCATCTGCGGTTGCAGGTGATTGTCGGAGTTCTCCGGGTGAGTAAAACTACATGAGGTACGTAATGAAAGAACGGCCGATTCTTTTTTCCGAACAGCGGGTCCGCGCCCTGTTGGTTGGCCAGCAAACGCAAACCCGGCGCATCATGAAAACTCAGGCCTTTGGTCCGGGTCAGGATCATCACGAAGGCGTCCATGCGTTTGACGTTAGCGCCAACCATCTGCATGGCTATAAATTGATGTCGATGGCAGATGTCAGCTCTCACTGTCCCTTTGGACAGGCGGGCGATCGATTGTGGGTGCGTGAAACCTGGCGCGGCCCCATCGTACCGGAAGAGCAACTCGCCGAATATGAACGCGATCCTCTGCCGTTCCGTAGCCCTGCGTTCTGTCAATATCGTTCTGACAGCAATGAACTGGGTCAACTGGATGAGGATGTAGAGCATGCCGAGCAGTTTGGCTGGCAAACAGCGATTCATATGCCGCGTTGGGCCAGCCGTATTGATTTGGCCATTACCTCGGTACGCGCTGAAAAAATTCAGGACATTAGCGAAGATGACATTATGGCTGAGGGCGTGCAGACCGATACGCACTTCCTGAATAACTTCTTCACGATGAACATGAACGCTGAATCCCCGAAAGAAGCCTATCGTAAAGCGTGGCAAAAGCAGTATGGCGCCACCAGCTGGGAAGTGAACCCGTGGGTTTGGGTGATCGAATTCCAGCGCGTTGAACGCGAGAGTTAACTGTCTTCCGCCCTCTCCCGCTCGGGCGAGGGTGATTTTCCTGCTTTGCCATCTTAATCACAGAAAAACCCTGTAGTAACTGATTGAATACACGGCTTTGATTCCGCGCTGGTATTTTTCATCTTGCCGCGTCAGGATAACCCTTTCAGCCCTGCAGAGTGAGTCGCGCGATGTTCAAATGGCCATGGAATGCGCAGGTAGATGCCACCGTCACAGCGCTTCCCTGGCAACAGGCAATGGCGCAACCGATCTTTTCGCTGCTCACACCTGATGAGCAAAGTGCCCTGACCGCGCTTGCCCAACGCTTTCTGCAACAAAAAAAAATCTCGCTGTTGAATGGGCTGCAACTCGATGAGCGGCAGCTGGCACGTCTTGCCTTGCTGTTTTGCCTGCCCGTGTTGAAGCTCGGTCTGGAGTGGCTGGATGGCTTTCATGAAGTGTTAATTTATCCCGAACCGTTCAATGTCGATGACCGTTGGGAAGACAGCAGCGGCTTAGTCCATCAGGCTCCAGCGGTGCATGCCGGTCAAAGCTGGACGCAAGGCCCGGTGGTATTAAATGCGTTGGATATTCAGGACTCTTTCGATCTTTCCGGCTACAACCTCGTCATCCATGAAATTGCGCATAAACTCGATGCACGCGGCAGCGGCTACACCAGCGGTATTCCCGTCATTGCCTTACGAGATGTCGCCCAATGGGAGAAAGACCTGCTACAAGCGATGGAAGAGATAGAGGCGGAAGTGGAATTGGTGGGTGAACAGGCGGCAACCATCGATCCCTACGCTGCCAGCGATCCCGCCGAATGCTTTGCCGTGCTGTCGGAGTACTTTTTCAGCGCCCCAGATTTACTGGCGAATCGCTTTCCTGCGATGTATCGCCACTTACAGCAGTTTTATCGCCAGGACCCGATGGCGCGTCTTGCAGCAGGTTCTGCTTAAATCGCGATCGCTTTGTACTATTGCTAGCCAGTTGAATACAAATGTATTTTTAGCTGTTGACACATTAATGAGGTGCCATTAATATGCGCCTCGTTCACACGATTCCTCTGTAGTTCAGTCGGTAGAACGGCGGACTGTTAATCCGTATGTCACTGGTTCGAGTCCAGTCAGAGGAGCCATATTCAGAGAAACCCGCTCAAGGAAACCTGAGCGGGTTTTTTGCTTTTCATCACGTTGCGTTCCCTCGTCTCTAAAAAACTGGCATCGACATCCTGTGCCAGATTCCGATCGCAAAAGGGTCATTTTTGAACCTTTCATACCCTTTTATGTATTTTTGACGCCCACATTCCCAATGAAAACACGCCAAAGGTTCAAAAATGAACCTTTGAGCCATCAGGTTGTGTACGAGCACTCAGCAACTGCCCTCATTCGCTACACTTCCGTCCAACCGCGCAGCAGGTTGTGATACATATTCAGCAGGGACAGCAGCTCCTCGCTATCGCCATGACGCGCTTTGAGGCTTTGGATATTACGATCCAGTTCAAACAGCATGGCGCGTTGTTTATCATCACGCACCATCGATTGAATCCACAGAAACGACGCCACGCGCGCACCGCGCGTCACCGGTGTAACACAGTGCAGGCTACTCGAAGGATATAGCACCAGATGTCCGGCAGGTAATTTCACTTTGTGCTGACCATAGGTGTCTTCAATCACCAGTTCGCCGCCGTCATAACTATCAGGTTCACTGAGAAACAGCGTGGCCGAGAGATCGGTTCGCATCCACCCGGCAGCACCATTATGTCTCACCGCGCCATCAACGTGAAAACCGTAGGTCTCACCCTGTTCGTAGCGGTTAAACAGCGGTGTAGAAATAGAGCGCGGCAGTGCAGCAGAAAAGAACAGCGGGTTGTTGTTCAAAGCCTGCATCACTGCTGTTTGTAACCGATCATAAAGCGGCGTACGCGTATCAATCTGCTGATTATTTTTTACCGTTGCGCCCTGGCTGCCCACCGTGGCGCGTCCGTCAATCCATTCGGCCTGTTGCAGCAGCGAACTGAAATTTGCCACCTCTTCAGGCGTCAGCACTGCAGGAATGTGATACATCATCGCGGTGTTCTCTCATAAATAGGGGCGCGAACGCCCCACGTTGAATCTTAGAAATGTACGTTTGCCGTTAACAAGAAGGTACGTGGCTCACCCGGATGATAGCGGTATCCACTCTTATTGATGGAAGCCACATAGTGGGTATCGAAAATATTGTACGCGTTGAGCTGCAGATCGAAGTTGTTATTAACCTTGTAGCCCAGCTTCGCATCTGCCACCCAATAACCTTCAGTATGGTCTGGCGTGCCTACCGCGCCATCGCTGCCGCGACGCAGACTGCCCACGTAACGCGCCCCCGCACCAACAGAAATCGCATCAGTGGCCTGATATTGCGTCCACAAGGTGAAGGCGTGTTTCGGTGTATAAGCGATAGCAGATGAACCATCCTGAGCGACGGCTGCGCCCTCTTGCACCGAAGCGTGCTGCTGGGTGTAACCGGCAATCACTTCCCAGTCTGGGGTGATGTTGCCAGTAGCTGAAAGCTCATAGCCCTCAACGCGTTTTTTACCGGTCTGTGAGTAAGTGCCGTCGTCATTCGCGGTGACTTCGTTTTCGATATCGGTGCGGAACAGCGCAGCATTCAGTAGCAGACGTTTGTCCAGAATCTGCCATTTGGTTCCCACTTCGCTTGATTTAGCTTTCTGAGGCTGGAAATCAGTACGGTTTGCACTGTTACCGGTGCCACCTGCCGCCAGCGCAAAACTGCTACCACCCGGAGGCTGCTGAGAAATCGCATAGTTGACATAAACATTGCCCTGCTCGGTCAAACGATAGAGCGCACCCGCTTTCCAGTTCACCAGATTGCCAGACTTGGCGGTATCAACGGTGGTGATAGGCGTGCCGCGTGCGATGCCCGTTGGACACGCCAGCGCACCGCGCCCGCTGCCGCCACACGCCGTAGCACTGTCATAATCAGTGTGATAGCTATCAAGACGAATGCCGCCGTTCAGCTCGAAGTTTTTGGTTATAGCCAGCGTATCGAAGGCATAGATTCCGGTGGTATCGGTCTGCCCGTTGGCATTGGCGCCGTTGCGAACCAGCCCTCCCACAGAAATGCTGCTGATCGGATGGTAGATATTAACCGCAGGCGCAGTAATGGCGTTGACGCCGTAGTTGGTCTGATTTTCACGCGTGAACTCCACGCCAGCACTGACATCGTGCCCCACTGAACCGGTATAGAATTTCGAGGTAATATTGGTCTGGTTAGTAAGGATGCGGTTACTGACATCTTTCAGGTTTGCGTTGCGCGTCCAGGTCCAGGTGCCAACATCATTAGGATTTGGCGTGGTAATGGTGCTGCCCATTACCGCGGTCAGCAGATACTCCTGCTTCACTCGCGACCAGCGCGTGGTGTTGCGAATCGTGGTGCTGTCGCTAAGATCGTGCTCGAAGCGAATAGTGCCGCTATCGGTGGTGGATTTGTCGAAATCGGAATCGGTGCCGTAATAATTACTGGTCGCCACTTTACCCGAATGATTAAGTGCAGAGGTAGCGGCAGTCGGTGACGAGTATCCCGGCAGGCCGATGGTCGGAATGCCGCCATCTGGCGTGTTGTTCTGATGCACATGCAGATAGTTCAGATACAAACGCGTTGACGTATCCAGACCGAATGCCAGTGAAGGCGCGACACCATAACGCTCATTTTGCACATTATTGCGTGCGGCATCGTGGGTTTTCTCGCCCATAAGATTGAGGCGAAACGCGCTGTTGTCGTTGAAGGCCTGGTTATAGTCCAGCGTACCGCGGCGCATCCACGCACTACCGACACTGGCCGACGCATCCAGGCCCGTATCCAGACGAGGCTGCTTACTGATCATGTTAATTGAACCCGACGGCGCGCTACGACCGTAATCAGTGCCAGACGGCCCTTTAATTACTTCAATCTGCTGAGTATTAAAGGTATCGCGTGTCACGCTACCAATATCACGAATGCCGTCCACGTAAATGCTGTTTGAAGTATCCATGCCACGCATATACACGGCATCACCGGTCGAAGAACTGCCATTTTCCCCGGCGTAGAACGCCCCCACCCCCGGCACATTTTTCAGCGCATCGGTCAGGTTATTGACACCTTGATCTTTGATCACCTGATCAGGAATGACCGTCATGGTGCGGGTGGTATCCACCAGCGGACGGGTAAATTTGGGGTCGGCAGAAGTATTAGGCGCATACAGAGAAGGCGTTTGCGCCGTCACCACTAAAGTGTCGTCAGATTTTTTGTTGGCATTATCAGCGGCCAGAGCAGCAGCAGGAGAAATACCAATACATAGCCCGGTGAACAGGGTCAGCGAATTGAAACTGCCAAACGGCAAATTGCGATTGTTATCCATTTTAAAAAGTAAATTTCTTATCGTTATTGACGGGCTTATTGCATCAAGCAAACCAAAACACTCAAGGTGCCATGATCTCCACTGCCTTGAGATGCAACACCTAAACGATAACGCCAATGGTTATCATTTACTTTTTTATTCTTGCATGAAGCGCAACGGCTTGGGAATAAGTTTCTTTACGGTAGCCTTACATAATTAATACAATCAGTGCCAGCAGGAGGGTTGCGTCAGGGTTTGCTCAAGAAGTCGTCAGGAAGGGCTAATATTCAGGCACAAAAAACCCGCTGGACAGGGCAGCGGGTTTTTAAGCAGCGCGCACAGTTCATTCCAGTAACTGTATCGCATAGCGTGATGCAGGCGTTCATCGCTCATAGTAGCGATACACCGACGGATGGAATTCAATGCCATAAAGTTGGCTGACCGGAATCAGCAAATCAATATGATTGCTGAGATCGAACTCACGCTCTTCAGCGGGTTGTGATGTGGCGTTGATCAGGCGATGGAACCACTGTGACAGCGTCGTTTTCATCGTCAGGTTCTCCAGTAAGGGTTGACCCTGACAGTAAAACCTAACTTGCTTTATAACCAAAACGATAAGATATGCGATGGAATCCCAATTAATGCATATATTGAAGGCCGCCGTCTGCTACGACGGCCCACTCCGTTATGCCCGGCTCTTCGCCAGCATACGACGGTAATTATTGAGCCATTTGCCGCTGGTCAAACGGAACCAGAAGAACACACCGCGCACTGTCCAGTCGAGGAACATGCCCAGCCACACCCCGACCACGCCCATACCGAGCATGATCCCCAGCACGTAGCCGGCAACCACGCGCGCACCCCACATGCTGAACATTGACACATACATGGTGTATCGCGCATCGCGCGCGCCTTTCAAACCAGCAGGTAGCACCCAGGATGCGGTCCAGATCGGCATAAAGGCCGCATTGAGCCAGATGAGGTGTTTGGTGACTTCAATAACTTCAGGGTCGCGGGTGTAGAATCTAGCCAGCGTGCCCGCCAGTGGTACGGTGATCAAGGCCAGTGTGCACAGCCCAATCATCGCCAGCCAGAACACATGTTTAATCTGCCTTTCCGCCTGCATCACCTGGTTTTTACCCAGCCGCTTACCGGTAATGATGGTGGAAGCCGAACCGAGGGCGTTGCCCGGAAGATTAATTAACGTGGCAATGGAGAAGGCGATAAAGTTACCGGCGATTTCATTGGTGCCCATGCCTGCCACAAAGATCTGCGTCAGCAATTTACCGCCGTTAAACAGCACTGACTCAATACTGGCCGGCACCCCGATCCCCAGCACTTCCATCAGGATGTTGCGATCCCAGCGTCGGAAATAGCTGGCGATGCTGATTCTTAACGCCGGCGTAATGCCACGATACAGCACATAAATGGCCGCCGCCGCGCCGATATAGCGTGAGATGGTTAATCCTAACCCGGCCCCAACGAAGCCCATCCCTTCCCACCCCATCGCACCATAAATCAGTACGCTACTGATCACGATGTTAAGGATGTTCATGCCGCCATTAATCAGCATCGGAATTTTAGTGTTTCCCGCTCCGCGTAGCGAGCCGCTACCGATCAGGGCGATCGCCGCGGCTGGATAGCTCCACGCCGACGTTTGCAGGTAGCTCAGCGCCAGTTCCTTCACCTTGGGTTCCGCGCTGCCCGCGATAACATCGATAATCAGATGTCCCCAGATCTCAATCACGATCACCAGCACGAATGCCAGCACCGTCATCAAGCCCAGCGACTGCCGCGTAGCTGCGCGCGCACGTTTGCCGTTGCGCTTGGCGAGGCTAAAGGCCACCACCACCGTGGTGCCGAGATCAATCGCCGCAAAGAAGGAGATAATCACCATGTTGAAGCTGTCGGCCAGACCGACGCCCGCCATCGCCTCTTTCCCCAGCCAGCTCACGAGGAAAGTACTCAGGACGCCCATCAGCATCACACAGAGGTTTTCAATAAAGATGGGCACGGCTAATGGGGTAATTTCACGCCACAACAGCGTGCGATAAGAGCGACGTTTCGGATACCACGCCGTATTTCTGACCGCCCGCATCACTGCTACGCCAGGATTTTGCAAGGGAGTACCAAATCACTTTGGAGAGGAAGAAGAGTAATAATGATGATAGGCCACTGAGAAATATGCAAAGTGTTTCCCATCACCATTTAATCATTATTACAAACTTTTTGTCGCCACCACCGCAGGATCCGCTGCACCACCGAGATAAGCGCTGCGCACCTCATCGTTATTTAGGAGTTCTTCCCCACTGCCGCTCAGTTTGATCTCGCCGTTGACCATCACATAACCGCGATCGGCCAGTCGCAGCGCATGACGGGCATTTTGTTCTACCAGGAACAGCGTCATGCCCTGCTGGGTCAATTCACGCAGGATGCTGAAAATTTGCTTCACCACAATCGGCGCCAGACCCAGACTCGGTTCGTCCAGCAGCAGCAGTTTTGGGCGACTCATCAGCGCCCGCGCAATGGCCAGCATCTGCTGCTCGCCACCGGAGAGCGTCATCGCACGCTGTTTGCGGCGTTCGAGCAGGCGTGGGAACAGCTGGTACATCCGCTCCTTGTCCTCTTTCACAAAGCGGTCGCCCACCGCAATCGTACCCATCAGCAGGTTCTCCTCCACTGTCATATCCGGAAAGATGCGACGGCCTTCGGGCGCTTGTGCAATGCCGCTGGCGGCGATGAAATGGGTGCTGCGATGGCTGATCGACTCACCACGTAAGCGAATGTCACCACTGGCAATGCGCGGCTGGCCAAAAATCGACATCAGCAGCGTAGATTTTCCCGCGCCGTTAGCACCAATCAGCGCCACCGTTTCCCCCTGGTTCACCGTCAGGGAAACCTGCCTGAGCGCCTGAACCGGACCATAAAACACGTCCACCTGTTCAAAACTCAACATCGGTTCAGTCATGGTCGCTCTCCTCATCTGCGCCGAGATAGGCGGCGATAACGTTGGGATCGTGGCGAATTTGCTGCGGCGTCCCCTGTGCAATGACATCGCCATGATCTAGTACCACAATGTGATCGGAGATGCGCATGACCATCGGCATGTCGTGCTCAATCAACAACACGCTGATACGGTGATCAGCGCGTAAGCGATGCAATATCTCACTCAGCGCATCGGTTTCGACCGGGTTTAATCCCGCGGCCGGCTCATCCAGACAAATCAGTTCCGGTCGCGTGCACATGGCACGCGCAATCTCCAGTCGGCGCTGCTGACCATACGAGAGCGTGCCAGCCAGTCGATTGGCGCTGGAGACCAAATCCACATTTTCCAGCCAGTAAAAAGCGCGGTCTAACGCGCGATTTTCCGCTTCGCGATAACCACGGGTATTCAATACGCCGGCCAGCAGATGACGATTCACCTGCATATGCTGCGCCACCAGCAGGTTCTCCACCACCGACATCTCGCGGAACAAGCGGATATTCTGGAAAGTACGCGCCAGGCCGGCCCGGTTAACCAGATGTGCGCCGCCAAACATTTTGTACCACACGCGCGAACCCAGCCGCGCCGGATGAAGCCAGTCCTGCGGATGAATTTTTTGCCCCAGCACCTGGATTACATCGGTACTGCGCTGTTGGGCATTGAGTATGATGCGCCCGCCGGTGGCGCGATAAAACCCGGTCAGGCAGTTGAACACCGTGGTTTTTCCCGCCCCGTTAGGGCCGATTAATGAGGTAACCGAACCGCGCGCCACAGAAAGGCTGACATCGTTCAGGGCTTTGATGCCGCCGAAGCGCATCATTAAATGATCAACTTGTAGAATGGCATCACTCATGGCGCACTCCTTTCCGCAGCGGAACACCCACACGTGCAGTACGAACCAATCCACGTGGTCGCCAAATCATCATTAACACCATCAGCATGCCAAACAGCAGCACACGATATTCGGCAAAACTTCGCAGCAGTTCAGGCGCGACTGTCAGTACAAAAGCGGCAAGCACCACGCCGAGTGTCGAGCCCATCCCCCCCAGAACCACAATCGCCAGGATTAACGCTGATTCGAAGAAAGTAAAGGAAGTTGGATTCACGAACCCCTGATAGCTGGCGAAAAACACCCCGGCAATCCCGGCCGTCGAGGCACCTAACATAAAGGCGGAGAGTTTGACCAGTACATGATTAAGCCCCATGGCGCGGCAGGCAATTTCATCTTCCCGCAATGCCTCCCAGGCGCGGCCAATGGGCATGCGCGTTAACCGATGCTTGATTAACAGCACCAGCAGCACCACGAGTACCAGCACCACATAGATGAAGATGAATTTCATATTGGGGTTGTAATCGAGATGCAGAAACTCGTGATAAGGCACGCCCCCGTCCCGCGCCCGGCGAGCAAATTCGAGGCCGAAAAATGTCGGGGAAGGCACCGATACGCCATTGGGTCCACCGGTAAACGACAACCAGTTGGTTAAGACCAGACGGATGATTTCACCAAAGCCGAGGGTCACAATCGCCAGATAGTCACCATGCATGCGCAACACCGGAAACCCCAGCAGCGCTCCGGCAAAGGCCGCCATTAATGCCGCGATCGGCAACATACTCCAGAATCCCAGGCCGAGGTACTCGTAGCCCAGTGCCAGGCCATAAGCGCCGATGGCATAAAATGCGACATAACCCAAATCAAGTAATCCCGCCAACCCCACCACAATATTGAGCCCCAGCCCCAGCAGCACATAAATCAGCCCCAGAATGGCCACGGTTAACAGGTATTTACTCGATAGAAATGGAAAGGCAAATGCGGCAATCAATAACAGCGGCAATATCCAGCGCATCCGCGAGCGATAACCCGATTCGCGGACATATACGCCATCGTCATTGCCTTCAAACTTGCGTGTAAAGCGTTGTCCATAGGACGTACGGGTGAACAGGCTGAGCATTAAGCGCCCTGCCATCACTAATCCCACTAACAGCGCCACACGTTGCGGCGACAGTGTGAAGCTGTAACCCTCCAGCACCACGCCCACAATCGGGCCAAACACCACCAGCGCAATCACTCCCGCCAGCAGTGTGTCGAGCAATGCTTCACGCACGCCCGCTTTTTGCGTCATTGCATTCATCGTGGCTTCCTCACACTTTTGCGACCAGCGGACGACCCAGCAGTCCCTGCGGACGGAAGATTAAAATCACCACCAGCAGCGAAAACGAGAACACATCTTTGTAGTCAGAGTTAACCAACCCCGCAAACTGCGCTTCCGCTACCCCAAGCAGTAGTCCACCGAGCATGGCTCCGGGTAGAGAACCGATACCGCCCAGTACTGCCGCCGTAAAGGCTTTGATACCGATAATGAATCCGGCATAAAAATCAAACGTGCCGTAATTCATGGTCACCAGCACGCCCGCCAGTCCGGCCATGGCTGCACCGATGACAAACACCAGCGAAATCACGCGGTCAGTATTGATGCCGAGAATCGATGCCATGCGCCGATCCTGCTGAACGGCACGGCAGATGCGGCCAAGTTTGGTGTACTGAATGATCCAGGTGAGCAGCGCCATGCCACAGAAAGCGGCAATCAGAATAAAGACTTTGGTCCAGGTGATTTGCACAATGCCGCCATCCACTTCCATGCGCAGCACACCCGTGAGCAGCGTCGGGATGCCCTGCTGGTTGGGCCCCTGGCTAAGCTGCACGTAGTTTTGCAGAATCAACGACATGCCGATGGCGGAAATCAACGGTGCAAGGCGTGTCGAGTTACGCAGGGGTCGATAAGCAATACGCTCGATGACCCAGCCATAAGCCGCCGTGACAATAATAGTGAACAGCAAGGTGCCGAAAATCAGTAATGGAAAGGAGTGAATACCAAAGAAACTCAGTAACGCTAAGCCTATCGCGCATAAGTAGGCGGAGATCATATACACCTCGCCATGCGCGAAGTTGATCATGCCGATAATGCCGTAAACCATGGTGTAACCGATGGCGATCAACCCATACACCGCGCCCAGCGTCAGGCCGTTAATCAACTGCTGTAAGAAAAAGGCGTCCATAAATCCATCCCGCGCGTAGAGGGAGCGCATACCTCGCGCCCAATGGCGAAAGGCCCCGCGATGCGGGGCCGCGTATCCAATTACAGTTGGTGATACTTGCCTTTATCATCCCACTGATAAACCACATAATCCGAGACTTTCAAATCGCCTTTGCCATCCCAGGCTTTTTTACCCATCACGGTATCGACGCTGTTGGCTTTTAACCAGTCACTGGCTTTGGCGTTGTCTTTACCCGCCGCTTTGTAAGCCGCCGCAATAGCCTGCACAGAGGCGTAAGCATACAGGGTGTAACCTTCCGGTTCGAAGCCGCTGGCGCGGAACTTCTCAATCACCGCTTTGCCATCCGGAATGGTGCGCGGGTCATTACCGAAGGTCATATAAACCCCTTTGGTGTATTGAGGGCCACCAGCCGCTGTCACCATCTCTTCCGTCACGATGCAGTCTCCGGAGAAGAAGGCGGCATTCACACCCTGCTCACGCATTTGACGCACCAGCGGACCGGCTTCTGGATGACAACCACCGAAATAGACCACGTCGGGTTTCACCGCGCCAATCTTGGTGACCAGCGCATTGAAGTCTTTCTCACCGCGTGAAAGCCCTTCATACAGCACCTCTTTCACGCCACGTTTTTCCAGCGCAGCTTTTGTGGCATCGGCCAGCCCCTGACCGTAAGTGTCTTTGTCATGGATTACCGCCACCTTTTTCGCTTTCAGTTTGTCGATAATGAAGTCCGCCGCAATCGCGCCTTGCTGATCGTCACGGCCACACATGCGGAACATGGTTTTCATGCCGCGCTCGGTGATTTGCGGGTTGGTGGACCCGGGGGTGATCGCCAACACGCCCGCTTCGTCATACACCTCTGACGCGGGCATGGTGGAGGAGGAACAGAAGTGACCCACCACCGCCATCACTTTGTCCTGATCGACGAGTCGGTTTGCTACTGATACCGCCTGTTTGGGTTCGCAGGCATCATCGCCCTGCACCAGCACAATTTTTTCGCCGTTAATACCACCAGCGGCATTGATATCATCGGCAGCCTGACTAGCGCCCTTCCAGTATTGCGCCCCGTAGGTCGCATTTGGACCAGAGAACGGGCCTGCCACACCAATCTTGATATCCGCCTGAGCGTAAAATGCCATGCTCAGACAACCTGCAAGTACCACCTTCACTGGGTGTTTCATGAATTTCAAAGACATGCTTTCAATCCTCAACGGGTCAGGAACGGAGCCATACCACGGCCTGGGAGAAATCAATTTCTGAAACTTTTGCAGCACTGTATGCAGCCGATAGGGCCACGATTTAGGATCAAGCAAGAAACTCGCCAAAGAAGACGGTCGGTGGCAGCTTTTTGCAGTGGCATCGCGCCAGGGTAGACGAGGCGCGAGGTGACATCCCTGCTAATCATAAACATAGCCAGAGTTAAGCCGCATACCAGCACCGTGATGGTGCAGAATGCGGTCGATCACAGATTATTCATCGTGCTGGGGTGTTTATCCGCTATGCTCTGGTCAAATCGGTCCACGTTTCCTGAAGGAGAATCTATGAATACGCAACGGAACGGATTGAGTAGCCAGCAGGCACTGGATGAACTGGAGCGCCTGTATGAAAGCGCAGTGGAAGCACTGCGCAACGCGATTCGCGATTTCACGACAACCGGCACGCTGCCGGATGAAGATGCGCGACAGAAAGGTCTGTTTGTTTATCCGGAACTGCGCATCACCTGGCTGGGTGAAGGCCCACAGCAAAACCGCACTCGTGCATGGGGACGTTTTACCCACACCGGCAGTTACAGCACCACCATTACCCGCCCGGCACTGTTGCGTCACTACCTGAGTGAGCAATTACAGATGCTGGAGAAAGAGTACGACGTCCTGGTTGAAGTGGTGCCTTCTCAGCAGGAGATTCCGTATCCGTACGTCATTGATGGCCTGACACTGGATCGCTCGATGAGCGCCAGCATTGCGCGCCATTTCCCTACCACCGAACTGTCGCAGATTGGCGATGAAACCGCAGATGGCCTGTTCCATGCGAATGCCATTTTCCCGCTGTCACACTTCGATGCACTGCGCACTGATTTCTCACTGGCGCGTTTACGCCACTACACCGGTACAGCCGTCGAGCATTTCCAGCCGTTTGTGCTCTTCACTAACTACACGCGCTATGTCGATGAGTTTGTGCGTTGGGCGATTGAGCAGGTTCAGGATCCTTCCACACCCTATGACAGCCTTGCCTGTGCTGGCGATGTGGTGATCACCGCTGACACCCAGGATCCCACGGCAATGATGTCTGATCTGGCCTGGAAGAAGCACCAGATGCCGGCCTGGCACCTGACATCACCGAATCGCCGTGGCATCACCCTTGTGAACATTGGTGTGGGTCCGTCCAATGCCAAAACCATCTGCGACCATCTGGCAGTGATTCGCCCCCACGCCTGGCTGATGATTGGTCACTGCGGCGGCCTGCGTGAAAGCCAGACCATCGGTGATTACGTGCTGGCGCATGCATATTTGCGTGACGATCATGTGCTGGATAGTGTGCTGCCGCCGGACATTCCTATTCCAAGCATTGCTGAAGTGCAGCGCGCGCTCTATGACGCCACCAAAGCCGTCAGCGGCATGCCGGGAGAAGAGGTGAAACAGCGTCTGCGCACCGGTACGGTAGTGACCACAGATGACCGTAACTGGGAGTTGCGTTACTCCGCTTCTGCACTGCGCTTTAACCTGAGTCGCGCGGTGGCAGTTGATATGGAGAGTGCCACGATTGCCGCGCAAGGCTATCGCTTCCGTGTACCTTACGGCACCTTACTGTGCGTCTCGGATAAGCCACTGCACGGCGAGATTAAATTGCCGGGCCAGGCGAATCGTTTCTATGAGGGGGCTATTTCTGAGCACCTGCAGATTGGCATTTGCGCGGTAGAACTGCTGCGTGCTGAGGGCGATAAGTTGCATTCAAGAAAGTTGCGCACCTTTAATGAACCCCCTTTCAGGTAAAGGTTTAACTCCGGTCCCATTGGGGCCGGAATTACATGGGATTTCAGTTCAAACTTTAACCAACAGGTCTTTCACAAACCAGGCCAGCACAGCCAGAATAGCGGGCACCATAATCGACCAGGTGAGTCGGTCATTCAGCTTTTCAAATTTCACATTGAGCTTTTCAAACCTCTCATCGATCCTGACAAACTTCTTCTCAAATTTTTCATCCATGCGTTCAAACTTCACATCGATGCGTTGTTCCATTTTGTCTAGCTTGTCGTCGATACGCAGTTCCATTTTGTCTAGCTTGTCGTCGATGCGCAGTTCCATTTTGTCCAACTTGTCGTCGATGCGCACTTCCAACTTTTCAAGTTTATCGTCAAAGTGAAACGCCATTTTTCCCAATTTATCATCGAAATGCAGCGCCATTTTTCCCAGTTTATCGTCGAAACTCAGCGCCATTGTCCCTAGTTTATCGTCGAAATGCCGCGCCATCCCTCCCAACTTATCGTCGAAATTCAGCGCCATTGTCCCTAGTTTATCGTCGAAATGCCGCGCCATTCCCCCCAGCTTATCGTCAAAGTGCAGCGCCATCTTTTCGAACTTACCATCGGTACGCTTTTCCGACTTTCCCATTTCTCCCAGCAATTCGGTACGCAGCGTGCCGATATCGGCCTTAGTCGCAAAATTCTCGGATCGCGCGGTCAGGACGGCAACATCCTGTTGAATTTGATGCGTAGTTTTTTCCAGCAATCCGACTCGTTGAGTTAATTCTTCCATTTTTGAATCTCCGATATTCCTGACGACATAGATAAGTGGTGGAAGAAACGGGGCAGTACGCATGGCGTATTCCATTACAAACCTCCAGAGAGTCCCGGCTATCTCTTCACCTTGCAGCGTAGTGAAACAGATTCGAGCCGCTTAAACATTCCACGAACCCGCCATTCGCGGCAAAAAAGTTCAGGCAGGCATCAATACGTCGCGCAGGTTAAAACTGGCAGAGAAATAATAAAAGCAGTCACAGTGAGGGATTGCGAGAGATGGCACATAAAATATTGGTGGGGATGAAACAGAAAACACGGAAGCCCGATCGGGCTTCCGGAAACCAAAACTTAAGCGCTCAGCCAGCCCAGTTTGATGACGAACAGAATCGAGAGAATCACCAGTGCAGCATTGATCTCTTTCGTACGACCACTCAGCAGTTTTACCACGGTCCAGGTAATGAAACCGAAGGCGATACCGTTGGCGATGGAGTAAGTCAAAGGCATGGTCAGCGCGGTGACGGTCACTGGCGCAGCCGTGGTGATGTCTTTCCAGTCAATTTCGGCCAAACCAGAGGCCATCAACACCGCCACAAACAGTAATGCTGGTGCGGTAGCGTAAACCGGAACACTACCCGCCAGCGGCGAGAAGAACAGGCTCAGCAGGAAAAGTACAGCAACCACAATCGCCGTTAAACCAGTACGACCACCGGCACTGACACCCGCAGCAGATTCAACATAACTGGTGGTCGTTGAGGTACCCAGCAGTGAACCAAACAGCGCAGCCGCACTGTCAGCGATTAACGCACGGCCCATTTTCGGCACATTGCCCTGCTCATCCGCCAGTCCCGCACGCTTGGTCACGCCCAGCAGCGTACCGGTGTTATCGAACACATCCACAAACAGGAAGGCAAAGATAACGCTCACCAGACCCACGTTAAACGCACCGGCGATATCCAGTTGCATAAAGGTGGGTGCAATAGAAGGGGGTGCTGAGAACACGCCACCAAATGGCGTCAGACCAATGCCCATCGAGATAAAGGTCACGACCAGGATGCCGATCAACACTGCGCCGGTCACGCGACGCGCTTCCAGTGCCACAATGATGAAGAAGCCTAACAGTGCCAGCAGCGGACCCGGTTTGGTCAGATCGCCCAGGCCAACCAGTGTTGCCGGGTTATCCACCACGATGCCCGCGCCTTCCAGCGCAATCAGTGCCAGGAACAAGCCGATACCGGCAGCGATACCCGCGCGCAGAGGCAGCGGAATACTGGCAATAATCCACTCACGAATTTTGAAAATTGACAGCGCAAAGAAGATCACCGCTGACAGGAACACCGCGCCGAGTGCGATCTGCCAGGTGTAGCCCATGTGCAGCACAACGGTATAAGTGAAGAAAGCATTGAGCCCCATGCCCGGTGCCAGCGCGATGGGATAGTTGGCGATCAGCCCCATCAGCACACAGCCAATTGCCGCCGCTAAGCAGGTCGCCACAAAGACCGCACCTTTATCCATGCCGGTCGCACCGAGAATGCTCGGGTTAACAAACAGAATGTAGGCCATGGCCAGGAAGGTAGTGATACCCGCAATGATTTCGGTGCGCACGGTGGTGTTGTGCGCTTTAAGTTTGAAGAGTTTTTCTAACATCATCATCTCTCATGAGCGGAGACGGCACGGGTGCACGTTCTCTCTTGCCAATGTGGTTAACAAACTAATTATTGTATTGATGAAAGCGACACACGCTGGACCCAAGGCAGACACACCTTCCGCTTTCCCCTGTCCACATAGCAATAGCTATGCCATCACCGTACGCAATCGTTTACGTTTCAAAATGCGGTTGCGGTTAGGATAATTCTGAACCCGAACAGGGCGCGATTATGGTGCATTGCACCATGGCTGCGCAATCGTTTTCCCTTCTACTGCCTTCCAGAGGAAAAAGATTGCGGCAACGCACGCTTTCGCACACTGCTCAGCGATGGCGCTCACGTTTCTGCAGCACAGGACAGCAGCTCAAAAACATCGGGTTACACTGCTTTTAACCCTTTCGCAACATAAGAGACAGCGCAATGAAGCCCGCGATTTTGGTCGTTGATGATGATCGTGCCGTGTGTGAATTGCTGCACGATGTATTGAGTGAACATGTGTTTACCGTCTACAGCTGCCATCAGGGCAAAGATGCCCTTGCGCTGCTCAGCCTGCATCCCGAGATCTCCCTGGTGATGCTGGACATGATGCTACCGGACACCAACGGCTTACTGGTGCTGCAACAGATGCAGCGGCAGCGGCCGGACCTGTTGGTCATCATGCTGACCGGGATGGGGTCGGAAGCAGATATGGTGGTGGGATTAGAGATGGGTGCGGATGATTACATCGCCAAACCCTTTAATCCTCGGGTGGTTGTCGCGCGTGCACGTGCAGCACTGCGCCGCTGTGGACGTCTGACACAAGCTGATGCACAGCAGGATGAAGGATGGCAATTCAATGGCTGGCGGCTGGATGATGCGCGTTGTCAGCTGTTTAATCCTCAGCGCGAAAGTGTCGCCCTCACTCAAGGCGAATATACCCTGTTGCGCGCCCTGGTGGGTCACGCACGCAAAGTGCTGACGCGCGATCAACTGCTGGAACTGACTCACAATGAGAGTCTTGAGGTGTTCGACCGCACCATAGACGTGCTCATCATGCGACTGCGGCGGAAAATCGAAGCCAATCCACACCAACCCAGCCTTATCCGCACCATCCGTGGCCTCGGTTACGTATTTTCCGCTGATGTATTGCGTCCGGCTTCAGCCGCGCGTGAAACACAGATTGCCTGATTCATCCAGCGCTGCATCTCGGCCAATGGCCGCGTGCCGTCCAGCGCATTCGCTGCATGCAAATTGAAACAAGCGCAGGTATGTGCCAGCTTCAATGTCTCCAGCAGGGGCCAACCTTCATGACTGGCATATAACACCCCAGCACAAAACGCATCTCCCGCCCCAACGCTGCCGACAATCTCTTCTGGTTTCAGGCACCACGCCGGCTGCCACCCTGCTTCACCCCTGCTCTCTTGTCCCCAGGCACCTTCAGGGGCATGGATCACCACGCGTTGGCGCACGCCCTGTTCCAGTAACCAGGCGGCGGCCTCGGCAAACGCGCTGGGTGCTGCCAGCCCCGAAGCGCTGCGCAGCGTCACGCCAGTGAGTGACTGCGCCTCCAGTTCATTAATCACCAGATAATCGAGCCAGCGTAACGCCGGCACCACCAACGGGCGATACTCCCCGGTTCGCGACACCAAATCCAGCGAAGTGAGGTAACCCCGTTGCTGCATTTGTGCCAGCAGATGCGCGCTGCGCGTACCAAAAATCTCATCAGACTGGTCGAGACTATCCAGCAACAACAAATAGCCGAGATGAAATATACGATGTGAAGTGACAACTTCAGCAAAATGGGGCAAATCCAGTTCGGCATTGGCGCCGCGGGCATGGAAAAACGTGCGTTGACCATCGGGCGTGGTCATCACTTGTGTCATCGCCGTGCTGACATTGCGCGTGCGTTGTACAAACTGACGATCAATCTGATGATCGTCCAGCAACTGCACGATGTAATCACCGTCACTGTCCCCGCCCACCATGCCGACACCGGCCAGCGGCAAATTGACCTGCATGCGCGCCAGGGTGAACAGCACATTCAGTGCAGCGCCTCCGCTGCACTTCTCACTGTGGGTGATCTCCGCTAACCAGCCTTGTTCTGGCCAATGCGTGATACGTTGTACATGATCCACCAGCATACTGCCCGCACCGAGAATACCGTTGCGTTGCACCATGTCAGGCCCTCCCGGCGCTGCCAAACACCTGCATCTGCTGCGCCACCACATTGGCAATATCGTGTTCTACCGCCATCAGCAGTTCAGCAAACGAGTCGTAGCGCGCATCACGCTGAGTAATTTGCTTTTCTATCGCGCCTAGTGCGGCTTGTGACATGCCGGTATAGAAATTGATTTTATGAATGCCCAAACTGATGGCGTGGCGGAAATCGGCATCACTGATCCCTGAACCGCCATGCAGCACCAAAGGAATGCCTGCCGCCGAGCGAATTGCCGCCAGACGCTCAAAGTCGAGCTTCGGCTCACCTTTGTATTTGCCGTGCGCGTTGCCAATCGCTACGGCCAGACAATCGATCCCGGTTGACTGGACAAACTCCGCCGCCAGAGCAGGATCGGTGAATTTGTTGCTGTCAGCCTCACCAAACAGTGCCCCACCTTCATCGCCGCCCACCGCGCCCAATTCCGCTTCAACCGATACGCCAATGGCGTGGCACATCTTCACCACTTCACGGGTCTGGCGCACATTCTCCTCATAGCTGAGGGTGGAGCCATCAAACATCACCGAAGTAAATCCGAGGCGAATCGCCTGCATTACCGCCTCAAAATGCAAACCATGGTCAAGATTAAGCACCACTGGGATATCATGCAGCGCCGCTTCTGTGCGAATCGCCGCAATCAGATGCTCGAGGCTGACATACTTAAAATGCACTTCCGCGATATTGATGATGAACGGTGAGCGCTGTTGCTCAGCCGCCTGGAACAGCGCACGCAGAAAATGGGTATCCAGCACGTTAAATGCGCCGAGCGCGTATTGGTGCTGTTGCGCATGGGCCAGGCCCTGCGCCAGAGAAATCAGTGCCATCGTGAACTCCTTTATGCCAGCCAGCGGTGATATTCGTTACACAATAGCCAGCGCGGATCTTCATCCTCATTAATCGGATTAAAGCGCGCCAGCGGTGTGAGAAAGACGTTGTCATGCTCGTCATCGTTCGGCATCGAGACTTCGCCAACCAGCACATCGCCATAGCCCTCTTCGCCCCAGAAACTGTGCCAGATACCGGGCAGCAAGGTGACACTCTCGCCCGGGGAAAGACGCAGTTGCGATCCCGCCGCGTGAGTTTGGCGAATGCCATCTAAAGTGACTTTTACCGGTGAGTCATCAAGCCGGTCGCCCGCGCGGTTATGCAGCGTGACGATCAGATTGCCGCCACCGCGATTGATGATGTCTTCCATCTTTTGTGGGTGGTAGTGCATCGGCGTCACCTGCCCTTCCCGCACGTGCATGATTTTTTCAGCGTAAGGTTTTCCCCACGGCTGACCGCCGCGCGACCCGTTGCGCAGAGTAAACAGGGTTAAGCCAGTCTGAGAGAAATCATCAGCGCCAAAACTGGTGACATCCCAGCCCAGATGCAGCGCCAGCAGCTCTTCTGCGTGGCGTTTATCCAGCGCACGCCATTGGCTGAGGCCATAGTCGGCCCAGGGCGGCAGGTGCACATCCTGTCGCATAAAGAATTCGCGGGTGAGTTGCAGAATGGCGTTCACTTCGGATCGATGCATAACTCCGCTCCCAATGTGGGCGGCCCAGAGACCGCCTCAAGAAATCAACGTTATTTCACCGTCCAGCCTTTGTAGCTGCTGACAGTATTGCGATCGATCATCGTGACCGGAATCAGCACCGGTTTGTCAGGTGCGGGTTTGCCCTGCAGGATGTCGTAGCCAATCTCCACCGCTTTGGCTGCCATCACCTGCGGGTCTTGCGCTGGGGTGGCGACAAACAGCGAGCCTTTACGTTTCAGGGCTTCTTCGCCGTCTGGCGAACCATCGACGCCGACAATAAAGAACTCACTGCGCTGGGCTTGCTTGGCAGCCAAATCGGCACCAATCGCCGTTGGGTCGTTAATCGCAAACACCGCATCGATCTTCGGATTGGCAGACAGCAGTCCGGTCATCACCTCCAGGCCACCATCGCGACTGCCCTTGGCGTTCTGGTTATAGGAGAGCAGTTTGATATCGGGATGAGTTTTCAGCTCGTTCATACAGCCTTCAACCCGGTTTTGCACCGCTGACACCGGCGGTCCGTTGATGATCACCACGTTGCCTTTATCTTTCAGGCGATCAGAGATGTATTTACAGGCCATCGCACCTGCCTGGGTGTTATCGGAGGTGATGGTGGCATTGGCACCGTCAGCCGCCACGTCGACCGCCACCACCACGATGCCGGCATCACGAGCACGTTTCACCGCGGGAGCGATGCCTTTGGAATCGGCGGCGTTAAGGATGATCATGTCCACTTTGGCGGCGATAAAGTTATCTATCTGCGCCACCTGCTGACCAAGATCGTAACCGCTGGAAACCAGCGTCACATTGACCTTGTCGCCGGCCAGTTCACGCGCCTTCAGCTCAGCACCTTTAGTGATCTGCACGAAGAACGGATTGGCGAGATCGCCGACGGTGACACCAATGGATTTGAGTTCTTTTGCCTGCACCAGTGGCGCACTCAACAACGTCGCCGCCAGCAGTCCGGTCAGAATCGGATTAAAACGCATAGTCGATGTTCTCCTGCTTTTTTGATTATGTTGGCGATCCAGCAGATCGCCGTTGTGTGACAGCCTGTTGCAAATACACCCTTAACCCACGTGATGACGTGTGCGGTACTTATCGATGAGTACGGCAATGATGATCACAGCGCCCTTAATGACCAACTGCCAGAAGTAAGAAACGCCCATCAGCGTCATGCCGTTGTTCAGCGTGGCGATTATCAGCGCACCAATCAGCGTGCCGGTAATGGTGCCGATACCGCCGACAAAGCTTGTGCCGCCCAAAATCACCGCAGCAATCGCATCCAACTCGTATCCCACACCCAGGTTGCCGTTAGCGCTGTAGAGACGTGAGGCACTCATCAATCCACCCAGCCCCGACAACATGCCGCTCATGGCATAGACGAACACCAGCACCATACCGACCTTGATCCCGGTGAGGCGCGCCGCCTGCACGTTGCCGCCCACGGCGTAGATGTGCACACCCAGGGTGGTACGGCGCAGAATAAACCAGCACAGCGCGATGACGGCAAAGGCAATAATGATCAGCCAGGGGATCGGCCCGAGATAACCGTTGCCTATCCACTCGAAATTGATGTCAGAGTTGATGACGGTAGTGCCATTCGCCAGTAAATACGCCGCCCCGCGCAAGGCGGTATAGGTGCCGAGCGTCACGATAAAGGGCGGTAAGCCAGCCCATGCCACCAACAGTCCGTTGAACAGGCCCATAATCAGCCCTGCGCCGAGCGCCGCCGGGATGGTCAGGCCCGCAAAGGCCGGATCCAGCGACACCACCATCGCCACGACCGCCGTGGTGCCCAGCATCGAGCCCACTGACAGATCGATCCCGCCGGTGAGGATCACAAAGGTCATCCCCGCCGCCAGCACGATATTGATCGAAGCCTGACGGGTAATATTCAGCAGGTTAGCTTCGGTAAAGAAGTTCGGCGCAACAAAACCAAATACCGCCACAATCAGGATCAAAATCGGCAGAATCCCTACCGTTTGCAGCAGGTCGCTCATCAAGGCGCGTTTAAGCGTTGGACTTTTTACGCGTGCAGTTTCACTGGTCATTGCGGTCTCCTCAGGCCTGTACCGGCTGTGCGCCGGTGGCCAGTGTCATAATGTTTTCCTGGCTAATCTCTGCGCCGCTCAGCTCTCCGGCAATACTGCCCTCACGCATCACATACACGCGGTCACTCATCCCGACCACCTCCGGCAGTTCGCTGGAGATCATCAAAATCGCCACGCCCTGTTGCGCCATCTGGTTCATCATGCGGTAGATTTCACTCTTGGCGCCGACGTCCACGCCGCGCGTGGGCTCATCCAGCAGCAGAATGCGTGGTGCAATCGCTACCCAGCGTGAGATCAGCAGTTTCTGTTGATTACCGCCCGATAGCCCCCCGGCCCGTACCTGGGCGTGCGGCACACGAATGTTGAGTGATTCGATGGCATCACCGGCAATCTTTTGCCCTTTACGCCGATTAAGCAGGCCGTAGCTGGCATCGCGTTCCAGCGTCGCCATCACGATGTTTTCCTGTGCGGCCAGTTCCAGGAACAGCCCCTGCTCTTTACGGTTCTCGGTGAGGAAGCCAATACCACGTGCGATGGCATCTCGCGGCGAATGAATTTTGACTTTCTCGCCATCGATCCAGATTTCGCCTCCCCTGGGTTGATGCACGCCAAAAATCAGCTGCGCCAGCTCACTGCGTCCGGCACCGACCAATCCCGCCAATCCGACAATCTCCCCGGCACGCACCGAGAGACTACTGGGATGGACTTTGCGGTTATCGGTCAGGTGATTGACAGCGAGACGGACCTCGCCGAAGGGAATGTTGCGGTCTTTATTGAACAGATCGCTCAGCGGACGGCCAACCATCATGCGCACCAGTTCACTGGCATTAAGCTGATCGCGCGTCAGGCTGCCAACATACTGCCCATCACGCAGCACGCTGACGCGATCCGAAAGCTCATACACTTCGGCCATGCGATGGCTAATGTAAATGATCGCCATGCCTTCGCTGCGCAGGCGTTTAATCAGCGCAAACAGCTGTTCGGTTTCGCGATTGGAGAGTGCTGCCGTGGGTTCATCCATCACCAGAATGCGGCTGTTGCGGTGCAGCGCGCGGGCAATCTCCACCTGCTGCTGCTCAGCGATACTGAGTTTGCTCACCAGATCGTTGGCACTGAATTGGGCACCCAGACGATTAATCACCTGCTGTGCCTCTTCCGCCATCTGCCGCCGTTTCACCAGCCCACCGCGCGTGATCTCGCTGCCGAGAAAGATGTTCTCTGCCACGGTGAGATTAGGTGCCAGATTGATTTCCTGATAAATCAGCGTGATGCCTGCTGCCAGCGCTTCTTTTGGGCCTTTGATGGCGTAGGGTTTACCGTTGATAAGAATTTCCCCGCTGCTGGCGGTATAAGCACCGGCCAGAATCTTCATCAGCGTACTTTTCCCGGCACCGTTTTCGCCCATCAGCGCATGGACTTCACCCGGCCACACGGTCAGATCCACGCCCTTTAACGCGTAGAAACTGCCGAAGCGTCGGGTGATTTCGCGCATTTCTAATATCGGTGTCGCCGCCATCGCCTGACTCCTGCTTTCTGAAGTTGTCGCCGAGTGTTGCAACGCCAGATAAATGGAAAATGTCAGCGGCCATTCATATTTGTCATATTGCGCCCCGGTCACGCTTCTATACTCGCCGGGAGCTGAGAGGTAAGGAGTGACCGCAATGAGTCAGAGTCTGCACTGGCACGCTGGCGCGCGGGGTCGCCTGCTGCTGTTTAACCTGTTAGTGGTGAGTGTCACGCTGGCGGTGAGCCTGGTGGCTATTTTTGGATTTCGCCACGCCGGTCACATTCAGGAGCAGGCACAGGCGCAAACCCTGGCGGATATGAACGGCAGCCTGGCGCTGGCGCGGGATACTGCCAACGTGGCCACCGCCGCCGTACGATTGGCGCAGGTGGTGGGTGCGCTGGAGTATCAAAGCGAGTCGGCTCGTCTGCAGCAGACGCAGCAAGCGTTACAACAATCCCTATCCCTGCTGGCGAACGCGCCTCTGGCCGCACAGCAACCTGAACTGCTGGCGCGCATTCGAGAACGCAGCCAGATGCTGGAACAGAGCATCAATCAGCTGCTTAGGGTTGGCCATCAACGCCACTTACAACGTAATGTGATGCTGAGTGGCCTGTGGCAGGCACAACTCTTGCTGAATCGCATTGATGTGCTCGCCAGCGACGGCGCTTTTTTGCCGCTGCGCCAGCAAACGGATGCCCTGTTAAAGGTGGCAATCCAATCCACTGCGCCACAAGCCGCTGAACAGCAATTACAGCAGGTGCTGCCCATCTGGTCCGCCTTACCGTTACAAGATGCGCTGGCAATGCAGCGTGACCGATTGGTCGACACCGCGCGCAGCCTGCAGCCGGTCGCTGAACAGCTTGAGCAGAGCGATATCGCGATTGCCTACGCGACCTATCGCATCAAAGCGCTGGTGGCGATGCTGAATGGCGACATCACTCATTATGTGCAACTGGTGGCGCAGCAGAGCGATGCGCGCAGCACCTCCACGCATCAGGAACTGGACTCCATCATCGGTTTTATTGGCCTGTTTATGCTACTGGCACTGCTGATCACCGGTTACGCGGGTTACTACATTTATCGCAATCTCGGTTCCAGCCTGACCGCTATCGCCCACGCCATGACGCGTCTGGCCCAGGGCGAGAAAAGCGTCAATGTTCCGGGATTGGCCCGCCGTGATGAGCTCGGCGATCTGGCTCGCGCCTTTAACGTCTTTGCACGCAATACGGCTTCACTGGCCCACACTTCCCGCCTGTTAAAAGAGAAAAGCAATCAGCTGGAATCCACTTTCCTCGCCATGCGCGATGGCTTTGCGTTGTTCGATAACAGTGGGCAACTGGTGGTGTGGAACGCGCAGTACGCCGAGTTACTCGGCATTCCGGCACGCGACCTGCATCGCGGCCTGCATTATCAACGTCTGCTAGAGCGAATGGATGTGCAGCTCACCAGCCTGCAGGATGCGCAGGAAGTTCGCCTGCCCGACGGCCGCACGCTGGAACTGCGCTTTAGCCCGGTGCCACGCCGGGGCATGGTCAATACCGTGCTTGAGCGCACCACACGTAAGGCGCTGGAAGAAGCGCTGCTGCACAGCCAAAAAATGAAAGCGGTGGGCCAACTCACCGGCGGTATCGCCCACGACTTTAACAACCTGCTGGCCGTGATTATTGGCAGTCTGGCCCTCACCGTGGGCCAACTCCCCTCCGGTTCACTGGCCAGTCGCATTGAGCGAGCCCGGCTGGCGGCCGACCGCGCGGCACAGCTTACCCAGCGGCTGCTGGCCTTCTCACGTAAACAGTCGCTTTATCCGCGTGCGGTATCAGTCATTGAGCTGGTCGATAATCTGCACTCACTGTTACAGCATGCACTGTTGCCCGGTCAGCAATTAGTGGTTGATGCGCAACGCCCCGGCTGGCCCGCGTGGATCGATGCCGGGCAACTGGAAAATGCGCTGATGAATCTGGTGGTCAATGCACGCGATGCCATGGAGAAGCAGAGCGGAGAAATTCGCCTGCGCATCTGGAATCAGCGAATGCAGGAAGCGGATGGTAAACGCGATCGCGTGACCATTGAAGTTATCGATCACGGCTGCGGCATGTCAGCCGAGGTACGTGAACAGGTGTTTGAGCCATTTTTCACCACCAAAGAGACCGGCAGCGGCAGCGGACTGGGGTTGTCGATGGTATATGGATTTGTGCGTCAATCTGGCGGGCAGATCGAAGTGGAAACCGCCCCCGGCCAGGGCACCACCGTGCGCCTGTTACTGCCGCGCGCACCGGAAGCGGTCCAGCCCGCGCCGACTCTTCCCGAGTTTACGCCGGGTGCCAGCAGTGACCGGCTGGTGTTGGTGCTGGATGATGAACCCGCCGTCAGGCAGACATTGTGTGAGCATCTGCATCAACTCGGCTACCTCACTTTAGAGTGTGGCGATGGTGAATCCGCACTGACGCTGCTGCGGCAGACGCCAGATATTGAGTTGTTGATCAGTGATTTGATGTTACCCGGCGCGTTAAACGGGGCGGATGTGATTCGCCAGGCGCAGCAGCAGTGGCCAGAACTGGCCACCCTGCTGATCAGCGGTCAGGATTTGCGCCAGAGCCAGGTCACTTTGCCACTGTGTGAACGGCTGGCAAAACCCTGGCAACAGGCACAGTTAGCGCAGGCGCTGGAGCGCGCCTGGCAACGCAGTGAACGGCTTAATCGCGCACGGCAGGCTGCCACAGCGGCAACGGTTTTCCCGTGATGTAACGCTTACGCAGTTTGCTGGAGATCACATCCATGATCATCACCACGCCAACCAACAAGATGGTCAGGAACATCACCACATCCCAGTTCCACAGGCGCATGTTCTCGGCATAAACCAGACCGACACCCCCTGCGCCAACGAAGCCGAGTACCGCCGCCGAACGGGTATTGGATTCAATCTGGTACAGGCTCAATGCCAGGAAGGTCGGGAAGGATTGGGTAAAGATGCCAAAGCGATGTTTCTGCAGACTATTGGCCCCCACCGCACCTAAACCCCGGCTCGGCGAACGCTCAACCGCTTCATGCCCTTCCGCATACAGTTTGCCCAGTAAGCCCACATCCTGTACCACAATCGCCAGCACACCCGCCAGTGGTCCCATGCCAACTGCACGCACAAAGATCAGGCCCCAAATCGCCATATCGACACCGCGCAGGATGTCAAGCAAACGGCGCACCACTAAGGAAATCGGACGGGCAATCGGATCGTGCATCACGTTGCGGGCGGCAAGGAAGGAAACCGGCAGCGCAATAATGGAAGCGGTCAGCGTCCCGGCGAAGACAATCGCCAACGTGATGCCAATCTGGGAGAAATAATAGCCAAATGGCCAGTTCATAAAGTCTTGCCAAACGAACATGCGCAGGAAGTAACGCCCTAGTTGCTCGCAACCGATAATAACTCGGCTCCACTCAATACCGAAAAATTCAAAGAAGAACAGGTAATAGAGCGCGATGGCAAGTGCAACTCCAGCCACGCGGCGTAGATAACGGTTCTGTGCGGCGAACAGTGCAGGATGTTCCTGCTTCAGTTTTGCCACATCCGGTACTAATGCGATCATTTGATATCCCCTTCCACCACGCGACGGCGCAACCAGCCGGATACCGTATCCAGCAGCGACACCACCACAATGATCAGCAGCAGTGTGATGCTCACCTGATCGTAACGATCCAGTTTGATGTTGGTCATCAGCTCCTGACCGATACCGCCCGCCCCCACCAATCCAAGGATGGTAGAAGAACGGAAGTTCACTTCCAGACGCATAAAGCTGTAAGAGAGAAACGTTGGTTTCACCTGCGGCCAGAAGGCGAAGCGCATGCGCTGTAATTTGGTCGCTCCACATGCCGCGAGGCCGCGTACCGGTTTGTCTGAAGCGCTTTCAATCGATTCATAAAACAGTTTGGTCAGGCTGCCCACGGTGTGCAGCGCCAGTGCGAGGAAGCCGGGAATCGCCCCAATGCCAAACGCCATCACGAACATCACTGCCCACGCCAGTTCTGGCATGGTGCGCAGGAAAGCGACGAAAGCACGGATCGCGATGCGGACGCTGCGCGGCGTCTGGGTGTTATCAGCTGCGAAAAACGCCAGTACCCCAGCCACCATCACTGCCACAATGGTCGACGACAGCGCCAGCTGCAGGGTTTCCCAGATCAGCGGCAACTGGAAGTGCAGACGGTAGCCCCAATAGGCCAGCGAGCCTTCGGTTTTTCCATCGGAGAACAGCACGGGCAGATGCAACACCGGCACGGTTTCGCCGATGTAATCGAAAAAGTGTGGCAGTGATTGCCAGACGGTGACCAGATTGAATTCCGCCATCTTGCCCGCAGCGAGGTAGAGCGCCACCAACAGCAGCGACCAGAGCACAGTGTCGCGCTTTTGCTGGCGACGAATGCGTTGGTAGTAGTGTTCGAAATCGGTCAAGGGGAATGTCCTGTGGTAGAGGGTGGTGCAGATGTGAAAAGGGTCGCCATCACGGGCGACCCTGCCAGCCAGACGCGAAATTAACCGCGTGAGCCTTTCATCAGATCACGTTTCATATCAATGATGTTCTGATAATCGGCAACGGTTGCCGGGCCGATGTGCTGAGCACCGCCCACCGCTTTAACAAAGCAGCTGTGGTCTTCTTTATCCAGCTTCTTGATCGCCGCCACCAGCTTCTGTTTGAAGTCAGCGGGCAAGTTATTGCTCACCAGGATTGGACCGTTCGGGATCAGCGGAGACTGCCAGATGATACGGATTTTCTTCATCAGGTCAGGTTGGTCCATACGCATCATGCGGCCAAAGGCACCAGAGGTATAACCCTTGTCGTAATCACCGATCATGGAGGTCCAGGTCACTGCGCCTTCGAACTGACCATTCAGCACACCCAGGATGTCCTGCTCATGGCCGCCAGAGAAGGTGACGCTGGAGAAGGTGTTATTGTACTTGTCGTCAACTGTGCCACCGAACTCTTTCTTGAACGCCTGGTTTGGCATCAGGAAGCCAGAAGTTGAATCCGGATCGGCCATGCCGAAAGATTTACCTTTCAGGTCTTCCAGTTTTTTGTACGGGCTGTCCGCTTTCACGATCACGACTGAGTGGTAACCCTGTGAACCGTCTTTGTCATCTACCACGATGCCGACAACATCAACCGCTTTCGGGTTCTGCAGATAGACGGAAGCGTAAGATGCTGGAGACATGCTCAGCACCATATCAATTTTGTTACCCAGCAGGCCCTGAATCACGCCTGAGTAGTCAGACGAGTTGCGCATTTTGGTATCGACATTCAGCTCTTTATCGAAGAAATCTTTCACGCACTGGTTATCACCGATCTGCTGAGTGGCGTTCTGTCCACCCAAAATCCCGAGGTTCAATTCTTTTGGTGCATCCGCTGCGTTAACGCCAAAAGTCATTGCAACAGTCAATAAAGCTAAAGAGGTCAGTTTCATTCGTGTTTTTTCTCTTGCCGTGGAAGTTAGTGGAGCTGGTTAATTTCGTCGCCGTATAGCTCATGCAGCAAGCCATCAGTCAACTGAGAAGGATGTCCGTCAAACAGCACTTTGCCGCGCTGAATGCCGATAACACGGGTGCAGTACTGCTTCACCAGTTCAATCGAGTGCAGGTTCACCATCACACTGATGCCCTGCTCGCTCACCTGACGCAGCACATCCATAATGCGTTTGGTGTTTTTCGGGTCGAGTGAGGCCACCGGCTCATCGGCTAGCAGGATGCGCGGGTTCTGCATCAACGCACGGCAAATCGCCACGCGCTGCATCTGTCCGCCTGACAGGTTCTCCGCACGCTGCAGCGCCTGCGGCAGCATGTTCATCCACTGCAGCAGCTCAATGGCCTGCGCACGGTCCGCTTCGGAGAACACTTTGAAGAAGGATTTCAGGGTTGAGGTCTGGCTCAGGCGTCCCAGCAGGACGTTGGTCAGTACATCAAGACGCGGCACCAGACAGAAGTCCTGGAAGATCATGCCGCATTCGCTGCGCCATTCGCGCATCTGGCGGCTGTTGAGCGTCACTACATCACGATCCGCTTCACCCTGACGATTGCTGAGAATCGCGCCCTGCGAAGCACTGATGGTGCCGTTCAGCATGTGTAACAGTGTCGATTTGCCTGCGCCTGAGCGACCAATCACGGCCACCAGCTCGCCCGCATGCAGATCGAAGCTGACATTATCCAGTACGCGGTTTTCGCCGTACGCCTTGCACAGTCCCTGTACCGACAGCACCTTGTTGCCTTGCCCGGCGTGCGGAACATAAGGATTGTCGATAACGGTTTTCAGTAATGCCTGTGCCATGTTGCACTCCATCTCGCTGAGGTCTTGATTGCCCGTTATTACGGGCAAATCCGATGAAGTCTTGATGACAGTAAAATGATTAAACAGTGACAGCGTGTGAGGAACCGACCGTGATGGTCTGACCGTCAGTAGCCGCCAGCACATTGTCCGGTAAGCGATTATTGAGTAACCAACTGTCCATCTCATGGCTCAGGTGGATAAGCCAGGCCTGGCGCGGCGCCAGCTGTTCAATAATCTGCAATGCGCGCGTCACATCATTATGATTGCGCACGCTTTCTCGCGGCGGGTCATTGCAGTCAATCACCAGCTGATCCAGCGATTGACCATCAAGAAAATCTGCAGTGTCCGGGGGTAGTCCGCAGGTATCACACAGCCAGGCAAGACGCGTACCGTGCCAGTCGAACAGGTAGCCATAAGTGAGTTTTGAGTGCTGTAACGGCAGCGGCGTGACCTGCAACGTCCCGAAACTGTGAGGCACAAAAGGCGTGAGCGCGGAGCGGAAATCCAGCAGGCCCGGATGCTTAAACAGGTCATTACAGCCCTTCTCATCCGGTGGCGCCCACACCGGAATCGGTTCACCCAATCCCCAACGCAGGCTAAAGAGTCCCGCTACATGATCCATATGAAAATGGGTCAGTAAAATGCGGCTCAACTCGCCGGGACGAAAGCGCTGATGCAGATCGTGACGTCCGGCATCCAGCAAAATACGTTCGCTGCCGGTGTCAATCAGCGCACTGGTGGCAGCACGAGCGCGTCGTGGCTCAAGACGTGCACGTTCGCAAGCGTGGCAATCACAGCCAAACAGCGGCGCAGATTGCACGCCTCCAGTACCGAGAAAAGTGAGTTTCATGGCGGATGCTCCAGCAACTGGCGCAGCCGGTCGAGCGTATCGCTCAGTGCGCCATCGTTATTGAGCGGATGGCAGTGCGCAGGCAGCGGTTCTGCCGCACGCGCCAGCCGTTTACCGATTTCGGCTTCACTTTCACGTCCGCGCTGCCGTAAACGCATTTCCAGCACCGCCGGAGAGACTTGCAGCACCAGCGGCAACAGTTGTGCCCCGTAATGCTGCTCAACAATCGGCAAATGCAGACGTGAACCATTGACCAGCACATTTAAACCCCGCGCCAGCCAGTGGTCGATCTCCTCTCCCAGCCCGTAGAACAGGCCGTGCGCCTGCCAGCTAATGGCAAACAATCCCAGTGTCTGACGCCGCCGAAACTCGGCCTCGCTCAGCGCCACATGGTTTTCGCCCCCGGCATCGGCCGGACGCGTAATGTAGCGATGGGCGATGACCAGGTTATCCGGCGGCGCTTCGCGTAGCGCATTCAACAGACTGTCTTTACCCGAGCCCGAAGGCCCGGTTAGCCAGATCAGGCGCGCCATCAGAACACCAGCCTGCCCTGCGACCAGACGTGGCGAATGTGAGGATGCCCATGTTCGGTATGCGCCAGCACCAGGTCGGCACGCATGCCTTCGCCAATCACTCCGCGATCGTGCAAGCCAATAGCGCGAGCCGGATTACGTGTCACCAGCGCGGCGGCTTGTGGCAACGTCAGGCTGTTGCGCTCATCCGCCACTAAACGGAACACCGCGTCCAGCAGGCTCGCCGGGTAATAGTCGGATGACAGAATATCCAGCAGGCCATGGCTGGCCAGCTCCCAGGCTGCCACGTTGCCGGAATGCGAGCCGCCGCGTACGATATTCGGCGCGCCCATCAACACCTGCATACCGCATTCGCGCGAGGCGCGTGCGGCCTCCAGCGTGGTGGGGAATTCAGCAATGGTGCTGCCCACATCGTGTGATTCGGCAACGTGTGCCGCTGTGGCGTCATCGTGGCTGGCAATCGGAATGCCGCGCGAACGGCACAGGCCGGAAATGGCGTTGCGGTTCGGGGTGGAGAACTCAGCGGCCAGCGCCAGTTGCTCACGCTCGAACTGATCCATCTGCTCATCATTAAGCGAATATTTGCCCTGATAATAGAGGCGATACATCTCCAGTGAAGCGTACTGACGCTGACCTGGCGAATGGTCCATCAGCGACACCAATGACAGCTCCGGCGTACTCATCAGCTTTTCGAACAGCGGCAGTGTGGTGTTATGGGGCAACTCACAGCGCAGGTGCAGATGGTGATCGACACGGTTAATGCCTTTGCGGTTACTGTCCTGAATCGCGTTGATCATCTTGCTCAGGTTCTCAATGCGATGACCGCCGTCGCGCACATCGCCGACACCAATGGCATCCAGCACCGTGGTAATACCGCTGGCGACCATCAGCGCATCGTGGCTACTCATTGCTGAGTGCGCCGGCCAGTCCACTTTCGGACGCGGCGTGAAGAACTTATCGAGGTTATCGGTGTGCAACTCGACCAGACCTGGCAGCATGAAGGCGTTTTCGCCATCCAGTGCGCCCGCTAATTGGCTGGTACTGTCACTGAAACTGGCAATGCGACCCTCACGGATTTCCAGCGAACCGGTGACAACTTCATGTTCCAGCACCAAATGGACGTTATTGACGATCATGCTTCTGCTCCTGTTTTAACCGGCTGCATGACGTGCAGGCGATCGGCCACGCGTGCGCGCACCGCTTCGTCATGGAAAATACCCACAATGGCGGCACCACGGGTGCGCGCCTGTTCAATCAATTCCACCACCGCGGCGCTGTTGGCACTGTCGAGGGAAGCGGTAGGTTCATCCAGCAGCAGCACTGGATAGTCGGCGATAAAACCACGCGCGATGTTGACGCGCTGCTGTTCACCACCGGAGAAAGTGGATGGCGCGAGTGACCATAAACGCTCCGGCACATTCAGCCGTGTCAGCAGCTCTTTGGCACGTTTCTCGCAGAAAGCACGCTCCACGCCGCGCTCTAACAGCGGTTGCATTACGATCTCCAGCGTCGGGACGCGAGGGATCACCCGCAGGAACTGGCTGACCCAGCCAACGGTTTCGCGGCGAATCGCCAGTATCTGGCGCGCGGGAGCCTGTGCCATATCGATCCACTCACCCTGATGTTGCAGCCAGATATGACCGCTGTTGGCCTGATAGTTGCCGTACAGCGCGCGCAGTAAGGTGGATTTTCCGCTGCCGGAGCGACCGTGCAGCACCACGCACTCACCGGCGCACACTTCAAGATTGGCATCCTGCAGCACCGGCAGCTCGGCGCTGCTCTGGTTGTGCAGCACAAAGGTTTTGCTGAGTTTCTCTACGCGCAATAAAGGTTGCATGTTGATGTCCTGATGAAGTTAAGCCAGCACCGATGAAACCAGCAGTTGGGTGTAGGGATGGTGCGGATCATCCAGCACCCGATCGGTCAGACCGCTCTCCACCACTCTGCCCTGCTTCATCACCAACAGACGGTGCGCCAGCAAGCGCGCCACGCCGAGATCGTGCGTGACAATCACCACCGCCAGATTGAGTTCACGTACCAGGGTACGCAGCAGATCCAGCAGTCGCGCCTGCACGGATACATCCAGTCCGCCGGTCGGCTCATCCATAAACACCAGCGTGGGCTGGGTCACCAGGTTGCGGGCAATCTGCAAACGCTGCTGCATACCGCCGGAGAAGGTGGTCGGCAAATCGTCAATGCGGTTGGCGGGGATTTCGACGTCCTGCAACCAGCGCATCGCCTCTTTACGGATATCGCCGTAATGGCGCTGGCCGACGGCCATCAAGCGCTCACCGATATTGCCGCCTGCCGTGACCTGCGGACGCAATCCATCCAATGGATGCTGATGCACCACGCCCCACTCGGTGCGCAGTAAGCGGCGGCGATCGCTTTCACTTAGCTGATAGAGATCCTGAGCGCGATAGAGAATGTTGCCCTGCTGTGGCGCTAAACGCGCCGACAGGCTGCGCAGCAGCGTGGTTTTGCCGGAACCAGACTCGCCCACAATGCCCAAGACTTCCCCTGGATAGAGTTCAAAGCTAACGTCTTCAAAACCTTTGCCTGGCGCATAGAGGTGCGTCAGATTGTTGACCGCAAGCAGCGGCTGTTCACTGTGCATGTTGTTGTTCCTGCTGCTGGTGGCAAAAATCGGTATCGGAGCAGACAAACATGCGCGTACCGGCATCATCCATGACCACCTCATCAAGGTAGCTGTGGCGTGAACCGCACAGGGCACAGGGTTCATCCCAGCTTTGTACGGTGAATGGGTGGTCGTCGAAGTCGAGGCTTTCCACTTTGGTGTACGGCGGCAGCGCGTAGATGCGTTTTTCACGGCCAGCACCAAACAGCTGCAGTGCGGGCATCATGTGCATCTTCGGGTTGTCGAATTTCGGAATCGGCGATGGATCCATCACGTAGCGATCGTTGACCTTGACCGGATAGGCGTAGGTGGTGGCGATATGGCCGTAGCGGGCGATATCTTCATACAGTTTGACCTGCATGATGCCGTACTCTTCCAGTGCGTGCATGGTGCGAGTTTCCGTTTCGCGTGGTTCGATAAAGCGCAGCGGCTCAGGAATCGGCACCTGGAAAATCAGCACCTGATCTTCCTGCAGTGGCGTCTCCGGAATGCGGTGACGCGTCTGGATCAGCGTGGCATCTTTGGTGGCTTCAGTGGTCGCTGCGCCGCTGACGCGCTGGAAGAAACGACGGATGGATACGGCGTTGGTGGTGTCATCCGCGCCCTGGTCAATCACCTTCAGCACGTCGCTGTCACCAATGATGCTGGCGGTGATCTGGATCCCGCCAGTGCCCCAGCCGTAAGGCATCGGCATTTCTCGTCCGGCAAACGGCACCTGATAACCCGGAATCGCTACCGCTTTGAGGATCGCGCGACGAATGGTGCGCTTGGTCTGCTCATCCAGATAGCCGTTGTTATAGCCGGTTAACTCACTCATCGTTTTGCTCCTGAACCTGTTCACGCAGCCGTTTCAGCAACTCCAGCTCCGCCTGGAAATCGACGTAATGCGGCAGTTTCAGATGCGAAACAAAGCCCGCCGCTTCCACGTTGTCGGCATGCGACAGCACAAACTCTTCATCCTGCGCCGGACCGGCAATACGTTCATCGTAATCGGGTGCTTGCAGGGCACGATCCACCAGCGCCATTGCCATCGCTTTACGCTCTGAGCGCCCAAACACCAGGCCGTAACCACGGGTGAAGTGCGGCGCACCTTCAGTTTGCGTGGTGAAGCCGTTAACCATTTCACACTCGGTCAGCAGGATTTCGCCGATATCAATCTCGAAGCCCAGCTCTTCCGGGCAGATTGATACGCTGAGATAGCCGGTGCGAATCTCACCGGCAAACGGATGGTTACGCCCGTAGCCACGCTGGGTGGAATATCCAAGCGCCAGCAGAAAACCTTCATCGCCGCGTACCAGCTGTTGCAGGCGTGCCGCGCGCGTCGCCGGATAACCGGGCGGCTCGCGGGTGATATCGCACGGCTCGCTGCCATCATCCTCTTCACGCGCCGCCAGACCCTCTTTGGTCATCATGCTGAACACGTGCGGACAGCGTTCAGGCAGTGCCTGATCGTCACGCGGTGCCGCCGGGATTTCACCGTTGGCCAGCAACGTGAAATCGAGCAGACGATGGCTGTAATCGTAAGTGGGGCCGAGCACCTGGCCGCCCGGCAAATCCTTGTAGACCGCCGAAATACGACGTTCGATGCGCATCTCATCGGTTTCCAGCGCCAGGCTGTCGGCCAGACGTGGCAAGGTGGTGCGATAGGCGCGCAGCAGGAAGATGGCTTCCACCAAATCGCCGCTGGCTTGTTTAATCGCTAAGGCCGCGAGCTGGGGATCGTAAATGCCGCCTTCGGTCATCACGCGATCCACCGCTAATCCCAACTGTTGCGCGACCTGATCGCAACCCAGTTCCGCCACGTCACGGTCGCCACGGCGCAGATCGGCCTGAAGCTCATGGGCGCTGGCTATCGCCTTCTCGCCCCCTTTCACCGCAACGTACATCAGCACACCTCCACGTCAGTGGTGCGTGGCAAGGCCATCATCGCTTCACCGCAGGTGAAAATCAGATCCACGCCCAGTGGGAACGGATGCGGACGCTCGCGCAGATAAGTCAGAATCGCTTCCGGCAACTGTGGCGCGATGGCGCGTGATTCACGCAGGCCAGGGCCGGACAGGCGCAGGGTTAAACCCCCATTCAGGGAAGGCACTTCAATGATCAGCGTGGTGCTTTTTTCCGGTGACATATTGTCGCCCGGCGCGAACTGCGCAGGATCCGGATTTGACGCTGCATGGGTTAAGGCAAACGGTGCATGGCGCTCTTCCACAATCGGCACACCGGTGTGGAAACGCAGGTTGTTACGCACGATTTCGCTGTCTACACGGCTATCCAGCCACAGCGCACTCTCCTGATCCACCAGCGTCAGCAGTACCGCCGTCGCGGCAGGAGACAAATCGCCCCAGCCCTGTTCCAGCGGCAGTGAGACCATGACGCCTGGCTCGCTCATGGCTTTCAGGATGCGACGAAAAGCACGCTGTGAATCGGCAACCGGATGGTTAAAACTGGCGAGTAATGTCATTAGTTATCTCCGCGTACCAGCGTAAAGAAGTCCACTTTAGAGCTGGCGATTTCACGTGCACGCAGCTGACGCTGCTCTTCACGCAAGGCCGCCAGCGGGGCAATTAATTTTTCCTGCAACAGCGCATGGGTTTCCGGCTGTTGCAGCAGCGCATCAATCACGGCGCAGCGTTCGGCATGGGCTTTATCGCGGCCCAGCACATAGCTGAAGCCAAGGGTGCCATCGTACAGTTTCACTACGGCACGCGTGACGGTGGCATCGCCCATTACGAAGCGTTTGCCGCTACCGCCCATGCGCGCCTGCAAACGGGTTAAACCGGTTTCGGCGGGACGAATCGCTTCAAATTGTGCATTGAGGTGCAGCGACTGCCAGTGGGCATTTAGCTGGCTGGCTTCGCTGTGCGCGAGTACCGATAGCCAATGCTGGCGAGCGGTTTGCTGTTTCATTCATGCTCCAGAGTCAGTTCAATCATGTCGCCACGCGTCAGGCTGACGGAGTATTCCGCTACCTGACCGTCACGGTGTTTATTCAGGGTGCGCACGCACAGCAGCGGTGACTGCAGGGCAATCTCCAGCTGTTTACACTCTTTAGCCTGGGCGCGGCGGGTGCTGATTCGGGTTTGCGAACGCGTTAAATCGAGGCCAAGGTGCTGCTGCATAAAGTCATGCAGCGAGCCGTTCTGGAACTGCTGTATCGCCGGCCACCAGCTCAGTTCCGGCAGGAAGTGATTGATGACACACACCGGTACGCCATTGACGCGGCGCAGCGTGCGCAGATGAATCACGTTGTCGCCTTCATTAATGGCCAGTGCACTGGCCACGTCGCTGCTGGCCGGTCGCAGCACTGCCAGCAAACGTTCGCTGGTCGGATGGCTGCCCTGCTCCAGCAGGTTTTGGCTAAAGCGCGCCTGCGCATGCAAGGGGTAATCATAGGGACGCATCAACACCAGGATGCCGACGCCGTGACGGCGTTGCAGCAGCCCTTTGTTCACCAGTTCATCCACCGCGCGGCGCAACGTATGGCGGTTGACTTCATAGTGCTCGGCTAACTGCTGTTCGGAAGGCAGATAGTCACCGCAGCGATAACGCTCTTGCAGTGCCTGCTCCAGTTGGGCGGCGACCGCCTGGTAAACAGTGGTCGGATGTCTGGATATCTCCATCACGTTCAATACCTCATTCGCTAGGGTTGAGGAACGCAGCGACAAGTGCTGCGAGATGGCGACTACAGTGCGCGAGCCAGATGACAGCGCCGTGACGACTCAATGACGTGAGGATGAATTTGCTATAGGGCAGCAGGATCGAAGCGAAACGGCTGCGGTTGTGATAAAAAATTTTTAACTGTTGCCTTTGTGACAGTGTTCAAAAAATTATCGCTTATTTTCACCGCTTTATCGCTTTCCTTACTGGGTGAAGCTTGCGTAAAGTCTGCTAACGTTATTGATGAGCCCTCCTTGTCACGCGAACCTTAAAATGATTAATACAATCAAACTGTCAGATGGATTCAGACGCAATTTCGTTCGGGAAGTGATTTTGCCTTTGGTGGCGATTTTAGTTTTAGCCTTTGCCGGAGCAGGTGTTGGCTTGTTCTGGGGCAACTCGCTGAGCAATGAACAGGCTCGCGATCAACAGCAACGCATGATTGAGGCCTCCTTTAGCCAAAGTTTGAATGAACATTTGCGTCAGTTGCGCAGTTTGACTCGCTGGTCGCCTCTCGCTGACCAATTGGCGTTGGGCGTGCCGGATCAGAACTGGTTAGATCAAAATATCGGCGGCTGGCTTTATGACATGTTTGACCACCAGTTGATTCTGCTGATGGATCGTAACAATCAGCCACTGGCGGTCTGACGTGAGGGTAAACGCGTATCCAGTGACAGCGTAGGGCAATACCTTAAAGACATGCTGGCCAGTCCGCTCGTGGTGAGCAGCGATGAGGTGGCGGGTCCCAGCGATCGCGCCGATTTCGTGCGCATTGGGCAACGTGCCGCGGCCCTGGCCGTTGGCGATATCAGCAGCACCCGTGAAGCAGGCCGCTATAGATTAGTGAGTATCAAATTCCTCGATGATGGCTATTTACGTAATCTGGCGGATCGCAGCCAGCTGCAGCAGCTGCATTTTAGCGATGGCGCGCCGCAGCCCGGAACAGATGCACTCTACCAACTGAATTCACAGCAAGGCGATGCCGTGGGTTACCTGAGCTGGCTACCGGATAAACCCGGTGCGCAGATGTTGCGCATGCTCGGCCCTTCAACACTGTTATCCGTGCTGCTGATTACCCTGCTCTGCCTGTTTATGGTCAGACGCATCTGGACCTCCTCTCTCAATCTGTCGCAATCTTTGCTTAAGCTCGGTGCCAGTGAAGCGCAAGCGCAGCATCTGGCTTTTCACGATGTGCTGACCGGGTTGCCGAATCGGGCGCTGGTGGAAGATCGGCTGACCCATGCGCTGGCGGCATCCGCCCGGCACGATCAGCGTGTGGCGCTGCTGTTGCTTGATCTCGATCGCTTTAAAAACATCAATGATACCTATGGTCATCATGCGGGCGATGAGTTGATCATTGAGGTGGCGCGCCGCCTCACGCACATCTTGCGTGCCAGCGATACCGTAGGACGCATCGGTGGGGATGAATTTATTGTGATGATGCCTGACGTCGATAACATCGGTCAGGTGCAGGCATTGGCAAAACGCATTATCAGTGAGCTGAGTGAAGCCTATGAGCTGCAAGGCAGCGAAGTCTGGGTTGGGGTTAGCATCGGGCTGGCGCTGGCCCCTAAAGATGGCATTGACCGCATGGAGCTGATGCGTAAAGCGGACATCGCGCTCTATGAGGCGAAAAACAGTGGTCGCGGCCAGTATCGCCAGTTCGAAAAAGTGATGGATGAATCGCTGCGCACCCGCCAGCAGATGGCGACGGATTTACGTCAGGCGCTGGTCAATTTCGATGGCCTGCGCGTGTGGTATCAACCCCTGATGGAGATCAGCGGACAGCGTGTGGTGGGATTAGAAGCCCTGCTGCGCTGGCAGCATCCGGTACGTGGTGATGTCTCGCCGGGTGACTTTATCGCCATCGCCGAAGAGACCGGGATGATCATTCCGCTGGGCGAATGGGTATTACGTGAAGCCTGTAAAACCTCACTGAAAATGCCGCAGGTGATTGTGGCGGTCAACGTTTCTCCCGTGCAGTTCCGCGCCAGTGGCTTTGTGGAGCGCATCGTTGAAATTGTGCGTGAAGAAGGCGCCAATCCGCATCATCTGGAACTGGAGATCACCGAAGGCGTATTGATTTAGGATGAGCACGAAGCGCGTAATAACATCATCGCGCTGCGTGAGGCCGGTTTCCGGATTGCGCTGGATGATTTTGGCATCGGTTATTCCAGCCTCAACTATCTCAGCACGTTCCCGGTCGACAAAATTAAGATTGATCGCTCCTTCACCCAATCACTGGGCGTGGCGCAAAATTCTGCGGCAATCGTTGAATCCGTGGTGCGTCTGGGTCACGCTATGGGCTTAACGGTGACCGCTGAAGGGGTCGAAACCGAAGGCCAGAAAATGGCACTGGCCGATGCGGGATGTAATCAGCTGCAGGGATATCTGTTCAGCCAGGCCGTACCGTTTGAAGAGATTGAAAAGATGATATAAATGCCCAGCGGGAGGAGAGTGTTCCGCCCTACGGGCATTGACGTCAAAACCGCGCCGCTCGCGTTTAATCCGGTTAGCGGTGGCGGCGCGATCTACCCTGCACCAGGGTTATGACGGAAAATCTGTATCAATCGACGTCTGTTTCCAGTCTTCGATCTGCGCCAGGCGCTCTTTCAACTTATTGGTCACCGCCTCATAACCCCATGCGCCCATCACCAAATGGCGCGGAGGATTGTCATGTTCGGTGATGGCAATCATCGCCGTGGCCGCGCGTGCCGGATCGCCGGCCTGGGTGCCGCTGTATTCAGACGTGGCTTTCATGCGCGCTGCCGCCGTGTCGGCATACTCCGGTAAGGTGCTCGGCGTCTGATGCAGCGAACGCCCCGCCCAGTCGGTGCGGAATGGCCCCGGTTCAACACAGGTAACATGAATGCCCAAAGGTGCCGCTTCAACCGCCAGTGAATCAGACCAGCCCTCCACGGCGTGTTTGCTGGCCGAGTAGTAGCCTGAGCTGGCAAAACCAATGAATCCGGCCACTGAGGTGATATTGATGACGTGTCCACGACGCTGTTTGCGCATCGCCGGTAATACCGCACGCGTTAAGGCAAACAGGCCAAAGACGTTGGCATCGAATTGATCACGGATCTCGCGATCATCACCCTCTTCGACTGAACTCTGATAGCCGTAACCCGCATTGTTGACCAGCACATCAATGGCACCGAATTTCTCCAGCGCCGCGTGAACCGTGCGATCGATACTGCTCTGATCGGTCACATCCAGTGCCACCGCAAGTGCATTGTCATGCCCCGCCACCAAATCCTGCACTTTCGCCGGGTCACGCGCGGTCACCACGGTGTGAAAGCCGCGCGCAATGGTCTGCTGCGCCAGCTCCCGGCCAAAGCCGGTTGAACAGCCAGAAATAAACCAAACGGGGGTGTTTGCTGAAGCCATAGTGACATCCTCTTAAGTGCGCCCGATGAACCGTCATCGGGCAACAAAAGACTATGGCAAAGCCTGAAGCTGAATATTAGCGCTTAGTGCGACCGGTTCATCATCGCCGGATAGCGCTGTTGCAGATTTTGAAAGATAGCCTGCATCTGCGCGTCAAGTGCTGCCGGTTGTGTATCTGCTATGGCTGGCTTAAGTGCAACGGGTTGTGCCTCCGCCGCCACGGCGTCAAACACCTGTTGCTTCAGGAAGTGGCGCCAGCTGACCGGCGCTTCTGCCAGAAACGCGGTGAGCAACGCATAGCGCGCCGGTGTCCACTGCTGTTCAAATGCCGTGCGTGCCGGGCCGTGATCAAAATGCTGCCGGGCTTCGCGCTGCATCTCAGCGCGTAAACGCGAAGTGGTGACCTCATCCACCTCATCATTGATGATCGCCACGCCATAGCTATCACGTGCCACTGGCACTGAAACAAATCCGCAGCGCACATCCTGCAGCACCGCCGCCGGCTCGCGCTCCACCGGCAGGCCATACCCTCCCGCGCCCGGACCGCGTACCTCAACGATATCGCCTGGCTGGCAACGAATGACATCGGTGTTGCCGTGTTCAATGACCTTGCCGTTGCGCAGCGTGCGGAAGTGCGACAATGCCCCTGACTCACCGCCTAGCACGCCAGCCGAGGCGAACACTGACCGGTTGCGATTGCGCGCCGTTACCGTGGTGTTGGGCGCGGTAATTTCAAACGCCATCTCCGTGGCCAGACCGCCGCGATAGCGCCCGGCACCGGCACTGTCCGCCGCCAGCCCATAGCGATGGAAATGGATGGGGACTTCTGCCTCGTTGATCTCAATAGGCGTGTTTTTCAGAAACGCCGATAACCCGCCAGAACCATCCGGGCCATCATGACGTGGCGTCCCGCCCGCGCCACCGCCGACAGGCCCTAGCGAGGCCACGACGCTGCGGTTCTGACTATCGCTGGTACGGATATTCATGATTGAGTTGCCGCCGGGTGAGTTAGCCGGTAAGCGATTGGGCAATGCCTGGGAGAACACGCCAATGGTGGCGATCTGCGACAACGCGCAGGTCAGCGAACGCATGCCTACCGCGGCGGGCGCTTCACAGTTCATTACGGTGCCCGGCGGCAGGATGGCGCGCGTCGGGCGTAAGGTGCCCGCATTAAGCAGCAGATGGCGATCCAGCGTTGAGAGCACATAAGTCACACCCACCAGCGCCAGCGGATGCCGTTCACGGCCGCCGGTGGGCATATTCAGCGAGGAGGCCAGCTGCGGATCGCTGCCGGTGTAATCCAGTTCCAGCGTGTCGCCGCTAATGCGCAGCGTGATCGCCACGCGGCACGGATAGCCGCCTTCACCATCTTCGTCGGCAAAGTCAGCATAGAAGTATTCACCATCCGGAATGGTGGCGATAATGCTGCGCGCCTGCGCTTCGGCGTAGTCCAGAATGCCTTCAATGCCCTGCAGGAAATCCTCAATACCGAAACGCGCGATGATGTCATGGATCTTACGCTCGCCCACGTTTACCGAAGCAATCTGCGCTTTGAAATCCCCCCAGTTTTGCTCTGGTACACGCACGTTGAGGCGCATAATGCTGGCGACTTCTTCATTCAACTCACCGTTGCGCACAATCTTGAGTGGCGGAATGCGAATGCCCTCCTGCACGATATCGGTCAGCGAGCGCGACAGCGAAGCCGGCACCGCACCGCCCACGTCGGTGTTGTGAATATGACCCACCACAAAACAGACAATTTCACCGTTATGGAACACCGGCTTCCAGATGTGGATATCCGGCGAGTGGGTGGCCACATTGCCCGCATACGAATCATTGGTGATGCAGATATCGCCCTCTTCGTAATGATCGATTAACGCCAGCACCGGGCCGTAATCGATGCCGCTGTACCAGGGCGCGCCAAAGCTGCGTGGCGAAGCGAACGCCATGCCGTCACGGCTGACAATCTGACAGGAAAAATCTTCGGTCTCTTTAACGAAAGTGGAGTGCGCGGTGCGCATCAGCGTAAATGCCATCGCATCGGCCGCAGCGGCACAATAGTTCGCGAGAATTTGCAGGTTACGTCCGTTAATGGCCATATTAGTTTGCCTCCACAGGCGTAATCAGCAAGTTGCCAAAGGTATCGACATCCACCTGCATCTGCGGTGGAACACAGGTGGTACAGTCATCTTGTGCGATGATCACCGGTCCGTTGAGATGATGTCCGGCCCGCAGACTGGCACGCACCACCACATCCACCTGATGCGATGCGCCATCAATCCAGGCACTGACACGTTTCGCAACGGCAACGGGCCCGGTCGCGTCGGGTAAGATGTTGAGCGTTGGCTTCGGTGTGGGCGAGGCGATCACTAAACGCAGATTGATAATCTGCACGGGTGCATTGGCATCACAGTGACCAAATAGCAGCTGATGCTGGCGGTCAAAGGCCTCGTGCAAGGCCGCCACGTTGGCCTGCGCCAGCCACTCTGGCTGTAGCGCGACTTCGATCTCAAACGACTGACCGCGATAGCGTATATCAGCGCTGTAGTGCAAGGTGAATGGCATATCAGTGCCGTGTTGCTCGCACAGCCAGCCGCGTGCGCGTTGGCTCAGGCCTTCCGCTTCCGTTGCCAGTGCATCCGCCAGCGTCGCGTCCAGATCGCTATAAAGCGTGCGGATAAAATCATTGCGGATATCCGCCACCAACCCTCCTAGCGCTGACAGCACGCCCGGTGTAGGCGGCACGATCACCCCTTTCATATTGAGTTCGCGGGCGAGGAAACACCCCATCATCGGGCCCGCGCCGCCAAAGGCGAGGAACCAAAATTCACGCGGATCCAACCCAAAACGCGACAGCAATCCGCTGGTATCACCGTACATACTGGAGATCGCCAGCTCGATGGCGGTTTCCGCCGCCTCTTCCACCGTGATACCCAGTTGATCTGCCAGCGGTTGCCAGGCAGCATGTGCAGCAGCAACATCGACTTTCACCGCGTTGTAACCGAGATCGCCATGACCGATCATGCCACAGGCGGCAAAAGCATCGGTCGCCGTCGGTTGCGTCCCTCCACGCTGGAAACACACCGGCCCGGGCAGCGATCCGGCGCTATCCGGGCCCATCTGCAGCACGCCCTGGTTATCGATCCACGCCAGCGAGCCGCCACCCTGCCCCACCGAGGTGACTGCCACTGACGGAATATAAATCGGGAAATCACCGATGATTTCACCGTTGCCCTGCGCCACATGCCCATCGACGATCACCGCCACGTCCGCGCTGGTGCCGCCAATATCAAGACTCAGGATCTTGTCGAAACCACAAGCGCTGGCAAGGAAGCTGGCACCGATCACGCCTGAAGCCGTGCCGGACAACACCATCTGCACACATTCACTTTTCGCCTGCTCCACGCCCATCACCCCACCATTGGATTTGGTGATACGCGGCGGCGGCTTAACGCCCATGGTGTGCAACGCCTGTTCAAACGATTCCAGGTAGTGAATCACCATCGGCTGCACATAGGCATTAATGGTGGCGGTGATAGTCCGTTCATATTCGCGAATGATCGGCCAGATGTCGGCGGAGCAAGAGGTGAGCAGTTCAGGCGCCACCTCGTCGATAATGGCTTTGACTGCTGCTTCGTTGTGGCAATTGCGATAACTGTGTAACAGCGACACCACAATGCCCTGACAACCCGCCGCACGCGCCTGATCAATGGCATCCAGCACACTTTGCCGATCCACTGGCTGCAACACGGTGCCGTGGCGGTCCGTTCGCTCTTTGATGGCAAACACCCGATCGCGGGTAATCAACGGTGCCGGACGTCGCGAAAAGAGATCGTGAATATGAGGAATTTTGAGACGCGCCAGCTCCAGCACATCACAAAATCCTTCGGTGGCAAACAGCGCCAGCCGCACGCCACGTCGCTGGATGACCGCGTTGATGCCCACGGTGGTGCCGTGGGTAAAATAGTCAATATGCTGGGGTTCAATCCCGTCACGCTGCTGCAACTGCGACAGCCCGGTGAGGATTTCGCTGCCGGGCTGATCCGGTCGCGACAGGACTTTTAAGGTATGAATCTGATGAGTCTGTTCATTCAGCACGGCAAAATCCGTAAAGGATCCGCCAATATCAACGCCAACGCGGTAACCCATGGTGAGCAAGCTCCGTTATCAGGAGAGAGGAAATTCCATCAGTTTTTGCGGATCCTGCACCACACGCCAGCCAAGGCGCTGATACAGCTGATGGGCATCATTAGTAGAGAGCATCCAGCGGTGCACCGTGGCCAGCTCCGGGTGCGCACGCACACAGGTCGCCAGCCAGCTGCCCAGGCCGTGGCCTCGCCAGTTTTCATCGATCATCACATCGCACAGCCAGCCAAATCGGGTGTAATCCGTCACCAGTCGCGCGAAGCCAATCTGCTGTTGCTGATGGTAAACACCAAATGGCAACGAACCGGCAAAAGCGCGCTCGGTTTTGGCGCGTGGCTGCGCGTTGGCCCAGTAAGACTTCTCAGTCAATTGCTGGTGGATGTAATCCATATCAAGGCGCTGGCGATCGGTAGAGATGGTGAACTCGTCGCGCTGCCATTGATGATCGGCAAGGGTTAAAGCGGTCATGGCAACTCCTTGTAAAGCGATAAATTGAGTGTACGGATATGCAGGCACAGGACGCGCGTGAAGCCACGACCGGAACAGTAAAGATAAAGGGAATTTACGGCAGAGAAGAAATTTTATGCTGTGGCAGATGCGTTCGGAGGTTCAGGGGCGAATAGCGGAGTGGAAACAATACCTTCTCCCTGTCTGGGAGAAGGTCAGGATGGGGTCAATTACACACTAAAATCCACAGAATTATGCTTAGCAATCAGCGATCGCAATGGAACGGTGCTTTTCATAATCGGGGATTTAATCACGATATAGCTGAAGTACTTATCGATGCCGATTTGTGCGTCCAGCATCTTCTCAATCACTTCCTGGTAGTGCTCGATGCTGCGGGTAATAAAGCGCAGCAAATAGTCGTAGCCGCCGGTAATCAGATGGCACTCCATCAGCTCATCCACGTCGCGAACCGAATTTTCGAATTTCATAAAATCTTCGCGTCGATGGCCCGAGAGCGTGACCTCGGTGAACACCGTAACGGAATCGGTAATTTTGGTCAGATTGATGTGGGCTTCATAGCCGGTAATAAATCCAGCCTGCTCCAGGCGCTTCACCCGTTGCAAACAAGGGCTGGGCGAAAGTCCTACGGCGTCGGCGAGATTGACGTTGCTGATACGGCCATCTTTTTGTAGTTGCACCAGGATGTTGATGTCGATGCGGTCGAGTTTCATTAAGCCGTTCATAGCACCCCTCATTGTTGACCAATCGCGCAGGCTGATACGATGGTATATCACGCTTTGACGTGACGGCGCTAGCGACTTCCGCACGCCACGTCATTCATTGGTCGAGTCAATAATTCCTGAGATATCAATGAGGAAGCCGGATTTATCCCAGGCGACCACTGGCGCGGGCCAGCGCAATATCAAAGATATGTAACGCTTCTTCCAGCTGAGAATCTGTGGTCACCAGTGGCGCGAGGAAGCGCACCACGTTGCGATGCAGGCCACACTTGATCAACAGCAGGCCTTCCTGACAGGCGCAGTCGAGGATTTTCTGCGTCATCGCAGCGTCAGGACGTTTGGTTTCGAAGTCGATGATCTCCACCGCCTGCATAAAGCCCACGCCACGTACTTCACCAATGCAGGCATATTTCTCCGCCAGCTGTTGCAGACGTGCATTCAGCTGTTCACCCAGCTGATTGCTGCGCGCCAGCAGATTGTCGTTTTCCAGCAGGTCCAGCACCGCCAGCGCCGCCGCACAGCCCAGCGCGTTACCGCCATAGGTGCCGCCAAGACCGCCCGGCAATGGCGCATCCATGATGGCTGCTTTGCCGACTACGCCGGAAATCGGCAGACCGCCCCCCAGACTCTTCGCCACGGTCACCAGATCCGGTGTAATGCCCAGTTGCTCGAAGGCAAACAGCGTACCGGTGCGACCAAATCCGGTCTGCACTTCATCGAGAATCAGCACGATTCCGTGTTTTTCGGTAATGCGACGCAGCGCTTGCATAAAGTTCGTACCCGCTGGCAGGAAGCCACCGTCGCCCTGAACAGGCTCGATGATGATTGCTGCCACACGCTCCGGCAGGATCTGCACGGCGAACAACTGTTCCAGCGCTTGCAGGCAGTCATCATCGCTGACGCCATGGAAGGCATTAGGATAAGGCAGGCGATACACCTCTGAGGCGAACGGGCCGAAGTTCTGTTTATACGGCTGGCTCATCCCCGTTAGGGTACAGCCTAGCAACGTACGCCCATGGAAGGCACCCTCAAACGCGATAATGCCGCTGCGGTTGGTGTGCGCACGGGCAATTTTCACCGCATTTTCTACCGCTTCCGCCCCGCTGGTGAAGAACACGCTTTTGAAATCTTCACCTTTGCCGACCAGCGCATTCAGGCGCTGCGCCAGTTCGATATAGCCCGGGTAGGCAACGACCTGGAAACAGGCGTGTGACACCAGCCCAAGCTGTTTTGTCACCGCATTCACTACCGCCGGATGGTTATGGCCCACATTAAGCACCCCAATCCCGCCGACAAAATCGAGATAGCGATTGCCCTCGACATCCCACACTTCACTGCCTTTTGCCCGCTCAATCACCAACGGATGCGCGGTGACCACACCACGCGGCACGTTCTGTTCACGTGTATCCAGTAACAGGCTGTTATCGCTATACGTTTGCTGCTCCGCCATGACATTCTGCATTTTCAAAATCCTCATCCACGTAACGTTCGGTTGGCTCAAGTATCGCAACCCGTTGGTTTCTCACGCTGCCGTAATCAGCAAAGCAGCGGCATTTCGTTTCAAAATCTTCTGCCAATCAGCAGGGAAATTCTGCACGCAGCGCGTGGCGGGCGATGGCCGTCAAAGTCTGAATACCGTGCGGGATCAGCGCATCGTTGAAGTCGTAAGAGGAATGGTGCAACGGCTGGCTGGGTGCCGATCCGATCCACAGATAAGCCCCCGCTCTGGCCTGCAACATAAAGGCAAAATCTTCCGAGGTGAGAGCAGGCTGTCTGGCTTGTTCAGCAGGCATGTCCGCCTCACGCAGGGCATCCAGCGCCAGTTGTGCAGCACCCGCATGATTGACCGTGGCCGGGTAATAACGCAGATAGCTCACCTCTGCCTGCAGACCGTGCGCCGCCGTGACATGTTGCGCCATTTCACGCAGACGGCTTTCAATGATGTCCTGCGCCGCCGGGCTGAACGTACGTACCGTGCCGGTGATACTGGCTTCCGCCGGAATCATGTTGTGTGAGAAACCGCCCTGCATGCGCGTCACCGTCAGCAAACCCGGCTCGCACGGGTCAAGTGCGCGCGCCACCAGCGTATTGAGTTGCACCACCAATTCACTGGTGGCCAGCAAGGTGTCACGTGTCAGGTGTGGCTGTGCCGCATGACCGCCACCGCCCTTTACCGTGATATCAAAACGGTCCGCCGCCGCCATGATGGCACCCGGCCGCGTCTGCACTTCGCCCAGAGGCAGTTCAGGCCAGTTATGCAGGGCAAATACCGCATCGCAAGGGAATTGCTGGAACAGGCCGTCATCGATCATCGCTTTCGCGCCGGCTAAACCTTCTTCCGCTGGCTGGAAGATAAACACCAGCGTGCCGTCAAAATCGCCCTGCTGAGCCAACTGGATAGCCGCGCCCAGCAGCATCACCGTGTGACCATCGTGACCGCAAGCGTGACAGACATTGTCATGCACACTTTTCCACGGCTGGGTGCCGTTATCCTGCATCGGCAGCGCATCCATGTCCGCGCGCAGACCTATCATGCGCGGGCTATTTCCACGTTTCAGCACACCGACCACGCCGGTTTTACCCAGGCCGCGATGCACCTCAATGCCGTGCTCTTGCAGCACCTGCGCCACGATGTCGCTGGTGCGCGTTTCCTGATAGCCCAGTTCGGGATGGACGTGCAGATCCCGTCGCAGAGCGACTAATTGATCCAGTTGCATATCAGTATCCCCGGTTACGATCGATAAGGCCGACCATGGGTTCGCCACGTTGATAGCGGCGCAGATTATCGAGCAGCGCAGCCACCGCGCTGTCGGTTTGCGTCTGGCTGGCAATGTGCGGTGTGAGCCAGATCGCCGGATGCTGCCAGAAAGGATGCTCTGGCGGTAAAGGTTCGGGATCGGTCACATCGAGCACGGCTGCGCTCAATTGTCCGCTGGCCAGCGCCGTGAGCAGATCGTCATGATTTAACTGCGGGCCACGCCCCACCTGTACCAGTGCGGCTCCGGCAGGTAACTGCGCAAACAGCTCAGAGTTGAGTAAACCGCGCGTGCTGTCAGTCAACGGCAGCAAACACACCAGGATGTCGCTGTGTGCCAGAAACTCAGCCAATTGCTCAGCGCCATGCCAGCAGCGCACGCCCTCGAGTTCACGCGGTGTCCGGCTCCAGCCAGCACACTTAAACCCTAATGACACCAGCTGCTGCAAAGATGCCTGGCCGAGTTCGCCTAAGCCCATGACGCCCACCCGCCGCTGATTGGCGGTGCGAATCGGGTGCGTTTGCCACGTTGCTGCGCGCTGTTGCTGGAAATAGCGCGGCATATCACGATGCAACCCCAGCACGGCAAAAGTGACGTACTCCACCATGCCTTGCGTCAGGCCGGGTTCGATCATGCGCACCACCGGCAAATCGGGCGGCAGTTGGCTGAGATCGAACTGATCGGCCCCCGCGCCCACCGACAGTAGCGCTTTGAGATTAGGGAAGGTCGCCATGACATCTTCTGGCGGTTGCCAGGCCACCAGCAGTTCAACCTGTTCTGCGTCACCCACATCCGGCCAGATATGCAGCTGCACATCCGGTGCATGTTCAGCCAGCCAGCGCTGCCAGTGGGCTCCACGCGTGGCTTCCGATTTATAGACGATATGCATCACGCCATCGCCTGGGTCATCAACCCAAACGCCTGCATCTCACCGGCTTGCGGTGACCAAGGCGTTCCCCGATACATGGTGGTGGGCGCGTCAACCTTGACCAGCCCTAAACTCTCCAGCCAGTTTGCCAGTGGCAGTGCGCTGTCGGTGTCGATGCGGACAAACTCACCACCCAGCCCTTGCATCAGCGCGGCCACCAGCGCCTGCGCGACATCAACATGGCGCGCAATCACCGGGCCAATCGCCCAGCCATGCCCAAAACGGCGCAGGCTGGCAAAACCCTGTACCTGCTGCTGCGGATCTTGCAGTAACACGGTCTGGTGATCGGCAACCAGCGTTTGTATCAGTTGCGGGCGCCACATGCCGTGCGCCTGATGATCCAACTCAGTGAGCAATTCAACGTCATCGGCCAGAGCATTGCGCAACGTTAACCCCGTCGGGATGTTGACGGCGGGCACCGCTGCCAGCTCACGCGTCTGGTGCTGCTGAATGGTGCCTTTCACCACAAAACCCAGTTTCTCGTATAGCCCCTGGCCCATTTCGGTAGCATGCAGGCGAATCACGCAATCCGGGAATTTCTCCATCACCGCCAGCATCAACTGCTTACCAATTCCCCGCCCCTGACATGCTGGATTCACCACCACCAGACCAATGGTTGCCGCGCTGTCACCCCAGCGCCAACCGAAGGCGCTGCCGACAAACTGCCCCTGCTCTTCCGCCACCACGCCCTCACCCAGCGCCAGCGCCTGCTGCCAGTCTTCACGGCGATGCGGCCACTTAAGCTGTTGGGTGATGGCATAGCCATGTTCAATATCATCCTGCGTCATGGCGCGTAATGTGATCATTTGCTGCTCCTGGTTTGAGGTCGCCATAAATGGCCACCTGACAAATTCTTTGCGCGACTGCCACAGGGTGGGCACGCATTTGCGCTGGCTTGCACCATCTCTATTCCGCTTTCAGCACTTCTTCGTGCTCGTCCAGCCAGCCTTGACGCAGTTCCGGTACGGCTCGCTTCAGGCGTTCAAAATAAAGCTCACTGGTGGGTTTATCATAATCAGCACGGGAAATCTGCGTCACGATGCGACCGGATTTCATCACCACGATGTCGTCGCATACGGCGCGAACCGCGTGCATGTCGTGACTGATAAACAACACTGACAGCCCTAACTCACGGCGTAGCTCACTGATCAGATCCAGCACCGCCGCCGCGACCACGGTATCCAGTGCCGAGGTGACTTCATCACACAGAATCAGATCCGGCTCCGCCGCCAGTGCACGCGCCAGATTCACGCGCTGCTTCTGTCCGCCCGACAGCGCCCAGGGGCGACGCCACAACACGGTGCGCGGCAGTTTCACCAGATCCAGCAGTTGATACAGACGGCGCTGCAGTTCGAGCCCTTTCAGTTCATGGAACAGCGTCAGCGGACGTGAAAGAATACGCTCAACGCTGTGCGCGGGATTGAGCGCCGTATCCGCCATCTGGAACACGTACTGAATACGGCGCAGTTCATTGTCGGGACGCTTGTGCATGTCACCGTTGATATAGTGACCGTTAAACAGAATATGGCCGTGGCTGGGCGCATTGAGCCCGGCAATCGCATGTGCCAGCGTGGTTTTACCCGAACCCGACTCACCGATAATGCCAATCGCTTGCCCTTTCCACAGCTTGAGATTGATATCTTGCAGAATCAGCGTTTTCGGTTTGCCCTCACTATCACGTGGGCCATATCCGGCACTGAGATCGCGCACTTCCATCAGCGGCTGCACATCAGCCTCTGCGCAGGTCCAGCTACTCTCGCGCTCTTTCTGGCGTGCCGCATCCATTAACAGTTGGGTATATTCGGCCTGCGGCGCACCAATTAACCGTTCGGTGGTGCCATATTCCGCCATTTTTCCGCGCAGCAGCACCAGAATGCGATCCGCCATCTGCGCCACCACCGCCAGATCGTGACTGACGTAAATCGCGCTCACACCGCGCTGTGCCACCACACGGCGAAACGCTTTCAGTACTTCAACCTGAGTGGTGACGTCCAGTGCCGTGGTCGGCTCGTCAAGGATCACCACATCCGGGTCGCCAATCAGTGCCATGGCCGTCATCAGACGTTGCAGCTGTCCGCCAGAGACCTGATGCGGGAAACGGTCGCCAATGGTGTCAGGATTCGGCAATGCCAGCTCGCGAAACAGCGTGATCGCCTTCTCTTTGGCGGCTTTGCGTTTCATGCTGCCATGGATCACCACTGGCTCGATAACCTGGTCGAGAATACGCATTCCCGGGTTGAAGGAGGCTGCTGCACTTTGGGCGATGTAGGCCACTTTGTTGCCGCGAAATTCGCGCAGCTGGCCGGGCGACAGACTACGCACGTCGGTGCCCGCCAGATGAATGTTGCCCTCGGCGATGCGACAACCGTGGCGCGCATAGCCCATCAGCGCCATGGCGATGGTGGTTTTACCCGAACCGGATTCACCGATCAGCGCCAGCACTTCGCCTTTTTGTACGGTAAAACGGATATCTGAAACCAGATCGATCTCTTCGCCCTTATCCGTCTCGGCGGTGACACGCAGGTTTTCAACGGAGATCACGGGCATGGCTGTATGGTGTGTCACGTTCATGCTCCCTCCTTCGCCAGCGTCAGCGGACGCATCTGTTGCAGGCTGTCAATAAACAGGTTGGCACCGATGGTTAAACTGGCAATCGCCACTGCCGGCATCAATACCGCAGGCGAACCGTTAAACAGGCCTTGTAGATTTTCACGTACCAGCGTGCCCCAATCAGCATAAGGTGGTTGCACGCCTAAGCCCAGGAAGCTCAAGCCGCTGAGTAACAGCACGATATAGACAAAACGCAGGCCAAAATCGGTGAGCATCGGATGCACCATATTCGGCAGAATGTCATGGATTGCCACGTACCAGCGGCTTTCGCCACGCAGTCGTGAAGCACGGACATAATCCATATTGCGCAAACTGCTGGCCATAGCGAACGCGATACGGAACGCACCGGGCCAGTAGGTGAAGATGGCTGTCAGAATCAGCATCGGCAGCGAGGAACCAAACACGGCCACAATCATCAGCGACAGCACTTTGCCTGGCAGCACCAACATGGCATCGTTGATGCGGCCCAGCAACTCTTCGAGCCAGCGTCCTGCAACGGCGGCCAGCAGCGCCAGCAAGGTGCCGATTAAACTGGCACCCAGCGCAGCGGTCAACGCCAGCCCAATGGAGAACTTAGCGCCATACAAAATGCGGCTGAGGATATCGCGACCGAGATAATCGGTGCCCAGCAGGTTGTCAGCGGTCATCCCTCCTAGCATCGGGCCACCACCGATATCCTCTACGCTATGCGGCGCCAGTTGATTGCCGAACAGCGCCATCAGTACCCAAAACAGAGAGATTGCCAGGCCAATGCGACCGGAGATCGACAGCGACTGAAAAATTCGTACAGGAAGCAGCAAGCTATTCATCAGCTCCTCCATTTTGGGTTAAAGGCGATAGTCAGGATGTCAGCAATCAGCAGCAGCACCAGATAACAGGCGGCGAACATCATCACGCACAGCTGCACCACTGGCAGATCGCGATTACTCACGGCATCCACCAGCGCACTGGCGAGACCGGGGTAGCTGAAGATCGACTCAATAATGATCACCCCACCAAACAGGTAAGACAGGCTGAGCGAAATGGCGTTGGCAATCGGTCCCACCGCATTCGGCAGCGCATGACGCAACACGGCACGCAGCGGCGAGACCCCTTTCAGCAACGCCATTTCAAGATACGGGCTGTCGAGCTGATTAATGATCGCCGAACGCGTCATCCGTGCCATCTGCGCCACTAATAAGCAGCACAACGTCAGCACCGGCAGTGCATAGGCTTTCAGATAACTGACGAGATCCATGTCGGGGCTGCCAAACGACATCGCCGAGACCCAATGCAGTTTGACCGCGAAGATCAACACTGCCACGGTGGCCACCAGAAACTCCGGTACCGCCACCGTCGCCATGGTGGCGATCACCAGAAAGCGATCCAGTGCTGAACCGCGATTCATGGCGGCCAGGATGCCGATCACCAGCGCCAGCGGGACGCAGATCACCGTGGTGATGCCCGCCAGCTCCAGCGTGGCAGGAATACGCTGCCCCACCAGTTGCGTCACTGGCAGATGACTGGCAAACGAGGTACCAAAATCACCCTGCAACATTCCACCGAGCCAGCTGAAGTAGCGCATCAATAACGGCTGGTCGAGACCCAGCTGCTGGCGTAACGCCGCCACCGTTTCCGGCGTGGCGTTTTGCCCCAGGATCATCTGCGCGGCATCGCCGGGCAGCAGGCTGGTGATAAAAAACACCACCGCCGAGACGATAAGCAAGGTCAGGATGCCCGCACCTGCGCGCCGGGCAATCAGAAACAACATGTATCGGTTCATCGGCGTTCTCCTCTGACGGATGACGGATTAGGCTTTCAGCCAGGCGAACTCATGGAAGCGGTAACCCATCATCATGCCGCTTGGCCAGGCTTCAACACCGCCCACTTTTTTACTGTACCCGTCGAGGGTACTGATAAAGGTGGGGATGATGGTGCCACAGTGGTCATAGATCAGCTTCTGCATATCGCCATACATCTGCTTGCGTTTGCCCTGATCGCGCTCACCGCGTGCGGCGACGACCAACTGATCAAACTGATCGTTCTTCCAGCCCGATTCATTGTTGGCCGCGCTCGACATATAGAACTGAGAGAACAGCATATCCAGCGTTGGACGCGGGTTGATCGAGCCATAACCCACCGGGTCTTTGGTCCAGTGCGTTGACCAGTAGCCGTCATACGGCACGCGACGCACCTTAACGTTCAGCCCGGTGTTACGCGCCACCTGCTGGATTAACTGGCCCCCTTCCACCGCACCTTCGATGTTTGGCGTGGTGATGATCTCAACCGTTGCGCCCTTCATACCGGCTTTCTCGATATGGAATTTGGCTTTTTCGGCATCCAGCGGACGCGGTTTGAGATCGGCGTTAAACAGCGGATGCCACGGCGGCACGGGGGTGTCGTTACTGATATCACCGTAGCCTTGCAGCACGGTTTTCAGCACGGTGTCACGCGGCTGCAGATATTTCATCGCCAACACGAAATCCTCGCTGCTGCCCGGCTTCATGTCGGTGCGGATAATCAGGTTGGTGTACATCCCCGCCTTGCTCTCCAGCACGGCGAAGTCTTGCGTGGCTTTCAAACGATTACTGTCGGCTGCGCTCAGGGTCGAAACGATATGTAAGTCACCCGACATTAGCGCATTGACACGTGCCGCCTGATCGGTGACGCCCAGCAGTTCGATTTCGTCGAGATGTGGCAAGCCGGGCTTGTAGTAGTTTGGGTTCTTCACGCCAACAGAGCGTACGCCCGGCGTGAACTCTTTCAATTTGAACGGCCCCGTGCCAATACCCTTACTGAAGTCTTTGGTGCCATCCTGCACAATCAGGAATGGGGCACTGGCGAGCATATAAGGCACGTCAAAGTTGGCGCTGCTCAGCTCAAGTGTGACTTCGTTATCGTTCACCGCCGTGAAGGTTTTGAACTGATCGGCCAGCTTAAAGGCATTGGAAGCCACGGCGGGATCTTTGTGGCGGCTGAGTGAGTAAATGACGTCTTTCGCGGTGAGAGGTTTACCGTCGTGGAACGTGACCCCTTTGCGCAATTTAATGTGCCAGGTGACACCATCCGAAGACTCCACGGACTCCGCCAGCCCCGGTTGAATCGCCAACTTTTGGTCGAGTTCGGTCAGACCGCTGTAGACCATAAACTGGCGGGTATAGTCACCGCTGTTGTTGCCTTTGGCAGGATCGAGTGTGTCAGTAGCGGAGGCGTTGGACATGGCTGCGCGCATCTTGCCGCCTTTCACCGGTGTTTCAGCCGCAAAGCTCATCTGCGGAAAACCTATCAAGCCGCTGCTCATGACTGCACCCGCAGACAACAACTTCATCAGGCCACGACGTGACAGGGATCCCTCAGTCAGCATACGTGTCAGGGCCGGATTTACAGCGTCAGACTCTTTATCGAATTTACTCATCTGCACACCCTCAATATGAAAAGTGGTTTGTTTGATAATTGAGCGTCAATCAGATCGCCATTAATGTGGCCCCTACCAAACCGGATAGCGTCCGCATGAATGCCAAATCAATGACACCTTAGGATGTGCATTTATGCGTTCCCCTCGAAAGCATTCCCCTGGCGCGCATCAATAGCGACCTGAAGAATCCCATCGTAGAGTGCACATTGATGCGCACCGGATTAACGATCAGGAGAGCCGATCCTTAGCCTTGTAATACAGCCCCGCGAGAGGCAAAAACCAGGGTTTCCCGTGGTAACCGGGCAGCGCAGGCCATGTATCGCGCTGCCAGGGATTTTCGTTACGCTTTTCTGCCAGTAAATCGGCCATCACCCGCCCCATCCACACCGACATCTGTGTGCCGTGGCCGCTGTAACCCAGTGAATAGAACACGCCATCGTGCTCACCCGCATGCGGCAGGCGATCGGACGTCATATCCACCATGCCGCCCCAGCAGTAATCGATGCGCGATTTGCCCAGCTGCGGGAACAGCACGGTCATCGCGGCGCGCAACACTTCGCCGCTGCGCGTATCCGAGGTCGGATTGCTGACGGCAAAACGTGCGCGCCCCCCAAACACCAGACGACGATCGGCAGTGGTGCGGAAGTAGTTGCCGATGTTCAGCGAGGTGACATAGGTGCGGTCTTTGGGCAGCACTTGTTCAATCAGCGCATCACCCAGCGGTTCAGTCACCACGATAAAGCTGCCTACCGGCACGATGCGGCGCTGGAACCACGGGAACGGCCCTTCATTCGATACGCCGGTGGCCATCATGACTTTTTCCGCGATGATCTCGCCCTGGGCGGTGGTGACGCGATGACGGTAGCCATCCAGACGCGTCAAGCCGGTCACCGCGTGATGGGGAAAGATCTTCGCTCCCGCGCGGGCAGCGGCATTGGCGAGACCAATGCCGAACTTGCCCATATGCATCTGGCCACCGCGTTTTTGCAGTAAGCCACCGTGAAAGGCATCGCTGCCCACTTCACGGCGAATCTCATCTTTACTGATCAACTCGATTTCCGGGTCAACTGTGTCACGCATCAGTTGCCATGCACTGCGCAGTCCGGGGAAATGCGACGCTTTGCTGGCGAGCTTGAGCTTTCCGCACAGGCGAAAATCACAATCAATCTGCTCTTCCCGCACCAGTTGCTGGACATAACTCACGGCGTCATCAAAAGCCCGATAGAAGCGACTGGCTTGCTCGATCCCCTGGCTGGCTACCAGCGAAGCAAAGTTTTGCGATACGCCGGTATTGCAGTGTCCACCGTTACGTGCGGAGGCCTGACTCATCACGTTGCCACTTTCCAGCACCACCACGTTGATACCCTGTCGTGCGAGATTCAGCGCGGTTGAGATGCCGGTAAATCCGCCGCCAATCACCACCACGTCAGCAACCGACGGCAGTGCGCCACTCGCTGCGCCAGTAAATGCCGGTGCCGTGGCTTGCCAGAATGATTCGAGTTTCATCGCCGCCTCCGGGCTTAGAGTCCAACCACAGCGGGCAGACCGCCGATATCTTTAATCTCGGTGTATTCATAAGCTGGGTTGGCCGGATCGTGACCCCGGTTGACCCACACTTTGTTTTTGATGCCCATGTCGTAGCAGGTCATCAGGTCATAGCGCAGGCTCGACGAAACATGCAGGATCTCTTCGGGACCGCAATTCAGCTTGTCCAGCATGTACTCGAAGCCTTTCATCTGCGGCTTGTACGCACCCACTTCTTCTGCGGTGATGGTCATGTGGATCGGTGCACCAAGACGCGGCACGTGATGGGGAATCAAATCGTTCATTGAGTTGGTGAGCAGCACCAGTGGGAACGCTTTCGCCACTTTGGCAAGTCCTGCGGGCACGTCTGGGTGCGGCCCCCAGGTGGCGCAATCGGTGTAGATAAAGTCGCTATCGGCTTTGCTCCACTGCACGCCCCATTTTTTACAGGTGCGCTCCAACGCATCGCTGACGACGTCGTAGTAAGGTTTCCACGCCCCCAGCACTTCATCGCGGCGATAGATGGCGAAATCGGTGGTGAAGGCCAGCATCTCTTGCGCTGACACCCGATCTTTGAAGCAGCGCTCTGCCGCTCCTGCCATGTCAAAATTAATCAGGGTGCCGTAGCAATCAAAGGTGATGAATTTCGGTTTAAACAGTGCCATGACGCGACCTCGTCGTTGTCTGATACGTGAATTTAGAAATCGATTAATACACTCTTCTGGCGCTGGCAGGCCTGAAACGCCTGACGACCCAGATCCTTGCCAATACCGGAGCCAAGAAAGCCTCCAGTAGGAATAATGAAATCACCGGAGCGACCGTAGCGGTTGATCCATACGGTGCCGGATTCGATAGCACGCATCGCCCGCATGGCGCGTGGCAGGCTTAGCGTGTGCACACCGGCGCACAAGCCATAGGTTTCGTGCGCCGCCAATGCTAAGCCCTCTTCTTCGCTATCGAACTCCTGCACGGTCAGCACCGGGCCGAAGATCTCCTGCTGCACCGCCGGGTTATCTGCCGCCACGCCGCACAGTAAGGTCGGCTGCCAGAACCAGCCTTCGGCGGTATCCGCAAAACGTTCGCCGCCCACTAACACTTCTGCGCCCTGCGCTTTGGCTTCAGCGATCACCGATGCCACCTTGTTGCCCTGGCGCTCATCTATCAGCGGCGCATAACGGCTGCTGTCTTGCCAGGTGACACCCGGCTGCGGCTGCTGGCATAGCGCCACCAGGCGATCCAGCAGCGGTTGAGCGATGCCACGTTGCACAATTAAGCGAGTACCCGCGACGCATGCCTGTCCACCGTTGGCGGTGAAGCCGCGCAGGATGCGCTGTGCCAGGACATCGATATCGCCCGCATCATCGAACACCAGCTGTGGGCTTTTGCCACCTAACTCCAGCGTGACAGGCTTCATGCCATGCTGTGCTGCGTCACTCATGATGCGTGCACCCGTCACCGTGGAACCGGTGAACGAGACTTTGCGTACCAGCGGATGGGTGACCAGCGCGCTGCCGGTCACTGCACCACTGCCCTGCACAATATTCAGAATGCCCGCCGGTAAACCGGCCTGCACCGCCAGTTCCGCCATGCGTACGGTAGAGAAAGGTGTCAGCTCCGAAGGTTTCAGCACCACGGCATTACCCGCTGCCAGTGCAGGACCGCATTTCCACGAGGCCATCGACAGCGGGAAATTCCACGGTGTAATCGCGCCAATCACGCCGTATGGCTCCGAAATCAGCATGCCGAGGCTGCTTTCCTGCGTCGGGAACAGATCGCCACTGTATTTGTCTGCGCACTCAGCGTAGAAACGGATGGCCTCTGCGGTAAACGGAATCTCATGCTGTACCACATCGCTGATCGGCCGCGTCGACCCCAGCGCTTCGAGCTGAGCCAGTAACGGATCGCTTTCAATCAGATCCGCCCAGCGGCGTAACACTTTTCCACGTTGCCGTGGTGGGCAACTGCGCCAGCCACTGGTTTTCAGCGCTTCATGGGCCAGGGTGACAGCCCTATCAACATCGCTGGCCTGGGCTTCGCTCAGCTCGGCATAGACTTTGCCATCAGATGGCCTTTTTACGGCAAAACGCGCGCCCTGGGTGGAAACATGCTGGCCACCAATATAATGGCCAATCGGGAGAGAAACTTTTTCAGGGTCGAAACTTAACATGGAAAATTCCTTATTTGTTACACCCATCACATGTGCGCCAATTAACGATTTGCACATCATTTATCTGTCACGTTAATAAGCTAATGCAGAAAGTATGCCAGCCCAGTAAAAAATAAAAATGCGTAAAAAACAGCCCAGAAAAATTTTCTGCCGTATTGAAGAGGGAAAATTTGCGGATTTGCCGAAGGAATAAACAGATGATTTACTTCACAAAATTCGTGCATCCCTACGGTGCAGCTCGCACGAAACTTGCACTAAAACGGTGATAGGCCGGAAAAGTATTACGCCGCGCACAAAATAAAACAGCGCCGTGAACCTGAGGTTGCCGGCGCTGTTTATGTAATTGGTGATGAAAGTCATTATGCGCAATGAATTGCGCGATTACCTATTTGGAGCGGTACGATTTAACACGCATTGCTGCATTTATAAACTGCCCATATGAAACGTTTTCTGCTCCAGGTACTCTTCAATTCCATAGCGCGAACCTTCACGTCCTAAACCGGATAATTTAATTCCGCCAAAAGGTGCCGCATCTAAAGATATCGCACCGGTATTAAAACCGACCATGCCAAATTCTAATGATTCCGCCACGCGCCAGGCTCGACGTATATTCTCCGTAAAGAAATAAGCGCCCAATCCATAAGGCGTGTCATTCGCCATGCGTATCGCCTCCTCTTCGCTATCGAAGACAAAAAGCGGTGCGACCGGGCCGAAGGTTTCTTCATGCGCAATACGCATACTGCTGGTGACATTACCCAACACGGTCGGCTCAACAAAGGTGCCATTCGCTGCACTGATCCCGCCATGCAGCAAGGTCGCTCCCTGACTAAGCGCATCATCAATATGGCTGTTTACCTTCTCAACAGCGCGATCGTTAATCAGTGGCCCAATCGTGCTACTGGGTTCAAAGCCATCCCCCACTTTAAGGGTTGCCACTGCCTCCAGGAGTTTCTCGCTGAAACGCTCATAGATACCGCGTTGCACCAAAATGCGATTGGCGCAGACGCAGGTCTGACCGGCATTACGGAATTTACTCGCCATGACGCCAGGGATAGTGACATCGAGATCGGCATCATCAAACACAATCAGTGGCGCATTACCGCCCAGTTCCAGGCTAAGGCGTTTAATGCTGTCGGCACTTTGTTGCATCAGCAATTGGCCGACGCGCGTGGATCCGGTAAAGGAGATTTTGCGCACCGTGCGGCTGGCAGTCAGCGTGCTGCCGATCTCGGTGGGTAATCCGGTGAGCACCTGAAGTACGCCAGAGGGAAAACCTGCCCGCTCTGCCAGCACCGCCAGTGCCAGAGCCGACAGCGGCGTCAACTCAGAAGGTTTCACGATGATCGGGCAACCGGCGGCCAGCGCAGGTGCCACTTTGCGGGTAATCATCGCAATTGGGAAATTCCACGGCGTAATCGCTGCGGCCACGCCAACAGGTTGTTTCAGAACCAGAATGCGGCGGTCTTCACTGGGCGCCGGAATGGTATCGCCATAGATGCGGCGTGCCTCTTCAGCGAACCATTTAACAAAGCTGGCACCGTACAACACCTCGCCTTTCGCTTCTGCCAATGGCTTGCCCTGCTCGGCGGTCATGATGACCGCCAGATCGTCCGCGTTATCGAGAATCAGCTGATGCCACTTATCCAGCAGTGCCGCGCGTGACGCGTTCGGGGTTTTGCCCCAGCTGACACGCACCGACTCAGCATAATCTATTGCCTGCTCGGTTTCGGCTGCACCCAGTGCCGGAATAGTGGCAATCTGTTGCTGAGTGGAGGGATCGATGACCGGCAGCGTGGCCCCGGCGTGAGCGTCCTGCCAGCGCCCGCCAAACAACGCCTGCTGGCGTAACAGTTCTGTATCTTTTAGTTGAATCCGCGACATTTTCATCCCCTTTATCCTGTTCATTTCACTGTAACGTGGCGCAGCAGTGCAGGATGTTTTTCTAAGGGGTGGAAACCGGGCCAGGATGTGTTTTAGCGCGCCAAAAGAAATTTTATGCTGTGCATAAATGCGTCATTGATTACGGTGAGGTTTGTTGCCAGGTGCGCATGAATGCGTCATTGATTACGCTGCGGTTTGAGGCCAGCAGCGCAGGAATGCGCACCCTGTAGGAAATGTGTGGTCGCCATTTATGACGACCACTGCATTAAATCTGGAAATCGATAGCGGGTTCAGATTCCGTTTCATAGGAAAGCGCCTGACGCTTAATCTCCTCCAGCGACAGATTGGCGTTACACAGTTCCAGAAACTGCCAGACGTAATTGCGTTGCAACTGGCCGCGCTTCAATCCTAGCCATACGGTGTTGGCATCGAACAGATGATGGGTGTCGATTTTCACCAAATCTTCACCTTCATAAATGTCGCACGCCTGATCAGCCAGGATGCCAACGCCGAGTCCCAACTCAACATAGGTTTTCACCACGTCGGAGTCCTGCGCGCTGAGCACGATATCCGGCTTAAGTCCCGCCGCCTGGAACGCACGGTCAACACGCGAGCGACCCGTGATCCCCTGACGATAGGTAATCAAGGGATGGCGACTCAGGCTAGCCAGCGTGATCGGCTGATGCTGTAACAGTTCATGGTCGTGCGGCACCAATAACGAGTGGTGCCAGCTAAACCACGGGAAAGCCGCAAGGCTGCTGTTGTTCACCAGTTGCTCGGAGGCAATACCAATATCAGCTTCACCCGCCAACAGCATGGCCACAATTTCCTGCGGTGAACCCTGATTGAGTTCAAGACGCACATTAGGATAGAGCTGTCGGAATGCTTTGATCACACGCGGCAGACTATAGCGGGCCTGCGTATGCGTGGTAGCAATCGTTAGCACGCCGCTGGTTTCATTGGTAAACACATCCGCCAGGCGACGCACTTTGCCTGCTTCATCAAGAATGCGTTCAGCAATGGTTAACAGCGCCTTGCCCGGTTCCGTCATGCCCAGCAATCGCTTGCCGCGACGAATGAAGATCTCGACGCCGAGTTCATCTTCCAAATCACGAATATGGCGGCTGACCCCAGATTGTGAGGTAAACAGCGTGTTCGCCACTTCTGTCAGGTTGAATTCGCAACGTGCAGCTTCACGTATAATTTTAAGTTGCTGGAAATTCACACCCTTTTCTCCTGTTCCCTGCCCTGTTTCGTCCATGTTATGAAGTTGGTGTCATTGCAGGAAATAATAAAAAACGGTGTGTTATGCGGAATAGTAATAAGGAGTGTAATTTATCTCGACGCGTTTGTGGGTGTTAAAGCGTGAAGGGGTTACCCCAGCCGTAGATAGCTGGGGTAAAGAAGAAGGGATTAACCGACCAGCATTAACTCGCGCTCTTCCGTCATCGGCTTATTTAGCAGTGACAGCAGGATGTTTTTCACTGCCTGCGCGGAAGGTGACAGTGGCAAGCGCGCAGAGATATTCAGCGAGAGCGGCAGATTCAGCGATGGGCTGTTAATACGTGCCATCCACGCGTGAGTTGAACTCACCAGGGCGCGAGCCGCTGATTCCGGCAGAACGGTCACACCCATGCCGCTGGAAACTGCGGCAGTCAGGGTTGAGATTGACTCGATTTCACCGATGATTTTTGCGCTCAGACGACGCAGCGAGAATGCTTCATCAACACGTTTGCGCACCGCGCTGTAGTCACGCGGCAGGAACAAATTCATCTGCGCCACGTCGGCGAGATCAACGGTAGCGCCCGGACATGCGGTCGCACCGACCAGATACAACTCTTCTTTCATCAATGGAATGCTGTTAATGCCGGCTGTCGGCGCACGGTCATACAGCACCGCCATATCCAACTGACCGTTCATCACTTTTTCATTTAAAGAGGTGCCGCTATTCTCATGCAGATACACCAGTACATCCGGGAATTGTTCCCGCACCGTTTGCAGCAGCGGCATCGTCAACGAAGAAGCGGCGGTGCCCGGTGCCAGACCAATTGATACCTGACCATTTAACGCCTGGCCCGCGTTGATGACAGCCGTTTGCGCCTGTTCACACTGGCGCAGAATCGTACGAGCATGAGCATAAAGAATTTTGCCCGCCTCGGTTGGTGTTACGCCACGTTTGGTGCGAATCAGTAACTGCTGATCGAGTTCGTTTTCCAGCGTCGCAACTTGCTGGCTAAGCGCAGGCTGCGCGATGTGCAGCACTTCTGCTGCCTGAGTCAGGCTGCCGATATCGACGATTTTTACAAAGTACTTCAGTCGTCTTAAATTCATATTGCCTCCGTCAATCCCCGAATAACCCGTTTGGGTGTCTCAGCCTGCTGGCTTGTGTTCATGAAGTTGCAATATGCAGGCCAGGTTTATTCGGAGCGTGAAAAAGCAGTGCCAGAATATTCCTAACGGCACGGAAAATAAGCCTTTCTGATTACCTCTTAAGAGTTAATAAGCTGAGCACATGACACAGAGTGATTAAAAATAAATCGAAATGCACCACCATGGTGCGCAACTTGCGTGGCAGATGTGCAAAAAAGTGATGACCGAAAGCGTCGCAGTGGTGCATAACTCACAGAAAATGACCAAAAACGGTCAGAACGAAAGCAAACGCGGGGAAAGGAGCAGGATCAACCAGTGGGAAAACTTATTGTGAACAACGGAGCAAAATGTCCTTGAGGGCGCACACAGTGCGCCCTGCAATCAGGAAGTACTATCTCTTTTTACGGTTTCTATGCATATCGATGGACACTGCGGCGACAATGATGATGCCTTTAATGATGTCCTGCACGTAAGCATCCACACCCACGAAGGTGAATCCGCTCTTAATCAGACCCAGAATCACCGCACCAATCAGCGTCCCGGTAATACGACCCACGCCGCCCATCAGGCTGCTACCGCCGATAACCGCTGCGGCAATCGCATCCAACTCGTACGCCATACCCATACTTGACTGGCCGCTACTGACGCGCGCCGCCAGCACCACACCCGCCAGGCCAGAGAGCGCACCCGCGATAGTATAGACGATGATCAGGTATTTATTAACATTGATCCCTGACACTTTGGCCGAAGTCATGTTGCCGCCAATTGCATACACATACTTACCGTAACGGGTATGCTTCAGGGCGATGTGGAACAGGAAGGCCACCACCAGGAAAATGATCACCGGCATCGCGCCCTGGCCGATGGAGGTAAAGCCATCTGACAGGAAGCTGATCGGGTTACCTTGCGTGTAATACTGCGCCAGACCACGCGCCGATACCATCATGCCCAGTGTGGCGATAAATGGCGGGATACCGGTTTTGGTAATCAGGAAACCGTTCATGACCCCGCACAGCAAACCCACACCGATACCGGCCACAATCGGAATGACGGCAGGCAGGTTAACCAGTGACGGATACATCGGTGTCAGGCTGTCAGAGGTTTGTGCCAGACTGGCCGCCACTACCGCCGTCAGTGCAATCACCGAACCAGACGACAGGTCAATCCCCGTGGTGATGATGACCTGGGTCACGCCCACCGCAATGATGCCGATGATCGCCACCTGTAAAACAATCAATACCAGACGGTTGGTGTTGAGCAGGAAAGATTGGTCACGAACGTACCAGCCTGCAATCTCAAAAATTAAGGCAATACCCAACATCACCACAAAGATGCCGGTATCTTTCGGCAACTTATGGCGCAGGTTGCCAAAGAAGGATGTCGATTCCGCGGCCTGCGGGGCCGTAATTTTTACGTTACTCATAGATGTCTCGCGCCTCACTCGGATGCCAACGACAAAATGGTTTCCTGATTGGCCTCTTCTTTATCGAGGATGCCAGTTATACGTCCGCCGTGCATAACCATCACGCGGTCGCTCATGCCCAGAATTTCCGGCAACTCCGACGAGACCATAATGATGGCCACGCCACGGTTTGCCAGTTCGCTGATTAAGCGGTAAATCTCGGCTTTTGCCCCGACGTCAATACCGCGCGTCGGTTCATCGAGGATCAGAATCTTCGGTTGAGCCAGCAGCCAGCGCGCAATCAGCACCTTCTGCTGGTTACCGCCACTGAGGTTGTTGATGATCTGATCCATGGTCGGCGTTTTAATATTGAGCTTGCGGATCTGCTCCATGCAGTCCTGTGCCATCTTCATGTGGCTAACGAAACCGGCTTTACTGACATAATCCGGCATGTTGACGATGCTCATGTTCTCCATCACCGACAACACCAGGAATAAGCCGGACTTTTTACGGTCTTCGGTCAGGAACGCCATGCCCTTCTCAATCGCCGTGGAAGGCGAATCGATTTTGACCGGCACGCCATCGATCAGCACTTCACCGCTGTCGAAGCTTTCCATCCCGAACAAACTTTCCATCACTTCACTGCGTCCCGCCCCCACCAGACCGGCAACACCGAGGATTTCACCCTTACGTACCGTAAAGTTGATATCGGTGAAACGGTCTTTACAGGTAAGGTTGCGCACCGTCAGCACTTCCTCACCGATTTCACCATTGAATTTCGGGAACAGCTGCGTCAGTTCACGCCCCACCATCTGGGTAATTAATGACTGACGGGTAAACTCGGAAGTGCTGTTGCTACCCACCCAGGTGCCGTCGCGGAATATGCTGATCTCATCGGTGATGGTGAAAATCTCATCCATCTTGTGACTGATATAGATGATGGCTTTACCCTGCGCACGCAGGTCGCGGATGATGGTGAACAGATGCGCCACTTCGGTTTCCGTCAGTGCCGAGGTCGGTTCGTCCATAATCACAATGTCGGAGTTCCACGACACCGCTTTGGCAATTTCCACCATCTGCTGAGCAGCGATACTCAGCTCGCCAACCATACGATCGGCTTTTAAACGGATATTGAGTTTGTTGAGTAATTCCTGCGTTTGCTTGTTCAGCAACGCGTGGTCAACAAAGCCGTACTTCATCGGTTCGCGACCCAGCCAGATGTTCTCAGCCACAGTCATGTAAGGCACCAGATTCAGTTCCTGGTGGATCATGGAGATGCCAGAACGCAGCGCATCCATGGTGTCCTGAAACTGCACCGGCTCCCCTTTAATGCGAATGGTGCCCTTATCGGGACGGTACATCCCGATAAGGCATTTCATTAAAGTGGATTTGCCCGCGCCATTTTCACCCATCAGGGCATGTACCGACCCCGGTTTAATGCGTAGTGAGACATTGTCGAGTGCCTTCACTCCGGGGAAGAACTTGCTGATGCCTTCGGCTTCAAGCGCAAAAGCGGTCATACATCACCTCCGTACGGCTGAGTCGGGAACGATTATTTCTGGTTACGAGATTCGAACTGCGCCATGTTGTCTTTGGTGATCAGCTGGTAAGGGATGTTAATCACCTTCTCCACTTTCTCGCCTTTCGCCAGTTTCACGGCAGTCTGTACGGCGCCTTCACCCTGACCTTTAGCATCCTGGAATACAGTGGCGACCATCTTGCCGTTCTTCAGCATCTGCAACGCATCCGGTGTACCATCCACGCCCGCAATCAGGATGTGGTTCGGGTTTTTGCCCAGCGCCTGCAGCGCACCGATCGCCATTTCATCGTTGTTAGAAGCAATCGCCTGAATGTCATCGCCTGCGGTCATCCAGTTACTCACTACGTCCACCGCGTCATTACGGGTGAACTTCGCGGTCTGTTTCTGCACCACTTTGATGCCAGGATATTTAGCCACCACCGCTTCAACACCTTTGGTGCGGTCACGGGTGGATTCGTTAGCCAGATCGCCCATCAAAATGGCGACGTTGCCTTTACCGTTCATCGCTTTTGCCAGCGCTTCCATTTGCAGACGGCCCGCTAATTCGGAGTCAGAGCCGACGTAAGCCATTTTGTCGGTCAATTCACCTGCCGGTTTGCGGTTAACAAAGATCAGCGGCACACCCGCTTTAGAGGCCGCATCCATCAAAGGTTTGACGGCATTGGTATCCACTGGGTTAACGATAATGGCGTCAACGCCCTGACCGATGAAGTTCTGAATTTGTTGCAGCTGTTGGGAAACGTCGCCCTTCGCATCTTCGACCTGACCCTTAACGCCATCTTTGGTCATCTCTTTCTGCATCGCGGTGCGCAGAATGGTCAGGAAGTTATCGTCAAACAGCGCCATAGAGACGCCCACCTGAAGGTCTTTTGCCATAACAGCGGCAGGTAACATGCAAGCTAACAGGGAAGTCACTAACGCTTTTTTGAATTTCATAGGTAACCCTTCTTATTCGTTAACATGCTCAGTTGGGCTGATACGACGAATGAAAAATATTTTTTACATTCACTCAACGGCACTGGCGTTATTTATCTGGTTGTAGAGGTAAGGCTTCTGGTCTAACGCTATCGTTTCGGTACTGCTCTTTCCTGCAACTATCTACTTATCAAAAGGTTATTTTCGAAATGCTGTTTCAGACGCCAAAACTGATTTCACCCGTGATGATAAGCAGTTCATTTGTTTCATCTGATCAGCATTTGAAATTTTCATCATAAAAGCACTGAAATGATTGTTTTAAAATCGGCAAATAACAAAACTTTGACATGCATCTAACATCTCAAAGGAAATGCGCTTAAAGTGAGATCTTGCTGGCAGTTTGAAATCTGAACGTTCAAGGCAGAAAAACAGCATTCCGCTGCTTTTACGCGCACTTAAACCAGAAGTGTGCGATCGGGCTTTGACATTGGGGATCGGCATCGCTAATATGCGCCTCGTTCACACGATTCCTCTGTAGTTCAGTCGGTAGAACGGCGGACTGTTAATCCGTATGTCACTGGTTCGAGTCCAGTCAGAGGAGCCATATTTAGAGAAGCCCGCTCAGGGAAACCTGAGCGGGCTTTTTGTTTGCAAAAAAGCTCGCTAGTTATGGATATGAGGCAAACTTTAGCTTAGGCAGATACCTGTGCCGTTGTTCCAGTCTATTTAGTTTGTCCAGCAGGACACTTCATGGTTCCGGGGGTGATTGTGCAAGCACCGCTTGCACAAATTTTGCATCCCACCAGGCTTTGGCGAAATCGCGCATATAATTGAGGTTACGCGCTGAGAGAGCAGACTGTTGAAATGATCTAATAGACAGGTGGGATTATCATTTACTGCGAGAGATAGTCTAGTCTCCAGGTTTGAGATCATATCTTGCGAACACGCTGCGGCATTTTAGAAGTAGCCAAAAAAATGCAAAAAGCCCGCTCAGGATTACCTGGGCGGGCTTTTGTCTTTCTACGATATTTTTCTTTCTATTAACGCGCCAGCGAAGCCGCCTGACTCAGCGTCATATTACGCGTCTCAGGTGCCAGCCATACCGATACTAGCAGACCAATAAAGGAAACAATCGCGGCAGCATACATGGTGTATTCGATGCCCAGGCTTTGCAGGGAAATCGGCACCAGCCAGGTTCCTGCGGCAGAACCGATACGTGACATGGATGAACCCATACCGACAGCGAAGGCACGCACTTCCGTTGGGAACAGCTCGTTCGGATACACTAACTCCAGCACCTGTGCTCCGCCGATAAATACCGCGTAAGCACCAAACATCACCAGTACCAGCATTTCAGAACCGTGGGAGAACATCCCCAATGCCAACAGCGCCAGACTTGACCATAAAAAGCTGTGGATGATCAGACGGCGGCGGCCCATGCTATCAATCAAACGGGTTGCCACAACGCAGCCCACCACAAACAGTAAGGTGATGGCTATCGAACCCAGTGAGGCCCATTCGCCATCCAGATTCAGGGCTTTCAGTACTACGGGTGCGAACGAATACACCGCAAACATCGGTACGACGGCAGCACTCCAGAACACCGAGACAAACAACATACGTTTGCCGTAACCAGAGCGCACCAGATCTTTCAACGTGACTTTGGCTTCCACCGACTCCGCTGGCATATTTTTCAGCGAGAATTCTGGACCGTAGACTTTCTTGATGATCTGCTCAGCCTCATTGAAGCGACCTTTGCTGACTAACCAGCGTGGCGATTCCGGCGTGCCGATGCGCAGAACGAAAAGGAGTACCCCCAACACGGCCGGGCTGGCCAGTACCAGACGCCATGCGGCATCACCGCCAATCGAGAGAATGAGGTTACCCACGATATAAGCGAGGGCTGCACCGGCAAACCAGAGAATGGTCAAACCGGCCAAACGTTTACCACGATGCTTTTGCGGCAGGAATTCAGTGAGCAGTGACCCGGCAACCGGATATTCTAATCCCACTCCAACACCCACCAGGAAACGCAGGATAAACAGCGTGAGGGCCGATTCCGCCCAGAAGGTGCCGACCGAACCCAGGATAAACAGGATTGGCCCGACAAAGAACAGACGACGACGACCCACAATATCGGTCAGCCACCCGCCAAGGAAACCACTGCAGAAGGTGCCGAGCATCGCTGAAGCGGCCACCATGCCCTGCCAGAAGGTATCAAGTTGCAGATGCTGGGAAAACTGCACGATCGCCACGCCGATGATACTCAGTACGTAGCCATCGAGGATCCAACCGCCACCCGCGCGCAGCGACATTAACTGGTGAAAATTATTAAGCGGGACATCTTCAATGGATATATTGGTGTTGCTCATAACAGGGTCTCTCCTGAATTATTCATTTCTCTGCAGGCGCAGCGATCTGTCCAAATCAAAGATGATTTGGCGGAACGTTAAAGAAACAGAAAAAACATCATTGACTGATTTAGGTATTTCTTTGAAAAAGAAATTGACCTATAAATTGAAAAACCCTGCGTTTAATCCCTGAACATAAATAATGAAATTAAGCATGACCCACTTGCAGATCGTCTGTCTTCATCATTGTTTAGCGGTGTGTTGACCCAATACGCATTTGTTCGCTTTTGTCTGTTAATCACAGGTTAACTCCATGTTCAAACTATGCTGAATTTCAGGTGGTGTAAACATGCCCAGGACACCCAAAACTTGAGATTGTGATCATCTCCAAAATTCATCTGAAAAAATAATTCGAAAAAGTTATACGTATAACTCATTGAAAATTAATTTATTAATTTCAAACTAAGGTAAAATCATACTACTTAATTGTATTTCCTTTGTATTTTCCATGTATGCAAAAAGTTACGTGGCGGGATGGATTTTCATGGGTTGGGGAGCAAGCAGGTAGGAGTGAGTCGGCGTGCAAGTACGCGAAACAGTGCGCCAGATCGCACTGTTTTTTCGCGGATAGAAAGTCAAAGAAGGGAATTAAACAACAAACTCATAATGCGAGCCATCGGGAAGCTCAATGTTGAGGCGCAGTTTTCCTCCTGCCGCTTCAACATAGCGCTTCAGCGTCGAGAGTTTTAAATCCCGGCCAGGCTTTTCCATTCCAGCCACGGTGGGTTGTTTAATATTTAATTGCTGCGCTATCTCTACCTGCGTTTTGTTTACTCTTTCACGCAATTCAGCAAGATGGATATTTAACAATACTTCTTCAGCCATGGCGTTAGCTTTAGCCACTACCTCAGACTTCTCAGACGCTAGAATCTGTTTGAGTGTTCTGCCCATGTCGTTACTCCTTTCTCTCTTCGCGTTGAAGATGATGGGTGAATTCTTTATCTGCGAGCGGGATCAGCTCAGCATAAAAACGCTTTTCATTGCCACTCTTATGACCTGCACAAAGCAACACACCGCTGCGCCAGGGGTCAAATGCGTAAAATGCCCGAATAGGATCATCTTTGCTCTGAATGCGAAGCTCTTTCATATTGCTAAAGCGAGAGCCTTTCAGGGAGTCGGCGTAGGGCCTGCATAATGCGGGGCCAGCTTGCTGCAATACAATCATTGCGGACAGAACGCAGGCTCGGTCAGTGTCGTCTTGCGCTACAAGCCAATCATCAAACGTGTCCGTTGTAATTATTTGCCACATGATACGCTCCTTGTGATATAGGTCAAATGCTATATAGGTTAAAGGCGATAATCAGTGTGGCGAGGCAGTTTGAATCATGCACTTGTTCTGTTAAAACGTGTCGATAAGGATTCCAAAAAAATGCCCGCTCAGTTATCCAGAGCGGGCATGAACAGAATCAACGACGATATTAATCCACGGCGGGCGGTAAAGGTGCCACATCTGCGTTGCTGTCGCCAATGATGGAATGCAATGCGCGAAGTCTAGTGTCGCTTATCGATGTGCTGCACCAGTCGATCGCCGACCCACTGAATGCCACATACCAGCACAATTAATACTGCGATCACCGCGATCATCACTGAGGTTTCAAAGCGTTGATAACCGTAGCGAATCGCCAGGTCGCCTAATCCGCCCGCACCAATCGCTCCCGCCATCGCCGATGCGCCGATTAATGCCACCAGCGTCACCACAAACCCCGAGAGAATGCCGGGCAGCGCTTCAGGAATCAGCACATCCCAGACGATGCGAAGCTTGCTGGCGCCCATCGCGCGTACTGCATCAATCAGGCCCCGCTCCACATCACGCAGTGACACTTCGGCCACGCGAGCAAAATACGGCGTTGCGGTGATCGACAGTGGAACTATCGCCGCCCACGTCCCCAGTGACGTACCGACCAGAAAGCGGGTAAACGGAATCAGCGCCACCAGCAAAATGATGAAAGGGAGCGAGCGGAAGCCGTTGATCACCAGCCCCAGCACCCGGTTAATGCCACGGTGTTCTGCGATGCCGCCTGCACTGGTCATCACCAGAATCAGCCCCAACGGTAAACCGGCAACCAGTGAAAACAATCCTGAAATCAGCGTCATCAACACCGTTTCGCCCAACGCGTTGAGCAATAAATCAATCATCACTGGCGACATAACCGACTAACTCCACTTGCGCCTGCTGCGCGCGCAGCCAGCTGAGAATCTGTTGCTCATCGGCCACGTTGGCGACCGGAAGCGCGATAAAAAAACTCACCACGGCGTAGTGCTGAATATGATCGATGCCGCCTTGCAGTAAGCGGAACTTGTCCGGCAACGCCGCCGCAAATCGGGTCAGCAAATCGCCCTGCGCGTCCTCGCCAGCAAAGTGCACGCTGTAAATTGCCTCGCCCTGTCTCCTCTCGGTAACCCGTGCGGCCAGCGCTTCCGGTAGCTGCGGCAGCAAACCACGCAATAAGGTGCGCGTCAGCTCGGATTGCGGATGCGCAAACACCTCCCACACCGGGCCTTGCTCAATGATCTCACCCGCGTCAATTACCGCCACGCGGTGCGCCACCGACTTGATGACTTCCATTTCATGGGTGATCAGCAGAATAGTGATACCCAGCTTTTGATTGAGCGATTTAAGCAATGCCAGAATGGAACGGGTGGTTTCAGGATCCAGTGCTGAAGTCGCTTCATCACACAACAGCAGTGCCGGGCTTGCCGCCAGTGCACGAGCAATGCCAACACGCTGTTTCTGACCGCCTGAGAGCGCCGCCGGATAGTGCTGTGCCTTATCGGACAGCCCCACCAATTCCAGCAATTCCGCCACGCGTTGGGCACGTTGCACCTTATCCAGACCGGCAATTTTCAGCGGCAACGCGACATTCTGCGCCACGGTTTTCGCCGACAGCAGGTTGAAGTGCTGGAACACCATACCGACGCGGCTACGCACAGATTGCAGCTGTTTTTCCGACAGGCCGGTAATTTTCCGGCCTTCGATTTCAATGACGCCTTCGTCAGGTTGCTCCAGCCCGTTCAGACAGCGAATCAACGTCGATTTGCCCGCGCCACTGCGGCCAATCAGGCCGAGAATTTCACCTTTCTGCACCGTTAGTGAAACATCGCGCAGCGCCTGAGTTTGCCCAAAGCGACGTGAAACGCCCTGCAAGCGCACCACGCTGCCGCTTTCGCGAGCAAAACGTTCACGGTCTTGCGCATTCTCTACCACGCCACGCGTTATCGCGCTAAACGGCGCTTCGACTCCTGTGAAAATCGTCATGCTAGATCCTTACCAGGCCGTTTCACCGATGCCTTTAGTGCCCGCCAGCAGCATAGCGCCAGCGGTTAACAAAAATGTCGTTTTGGCGGATGCCAGGCGAGTGTGCATAGTTATTTCCTCATCGTTATAATTGCAACGGTCAAAGTACACTGTCGTGATGAACAGATAGCCGCAGTATACGCAGATGCTTATTCCTGCATTATGATTTATCCGGGAATGCTATTCCTGAAAAGAATAAAGACACGCAGCCGCTCGCATCGCCACAAGTGAAAGGACGGCTGTGGTACCATGCCGTTTTGATTGACCTGTTATTGAGCGCTATGTCGGACACTACAACGAAACGTAAAAATGACCCGGAAGGGCTGAAAAAACGCATCCTTGCCGGTGCCCTGAAAACCTTCGCCGAGTTCGGTATGCAGGGCGCACGCCTTGAGCAGATTGCTGAACACGCGCAGACCACTAAGCGCATGGTGGTGTATCACTTCGTCAATAAAGAGAAGCTGTATATCGAGGTGCTGGAGCAGGTCTATCAGGCGATTCGTGAACACGAAACCGGATTGAACCTTGCACAGATGGAACCCGAGCAGGCGATGATTAAACTGGTCGAAGCCAGCTTCGACTATCACGCCACCCATCAGGATTTCATGCGTTTGGTGTGTACGGAAAACCTGTTGCGCGGTCGCTACATTGTGCAGTCCGAGCGCATCAAAGCGTTGAACAAAAGTACGCTGGATCTGCTGGATGACATTCTGACGCGCGGTCAGCAGCAAGGCATCTTTATTGATGGCCTGAACACCGTGGACGTGCACCGCTTATTGAGCAGTATCTGTGTGCACCACGTCGCCAACCGCTACACCTTCCACTTCCTGTTCACCCCTGAGGATACGGAAGAGGACAGCATCCGTCGTAACCGCCAACTGGCCGTGACCGCAACGCTGCGCTACATCTGCAAGGCACCTTAAACCTGGGCAGTGCTGTGATGGTCTACGCTTAAAGCTTTGGGACCGTCACAGACCTCAGTATAAGGAACGCCGTAGTGAACAGAGATTCCCTCCTTTACCCCCTTCGCAACCCGCAAAATACCGAGCACGACAGTGTCCTGTGGAACTGGGCGCAAAACACCGTGGTGGGCCAGCGTGAGCAAGTTCATCAGCCGCAAAACGAAGCCGAACTGCAACAGCTGCTGAGTTCGTCAACAGGTAAAGTGCGCGTCATCGGCAGCCGTTTATCACCCGGCCGCATGCTGTGTGTGAATGCCGACGATCTGTTACTCGATCTCAGCGCCATGCAAGGCGTATTGGGAGAGGATAACGACAGCATCACTTTCGCGGCAGGCACGCTGCTGCAGCATGTGTTCGACGCACTCACCGCGCGAAATCGCATGTTAGGCTGTTCGCCAGGCGTGATATCCGTTCAGACGCTGGCGGGCGCAATAGCGACGGGCACCCATGGCCAGGGATTGGATCAGAGTTCACTGGCGGATGAAGTGATAAGCATCCGCATGGTTATGGCCGACGGCAGCGTGCGGGAGTTTCAACGTGGCGATAGTGATTTCCCTGCGGCGCAAACCTCATTAGGTTCGCTGGGGATTGTGACCGCCGTGACGATGCGCACCCAGCCGTTCCGCCTGTTTACCTGCCATAAATTTGCCGAGTCCGCCGATACGCTGGAGCAGGATCTGCCGCGCTGGAATCAGCAGTATGAACTGAGCAAAGCCTGGTGGTTTGTGGATGACAACCTGATGCACGTCTGGAATGCCAACCCCGCCAGTGAAGCAGATGTTCAGGCGTGGCACACCAATGGCGGCGAGGTGATCGAGCATGGCGACGACACTGATAGCAGTCTGAATGACACCATCGATCAGACGCTGGCGCAGATGCATCGTGATACGCAAATTGAAGGTAAAGGTGGTAAACAGTTTCGCACCGTCACGCGCTTCCGCGATTTCACCGACCTCAGCGGCGACATCTATCAGCTGTTTTGTCGCGGTATTGCCGTGCCGCAAATCAACGTGGAAATTGGTGTGCCGTTGAATAAAACGCCGGAGATTATCAGCAAAATCAAAGCCTGGTATGCCGAGAATCATCCACACATGCACTACCCCATCATTCTGCGCTGCACGGGCGCGTCAGAAGCCTGGCTCAGTCCAGCGTATCAGCAGCCGACCTGTTTCTTTGGCTTCGTAGTCTATTACGCCGATGACGGTTCGCTGTCACAGGACGGTCTGCATTTCCTCACCGAGGTCGAGAAATTACTGGCAGCAGAAGGCGGACGACCGCACTGGGGAAAATACTACGATCCGCAGCGCTACAGCTGGCGGGATATCTATCCACAGTGGGATGCGTTCCGCGCGGTGCGGGAACAACTCGATCCGCAGCGTCGTTTTAGCAATGACTATGTCACGGCTTTGTTTGATTGAATTTTGACGGGGGAGAATGTATGTACGCCTGGGTAACACTACTGACACAACCGGATTATTTTATCGGCGTGAAAGCGCTGCACCGTTCACTGAAACGCAGCGAAACCGCATGGCCATTGATTGTGATGGTGACCGATGCGATTGACATCGAAACGCGTGAAGATTTGCAGGCTTTAGGCTGTGTGATTCATCCAGTCGATCCTCTGATGCCGAATGCGGACCTGGAGCAGCATTATGCCTCTGCGCAATTTGGTGAAGTGTGGAGCAAGCTGCGGGCATGGGAACTGACCGGCTGTGAGCGCGTGGTATTTCTTGATGCCGACATGCTGGTGCTGCGCAATATGGATGAGCTGTTTACGCTGGATCTCGGCGATCATGCGCTGGCCGCCTGTCACGCTTGTCGCTGCAATCCGAATAAAATCGCCAGTTATCCCGCCAGCTGGCAGCCGGAAAATTGCCACTATACCTGGCAGGATCGCGGTGAAGCGGCACCTGCCAGCCTGGACCGCTATCTGAATGGTGGCTTTTTGGTGCTCGAACCGGATGAAGAGGTGTTTAGCTGGCTACAGCAAAAAGTCGCTGCTATCACTGATCTACGCCGCTATCCGTTCTCTGAACAGGATTTACTTAATGAAGTGTTTGAGAATCGCTGGCTGCCGCTGCCGTATATTTACAACGCGCTGAAAACGCTGCCATTCCAGCACAGTGCCATGTGGCGGGAAGAGGATGTAAAAAACCTGCATTTTATTCTGGCCAAGCCGTGGAAGCGCGATCTCAATCAACCTGAAAGCGAACGCGACCGCTACTACGCATTGGATAAGCTGTGGTGGGAGTTAGGGGTTAATTAAGAAAAGAGGCGCACTTCGCAAAGTGCGCCTCTTTAGTTTTAACGCCAGCCCAGTTCCGGTGCCACATGGGTCAGAATACTTTCCATCACGTGCGCACAGTAATCCACGCCCAGCTGGTTAGGGATGGTGAGCAGCAGCGTATCGGCTTCGGCGATTCCTTCGTCCTGAGCCAGCTGTTTGATCAACTGCTCTGGCTCTGCCGCATAGCTACGACCAAAGATGGCGCGGGTTTTCTCATCGAGGAAGCCCACGGAGTCCTGATCCTGACCACTGCGACCAAAGTAAGCACGGTCGATATCATTGGTCAGCGCAAAGATACTGCGGCTCACTGACACACGCGGCGTGCGCTGATGTCCGGCGGCTTTCCAGGCTTCACGGTAAGCGCGAATCTGTTTCGCCTGCTGGATGTGGAACGGTTCGCCAGTTTCATCATCCTTCAGGGTGGAGCTTTGCAGATTCATGCCCTGCTGTGCTGCCCAGACTGATGTCGCATTTGAACCGGAACCCCACCAGATACGCTCACGCAGCCCTTCTGAGAATGGCTCCAGACGCAGTAAGCCCGGTGGATTCGGGAACATCGGCTGTGGATTCGGTTTAGCAAAACCCTCACCGCGCAGCACTTCCAGCAACTCTTCGGTATGACGACGTCCCATATCGGCATCGGTTTCACCCTCTTTCGGGTTAAAATCAAAGTAGCGATAGCCTTCAATCACCTGCTCCGGGGAGCCGCGGCTCAGACCGAGTTGCAGACGACCGTTAGAAATCAGGTCTGCCGCACCGGCATCTTCCGCCATATACAGCGGGTTTTCATAACGCATATCGATCACGCCAGTACCAATCTCAATGCGATTGGTTTTGGCACCGACTGCCGCCAGCAGCGGGAACGGCGAGCTTAACTGACGCGCGAAGTGGTGCACGCGATAGTAAGCGCCATCCGCGCCCAACTCTTCTGCAGCCACGGCTAAATCGATGGATTGCAGTAACACGTCCTGAGCGGAACGGGTGGCTGACTGCGATGACGGGGTCCAGTGACCAAAGGATAAGAAGCCAATCTTTTTCATGGTGAAATTCTCCAGGGGGACCGTACTGGCCCGCACATGATGCATTAGGTTTCGATGGAGAAAGGTTACGCCAGGCGAGAGGTGACTAATAGCCAATAGTTTTCGCGCGCTTCATCAACTTTTTTGCATAAGTCATAAAAACACGGTCTTTGTGTTTATCACGATGATCAATCATCTTGCGGGGAATTCATCCGATTCACAGGTTTATGGCATCCGCATGGCAAACGACTATATCAATGCACAGCAGCGTGAAGTGGTGCATCAGCTGGGCCGCAATTGGTTGTGGCGCAGTGAACTGCCCACCTGGGCGCTGATGGTCGGAGTGTATGGTGGCTGGTTTGGCTGCGTCATCTATTGGCAAACGCCGGGTCTGTTTTTAACCACTCTGCTGCTGATTGTGTTCACCACCTGGTATATGTCGCTGCAGCATGAGCTGATCCATGGCCATCCCACGCGTTTTCCAGGGCTCAACCAGCTGTTTGGTACCCTGCCGCTGGCGTTGTGGTATCCCTATGGGCTGTATCGCGATTCCCATCTGGCACATCACCGCAATCACATCCTCACCGAACCGGATGAAGATCCGGAAACCTATTACCTGTCGCCGGAACGCTGGGCACAGCTCAAGCCGTGGCAGCAACGCTTGATTCACCTGCGTAATACGTTTCCCGGCCGTTTGCTGTTAGGTCCGCTGCTGGATATCGTGGCGACCCTGAAGATGATGCTTTTGGCGCGTGATCGTGCCGCTATTTCGATGTGGGTGATTCATCTGACGCTGCTGGCTGGGCTTTTCTACTGGATGCAGCAGCAAGGATTGTCGCCGCTGTGGTTCGTGGTTGCCGTGAGTTATCCGGCATTGGCGTTGACCAAAATACGTTCTTTCTACGAGCATCGCGCAGAAGAAGCCCCGCTGGCCCGCTCCGTGAACAATGAAGCCGCCTGGCCGTGGCGTTGGCTATTTCTGAATCTCAACTATCATTCTGTACATCACGATCTGCCCGGTTTGCCCTGGTACGGCTTGCGCAAAGTCTATCTGCTGTATCGCGACGGCTACCATCAGCGCAATCACGGTTTCCGCGTCGCGGGTTATGGCGAGTGGTTGCTGCGCTTCTGGCGCAAACCGGTCAACGTTAACGCCCATCCGGGAACGCACAAGGATGCACAGCATGCCGATCATTTCACTGCCGATGTACGATATTCATCATCCAACGACGCTTGGCCTGACTGCTGCGCTAACGACGCTGCTGAAACAACGCGGCGTGCAGGCTGAAGTAGAGTGGCACAACGAACTCTTACCCCACTGGCGCGACGCTGATTTGCTGTTAAGCCAGACCTGCGGCTATCCGCTGGTGGCTTTATTGCCTGATGTGCAACTGGTTGGGGCATTTCAATCCAGCGCGCAAGGCTGTGAGGGACTGCGCTATCGCAGTTGGCTGGTGGCGCGCAAAGAGGATGAAAATCTTACCCTGAGCGATTTTCGTGGTCGCCGCGCGGTGTGCAACAGTGATGACTCGCACTCGGGCTACAATTCGCTGCGCTACGTGATCGCGCCACTGGCACACGACGGGCATTTCTTCAGTGAAGCGCTGCAGAGTGGCAGTCATCGTCAATCGTTGGCCGCGTTGCGTGAACAGCGAGCGGATATCGCGGCGATCGATTGCATCACCTGGGCACTGTTGCGTGCTCATCACCCTGAAGAACTGGCCGGGTTAGAGATCATTGGTGAAACCCCGCTGTGTGCCGCACTGCCGTTAATCACCTCAGCAAAAACCGATGCCAAAACGCTTGAGCGTCTGCGCAGCGCCTTGACCGAACTCACTACTGATAAGAAGCATCAGCAGTTGCTGGCAGCGAGTCTAATCAGCGGTTTTGCGGTGCCAGAGCGGGCGTTTTACGATGAGGTGCAAGCGTGGGAAGATCAAGCAGCGGAATACGGCGTGAAGTTGCTGTGATTTGAACAGCCGCGATGTAATTTATCGCGCAACGACCATCTTTCATCGCGCTGCAGCTATACGCAATATATCGCGCAGCTTAAAGGCGGCATCCTTGCCGCCCAAAAAATCACTCTGCGCGTGACGCAATAATTCCCTCGGCCACATTGCGTGGCGCTTCAGCGTAATGCGCAAATTCCATGCTGTAAGTGGCACGGCCCTGCGACATGGATCGCAGCGTGGTGGCGTAGCCAAACATCTCTGACAGCGGCACTTCGGCTCGGATGATGCGCGCACCAAAGCGCTCATCCATACCTTGCAGCGTACCGCGACGCGAAGAGAGATCGCCCATCACCCCACCGGCGTAATCCTCTGGCGTTTCCACCTCCACCTGCATCACCGGCTCAAGGATCACCGGATCGGCCTGTTTAGCCGCCGCTTTGAAACCAAAAATCGCCGCCATGCGGAAAGCCATTTCCGAAGAGTCGACGTCATGATACGAACCGAAGGTCAGTGTGGCCTTGAGATCCACCACTGGATAGCCCGCCAGCACGCCGGAATTGAGCGCTTCACGAATCCCCTTCTCCACCGAAGGAATAAACTCGCGTGGCACTACGCCGCCCTTGGTGGCATCTTCAAAGGCAAAACCTGCGCCTGCTGCCTGCGGCTCCAGCGTCAGCACCACGTGGCCATACTGACCTTTACCACCCGACTGGCGCACAAACTTGCCTTCCACATCGCGCACCGTCTTACGAATGGTTTCGCGATAGGTGACCTGTGGCCGACCAATGTTGGCTTCCACACCGAATTCACGCTTCATGCGATCAACGATGATCTCCAGATGCAACTCACCCATACCGGAGATAATCGTCTGCCCCGACTCTTCATCGGTGTGCAGGCGGAATGACGGATCTTCTGCGGCCAAACGCTGCAACGCCAGCCCCATTTTCTCCTGATCTGCCTTGGTTTTCGGCTCAATCGACAGCGAAATTACCGGGTCCGGGAACTCCATGCGTTCCAGGGTGATCACCGCATTCGGATCGCACAGCGTTTCGCCAGTGGTCACCTCTTTCAAACCGACACAGGCGGCTATATCACCCGCACGAATCTCCTCGATTTCGATGCGATCGTTAGCCTGCATCTGCACGATACGTCCGATGCGCTCCTTACGCCCTTTCACCGCATTCCACACGCTATCGCCTTTGCGCAATACACCGGAGTAAACACGCACGAAGGTGAGTTGGCCCACATAGGGATCGCTCATCAGTTTGAAGGCCAGCGCCGAGAACGGTTCATCGTCATCAGCATGGCGCTCATCGTGCTCGCCTTTTTCGTTCACACCGGAAACCGGCGGCACGTCCAGCGGCGACGGCATCAGCTCAATCACCGCATCAAGCATGCGCTGCACACCTTTGTTTTTGAACGCGCTACCACACAGCATCGGCTGGATCTCGCCAATCAATGTGCGCTGACGTAAGCCCGCGATGACCTCTTCTTCGCTCAGGTCACCCTGCTCCAGATAACGATCCATCAACGCTTCACTGGCTTCCGCCGCAGCAGCCACCATATTCTCACGCCATTCGGCAGCCAGCGCCTGCAACTCATCAGGGATTGGCGCATAGCTGAACGTCATGCCCTGGCTGGCTTCATCCCAGTAGATGGCGCGCATCTTGTTGAGATCCACTACGCCTGCAAAATGCTCTTCCGCACCAATCGGAATCACGATCGGTACCGGATTGGCATGCAGACGATCTTTCATCATCTGCACTACGCGGAAAAAGTCCGCACCCTGGCGATCCATCTTATTAACGAAAGCAATGCGCGGCACATGATACTTGTTGGCCTGGCGCCACACGGTTTCCGATTGCGGCTGTACGCCACCGACGGCGTCATACACCATCACGGCACCATCCAGCACGCGCATGGATCGCTCCACTTCGATGGTGAAATCGACGTGTCCGGGTGTGTCGATGATGTTGATGCGGTGCGGCGTGAAGCTGCCATCCATGCCCGGCCAGTAGCAGCTTACTGCCGCCGAGGTGATGGTAATGCCGCGCTCTTGCTCCTGCGCCATCCAGTCTGTGGTTGCCGCGCCATCGTGCACTTCACCCAACTTGTGACTCATCCCGGTGTAAAACAGAATGCGCTCAGTGGTGGTGGTTTTACCGGCATCGATGTGCGCGGAGATGCCGATATTGCGATAACGTTCGATAGGTAGGGGTCGGGGCATGATGCGTCCTTAGTCTGTTCGACTGGATAAATGGGGCGAGCACCATTGCCCGCCGCTGCGCAACAGCATAGACCCATTGTACGAATAAATACGAACAGTTTGAGCCTTTTTTAGCCATCGGAAAAATCTTGTGACGGTTTCAGCATTTACGGGCTGGCAAGCTCAGCCCTTCCCGATTTATGGTAAGGACTTCACTCTCAACGGGAAATTTAACCATGCGCATTCTGGTTGTCGGCGCCGGTGCCACCGGCGGGTATTTCGGTGCACGTCTGGCGCAAGCAGGACGTGATGTGACTTTTCTGGTGCGCGAGCGCCGTTTTCAGCAACTGCATCAAAACGGTCTGGTGCTAAAAACACCGGGCGGCACAGAAGTGATTCACCCGCAGCTGGCGCAAACCGGCAAGCTGACAGGCCAATTTGATCTGATCATTCTGACGGTGAAAAGCTTCGGGCTCGATCAGGCTATCGAGGATATCGCACCCGCCGTCGGGCCAGAAACACTGATCATGCCGATCCTCAACGGCATGCGGCATATCGATACGCTGCGCGCACGCTTTGGCGACAAGGTGATTGGCGGCTTGTGTAAAATCAACGCCACGCTGGGTGAACAAGGTGAAGTGGTGCAGATGACGCCGCTGCATATTCTCTACTACGGTGCACTCGATGGGCACAATGATGCACGTCTGCAACGTGTCAATGAAACGCTGAACATCGCGCAATTCGATACGGTCTTTGCTGACAACATCATCAGCGAACTGTGGGAGAAGTGGCTGCTGCTCAGCACATTAGGGGCGGTGTGCTGCATCGCGCGAGGTAATACCCAACAGGTGTTGCGATCCCAAGGTGGTGAAGCCTTGTTGCAGGGGATTTTTACTGAGGTGCTTTCCGTGCTTGGTGCTGACGGCTATCAGGAACGGCCAGCGGTAACGGCAAAGATTTATGAGACGCTAAATAATCCGCAGGTGGCGATGACCTCCTCGATGTATCGCGACTTAACCCAGGGTTATGAGATTGAGGCGGACCAGGTGATTGGCGATCTGCTGGTGCGAGGCGCACGCAGTGGCGTGGTGACGCCGTTGTTGAATGCGGTGTATGTGAATTTGCAGGTGTATTTGCAGAATCGTTAAATCGCAGGTTAATACCGTTGCGGTGCAATATTATCGCGCGAATCTGAGAAGGCTAATTCGCTGACTTATGCGCAATGAATTGCGCCGCTACGGGGTTAGGCGTGAGTCTGATAGAGCCAAATCGCCGCCCCATGCGCAATAAAGTGCGCCGCATCGGGGTTATACGCGTTTTATCCAAGCCGCGACTGCACGCCTTTCAGTTGCATCAAGCGCTGCCAGCCTGCTTCTACCTCGTCCGGGATATCCACATGCCCGAGGAAACCTTTGCCGCGTGGACCGTAGCCGTTTTCATCATCGCGCAGGCGCTGGATCTCGCCCATCAGCAGCGAAAGAAAACGCTCCATCGACCACAATCCTTGCGGTGGCGCACCGATAATGCGCAGCATACCCGCATCCATCATCACCTGCGGAATAAACACCGGCCAGCTGATAAATTCGGGTGCGTCGGCACGGTCACGCCACTGGTAGCGGAAAGTTTCCCAGGTGCGTCGCTGCATCAGTGGGTCCTGCACCAACAGTACATGCTGCGGCTGCCACTTCTGCTCATCGAGCAGTTTTTGGCTGAAAGCGGCATTCTCACCACAGTTGCGTGAGGCGGTCTCCAGCAGCAGCTGCTCGTCCGGCAGTGCGGCAAACACCCGCGCCATGTCGCCCAGCAGCTCTGCTTCGCTTTTACCTTGGGTAGAAATCTGACGATAAAGGGGATGATTAGCAATCATCTCCGCCAGTAACACCGTAGAATGACCGATACCGCCGCTGATCATCAGAGGCAGCTGATACTTCTTCGCCAGTGCTATCACACCTTCAACGTTGGGCAGTACCGCGTGACCGGCAAGAATTGCCAAATCAACCTCGAGCGTGCCATCTGTCGGCATGTGGTCAAGCGCCAGCCAGGCCGCAAGCGTATTGATATCCTGAATCTGTTGGCTATTGAGCTGCATCGCGTTCTCCTCGCATTAACACTGGCAGTGTAGCGGCTTAACTCCGCGACAGCAGAGAAAAATTTGCTACACTCGCCGCTATCAGATTCAGGAGAGTTTATGACTGCGCGTTCCGTTACCCTCGATGATGTCGCTGCACTGGCGGGGGTTTCCTACCAGACCGTTTCCCGTGTGCTCAACCATTCCGTGCAGGTTTCGCCACGCACGCGCGCCAAAGTCGAAGCCGCGATGCAACAGCTGAACTATGTGCCCAACCGCGTGGCACAGCAGCTGGCAGGAAAAGCCACGCGCACGCTGGGGCTGGCCACCAGCGATCTGGCATTGATGGCCCCGGCACAGATTGCCTCTGCGATCCATGAACGTGCCGCCGCACAGGGTTACCATCTGGTGATCGCCATGGCGAATGCGGCCGGAAATGCCCAGGACACGGTGAATGAACTGCTGGCGCAGCGCGTTGATGCACTACTCATCAACCTGCCGCTCGATGCTGAACAGGCGGCGCAGGTGCAGCAGCAGTGCGGCAGTAAGCCTGTGCTGTTTCTCGATGTTGAACAACATGCTGCTGTCAGCCAGTGCCAGTATCAGAGTGAATCGGGTGCGCAGCAGGCAGTGGAGCATCTCGTCGCGCTGGGCCACCAGCAGATTGGCGTGCTGAATGGGCCTGAAAGTTCGGCTTCGGCGCGGGCGCGCTTCACTGCATGGCAACGGGCGTTATCGTCACACCAGTTGCAGCCGATATGCGTACTGCATGGCGACTGGAGTGCGGCATCCGGGTATCAGGCGCTATTGCAGTTACTGCCGGACCGCCTGCCACAGGCCCTGCTGGTGGCGAACGATCAGATGGCGCTTGGGGCGATGCGTGCACTGCACCAACACGGCGTGAAAATTCCTGGAGAGATGTCGATTATTGGTTATGACGACACTGCCGAGAGCGCGTGGTATCAGCCGCCGCTCACCACCGTGCGTCAGGATTTGCAGCAGTTGGGTGCAGTATCTGTGGACCGCTTGTTGGCGGAACTGGCCGGAGAAGCTGTACAGCCCCTACCGCTGGTAACCGAGCTGATATTGCGCGAAACGACAGCTGCGCCGATGCATGGGGATGTGGATATAGCGGAGATCGCCGGTCAGTTGCAGGCATTAGCGCGACAATTAAAACCCAAAGCCTGACCAGGTTAAAGCAGCACAGGCTATTGCGCACGCCACGGCAGGCAGTGCGGAAGCCGTTACGCTGCAAAAAATTTGGGACCTTACGGTCCCAACATTTTTACTGCGGCTTTGGTTCACCCATCGCTTTCAACTTCTTCGACAGCTCGCGACGCTCTTTCGACAAGTCAGCATTTTTGATGATGTACTCATCGACGCGGTCTTCATAGTCCACACGCATGGATGCAATGATTTCCTGAATCGCCTCAACGCTCATGCCTGGTTTGATGTACTCGCTCAGGTTGTCCAGCAGCAACACACGTTTCTGGTTATCACGGACTTTCTTCTCGTTATCCACGATTTCGCGCTGCAGTTTGTTTTTACGACGAAACATACGTACAAACTCCAGAACGTCCTGAAATGATTGCTTGGCATTTTCCATGTTGGCACCTTTCTTTGAGCCTGCCGCGGCAGGCGGAATAGTCATGAGCTACAGCTTAGCGGCTTGCTAGCTGGATTCGCAATTTTCACAGCTAATTTCGGACTGGCACTTATCTTAGCGCAAAGAAAGGGTGATTCACATTAAGTCATTGCCTGAGAAAACTATTTGCGCAGTGCCAGACGGACCAGATCCGTAATGCGCTCCAGTTGACGCGCCTGTTCCAGACTCAACCACACGTAGCCATAGATCGCCGTGGTCTCTAAGCGCCCGCTGCGGTTGGCAATCAACTGTTCCAGTTCCTGGGTGATCTCCTCCAGTTCATGGCTGTTGGCGATCACCCCTTCCGTCTCCCCTTTCACCATCAATGTGGCCAGCGCTTTCAACGTGTCTTCGGTCATTTTCTGACTGCGGCGCAGCGTCGGGGCATTGAGCAGCAACAGATGGCTCTCACGTGATGACCACCATGCATCAATTTGCATCTGCATCGTGTTAACCATATTACGGTTGATGGTCTGAATCGCTTCAAACACTGATTTCGGAATACGCGTCTCTTTACTCGCCGGTTCCAGCAGCGCGCGCATTTTAATCACGCTGGAGAGCTGCTTCTGGAATGGTTTGTTCAGTCGCGGTTTCTCCAGCAGGTTGGCGGAAAAGCCGGTGTGATGCAGTTTCGCCATGGCGATAAACGAATCCGACAGCTGAATGCGCCAGTGCGTGTAGGCACGCTGAGCGAGAATCGCACTGAACAGCAGCGCCATAATCGAACCCAGGATCACATCGCCGCCACGCCACAGCGCCACAGTGAAGTCACCGGCCGGCGCACCCACCACCACGCCGAGCGTGATACCAATCAACAGCGCCATATAAGGATGTTTACCCAGCGTCAGATAGCCGCAAATAATCATCACCACGAAGCACCACGACAGCATCATTGGCAGTGAGATCAGCTCCAGCTTCAGGGCGATCAAACCCGATGCCAGCCCGGCAAACGTACCGCTGATGCGCTGGATGACGCGCGGAAACACATTGCCCCAGGTCGAGATCGGCCCCATCACCACCACCAGCGTGATTAGCGGCCAGGTGCCTTCCGGAATATCCGTCAAACGCACAAACAGAAAACAGAGCACAAAGGCGATAGCGATGCGCACGCCGTGCACAGCGCGATAGTGGCGGTAGAACCAGAACTCAATGGCAGAGATGGGTTTGTCGGCGCGTAACATGGTAGTCCGGGAACGATAAAAATTTGCGCGCTATGTTACCCTGGCGCGACACGAACATTGAGTGCTGCGCAGCACTATTTCCGCTCTTTTTTTGCGATTCAACAAGTGCGCTACATCTTATTTTCGCTTATGAAACGTAGAAGTAACGCACTGATGATATTAGTCGGCTGCACGTACCGGAATGTACATATCCACCAGCCAGTCGCCGCTGTCAGAGCCGTCGGAAAGGTAGTGTTCGAAGCAGGGACGATTATCCACCTGCCAGTCGGTTTTCGTCTTGAGATGATCAAACAGGCTGTGCCAGGCGGTGAAGAAATCGTTGTTCATCACTTCCATGCGCGCATGAAAATATTGCCCACCGGGCAGCAGGCCTTGCTCGATGTCGTCACTATAAGAGGGCACAGCATCGGTGGGCGCAGTGATCACCGTTTCAACGCACAGCTCTTCCGGCGGAAGAATTTCAGGATTACCGTAATAGATGGCCAGCCATTCGCCTTCGACACCATGCTGCTCGACCCAGCTTTTTAGCTGGTTAAATCCGCGCGGCACCGTTTCCTGCCACGGACCCTGCAAATGGTAGCCCTGCCAGCTTTGAGGATTGCGCTCGACGATTGATGCTTTCATACCTTTGCCTCCGTTCAGCAGCAGAAAGCCCGCTCTGGCCGCTCCCCGATATCGACGGGAGCGGCCGCGACATCCGCTGCGGATTACAGTTTCTGTTTTATGTAGTCACTGATACGCGTGATGATGCCGGCTTTATCCACACCTTGTAGGGCATACAGCGGATAGCTCGCCAGCTGCTTGTCTTTGTCCATTACCTGGATTTCACCCACCTGCTCACCGGCTTTCAGCGGTGCTTCCAGATCTTTACGCTCAATCACATATTTCGCCATGACGTTTGAAACTTCGTTGCGCGGCAGAGACAGATAAATATCCTGAGTGGTGCCGACATCCACTTTGTGCGGATTGCCGTACCAGACGTTTTCGGTGCCGATTTTCTTACCCGCATGGAACAGTTGCACGGTATCGAAGTTGTTCTGACCCCACACCAGCAGTTTACGCGCCTGCTCTTCACGTCCTTTCGAGCTCTTACCGCCCATGATCACCGCAATCAGGCGATGACGACCAACAATGTTTGACGCGATGATGTTGAAACCTGCCGTTTCAGTATGGCCTGTTTTCATGCCATCAACGTGAAGGTTTTGATCCCATAACAAACCGTTACGGTTGTTTTGCGTAATCCCGTTCCAACTCAGGGTTTTCTCCGCGTACATGGCGTAGAAATCCTGCTCACCATTGATGATGGCACGCGACAGCACCGCTAAATCACGCGCGGTGGTGTGCTGGCCGGGTGCATCCAGGCCGTGCACGGTTTCAAAATGGGTATGCGTCAGACCGAGCTTCTGTACGTAGTTGTTCATCATATTGACGAAGCTGTCCTGGCTGCCCGCCACATAATCCGCCAGCGCCACACAGGCGTCATTGCCGGAATCGATGATCACGCCACGCATCAGATCGCGTACCGTCACTTTGTCGCCGGGCTTGAGGAACATCAGTGAGGAGCCTTTGAACACCGGATTACCTGCAGCCCAGGCATCCTTACCCACGGTGACCACATCATCACGGGTGATTTTTTTCTGATCAACCGCGCGATCCACCACGTAGCCGGTCATCAGCTTGGTGAGGCTGGCCGGGTTACGCTCTTCATCGGGATTGCCGGCAGTAAGGATCTGGCCCGTGGTGGCGTCCATTAACACCCACGAAGCCGCATCGATCGGCGGAGGCGTCAGTGGGAATGGCATGCTGTCGTCAGCGTGTGCCAGTGATGCCCAAACAATCATTCCAGATACAGTTACCAGCAGACGCCTTTTCAACACTTCTTCCTCTAATCAAAAAATGAATTTACCGCCGCACGTTTTACGGCAATTAGCGCCTGGATAGTTGAATAAATTGAAAAAAAGTATGAACTGCGGACAAATGCTGTGCGCCTGCCCACAGCAGCGGTAAACAAGGTTGTGCTGCCTGCTGCACACGACTATTCTGTGCGTTGATTTTCTATTGCCAGGATACTGCCGTGCCCGCCTCTGAGTTCACCTTTTTGTCCACGCTTATGAGAATGGATGCTTTACCTGCTGATTTAACTATGTTTTTATTTTTCCGGTTTTTGTTTGGTACTCACTTTGGTACGCATCGAGATTTTTAGCATCTGCTTTACATTGCTGGCCGCCACTTCTCACCCCGCATCGACATAAAAGTAAAGGGTTTTTACCCGCCTCATCCAAATCTTATCAATTTTCCTTCGTTGTCTTGATCAGACCTTAACCCAATGCCAGAATCGACCTAATTTGAATACGGAAAAGCCATGTCTAAAATTTTTGCACGGTATGTCACTATCGGGGTGATCAATACAGCCATTCACTGGATTACATTCGCTATCTGCGTCGAGCGAGGGCAGCCTCAGTCGCTATCAAACTTCGTCGCCTTTTGTGTGGCCGTGACTTTCTCTTTCTTCGCTAACGCAAAATGGACATTTAACGCGGAAGCAACAACCATCCGCTACATGATGTATGTCTTATTTATGGGCCTGGTTGCCGTGATGATTGGATCGTATGCCGATAGGCTCAAGGTATCTCCGATCGCTACGCTCGTCGTTTTCTCAGCCATCAGCCTGGTGTGTGGTTTCGTTTATTCCAAGTACGTAGTTTTCAGGGAAAGAAAAAAGAAATGAAAATCTCTCTGGTTGTTCCCGTCTTTAATGAAGAGGAGGCGGTGCCTATTTTCTATCAGGCAGTGCGCCGCGAGTTGATAGATTATGAAGTTGAAGTAGTTTTCATAAATGACGGCAGCAAAGACGGAACAGAGAGCATCATTAATGCGCTGGCCGTTTCCGATCCCCTGGTTAAGTCGATTTCATTTACGAGAAATTTCGGCAAAGAGCCAGCTCTGTTTGCCGGTCTCGAGCACGCCACCGGCGATGCCATCATTCCAATCGACGTTGATTTACAGGACCCCATCACTGTTATCCCTCAACTCATAGAGAAGTGGCAGGGTGGCGCAGATGTTGTGCTGGCAAAGCGCACTGATCGCAGCACAGACAGTCATCTGAAGCGCAAAACAGCCGAGTGGTTCTATCGCCTTCATAACAAAATAAGCTCTCCAAATATTGAAGAGAATGTTGGTGACTTCAGGCTTATGTCCAGAGATACAGTGGAAAGCATTAAGCTCATGCCTGAGCGCAATCTTTTTATGAAGGGAATTCTTTCTTGGGTAGGAGGCCGGGTTGAACTGGTTGAGTATTCCCGAGCAGAACGTGTGGCAGGAATTTCTAAATTCAATGGCTGGAAGTTGTGGAATCTGGCACTCGAGGGAATAACCTCTTTTTCAACGTTCCCTCTGCGCGTGTGGACATACATTGGATTTATCGTGGCTGGATTGTCTTTCATTTACGGAGTATGGATGATTGCAGACAAGCTTGTATGGGGAAACCCTGTGGCTGGCTATCCTTCGTTACTCGTATCAATTCTGTTTCTTGGCGGGGTCCAATTGATCGGCATTGGGGTGTTAGGTGAATATATTGGTCGAATATATATAGAAACTAAACAGCGCCCCAAATACATCATAAAGAAGTAACTTATTAGCAAATAAGGGAATTAACTACATGCGTAACAATTTTAGGATCGACATATTTTCCTGGCTTTCTTTGTTTTTTGGGCTGGCCTCTTTTTTAATATTTTCTGATATTGCTATTTTAAACCCAACGAACATCTCTTGGCTGATGAGGGGTGACCCAGCTCAACATTATCTTGGCTGGAGCACATTTCGGCACACTCCGCTTCTGCAGTGGCCTGTTGGACTTAACTACAACTATGGTATGGCAATTAGTAGCTCAATTGTCTTCACTGATAGCATACCTCTCGTTGCTATCCCTTTAAAATACCTTAGCTCAATACTACCTGTGGAATTTCAATACTCTGGCATTTGGCTATTAATTTGCTACGTACTTCAATCACTTTTTGGTTATAAAATTTTCAATCACCTCACCAAAGATAAAGCATTCTCAATTGTTGGCGGATTCATCCTTTCTTTTGCACCAACATTACTTCTTCGCATGCAAGGTCATTATGCTTTATGTGCTCAATTTTTAGTTCTAGCCTCTTTTTTGCTTTATCTTAAGCCATTTTCATTCAGAAAATGGGCAGTTCTAATATGCATAACAGCTTCAGTGCATGCATATTTGCTAATGATGGTGCTAGCTGTTTTCTTTGTTAAAGTTGTTATTGAATTGTTTGAGTCGAGAGATTATAAGCGTTATATCACATCCTTCTTCGTGACATTACTATTATGCTTTATTCTTATGTATGCAGAAGGATATTTTGTAATAAGCAATGGGTTGGCCGCGGGAGGGTTTGGCGAATTCAGGTCTGACCTGCTTACGTTTTTCAATCCATTCTCCCCAGCCTTCTCAAGATTTTTAAGAGTCAACAACAACCAACTTGAAAATGGCGAGGGGTTAGGGTATCTAGGTTTTGGTGTAATAATATGCCTATCTGCGTTGTTGATAATGTTTTCTAAAAAAATAGAATGCAGCGGAAAGAAAATTTTGTCTCTTACTTACATTTTGCCTGCAGTAGGCCTTTTAGGTTTATACATCTTCGCGGTATCAAATGTAGTTTCTCTCCAAGGATTTGAAACATTCAGATTTAAACTCCCTGAATTCTTGGTTGGACCATTTAATACATTCCGTGCTAGCGGTAGGTTTATTTGGCCGGTGAGTTATTTCTTAATGATAGCATCTATTGTCTCCATATGGTTTCTAGCAAAAAAACATTGTTTACCTTTAATCATCTTAGTAGCGCTAGTACAGTTATTCGACATTTATAAGTTTGGCGACTTAGCGCGTGCAACTATTGAGACCACGTCGGAAAAATGGATAAAGAACGATATCAATGAGTATAATGTAGACTACTCAAGGTTTAATAGCGTTGCGATGATCCCGCCAAGGGATTTCACAGACAAAAGTAATGTAATATATTTATCTGCATTGCACGGTCTGCCTGTAAATGCGGGTTACATGGCTCGATATGATGTGATTAAGGATGCGGCGCAAAATAAAGAAATTGATGAATTGATTAAAAATAAGATTCTTGACAAGGATACCATATACTTCATTGGAGATTCAGCAAGAGACTTATCGTCTCTTTGCGGCAAAGGGTATATATGCCAAGATGGGTTCGCTGGCCTAATGATGTATAAATCAGAATAAAAAGGGGCGAAAGCCCTAATGCCAGTCAGTTAAGCCTGACTGGCATTTTTTCTTCTGGCTGTCGGATATTTATAGGGTCTCTCTTTCACCACCCTTGGGAACGAGCGCTCCCGTCGTCCCGGTAGTCTGACCATCTCTGCTATCGAACTTACGTCCTTTACCAGTTCCGGGATACGCCCAGGCGAAGCGCTGAATCGCTATGGGTTTAACAGACACCTCAGAGTCATTTAAGATGGCTTAAAGAGAGGTGCCCATGAGCGGTATGCGTTATCCAGAAGAGTTTAAAATTGAAGCAGTCAAACAGGTTGTTGATCGTGGCCATTCTGTTTCCAGCGTTGCAA